>JACKBM010000020.1 GCA_020634575.1 Ardenticatenales bacterium | reverse complement strand
CCTGCTGTTGCTGTTGGGCCTGCTGATGGCTGGCTGGACGGCGCAGCTCTACTTCGGGCAATGGGCCCAGCGCGTGGATGTTTTTTATGAGACCGAGGCCGACCTGAGCGAAGTCGCTGCCTTTCTCAATGAGCGGGAGTTTGGGGATTCGGTCATTTATGTCGCTTCGCCCCATTACCGTCACCCTTCCCTGGCATTGCAGGCCAGGCTCTACGATCAACTCAAGTGGCTGCCGGAAAGCCAGGCCATCGCCATCCCGGACGAGCGCGATGCCTGGTACGTATTCCCTCATGCCAGCCCCCAGCCAGAATGGACCCAGCGCTATCTGCAGCCGGCCGAGACTGTGACGGGTCCACTCGGTCCCGACGGCGCCCCGACGTTTGTCGCGCTCTTCGTACCGGCGACAGACGCACCGGCGGACTTCTCCATCACAGACGGCAATTTTGGCTACCAGGCAAATCTATTGGAGCTGGCGGCGGATAGGGGTGTTGCCGGTGGTTCGCTGCCCGTGACCCTGGCCTGGCGCATCATCGGGCAGGCGGGGACCAGCTTTTTGCCGTTCCTGCATCTGGTGGATGAATCCGGACGGCGCTGGAGCCAGCTGGAGCCATTTGCTTATCCGTCCGAGCAATGGTCACTGGGTGAAACCGTCATCATCCATCTGGATATGCCGGTACCGGCCGGTGCCCCACCCCAACCCTACGAGCTGAGAGCTGGCTTTTTCGCCAGTGACAGTGGCCAGCAACTACCACGGCTGGACAATGCCGGTCGCTATATTGGCACTCAGGCGATTTTGGCGAATATCAATATCGCCCCCGGCCCTCTGCCCAACCCGCTGCCGATAGCCCCCGTTCCCCTGGACCGGGAAGTTATGGCGGGGCTGTGGCTGACAGGGTATGAGCGGGACCTCTATCAGGTAGGCGCCGGCGATACGGTCGGTGTGGCGCTCTGGTGGCTCAATCGGGCGGCGTTGCCTGATTTCCTGATACGGCTGGAACTGGTACGGCCAGACAACACTGGCATCATTTTGGGCAGCAGTTATCCGGTTAATGGCACCTATCCTCCCAGTACCTGGTCGGTGCCCCAATTTCTTATCGACCACATCAAAGTACAGGTGCCAATCACGGTAGAAGCGGGCAATTACCGGCTCCGGTTGCGCGTGTTGGACCCGGGCGCCAACTCAATCTTCCTGACCGACCTGGGCCCGCTTTCGGTCGAGGCCAGTGAGCGCGAGTTCACGGCGCCACGCGTCGAGACGCCGTTGGCGGCGGTACTGGGCGAGGAGATTAACCTGCGGGGCTATGATCTGGACAGGCAGGAAGACGGCCGTTATTTGCTGCGACTGGTCTGGCAAGCGGAGCGCCAACCGGCCGGTGACTACACCGTTTTTGTCCACCTCCTGGACCGTGACGGCAGCTGTTGTCTCTGGCAGGCTGATCTCATGCCCCGGCAAGGTAGCTACCCAACCTCAAGCTGGCTACAGGATGAGGTTGTGGTCGATGAATATCTCATTGAGCTGCCGGCGGACCTGGGTCCGGGCGAATACCAACTGGAAGTGGGGCTATTTATCGCTGATTCCGGCGTACGTCTGCTGGTTCAGCAACCCGGTCTGCCAGTGGATGACAAGCTATATCTACGCCCCATCGTGATCCTGCCCACGGCACCGGATCAATAATCTGGAGCAAGAGCTTATGCAATTTGTAGACGTTAACCCGCATGAAGATATTCGGCAGTTGGTCCGGCAATTTGGGGAAAAGGAGATCCGGCCGGTCCTGGAGAAATACGAGAAGGAAGAAGAGCTACCCATGGACCTGGTCCGCAAAATGGGTGACCTCGGCTTCTTCGGTATCATCGTGCCGGAGGAGTACGGCGGCATCGGCCTGGATTATTGGGCCTACGCCGCCTATCTGGAAGAGTTTGGCCGTTATGGCTCACTGCGGGCGACGGCGACGGCGCAGCAAAGCCTGGTCTGTACTCCGCTACTGAGCTTTGGCAGCGCGGCTCAGAAGGAACGCTATCTGCCTCAGCTGGCCAGCGGCGCCATCCTCGGCAGTTACTGCCTGACCGAGCCCAGCTCCGGCTCCGACGCCGGCAGCCTGCAAACCCGCGCTGTCCGTGACGGCGATGGCTGGCGGTTAAATGGGCAGAAGATCTTTATCACCAATGCCTGCCATGCCGATCTGTTCATCATTTTTGCCCGGACGGCGCCATCAGACCAGCAGAGCCGGGCGATCACCGCCTTCCTGGTAGAGCGCAAGGACGGCATCCGCACCACACCACTAAAAGGCAAGTTGGGGCTGCGCGCTTCAGACACGGGCACAGTGTTTATCGAAGATGTCTGGGTGCCGGATGAAAACCGGCTGGGCGAGATTGGCGAAGGGTTCAAGATCGCCCTGTACACCCTGGACAATGGCCGTATCTCCCTGGCCGCCGCCGCCGTCGGCACCAGCCAGACCTGCGTCGATCTGACCACCGCCTACGTGCAGGAGCGGGAGCAATTTGGCAAACCAATCGGCAGCTTTCAATTGATTCAGGATATGCTGGCGGATATGGTGGTGGAAACGGAGGCCTCCCGCTTGCTGACCTATAAAGCCATCAGCGCCAAATACAGCGGGGAGCGCTTCACCAAGCCTGCCTCAATGGCCAAATATTACGCTACCGAAAGCGCCAATCGGAACGCGGAGCGTGCTATTCAATGTCATGGTGGCTATGGCTTTTTTGAGGAGTATGAGGTTGCTCGGCTGTACCGGGATGCCCGCGTGTACACGATTTACGAAGGCACCTCACAGGTTCAGAAACTGGTCATCTCAGCCCAGCAAACTGGCCTGAAGGCGTTCATATAAGATAAAAACCGGGAGCGCCGGCTGACGCTCCCGGTTTAGCAATGGGTTGTTTTATTGTGGGGAATCGGGTCTGAGCGTATGCACGGACGGGTAACCCACGCCGGTATCCAGATACAGGTCCACCTGCTCCTGACTGACCGTGTCCAGGTACGGCCAGAGGGGCTGAGGGACTGCCCGAACAAAGCGCAGGGCCGCCTGAATCTGCCCATCCCAATGGTCGCCATTTAACGCCAGATCATCCACTGTGATCGTGCCGCGGCAACCCTCTCGGGAACAGGTCAGGGGCATACCCACACCGAACATAAACAGCGCATATTCGTCCGTGATTTCTTCTCCGGCCAGGATGTCACGCACGGCAATCTCAAAGCCGTAGCCAGTACTTAACGTGTTGGCCTGGCAGCAATGATTCACATATCGGGCGATGTCCCAGCTCAAAGTCTGGCTACCATCCGGGTCGGTGTGCGCATACCGGGCAAAGACGCGCCGGTACGGCTCTTGCCCCAAACGCTCATCATGAGGGGCCAGGACAATTTCCAGAGAATCATGAACATAAACGATCGTCCCTTCAGGGATAAACTCGGTGGCAAAGACACCAAATCCGATTTGGGGATTCACGTACCGCAGCTCAGTAGCCGGGTGAATCATAGCCGAATGGCCTCACCATGCTTTTGTTGCTGCTTGAGCCGCTCAATGCGCCGCCGCAGGTAGGGTGAGAAGAAACCATTGTAGCGTCGCCATAGCTCAGGCAGGCGCCAATCATCGCCGGTAACGCGGCCGCGACAACGCTCGCTGCCGCAGGAGCAGGCAAACTCGTCGATGGGCGTGCCATCAGCCATGGCATAGTCGAAGCAAACTTCCTCGCCCGGGGCGATCAGACGCATGGCGACCAGGGTGATGGAATCGCTCAGACCCAGGTTGGGATCGCAGCTATGGTTGATGTAATCAGAGGTTTGGGGACCACTCAACGAGACTGAATAGAGGTTCTCCTCAACCTGAACAGCATAACATTGTTCAGTCGAGGGCATTTCTTCAAGTTGAGTAGCAGTTAGGATGTTTCCGCCCCAGATGGAGACAATTTCGCCGGGGGCCAGCCAGTCGTTGGCGATAACACCGTGAGTACCGGTGTCGGGGCGGTCGATGAGGGATACTTTGTCGGTCAAAAAATGTAAAGGGAAGCTAGCCATTCGTTGCACCACCTTTGGTCTTCACCGTGTACTGCAGATTTTGCATATAGTTGACAGGCTGAAAATGTTTACGCGCGTTCATATAAAACTCCATGAATGTCAAACAGTAAGGGATGGTGCGCCGGCCGGTGCCTTGAGGGCGACTCCGGGATGCTATGGGCACGCCAACGCATAATTATAGATATTTCGGAGCGTATGGGAAGATATTCAGGCAAAATCTTAGGTCGGTAGTCCTATTAAATCATCCCGTATTCGCCGCACTCTTTGTTATACTTACCGTATGTGGTCCTGGACTGAGAAAAGTTATCGCTGGTGGGTCTGGCTAAACAGCCAGAGCCTCGGCATCCCGGCTCTCCTGATCAACACGACGAGGGCGGGCCTATCAGCGGAAGCCTCTCTCATGGCGGCTTCCATCGCCTATTTTGCCCTCCTTTCGCTCTTTCCCCTGACACTCCTGACCGTCGCCCTGGCCAGTATTTGGCTGGATGCCTCGATGGCCGAAGCAGAATTGGTGCAACGGCTGGAGTTTATTGCACCCGGTCTGCAGCAGTTGTTGGGCGAAAATATCGATTATGTCATCCAGTCCCGAGCGCCGGTCAGCGGTCTGGCTTTCCTGACCGTGCTCTGGTCCGCTTCCAATATCTTCAACATCATCACGCGTGGTCTGAACCGGGTCTGGCTGATCAGGGAGGAACGATCGGCCTGGCGGCATCGTGGCCTGGCCATGGCGGGGGCGCTGGTATTGAGCGCGATCTTGCTGATAACCATGTTTATTGGCGGCTTTGTGGCTACGGCCCGTGAGGCCATTACCTTGCCAGTAGGGCTTAGTCCAAGGGTGATTACTTACACCAATGGTTTTATCGGCGCCAGCATCAATGCGGTTGCCTTTGCTGCGTTTTACTATTTCCTGCCCCATCGCCAGGCGGATTGGCAGGATGTGATTCCCGGGGCTGTTGGCGCCGGCTTCCTGTGGGAGCTGGCCAAGCGCGGTTTCCTCAATTTTGTGGCTGTCTATCTGACCCGTAGCAACCTGGTTTATGGCTCGGTCGCAACCATTATCGCCTTTTTGACCTGGTCCTATTTCAGCGGCATTATTTTCATGCTGGGTGCGTATCTGAATGTGAATCTGCACCGGCTACGGCACGGCCTCCCCCCCAGAGCACGCTAAGCGGCAGACCAAAAACCAGGGGAATAGCCAGCGCGTGCGCCCAGAGCTGCTCGCCGGCCAATAGGTCAGTACGCAGATGGGCATAAATGACGACGGATAGCTGCGTCAGGTACAGGTAGAGCGCACCAGCCAGCAGGCGCCGGCCGGTTTTCCCATCTTCCCCCTCATCAAGTAGTAACCAGGGCCAGAGCCAGCTCGCATACCAGATGCGGAAGCTGGCGGCCTGCAACACATAGAGGAAGAAGATGTCGGCCACGTTACGCTGGGCGGCACGGCCACGCCAGGCCAGCCAGAGCAGCCCCAGGGTCGCCAGGGCAAACAGGACCAGGGCGATGCGGGTGATGTCACCATATGGGGTTGGCCCCAGGATGTGGTTCCGAGCCAGAATGATGAGGGTAACAAGGGAGAAACCGGGAAAGCCGGTTGACTCGGTGAGCAAGCGTCTGCCGAGGTCCAGGGGTGAGCCAAACGGCAAAAACAGCAGCCAGACCAGCAGCAGTGACATCAATGTCGTCAGTCCGGCAAATTGGAGCCACCGGCCGGTCCCCACCTCGCGCCGCCACAGATAAATAAAGAGAAAAGGCAGCGCCAGCAGCCCGATGGGCTTGCTCAATACCGCCAGCATAAACAAAAACCAGGCCAGATAAGGCTTTTCCCGGCGGACGCAGAGCCAGCCGGCCATAAACCAGAATAGCATCAGGCTGTCATTGTGACCGTTGGCGATGAAGGTGAGCAATAGCGCCGGATTCCAGAGCCAAAGCAGCAGACGGGCCGGCCCGCGGTCGCGGCTCAGCAAGTAGCCGCTACCCAGGAATAGCCCAGCCGCCAGAAGCTTGAAGCCCAGTAGACCAGTCAGGAGCACCCGACCGGCCGGTGCCAGCCATTGCACCAGCCACGTCACCCCAAAAGCCACCATCTCCCACAGCGGCCCGTAGGGCGAAGTGAAACTTTGCCATTCACCAGCCAGAGGCAAATAGGGATCGGGGAACTGATCCGGGGCAAACAGATAGGGGCTCTCGCCGTAAAAGGAGGCCACCCGACCACGGATGAAGTAGCGGTAGATGTCGGTGGCGTTGATGGGGAAAACAAAGAGGAGCAAAAGGATAAAGAGGATGGCAGCCAGCCAGATGGTGCGAACCGGCCGGTCCCCTGCCTCTACCCGCCACCAGGCCAGGCCATAGGCGCCGAAAAGCGCCGTCAGCAGCAGCCCGTAAAGCAATCCCTGCCACCACGCCTTGCCCAGGGAGTATACGTCTGCCAGCGGCGCCTGATTGTAATGGGCTGTCAGGGGAAACCAGAGAGCGAAGATCAGGTAAATGATCCCGCTGATAAGAGCCAGGCTCCAGAGGGGTAAACGACGCAGGGCGGCAAGCATGACCCGATCATACCGTGCCGCCTAAGAGTGATCAAAAACGGCCGGCTTGCCGCCCGATCATAGGCATGGTCTTGCCCGCTTTATCCAGGGGAACAATCAAGGTGATGCGAGTGCCATCACCTGGTTTGGAAGTGACTTTGAGGGTGCCATCCACGAGGTCGGCGCGTTCACGCATGTTGATCATGCCGAGGCTGCCGCGCGAATTATAATTTTCGTTCACGGCATCGACATTAAAACCGACACCATCGTCCTGAATGGCGCAGACAAAGAGGTCATCCTCCTGCCAGAGCCGGACTTCAATCAGATGGGCCTGGGAATGTTTGCTGGCGTTGCCCAAAGCTTCTTCCACGATGTAGAAGACGACGCCCTGCGCCTTTTCTGTCAGTAGCTCGCCATACTCGCCGCCAACCAGCTGCATCCGGATGCCGGAGTTATCCATCAACTGGTCCATAACCCGCTCAATGGCGGCGGCCAACCCTTCAGAATCCAATACCAGCGGCCGCAGGGTAAACAGCATACCGCGAATCTCTTTGGACGTGTCTTTGGCTAACTTCTCGATGCGGCGCAACTCATCCAGGGCGGCAGCCGGGTCCTTGCGCATCAGGCTGGTGACAAAATTGAGGCGCATGACAATGGCGGCGATGCTCTGCGTCGGGCCATCATGCAGATCGCGCGCCAGCTCTTTGCGCGCCTCTTCCTCAGTCTCGATGATGCGCTTCTTCTCCATGCGGAGCGTTTGGTAAAGCTGGGCGTTTTGCAAGGCAATGACCGCCTGATCGGCCACCGATTCAAACAGATCAATCTGCTCACTATGCAGACGGGTCTTGACGCGGATTCCCAGGAGCATGGCGCCATAAATCTGGAAGCCGGCCCGCAGGGGAATACAGATAGCCGATTCACATTGCTGGAATGTGCCAAAATGACCCAGTTCTGGATCATTGCTCGGCTTGTGGGTCACCACCGGCTCCGCCTTCTGCATGGCATCGGCCACAATGCCCTGCTGGCCGAAAATCGGCACGCGCAAGTCGTGATCCGGCATACGGCGGGCGGCCACCGGTACCAGCTCATCGTTCTCATACAAATACACTGCGCCAACCAGGGCCCGATTGGGAATACCGGTTTCTTCCAGGGCGAGGCTACAGACATCCAGCGCCGATTCCACGACCGGCTCGAAGCTAAGCGTGGCCCGCAACGTCGAAGCCATCTCTTGCAGTGCTTTGGCCCGGTTGTTGGCCACCCGGAGCTGACGCATTTCGTCACGAATAGAATCGAGGATTTTATCGCTGCTACGATCAGCGATCATGAGGATGTAAGCACAGGCCAATCCTGTCGCCAGGATAACCAGGGCCGCCATGGCAAAAAAGACAAACAGCCAGTTGGAAAACCAGGTGGCCGTTGCCTCAAATCGGGTCAGGCCGTAGAAAAACAACCCACCCAAAATCAGCGCCAACCCAAAAATAGACCCCACCCCCCAAACGAGGCGGCGATACTCGGTGCGAATTGAGTTAGCGATCTCTTTTCCCTTTGTCATCGCTCCATGCCCACAAATAGATAGCGGGGCGCCACAGGATGATCGTCACGGTGGTGGTCAGCCAATCCACTTCCTGCCATGCCGTAAATGTATCGAATAATTACCAGTGCGCTATCAATCTGTTGATAACTTCCCACGTAAACGTTAGCCGTTTTCACCAGCTATTGTCAACAGGACTTAGTGTCTGGTACTGAGGTTAATTACTCGTATAAAGTTGTAGAAAACACCGTTTGCTTCTTCAGGGAAGGGGCTGTCTCTAGTGAGACAAGCCAGAATTTCCTATTATAGCACCCGGCCCGCCAACAAGTATCCAGTCCAGGCACCATTTACGCAAAATTAACTGAGATGGGGCATCATGTCGGGTTCGCAGCTGGCCGCCGGGTAGTTTCGCGCACAATAAATGGCGCGATATTGGTGAAATCGTCCAATGCTATTTGGCCGGGCTTCCCACTAAACTGTGGGATCGATGAAAAATAAAAAAGCAGACCGCAGACCATATACAACAACCAGACAAGGAGTCTGCCATGATTGAAGAAACTCACCTGCGCCGGCTGGCGCTAAACGAATTTAACCGGGCCCGTCGCCGGGCCAATCTATCCCAGATAACCGACCGTCTTATTGGCCGGCCGGACAAACTGATCCCGTTTGAGACCATCAGGGCCGAAATCTTGCAGCGCAATCCGCGTAGCCTGGGTTTACAGCAGGTGCCGCTGGATAGGATTATCGGCAGCGTGGGTCGCTACCGGGAGTTCAACCGCCAGTTTCTACCGCTGGACGATAGTCTGAAAGAGCGTTGGGTAGCTGTAGACACCCTGGCGGCCAGCAGAGGTTGGCCGCCGGTCAACCTGTATAAGATCGGCGAAACCTATTATGTTGATGATGGCAATCACCGGGTCTCTGTCGGGCGCCAGCTAGGGAACAGCACCATCGAAGCCTATGTGATGGAATTCAGTACGGAAGCGGTGATCCGGCCGGATCAGACCCTGGACGAAATGCTGATCTCCCTCAGCGAAGAACGCTTTCTGGAGTTAACCCGGCTACGGGACCATTATCCAGCGCACGGCATCGAGTTCACCACGCCGGGCCGCCACCGGGAACTGGTCGCCCAGATCGAGGAGATGCGCCAGACGTTATCGCTCATAGATGACGAGGAGTGGTCGTTTGCCGAGGCGGTGCCGGCCTGGTACGAGATGGTTTATCTGCCGACGGTGCAAATTATTCGCGAGAGCGATCTGCTGGATAATTTCAGCGGCCGAACTGAAGCGGACCTTTTCGCCTGGCTCTCAAAACATCGCCAGGCCCTCACGGAACAGCTGGGTGAAACCAGTTCCCTGGTTGAATTGGCGCAGCGGCTGGCCGACGAATATGGCGAGAGCAGTCTGCAAAAGATGACCCGCAAAGTGCTCGGCCTCGTCAACGCAGAGTCGCCTGCCCTGTTGCCGGAAATTGCCGAGTAACCTTTGCCCACCCTGCCTGGTTCTGCTACCCTTCTGTCAGCAACTGTTAGCAGGATCTGTAGATGACGTATGATGCCCTGCCTCCGCTAACCCGGGGGCGTCTGGAAACCTTTCTGGCCTGCCAGCGGCGCTTTCAACTGCGCTACCTGGAACGGCTCCCCTGGCCCGAGCCCCCACTGGCGGCGACGCTGGCGCTGGCGGCTCGGCACGGCCAGCAGTTTCATCAGCTGCTGGCCCAGCACTTTCTGGGCCTTGAGCCGGCACCCGGGCAGGATGAGGATCTGGGCCGCTGGTGGCAGGCATTTCAACGGCAAGGGCCAACCTTGCCGGCCGGCGACCAGTTGCCTGAAGTCACCCTGACCATTCCACTCGGGCAGCAGCGGCTGACCGGCCGGTTTGACTTAGTCATCCGCACCCCGGACCGGCTCTACCTCTACGACTGGAAAACGGAGCAGCAACCGCGCCCTGCCCACATCCTGCGCCAGGATTGGCAGACGCGGCTTTACCTGCTGCTGGCGGTCAACGGCAGCGCGGCGCTGGGCGGGCAACTGTACCGGCCGGAGCAGGTCAGCCTCACCTACTGGTTCGCCCAGGCGCCTGAGAAAACAGTCACCTTCTCCTACACCAGTGCCGAGCATGACCAGCAGGAAGCAGCGCTGCGCGCTTTGATAACCCAGCTAGACGAGCAGCTGGCCGACGGTGAGCTGATCTGGCCGCTAACTGACAACCTCAACCTATGCGGGCCCTGTCCCTACCAGATCTACTGCGGCCGGCAGGATGTGGCCACAAACGGGCCAGTGCCCGTTGCGATGGCCGAAGGCTGGCTGGATGCAGACGAAGACGCCGGGCCGGACAGCTCCCTGGAACCAACCTGGAGTTAACCCTGGTGACTCCGCGGGATCGGCTCACCTTTCTGCAATCTGACCTCGCCCAGGCTGCCCTCGCCCAGCTCCACGAGACACCCATCAACGCCGACAATCACCTGACCCTGGCGATGGCCTTGCGCCAGCAGTTTGCCCCGGCTGAAGCCCAGGCACTCCTGGACCAGGCGCTGCTGCGCCAGAAAGGGGCGACCAAGTTTAGCCGGGCGGGCCAGATGTTCTTTGAACGGACGGCGCTGGAACAGGCGTCCGGCGAGCAGATCAGCCAGCATCGGGCGGCACGCTTCAGCCCGTTTGCCGGCCGCTGGCTGGCTGACCTTGGTTGTAGTATCGGCGGCGATGCCCTGAGCCTGGCGACGGTTGGCCCGGTGCTGGGGCTGGAGATGGATCTGGAGCGATTGCTCCTGGCGCGCCACAACGTAGCGCTGTACGCGCCAGGCCGCTTTCACCCGGTTCAGGCAGACCTGCGCGAGCTGGCGCCGCTGCCCGTGGCCGCCTTCTTTTTTGACCCGGCGCGGCGCGACGCCCAGGGCCGGCGCCAGCGGGACCCGGCCCGCTACGAACCACCCCTCTCGCTGCTCAGCACCTGGCGCGGGCGCGTGCCCCATGCCGGCGTCAAACTGGCGCCGGGCATCGCCTACGAAGATGTGCCCGATTTGGCGGAGACAGAGCTGGAGTTTATCGCCCTGGATTATGAGCTGAAGGAGGCCGTTGCCTGGTACGGCGGCTTGCGGAGCGGGGTTACGCGGCGGGCGACCATTTTGCCGGCTGGCGCCACGCTCACAGAGGCCGATGGTGTAGCAGAAGGGGGGGCGATCCGGCCGGTTGGCCCCTATCTCTACGAACCTAATCCGGCCATCCTGCGGGCCGGCCTGGTAACCCAGCTGGGCAGCCAGCTCAACGCCGCGCAAATCGATCCCCAGATTGCCTACCTGACAGCCGATGCCTGGCAGCCCACACCCTTTGCCCGCGCATTCAGCGTGACCGCTGCTTTTCCTTTCCAGCTCAAGCGGTTGCGCCAATTCCTGCGCGAACATCGAATCGGCCGGGTCACCATCAAGAAACGGGGTTCGCCGCTGGATGTGGCCCGGCTGGAGCAACAGCTCCGGCTCAAAGGGGATGAAGAAGCCACCCTATTCCTCACCCAGGCGGCCGGCCAGCCCATTGTCATTCTCGGCCAGCCACTCCCCTGAAATAAAAAAGCACGGCCAGAGCCATGCTTCAAAATAAATCAGCTTCTATGGCCAACGCCTATTCCGGCATTGTCGATTCGGGTTCCGTCAAATATTGGCGCAGGAGTTGGCGCAGGCGACGAATGTCCAATGGTTTGGGCAGGTAATCGTCACAGCCCGCTTCCAGGCAACGCTCCCGGTCGCCGACCAGCACGTTGGCGGTGGTGGCAATCACAGGAATGTTGGCGATCGCCTCATCATCCTTGATAAGCCGGGCCAGGGTCAACCCATCAATTCCAGGAATGTTGATGTCCAGAAGGATGATGTCAGGCCGCTCCCGCGACAGAGTTTCCAGCCCCAGAGGCCCATCCTCAGCCCGAATCAGCCGGTGACCCTCAGCTTCTACAATGCGGGCCACCAGCGTCATGTTGCTGATGTTATCTTCTATGCATAGGACTGTCTTTTCAGTTGCCATGCCTGCTCAATCCTTCCACCAAATCGCTCGTCGGTTAAGTGTAGTCGATCCAGATCGACAATTCAAGACAGTTGCACGTGCTCTTCACTCAACCAACTTCCTTACTGGACTTCCGGCTGGGGCTGTACCAGCGGAATGGTGAAAATGAATTGACTACCCCGGCCCAAAACACTTTCAACCCAAATCTCACCGCCGTGCAATTCCACCAGACTCTTGGTGATGGGCAACCCCAAACCGGTGCTGCCACCATGGCCGGTCAATGTCACATCAACCTGCCGGAACTGCTCAAAAACAATTTCGGCATTTTCTTTGCTAAGACCAATTCCCGTATCCTCAACAGAGACACGCATATTTTCGCCCACAAGTGATGCTTTCAGCGTCACACTGCCGTCATCGGTGAACTTGATCGCGTTGCTGACCAGGTTGTTCAGGATCTGCACCATGCGCGTCCGGTCACAGGAGACAAATTTGATGTCGTCGTCCAGATCCGCCACGATCGCCAGGTGGGTCTTTTCATGGGTGACCGCGTATTTCTCCGCGCCAGCCAGGACTTCGTAAGCCAGATGGGGGAAGTCGACTTCTTCGTAGCGCAGCTCCATCTTGCCGGCTTCGATCTTGGACATGTCCAGAATCTCGCCGATCAGGTCGCGCAGATGGGCGCCGCTGGAGCGGATCAGCCGGACATCCTCTTCCATACGTGGGTTAAGCTCACCATCCAGCCCTTCCAACAAGACATCGGCAAAGCCGATGATGGAGTTGAGCGGTGTACGCAACTCGTGGCTCATGCTGGCCAGGAACTCAGACTTAAGCCGGTCGACCTCGCGCAACTGGTCAGCCGTCTGCAACTGCTCCTCAAACAGGAAAGCGTTCTGCAGCGCGACCGCGATCTGGTTGGCCAGCGAGCTCTGAATTTTGACATCGTCCTGGGTAAACGCGTTCAGGGCGTCACTCTGCACGTCCAGTACCCCGATCAGGTTGGTACCGACGATCATGGGTACAGCCAGCTCCGAGCGCGTATCGGGCAGGAGAAGATTGGGCAGATAGGTCGGGTCCTTATTCACGTCGTTGACGATGATACCCTTGCGTTCCCGGGCTGCCCGCGCCACCAGTGATTGCGGCTGATGCAGCGGAATGCGCCACTCTTCCTGAGCCATTTGCCGCCCTACCCGGCCGGCGCCGGCGGCCAGCACCAGGTCCCGGCCATCCATATCCAACAGGTAGATGTGGGCGTGGTACAGGTCAAACGATTGCCGGGTCAGGTCAACCACTGCCTGCAACAATTGGTGTGATTCGAGGATGTTGGCGGTCGCCGAACTTACCTGGGCCACCGTTTCCAGCTCAACCGCGCGTTTCTGCGTTTGCTCCAGCAGACGGGCATTTTCCATCGCCTCAGCCACCTGTTGGGAGATGGCTGACAAAAGCTCGCGGTCTTCTTCGTTCAGCGGGGCATCTTCAAGATCCTGAAGACCTAATTGGCCCACAACTTCACCACGAATGGCGATCGGCTGGGTCACCATCTTTTCGTTGCCTTCCGGCAAGACCGGGGCGGCGCCATTGGCCGCGCCATTTTGCATGGGGAAGACGGTGCGTCGGTCAAAATAGTAACCGAGATTCTCACTGCGACGTTGCTGCTGGAAGCTTTCCCACCCTTCCCGACTCATCAGCCGCTGCAGATGATTGAGCTCGCGCAGCTGGCCTTCCAATTCACGGCGCAAACGTGTACTGTCGATAGCTGTGGCCAGCTGGTTGCTGATCGCTTCCATGGCCACGCGGTCCTCATCGCTGAGCTCATCATCGCGTTCGCTGAGCACGTCCAGAACGCCCAATAGCTGATTACCGATCATGATCGGCACAGCCAGCTCGCCCCGGGCTCTGCTCAGGAGCGGGTGCGGCGGCGATGCCGGTGCGATACTCAAACGCGGTAGCAGTACCGCCTCGCGCGTAATCGCCGCGGCGCCAACCGGCCCCACCCCGACCGGGATGGTATGGTTCATCTCCACCATCCGCTGGCCAACGTCACCGTGGCCGTACAGGAGCTGGACCGAATCTGTGGACGAGTCCAGGCCAAAAAGCTGCACATGGTAATAGGCAAACTCGGTTTTGATGAGATCTATCGTGTTGCGGTAAAGCTCGGACAGGTTCGGCTGACGGGCAATCTCCAGGGCGATACGCCGGGAAATGGAGACTTCCCGTTCCCGGCGGTGCAGGCTGTCATCAGCCTGCCGCTGTAGCTGCGCCTGCTCGGTAACCAATGCTACCAGGATAATCGCCTCAACAATCTGTTCGTTCTCATTGCGGGCGTAGGGGATAACGCGCTCGTTGACCCATTCAAAATGGCCGTCCGGATGCTTCACGCGGTAAACGATGTTCATGTCCGTGCCCAGATCACCGTCGGCTAGACGCGCCACATGGGCGGTGACGGCATCGTGGTCGTCCGGGTGCACACGCGAGCCCAGCTGCTGCGGATGCCAATCGGCAGAGCTCAGACCGGCAAATTCCTGACGATTGCTAAACCGTGTCTGCATGGTAGCCAGGTCAATGACGCGCAGATAATCAGGCCAGTTCTGGGCCAACAGTTGGAACTGCCGCGCCGTAGCGGCCACCGCTTCTTGCTCGGCACTACGCTGCGAAATATCGCGGGCCAGCGCCAGGTATTCGCCACTATCCAGCCGGCCGATGCGC
The DNA here is from genome assembly GCA_020634575.1 of Ardenticatenales bacterium. Next base: position 77,984 of record JACKBM010000020.1, on the reverse strand, counting down.
ACCTCGGCGGCAAACAGCTCACCGTTCTTGCGGGCCAGTTGCGTTTCAAATGTGGCGCTGTCGCCCAGCTCCAGCTCGCCGATGGCATGATAGCGCGGCTCGTCATAATCGTGGTCGACATCGGCCATGACCATCCGCGTCAGCTGATCGCGCCGGTAGCCCAGCGAGTGGCACGCTTCCTGGTTCACATCCAGGATGCGGCCGTTGGGGGCGAAGAGGAACATGGCGTCGGCCGCCTGGTCAACCACGCGGCGGAAGCGGGCCTCGCTCTCGCGCAACGCCTGTTCGGTAACCACACGCGCCGAGACATCGCGCGAATTGGCGATCAGTTCAGCCGGCTCGCCGGTCGTCTGATCCAAAATCGTCCGGGTGATCGTTTCCAGCCAGATGTAGTTACCATCCTGCTGGCGAAAACGATAGGTGTAGGTGGTGGACTCCGCTTGTTCCAGGGTCAGCGAGAACTGCTCACGCATGATGGGCAGATCGGCCGGATGACAATATTCGTAAGGCGAATGGCCCAGCAGTTCATCCTCGCCATAACCAAGCAGATGGGTCACGGCCGGCGAGAGGTAGATAAACGTGCCATCCAGGCTGTGACGGGTAATCAGGTCATTGGAGTTTTCGGTGAGGAACTGGAAACGCTCCCGCGTATCATCCGCCTCGCTGCGGGCATTGAGTTGCCCGGTCATGGCCGTGCGGAGCTGTTCCTTGGTGTCATTCAGCGCTGACTGATTGCGCATCACCTGTTGCTGCAGCTCAATCTGGCGCAGACGCATCTCCAACTGGAGCATGATTTGCCGGCCGATCAGGCGCAGGCCATTCATCTGGCCATCGCTGATCTCGCGCGGCGAATGGTCCATGACGCAAAGCACACCCAGCGGCTGATTATTCGCAGCCCGCAGCGGGATGCCAGCGTAAAAACGGACATAAGGCTCCCGCACCACTGCAGGATGCCCCTTAAATTGCTCATCATGGCGGGTATCGGGAATCAAAAGCAGCTGGCGGGAATAGAGCGTATGGGTACACAAACTCTCTTCGCGTGGGCTGCTTTCGTCCTCAAGACCAACGCGGGCCTTATACCAGATGCGATTTTCATCAATGAAGGCGATCGCCGCCATAGGCGCAGCCAACAAGTTTGTGGCCAGTTGCGCCAGCTCATTGAACACCATCTCTGGTGCCGTATCCATGATTCGATAACGCTTTAATGTCGCCAACCGAAGGGCTTCATTTGCTGTTACTGGTGTATCCATACCGTACCTGTTACCAGCAGACGCTCTGCGTCCGGGCCGGCTTATCCCTTAGCCGGAATAAGCCTCCCCAATCCAATACTTACTCATTCTGTTTCTGCGCCGATTCCAGCGCCACAAAGGCCGGCCGGCCGAAGGCCCGGCCCACCTGCTCCGCCGCGATCTGTAGAATCGTATCGACGTCATTGGAACTACGGACCTGAGCCGTAATCTCCCGCAAAATCTTTTCTCGCCGCGCCCGATTCTGAGCCGCCTCAAGCAGGCTCTTGTTCTGAATGGCGATGGCGATCTGCGGCGCCAGCGAGGCAAAGACCCGCTTCTCCCGGTCGCTAAATTCGTGGGGCTTCTCACTGGTGAGAATCATCGCGCCCAATTTGCGCCCGGCGGCCAGCAGCGGCAGCAGAAGACAGGCTTCCGCGCCCTGCCGGCCAAAAAAGTTGCTGCGAACCTGCAAGGGAACCTGGGGATCCGTTTGCAGGCTGTGCACAAAAACAATCTCATCAGGCATCAGGAAGCCGGCGGCGGTGGGTGAGTAGATGACCTGATGCGTACCGACATGTTCTGGCGGCCGGCCGGCGCCGCTATGCCAGTTGGCGACAATCTGGATGTCCAGCTCACCGTCGCGAATGTCCTCGTCGAAAATAACGATGATCCCGCTGTTAAAGTCGGTCACACCGGCCGTTTCCACCGTCGCCGCCAGGATGTTTTCCAGATCCTGCGCTTCATTGATGCGCCGGCTGGCGATATAGAGGCTTTCTGTCTCCCGCCGGGCGGCACGCTCAGCGGCCTCCGCCTGCTGCTGCTCCAGCTGGGCGCGCCGGCTGGCCACAACGGCCGAAATCGGCTCCATCAACCGGTCGAAGAGGAAGAATTGATCGTCGCCCAGTTCATCTGTCGTGGTCCAGTAGAGGGCCAGAACGCCCTGCCAGCGGTTGGCACTGCGCAACGGCAACATGGTGACGGCGGCCCAGCCTTCTTCCTCCGCCATCACCTTGACGGCGGGCGGCAGGCGATAATCTGATTGAACATCGGCGATGCTGAGAACTTCACCGGCGTATTGCAGCCATAGCTGGGCCAGGCCGTTGGGGTTGACCACCTCTTGCGTGAGGTCAGAAAAATCAGTGACCTGGAAACCGGCCGGTGTCCAATGGCTCACCAACTGCTGCATCAGCTCAGCCCCAGAATCATCAAGATAGCTCAGCGTCGCCTTGCGCAGCCAGCGGCTGGGCAGCTGGCGCACCAACGCCAGCAGGATCGCATCCTCATCGTTGGCCAGCGACAGATCGGTCTCCGCCTGGCTCAGCTTCTCCAGCTGCGTCGCCCGAACCTGTGACTCATCCAACAACATCAGGTTGTTGACCGCCGTGGTCATCTGCACCGTCAACGCCTGGTAAGCCCGCTGCTCATTGCTCTCAAAGCGGTGCGGCTCCGCCCAGGTGATCGTCAAAATACCAATCCAGCGACCGCGATAGTTCAGCGGCAACAGCACCATACTGCGCACCTGCAGCTGTTCAAAGAATTGGCGTGTCGCCTCATCCACCCGCACATCCAGGCGAATATCCTCGATGAGCACGGCGTCTTCTTTCCGTTCGATCCAGACGGACGAGGAGGGCAGGTCAGGCAGGTAATAGCGCTGGCCGATGGGGGTCGTCGTGAGCTCGCTGTTGCCCCAGCTGGCAGACACCACAGCATATTCCGGCTGCCCCTGCTCATCCAGCTCCAGCAACATCAGCGTCGCCGCCGTCATCTGATGCGCCAGGCCGGACTCAACCACCGCCTGGAGCACCTCACTCACCGACGTCGCCGCGTTCAGGCGAGCGCTGACATGATACAGCAGCTCGGTCTCGCCCAGCGCTTCCTCAGTCTGCGCCGTGAGCCGCAGGTTCTCCAGATGCGCCGAAAGCGAGGTCAGGACGGCGTCGATGATCAGCTCAGCATCCTCGGGATCAGCCTGAGGATCCAGGACGGTCAGGGAGCCCAGGTTTTGCTCCTGCAGGGTCAGGGGGCGTTCTAGCTGACGGACCTCAGCCAGCCGGCCGTTAAAATCTGTCTGGAACTGTTCGTCCGCTTCCGGATCCTGGTAGTCAAACTGATTTTGCTGCCCCATACGGTCAACCACATTGGTGCGCCGTTGTTCCGCGTAGCGGGCAGAGAGGCGGGCCAGCTCTTCGCGGCTGCGCAGCGCCTCATCCATGTTGCGCGCATTCTGCAGGGCCACACCGATCAGGACGGCGAGGCTGGTAAACACCTTCCCTTCCTCACCGGCAAAGCGATCCGGGCGCAGGCAATGCAAATCAAGCACACCCAATAGCTCGTTGTCCACCAGGATAGGGATCGCCATCTCGCCATGAGATTCTGGCAAGATAGCCACCGGCCGGAACTGTTCGCTGGACTGGATATCGCTCACCAGCACTGTCTCGCGCATCATGGCCGCAAAAGAGATGATGTTGTCGTGTTCGGTAACGCCAATCCGGAAACCCTGACGGACCAACTGCTCGCCTTCGGGACCAGCGCCGGCACGCAGTTCCAGCCAATCGCCAAAGCTGCTGCGCAGGAAAAGCTGCGCATGATAGAGCACGAAAAGATCCTTGGTCAGATTCACAACGTCGTCCAGCAGTTGGTCAGGATCGGAGACCCGGGCGATCGTCGCGGCCACTTCGGCCAGCAGGCCGAGTTCGCGGACGCGGCGGCTGCTCAGTGTCGCGTAATCCGGCTCAGTAGCGGCCAAGCGGAGCCGCATGAGGTATAGGTCCGGCAGGGCGGCGCTGCGACTGAGGTGGATGTGGACCGGCCGGTCCGCCCCCTCGTCGCCCGTCAGTAGCCAATCAAACTCGTGCTGGCTCTTCTGCTCCAGACGGGCCAGGGCGTTGGCAAATTTGTCGGCAGAAGCCACGTGATCAGCCTGATGAGACGGTGACAGATCACTCAATTGCCGGCCAATTAACGCCTCTTTATCAGCCAGGCCAAGCAGGGCCAGCGCCGCCTGGTTGCCATCCACAAACCCTTCCGCTGAGGCCAGCAACCAGGGTTCAGGTAGCTGTTCAAAAATGGTCTGAAACAGATTGGGGGGCGCCTCGGCTGCGACAACCGCTGGCTCGGTCTGGGCCGGCTCAACCGGCGCCGGCAGTTCGGCCGGTTCAGGTGCCGGCGTTGGCGCTGGGGCTGGTTGCGCCGCAGGCACACCGGCCAGATAAAGCATACCGCTGGGCTGCGTTGAAAGCCGCCAGGCGATAGGGATCGTCGTTTCGTCTGCCGTGAGGCAAGCGGCGGTAAAATCAGCCCCTGGACCGGCGGCTGCGTTCTCAGCCAGGATGGCGGCCACGGCTGGCCGGTCGTCCGGGGCAATGAGATTGGCAAAGGGTTGGCCGGCGCAATCGGCCGGTTCCCAACCACCCAGGCGGGCCAGCGCCTCGTTGATGCGATGGACGTTGCCGGTCGCATCCAGTATGACGTACAGTTCGCGCGCAAAATCGAAAAAGAACTCGACGTTGCCGGCCATTGGGTGCAGGCCCGGCGGATTGAGCTCAAAACTCCATTCTGCATCTGTCAATTCGAAACTTTTTCTACGCTTATTTTCGGCCATTGCTGGCTACTCCAACACAGTGCTTAAGGCACGCCATTGCCTAATTCTTCATAGCCGTCAACCCGGCCGTTGCTGGTTCCATTGGTACCATTCACCGTTGCTGAACCAAGCTGCACACGCGCCTGGCGCGCCTTCAAGGTACGGCCAAGCTCTTCCACCGCAGTTTGCAGCGCCCCATCGATGGTGCGCGCTCCCTGGATTTTCTGGGTAATTTGGTTGACCATCCGCTCCCGATACGCCTGGCGCTGGGCATCACTCAACAACCGCCGGTTGTCGATGGTCGCTGCCAGCAAGCTGGCCAGCTGTTGCATCAAGGAAAGATCGGTCTGGTCAAAATCATTGATCACGACACTGCCCACATTAATGGTGCCGATCACACCTTGCTGGGTAATCAGCGGCGCAATGGCCCGGGACCGGATATCCAGCTCACGCAGGCCGACATTGTCGACAAACTCTGAGTGGCGAATGTCAGCGAAGCTCAACACATGACCGGTCATCAACACCTCTTCCATCGCCGTGCCGGCAGCTGCCATCTCCCGCCGCATGATCGAGGCGGTCACCTCATCATCCAGGTCATGGATAGTCAGCACACCGGTGCTGGGATTAAAGAGGGCCAGACTGGCCCGCTGGCCGCCGACCAGCTCCTTGGTTTGCACCGCCGCCAGCGTCAAAACCTCTTCCAACGTGCGGGCATTACTGAGGGAGGCGCCCAACTCATTCAACTGTACCAACCGCTCTGCCTGGGTCTCAGACGCATTCAGCGCCCGCTCCATCTGCTCATTCAAGCGCAGGTTCTCCAGATGGCTGCTCAACCGCTCCGCCACGGCGGCGATGAGGTCCGGCGCATCCTCATCCATGTCGCTGTTTTCATTGACGGCAACTTCGCCGATGATTTCGCCGCGCACTTCCAGCGGTTCAACCAGCGTGGGCAGGCTTGTATCCCCTGAATCCGACCCCGAAAGCAGGGAGATCTTCTGGCCATCGTACAGATAATTGGAAAGCTGCCGCTGTTTGGCATAACCTGACCACGCCTCGCCCGTCAGACGGCGCAGCGCCAGGTCGGCCTGTTCCCGATAGCGGTCCGCCTCGGCCAACAGGCGAATGTTATCGAGCTGGCGTGCCACCTGCTGGGAAATGGCATCGACCAGCTCAAGCTGTTCTTCACTCCAGCTCACATCCGGGTCGGCCGTAAGCTGAATCTGGCCAATGGTTGTGCCAGCGATCGCAATCCGGCTGGAGTAAGTGTTGACCGAATGGCTGGCCCGCCGCGGGCGGTGATTCATACTCTTCAGCCCAGACTGATCATAGACATAGCCAATGGTTTCGCCGCGGTCCACCGCATTCAGGAAATCAGACCAGCCCGCTTCCGTGAGGCGGCGGGCTTGCAGCGCCATCTCTTCCTGCGCGTTGCGCGTCACCTCAAACAGATTGGCGTTGACGATGGCAACAGCCAGCTGACCGGCAATCGCCTCAAAGGCGGGCAATGACGCCGAACTCAAGCCATTGACAACCGCACTCTGCAGATTCAGCACACCCAGGATTTCATCCTGATACAGGATAGGGACGGCCATTTCGGAGCGTGTTTCCGGCAACAGCACATTCGGCCGGAAAGCCGCGCTGGCTTCCGTGTCTGCCACGATCAGGGAACGCCGCTCATAGGCGGCGATGCCATTGATGGAGTCCGGCGCCACCGCCAGGCGATGCCCTCTGTCCATCAAGGTTCGGCCCACTTCGCCGGTACCAGCCCGCAGGAGCAGGCTGCGCCGGTTCGGATCCGTCATGTAAATCTGGGTGTAATAGAGATCAAAACGGGAACGGACCAGATCTACCGCCCGAATCAACAGCGCATCCAGGTCCTGAATTTCGGTGACGACCTGGCCAATCTCAGCAGCCAGTTCCATGTCTCGCGTCAGGTTGCCAACGGCCTCATTCTGGCCCTGCAACCGCTGATTGGTTGTGATCAGCTCTTCACTGCGTTGCCGGACCAATCGCTGCAGCGGCACAAAAATAATGAGGCCTACCAGTGCCAGCGACAACAGCATGGCGCCGATGGCTGCCCACAAGACCACATCCTGTTGCTGCACTTCTGCCTCGTTGCTGGCTTGCTGCAAATTGACAGCACCCTGCAGGCTGCTCATGAGGCGCCCTTCGCGCTGTTCCAGAAGATAGGTCAACGCGGGCATATCCGGCGTCAAATCAGGATCAGAGGTGAATTGAAGCTGGACTGCTGCTTCGAGATATTGCAGAACCTGGTCGTCCAGATCAAACGGATCATTGAAGTAGAGATTGCTCATTGAACTGGTCAGCGGCAGCTCGCCACTGGCCAGATCCGGCCGGGTCAGGGTCCGGTGATTTTCTTCAAATTGGTTGATGGCCCGGGCCAGGCTATCCCGCGCCGCGTCCCGTTGCTGGGGTGTGGCGCCATAGACCAGCTCCAATGCCGCCACCGCGATGCTGTCGGCCAACTGGGGCTGCTGGCTGACAAGCACCAGCCGCGCCGCATTGTCCTGCTGCGCGACAACCGTCTGCTTCATCATGGCAAAACAGATAAAAGCCACGACACTCAGCACGAACAAGGCAACTGAGTTGCGCCAGGTCAGGCTGCTATGAAATGGCGTATGCATGACACCCCCTGGTCGCTTTTTGACGCTTGAGATTATTTGCAGCAAATCTCACGATTAATCTTCCTTATCAAGCGACAGTACAATTTGCGCTTCACGGGCACTCACCAGTTCGCCCATCTGCTTCACTGTCATTTTCAACACCTGGTCCAGGTCTGACTCATGCCGGATCGTGGTCACAACCCGGTTCACCATGGCCACCGTTTCCGCACGCCTTTGGGCTCGCTGGAACAGGGAGGCATTCTGAACGGCGATGGCGACCTGGTTGGCTATCGTTTGCAGCACCACCAGGTCATCCGCGGTCAAACCTTCCAGCAAATCATGCTGCACATCCAACACACCGATCAGGTCTTCGCCTGCCACAATGGGAATGGCGATTTCGGCGCGCGTATCCGGCAGCAATTCGTTGGGTAGCCAATGGGGATCCTGGCGCACATCAGAGGCCAGCAGCAGCTCGCGTTCACGGGCAGCCCGGCCCACCATGCCTTCGCCCAGGCCAACCGCATGGTCACGGGCTAACAATTCCTTGCCTGCTGTACCAGTAGCCCCCCGCAGCTCCAGCTCCGGCTTCGTCTTGCGCAGCAGATATATTTGCACGTGGTAGTAGTTAAAGGAGCGGTGTATCTGCTGGACGACCTCGTCAACCAGGAGATCTACGTTCAGCAACGTGGCCAGATTGGCGCTGATTTGCAGACTGGTCTCCAGCGCCTGCCGCCTCGTCGCGATCCGCCGTGTCAACAGCTGTTGCTCCTGGCGCAGGGCCCGCGACAGATCGCGCTGCTGGCCCAGAGAATGGCCCGTGTCATCCAGCAGCCAGAGGAAAGGCATCACCATAAGCGGCAGCAGAATGGCGAATTTAATGGTCACCCAGAGCCACAGGTTGCCCGCCAGATATTCAAGCAACAGCGGGCTACTGGTGTCGACAAGCCCGTTTTGTGTCAATGAAGCTGCGCCAATCGTGCCAGCCAGGTTGACCAGGAATATCCCGATGCCCACCCAGACGTCCAGCAAGGTTGTGGCCAGGATGAGGGCCAGAAGGGCGTAGGGCAGGGCATCAACGATGAGCCCATGCGCCGCCACTTCGCCGACAATAAGCAGCTCCAGCGCCAATATCAGCGTGGTAGAACGCAATTGATGGGGCAAACGCACGGCTAAAGCTGCATAGGCGATTAGCACCAGGCCGAGCAAAAAGCTGAAAAGCACAGGCCACTGCTCGGCCAAAAATGCCGTCCGGATCGTGGGGAACAGGAGCACCGGCAGGAATAGAGCCAGCAAGCGCGCCATGCGCTGGCTAATCAGGCGGCGCGACTCGGCCATCAGGCGGCGAGCCTGGGGATGCTCGCTGGTCAGGGGCAATATTTCGCCCATTATCCCTGTGCTCATCGTAGCCGCCCTATGTCGGTTTTAAGGACCTGTGATTGCAGTTCCCCGAGATTGATATCCACCATGACTTGCGCACCCAGCGCCTGGCCAATCTCGCGAGCCGCTGATTGCACCAGCGAATAAACGTCCGTGCTGGCCTCCAGCCGTTGCGCGATGCGATTGATCTGAGCCTCATGCGTAGCCTGTTGGAAAGCTTGCTCGAACAGGCGGGCATTGTTCAGAGCGGTTGCCAGCTGCGAGGCAACGGTCTCCAGGGTGGCCAGATCTGACTCGGTCAGCCCGTTTAGCTGGTGATGATGGACGTCCAAAACGCCGATCACCTCATCCGCCAAAACGATGGGCAGCGCAACCTCAGCCTGGGTTTTGGGCAGGTTGGGGTTGGGCAACCAGATGTTGCTCTCCGAAATGTCGTTGACCACAATGGACGTGCCGCGGGACGCGGCCAGGCCTACCATGCCCACACCCAGCGGAACCACCTGCCGGCCGGGCAAACCCGCCACATTGACACCGGGCTGGCCGGTACCGCCGTGGAGAGTCAGCATATTGGTCTCTTTTTCGAGCAAGTAGACCTGGACGTAATAGTAGCCAAACATCGTCTGAATCTGGCCAAGCAACGCATCCAGCAAGGCATCAGCATCCAGAATCGTGGTCAACTGGCGGCTGATTTCCGCCGTCAGCGTCAAGGCCTTGGTACTTTCTTCGACCCGGCCCAGGAGAGCGCTGCGCTCCGCGGCCAGGCGATCAGTGAGGGCCAGCTGATCATGCAGGGCCCGCGAGATCACGCGGACAAAGCTAAGGCTCATCAACAGCACAATGGTCGAGAGCAGACCATAGCGAATAGCCAGGCCATACCAGGTGGGGCCAACGTAAATTTCCAGGGCAGAAGGGACAGAGAACCGGCCGGTCCCCATCAAAGCCCCCATCCCCCCAATCGCCACGGCAAAAAGCAATGTCGCCGCCAGGCCGGCCCGCAAGCCCATAAAGGCAAATACCAGCAACAAAACGACAAAAATGGTCAACAGGCTACTGCTGTTCACCCCGATTGCGAGCAAATTGTAGCAGCTGGTAATAATCAGCAATGTCGTGAGTAAACCAGCCTTGAAGCGGTAGGGAATGCGCCGGAAGAACAGGAGAATGCCGGACAGCAGGGCAAGCCCGCCGCCCACATAAAGCAGGCGCGGCTGTCTGGCCAATATCAGCTCATATTGCAGCAGCAAAATAGGCGGCAGCAGCAGCAGAGCACCCCACAGAACCCAGCGCAGAACGATCTCCCGCCGCTGATCCAGCGCCTGGCCGATATCGACCAATGGTTGCATCACCCGCTCCGCAACTGTCATGAACGATGCCCATCCTGTGAACCAATGCCGTTCATCGCTCTATTAACCGGCCGGTCGTTTGCCAGCTCATCAGCCTCGTCTGCTTCCGGCTGGCGCGGATAAAGCGTGACCCGCGTCGGTACCTTGCCCAACGCCCGGCCCAGCTCCCGAATCGCCACCTGCATGGCCCGATCCACATCGGTCGTGCTCTGAATCTTCTGGCCAATCTCATTGATCAGCGCTTCCTGGGCCGCCTGGCTGCGCGCCCGCTCGTAAGAACGGGCATTCTGCAAGGCCGTTGCCACCTGGGCGGCAATCGATTCCACTGTGCTGACATCCTGATTGGTCAACCCGTTGACGAGGTCATGCTGAATATCGATGACACCCATGAGTTGCTCACCAACCGTGATTGGCACCGCCATTTCGGCCCGGGTGCTGGGCAGCAATTCATTGGGGAACCACATGGAATTGCGGCTGACATCCGGCACGACCAGGGCCGCCATCCGGGCGGCTGCCTGCCCGACAATGCCCTGGCCCAGCAGCAGGGTATGACCCCGTTCCAGCAGCTTCTGGCCGACCTCACCACTACTCCCGCGTAGCATCAGCCGGTTCGTATGACCTTCGCGCAAGTAAACCTGAACATGATAGTAGCCAAAAGCCGATTGCAGCTCCTCGACGAGGGCCTGCAACAGTTGGTCCGTATCCAGGATCGTGGTCAGCTTCCGGCCAACCTGAGCGCTGAGGTCCAATGCGCGTGTCCGTTCGGCTACACGCAACTCCAGCTCCTGCACAGAACGCTGCAGCTCCTGGGTCATCGTGTTGAATGAGGCCGAGAGCACACCCATCTCGTCGCTGGTGGTGGCCTCCGCCCGCGCCGTCAGGTCGCCGCCGGCAACCTGGACCGCTGTCTCGGTCAGCCGGACAATCGGCCGGGCGATAAGGCCGGCCACATAAGCCGCAATAATCGTGGTGAAGGCCAGAATGCCGAAGCCGACCAGGATCGTCGCCCTTGTCTGGCGCAGCACTGGCAGCAGCGCTTCATTTTCCGACTGGTGCACCAGAATGCCCCAATCCAGCGCATCGATGGCCGGCACGTGGCCCAATGTGTCCAGCCCGGCAATGGCGATAAAACTCCGCTCGCCCTCGTAGGTGGTGATGAAGAATTCGTCGAGGCTAACTGTGGTCGGGCCTAAAACGTCGACCAGGTTCTCAAATTCGATACTGGGGACAATGCCGGTAATGTCGTAGGTGTCGAATAACCGGCCGGATACCAGCAAATCAATCGAACCGGACGTACGATCCTCGCCACGTTCGGCCAGCACGTCCAGAAGCTGTTCCAGGTCATAGCGGGAATGCAGAATGCCCAGCATCTCGCCACTGCTAGGATCGCGCACCGGCATCGCCAGGTGGACCCAGAGGACCGTGCGATTATCACCCACGATCGGGTCGCCGATAAACACGCCGCCCTGACCCTCGTTATAGCTGCTCTGCCACCAGGCCTCGTCGCCAAAATAAAAGACGTCGGTGCGTTGGGTGGCCGCCACCAGGTTGCCTTCCAGGTCCGTCACCAACAGCTCACGGTGCAAGCCAAAAAACTCCTGGAACTGGAGCAACGCGTTGGCCGCCCCATTCTGCAGTCGCGAGGTAACAATGATGTCATTATCGGTCGCTGCGGCCCATTGCGAGTTGACAAACTCACCCTGCGCCACTGGATCATCGCTCTGCCTGGGCAGCGTCACTAGCTGGTTGGATGCGCCCAGAGTTGCCCGCAGCGTCCCGTTAAGGGTCAGCGAATTGAGCACATCGATCTGGCGGGCCATAAACTCGCTGACCGCCAATGCCTCACTCTCGGCCAACCGCTCCAGGTCCTGCCCGATGTCTTGCGTCAGTGCGGCGGAGCTTAACTGCACCTGAATAAAAATGTTGACCCCGATCGAAACAACGGCTGCAAACAGTGTCGCCGTAATCAGCTTGCTGCGCAGTGGATAGTCCCGATATTCATGAAAAATGCGCCAGAGCGCATAGAGGAGGGAGATACTGGCGATCGCGGCGATGAGCAGCTGGCCAAAACGGCTGTAGGCCCGGTATTCGGGCAAAACATAGAAATCAAGCAGCACCATGCCGGTACCAATCACAGCGGTACCGACCATCAGCGCGACCTGCCAGCGCGTATTCACATGCTCGCGAGAAATGAGCCAGATGATCAGGATATCAAAGCCAAGCAGTACAAAGGAGGCGTCGCGAATGAAGAAGCTGGTTATAACAAGGTGGGCACTGATGACCAGCGTAAGCAGCAGAAAGCCAATCGAGTACCGTTCGCGGCGGATAAGCTGGCCGGCCACAAAATTGACCATGCCCATCCCCACCAGGCAGGCACCATAAATCAGCACAGGCTCCAGCGAAAAATTGTAGGAAATTGCAATGCCTACAAATCCCGCGACAAACAGTACGCTAACAAGTAGAAAAGAATTCCAGACCGCAGTCCGTTGTTCAGTCAAACCAAATACTCTACCCACGGTCCCTCCTTCCGAGACAATGGATACCTATACAATTTGAGACAGCTTTAGCTTCTCAACCGGCTCAGGTTGAAAGAGAAGAGAACCAGTATCTTAAAAAATCCAATACAGTATGGGAGATGATACCATAAAACCCCCCACCCCGTGTGAACAATACGTTACTACTACTCTATTTATTGTGGGAAAATAGTCCCCTAATTTGCCTTGAGATCGTCCAGTTTTTGGCTCAAAACCTGGTTAACGAGGGCCGGGTCGGCCTTGCCCTGAAAGGCGCGCATGGCCTGACCGACGAAGAAACCGCGCAGCTTATCCTTGCCGCCCAGATAAGCGTCGACCTGGGACTGGTTGTCAGCCAGGATCTGGTCAATGGTGGCGGCTATCGCCGCTGGATCGCTGATCTGGGCCAACCCTTTACTGGCCACAATCTCCGCCGCCGCTGCGCCGGTGCTGACCATCTCGGCCAGCACATCCTTGGCCGTGTTGTTGTTGATGGTGCCGTCCTGAACCAGGTTAATGAGTTCGACCAGGCCAGCCGGTGCCAGCGGAATGGCGTTGATATCCAGTTTGCGCTCGTTGAGGATGGTGAACAGATTGTTAAGCAGCCAGTTGGCCAGCAATTTGCTGTCGCCGCCGGCCGCCAGCGCCGCCTCGAACCAGTCTGAAACCGGCCGGTCCTCCGCCAACAACCGCGCCTCATAAGCCGACAGGCCCAACTCATCCCGGTACCGGGCCAACCGCACGTCGGGCAGCACCGGCAGTGACGCCCGGACCGCTTCCACCCAGGCCGGCTCGATCTGTAACTCCGGCAGATCCGGCTCAGGGAAATAGCGGTAATCGTGAGCATCTTCCTTGCTGCGCTGGCTGAAGGTCTCACGCCGATCCTCGTTCCAGCCACGCGTCTCCTGCACCACTTCACCGCCCGCATCCAGGATGGCGGCCTGGCGGCTGAGTTCGAAATCGGTGCCGTCCGCCAGCACCTTGAAGCTGTTAAGGTTCTTCAGCTCGGTGCGGGTGCCAAATTCCGTGCTGCCAACCGGCCGGATGCTGATATTCGGCTCGACACGCAGCACGCCCTTCTCCAGGTCACCACTGTTGACCTCCAGGTAGCGCAGCAGCTGGCGCAATTTCATGGCGTAGGCCCGTGCCTCGTAAGCGGAGCTGATGTCCGGCTCGGAGACGATCTCCAGCAGCGGCACGCCGGAGCGGTTGTAATCGACGAGGGAGCCGCCTTCCGGCCGGTGGGTCAGCTTGCCGGTGTCCTCTTCCATATGGACGCGCCGCACCCGAATCACCTTGGTGCTGCCATCCTCCAGCTCAATCTCCACCTGGCCATGGCGGCAGAGCGGCAGCTCGTACTGGGAAACCTGGTACCCCTTGGGCAGATCTGGATAAAAGTAATTTTTGCGGTCAAAAACGTTGTAATGTTCGATGGTGCAGTTCAGGGCCAGCCCCACTTTCATGGCAAACTCAACCGCCCGCCGGTTGATCACCGGCAACATCCCCGGCATCCCCAGGCAAACCGGGCAAACCGCCGTATTCGGCTCTGCCTCCACACTGTCCACGACGGGACAACCACAAAACATCTTGGAGTTCGTCATCAACTCCGCATGGACCTCAAGCCCAATTACTGCCTCATACTTACTCGTATCCATTGTTTTCCTGTGAAGAGTGGACACGGATTAACACGGATTTGCAGGATTTTTTTTCAATCTAGAAACTGCTCTTCAAAAAAGAAAAATCCGTGCCCAATCCGTGCAAATCCGTGGCAAAATTCCTATCCATGGCGGCGCATGAAGCTTTCGATGCGGTTGAGCGCTTCTTCGATCTTTTCGTAGGCCTGGGCATAAGCGGCGCGGACGTAGCCGGCGCCGCTGGGGCCGAAGGCGTCGCCCGGGATGAGCGCCACCTCTTCCTCATCCAGCAACCGCATGGCAAACTCGTCGCTGCTCATGCCGGTGCGGGCAATCGAGGGGAAGGCGTAAAATGCGCCGCGCGGCTCAAAACAATCCATGCCTAACGTGTTAAAACCGCTCACAATTAGCTTGCGCCGCCGGTCATATTCCAGCCGCATCTGCTCCACATATTCATCCGAGCTATCCGCCAACGCCTGCACGGCCGCCGCCTGCCCCATCGTCGGCGCGGACATGATGGTGTACTGGTGCACTTTGCGCATCGCCGCCAGAAGCTCGGGCTGGGCGCAGACGTAGCCAACGCGCCAGCCAGTCATGGCGTAATCCTTGCTGAAGCCGCCCAGCAGGATGGTCCGGTCGCGAATGCCCGGCAGCGTCGGCACGCAGACATGCTCGATGCCGTAGACCAGCCGGTCGTAAATCTCATCCGAAATAATCAGCAGATCGTGCTGCTCGGCGACAATGGCGATCTCGGCCAGCCGCTCGCGGGACATAACCGCCCCAGTCGGGTTGTTGGGGTAGCCCAGCAGGATCGCCTTGGTTTTGTCCGTTATCGCCGCTTCGATGTCCGCCGCGGTAACCTGGAAATCATGGGCCACGTAGGTCGCCACCGGTACCGGTACGCCGCCGGAAAACTGCACCTCCGGCGCGTAAGAGACGAAACAGGGCTCGGGGATAATCACCTCATCGCCCGGGTCGATGAGGGCCGTCATCACCAGGTACAGCGCCTCACTGACGCCCACCGTGATGAGGATCTCATCGACGGCATCGTAGCTGACGCCATACAGCCGGTTCAGCTTGCGGCTTAGCGCCGCGCGCAGCTCCATCGTGCCACTGTTGGAGGTATAAGCGGTCTGGCCCGCCTGCAGAGAGGCGATACCCGCGTCCAGAATGGGCCGCGGCGTCACAAAATCCGGCTCGCCGATACCCAGCGAAATGACATCCTGCATCGTGGCAGCAATATCAAAAAATTTGCGGATGCCCGAGGGCGGTGTGGCGTTCACGCGTTGAGAAATGTATTTGTTCATCTTTTTAGCCCGATTGCCTCATATCCAAAACCTAAACCTGACGTCATCCCGAGCCTCCTGGATGGGGCATTGCGCCTATCTGGAAAGGGCGAGGGACCCCACCGTGAATCACGGCGATTCCGGAACAAGGTCCCTTAGCGCTTGACTTGATAAACGCGCTGGATTCCTGCTTTCGCAGGAATGACGACGCAAGAAAATGGTTGGGTCCATTATGCAAGCTCGATGAACGCCCATTTTTCGACGTCATTCCCGCGAATGCGGGAATCCAGGGAAGTTCATCGGAACATATCTTTGGCTGCATCAAAGGTCGTCCCTTACAGCTCTTTCGTCTCGCCCTCGCCCAAAAACAGCTCATGCCGTTCCCCAACTACTCGGGCGCCTGGCCCAATCAGGGAATCGGCCAGTACCACCGCCTCGACATGGGCCCCGGCGCTGATGACGCAATTTGCGAGGACGGCGTCCTTGACAAACGCATCCTCGCCGATCGAAACATATGGGCCCAGCACAGCGCCATCGACCTCAGCTGAATCCGCCAGGTAGACCGGCGTCAGGACCGTGAAACCCTCGCCGAAGCTGCGCTCCAGGGCGTTGCTGCGGCCAAAATTGTTGGCCAGCAGGCGGGCATTCATGCGCAGCAGGCCAGGCGCCGTCAATCCCTGTTCCCATTCCTGGGCCGGCACCGTGCGCAGTTGGGCGCCGCCCGCCAGGATCTGCTGCCAGAGCGCCAGCCAGCCGGCCGCCGGGTCCGTCGCCAAAGCCGCCTCGGCCGCCTCCAACATTTGCTCGGCCCAGGGCAGCCAATAGGCGCCGACCGCCTGCTCGCTGCCGGCGGCCTGCTCGCCGCCACCGGCCGGTCCCATTGCCGTTACCGCCCCATCTTCGTCCGTAATAAGGGCAAAGTGGCCCACATGGTCAGCATCCGCCGCATGGGTCAGGATGGCGCCGTCTGCGCCGTTGGCCATCGCCGGGAAATCCGCCTTGTAGATAGCGGCCCCGTCCACCAGAAAAACCGGCTCATCCGGCCGCAAATGGGGGCGACAGCGCAGCAGCGCCTGCAAATCGGTCTGCGGTTCGTCTAGTTGAATGAGGGTGAAAGCGTAATCAGGATAAGCCGCGACCAGTTGCTCGCCAACCGGCCGGTTCCCCTCACTCAACACCAGCAAGATCGGTTGCCCGTCCAGCACCTCGGCCAGAAACAGCAGCAGATAGCTCGCCAGCGTCCCGCCGGCGACCTCCAGCAGCGGCCACGGCATGGTCGCCGTTTGCGGCCGCATCGCTTCTTCATGCCCGTTGAGGAGGATAATGACGCTCATGGTTGAGAACCTTTAGTAACCGGTTGGATGGCGCTTGTGCCAATCCGTCGCCTGCTCGTAGGCGTAGGCGGCGTTCAATATCGTTGCTTCCTGGAGCGTGTCGCCAATCAACTGCAGGCCAATCGGCAGCCCCGCCTCATCAAAGCCGCACGGCAGCGACAGCCCACAACTGGCACTGAGGTTGAGCGCCAGGGTGAAAATGTCCGCCAGGTACATCGCCAGCGGGTCCTGCGTCTTCTCGCCGATCTTGAACGCGGTGGTCGGCGTGGTCGGCGCGGCGATGATATCGACCTTTTCAAAGGCGGCCTTGAAATCTCGCTGAATCAGGGTGCGCACCTTCAGCGCCCGGCCGTAGTAAGCATCGTAGTAACCGGCGCTCAGAGCGTACGTGCCCAACATGATGCGCCGCTTCACTTCCGGGCCAAACAGCGAGCGGCTGTTCTTGGTCGTCTCGATGACGTCAGCCCCATCCAGCCGCTGGCCAAAGCGGACGCCATCATAGCGGGCCAGGTTAGCGCTGGCTTCGGCCGGCGCGATGAGGTAGTAAGCAGGCAGGGCGTAGCTGGTATGCGGCAGGCTGATCTCCACGACCTCTGCCCCCAGTTCGGTCAGCTTGTCAATCGCCGCCCGTACGGTCGCTTCTACGGCCGGTTCCATCCCGGCAGCGCCGAAATATTCGCGCGGCACGCCAATGCGCAGACCACGAATGTCGCCCGTCAGGGCCGCTTCATAATCCGGCACAGCGGCCTCCAGCGAGGTCGAATCTTCGGCGTCGTGGCCGGCCGTTACCTGGAACAGCGCCGTCGTGTCCGCCACCGTGCGGCCAAAGGTGCCCACCTGGTCCAGCGACGAGGCAAAAGCGATCACCCCCCAACGGGACATCCGCCCATAAGTCGGCCGCAACCCGACCAGGCCGCAAAACGAGGCCGGTTGGCGTACGCTGCCGCCGGTGTCCGTGCCCAGCGCCGCATAGGCCATACCGGCCGCGACGGCGGCGGCGCTACCGCCGCTGCTGCCGCCAGGTACCCGGCTCATGTCCCAGGGATTGGTCGTGGTCACGTAAGCGGAGTTTTCGGTCGACGAGCCCATGGCGAACTCGTCGGTGTTGGTTTTGCCCAGGATGACAGCGCCGGCCGCCTTGAGCTGGCGCACCACAAAGGCGTCATACGGCGGGACAAACCCTTCCAGGATTTTGCTGCCGGCAGTCGCCTCTACCCCCTGAACACAGATAATGTCCTTGACAGCGATCGGGACACCCAGCAGAGGGCTACGCTCGCCAGCGGCCAGGCGGACATCGGCTTCAGCAGCCTGGGCCAGGGCGAGCTCGTCGGTTACCGTCAGGTAACTCTTGATCTCATTGTCCCGTTCGGCAATGCGATCCAGCATCGCTTCAGTCACCGCGACACTGCTAATCTCACCGGCAACCAATTTCTGCCGCAACTCGGTCAAACTCAATTCTGCAAAATCCATCAGCCAATCCTGCACAAACAGAACAGCAGGACCCTGGGGCCCTGCTGTGAAACTTTTAGCTCAAATTGCCAGGCGCCCTAATCTTCCAGTACAGTCTGGATCAGAAACTGATTATTAGCTTGCTGGGGGGCGTTGAAGAGGACATCTTCAACCGGCAGGGCCGGCCGGGCGACATCGTCACGCATCACATTTTGCCGGGGCACAGCATACGCTGTTGGTGGCACATCACCCAGCTCAAGCTCGTTGAGCCGCTCCGCGTAGGCGAGCACCTCGGAAAGCTGCTGCTGATAGAGCGCTTTTTCTTCTTCTGTCAGCGTCAGCCGGGCTAGCTGGGCGATATTTTCTACTTCTGCGCGACTTAGCGCCATGGTGCTTTACCCTCTGGTCACAACCTGATTTGATCGGGGAAATTATAACAGAGGGGATCAGGGGCGACAATCAGCTATTCTTCGGCTTCGTCCTCGTCATCTTCCTCGGATGCGTAATAATCCTCTTCGCGCCAGAAGTTTTCCTTTGCAGTCAACTTGTCGATGAACAAAACACCATCCAAATGGTCGATCTCGTGTTGGAAGATGCGCGCTGTCCACCCTTTCAGGCGCAGGTCCAGCTTCTTGCCGTAGCGGTCCAAGCCTTTAACCCGGATTGATTGGGCCCGGGAAACTTCGCCCAGATAACCAGGGATCGAAAGACAGCCTTCAATGCCGTCAACGGTTTTGCGCGAGAACCAGCTAATCTGGGGATTAATGATGACGTACAGTTTGCGACTGCCCTCGATAACGTTGCCCTCTTCATCTTCATCCGGCAGCGTTTCGATGACGGCCAGGCGCAACGATTGGTTGATCTGGGGCGCCGCCAGGCCCACACCATTGGCCGCCCGCATTGTCTCAATCATGTCGTCGATGAGGCTTTGCAGGTCGTCGTCAAATTTGCCAACCGGTTTTGCTTTCTGGCGCAAGAGGGGTACATCGGGGGTAATGATGTCAAGAACCGTCATAGTCGTCTATATCGTCGTCCAGATCGTAATCGTCTGCTCCGTAATCATCCTGGATATTAACCGTGTCACCATTGGCGTTGTTGACCTGCTCTTCATTCACGATAGCCAGCTCGCCAAATGGGGTTCGGTTGGGAATGCGGTTCAATTCTGACGCCTGTTTATAAACATCGAGTAAGACCGCATACTCTTGCCGGCGCTTTTCTTCCGCCAGGCGGGCCTGCTTACGCTGATAGGCGTTGCGCGCCCCAAATATATCACTTTGCACTCGGATTGGGTCGGCCACATTTTCAAAAGTGATGTCGGCCGTCTTGCCGGCAGTCTCCACCGTCACTGAGCCATAATTCAGGATATTCGACAGGAATGTGGGCTTGTCCGCCGTCGCGTTCTGCACATTGCTCAGCTCCGCCTGCTTCCGGCTTTCCCGGAAACCGAACGGCTGACGGTCAATATCAATGACGTAACGGTCCGTTAGCTGGTAGGTATCATTGCGCCAATCTTCCAACTGCCAGACAAACCAGGCAAAAATCAGCGCCAACGGCAACAGTGTGACCAGGGCATTGCGGTCAGTAAATCGGGCCAGGACAAAATAGACGATGATATTCATCAGGGCTGCCGCTACCGGCCATTTGACATCACCCAGGAGAACAAAGATATGTTTGCGGTAGGTGATAACGCCGCTTTCTTCGGTACGAGCGTGGAAGGTAGCCAGGTAATCCCGAATCAGCACCCAGAGTGAGCCAAAGAAGGTGGGTTCATCGTCCTCATACTCGTCATCATCATCTTCATCATCTTCGTCTTCGAAATCGGGCGGCGGCGGGGCGAATGGCCTGCCCATGGGCGGCAGCTCAAAATGACGCTCCATGGATTCGCGCAGCACCATCTGTTCGCGGCCTTCGTCCAGCTGTTGATACGCTTCCAGGAGCTCATTGATGATGGTTTGCACATCATTGGGCCGATCGATGAAGTCAAAATAGATCTGGGTATCCTGTGCTGCCGTCGTGATCCGGGCGGTGCCCACGCCAAACATATAGGCAAAGATATTGGGCGTATCGATCTCCACGCTCTGGATCTGATTGACGGGCGATTTGCTGATGGAAGTCGAGAAGCGGCGCAGATCCAGTTCATAATGGATCACATTCTGGTCAGTCACTAAAAACCAATCGTAGGACCAGTCCAGGATAATGAAGAGGATCCACATCCCCAGCATGAGAATCGGCAACAGCGCCAGAAAAATGCCGATAAAACCCAGCGATTGGAAGCCCAGTGTTGCATTCAACCCGAGGTAAATGAGGACAGGCAGGACAAACATGCCCAGCACGGGAAAGATGGAGCGCAGGACAAGCAGCCAGTAGCTACGCCGGGCTTCAAAGCGAACCTGTTCGTTAGGGGCCAGGCGGATGGCGCCATAGCGCCGCCGGGAAAGGGTGACCCGATTGCGCCGCATCTCGCCACGCGCCGGCGGCGTCAGGTTCAGGTCCTGAGTCAGGTCCGGATATTCATTGAGCAGATTGAGGAACGCCTGACTGTGGATGACCAGAACATGCGAATCACGCATGGCGGTGATCATGGCCTGGTGCGTGCCGGCGGTAAACAGCCAGCGATCATCAAAAAAGTCGCCCGGGCCATAGCTGGCCACCTGGGTCTTGTGGCCATCCCGTTCCGTGCGCACCGCTGCGAGCCGGCCGGATTTAACAATGAAAAGCCGGTCAGCCACATCCCGCTGATAAGCGACCACATCATTGGCGCTGAAGACCAGTTCCCGGCTGATGGCGACAAACAGCGCCAGATCTTCTTCGTCGAAGTCCTGAAACAGGTTGACTGATTTGAGGAAAGCGCTGTTATCCATCCGGGTACTGCCTATGGGCTGTCTGTTGCCGTTCAGGAGAGACCGGCCGGTTCCCGTCACCCACTAAACCATGGCCGGAATTTTAACAGATTTTACATAACGCTGGCAATAAGGGGCGAGTGAAGGATGAGTAACGGGTGAGGGGTTGGCGGACCCGTCGGGTTGGGCAACCCGACGGGTCCGCCAACCCCTCACCCTATCAACGCCGCTGTGATACAGTTGGTGTGAGGCTATCTGAACAATGACTTTCTTTGGTATTTTTCGCAATCCCGCCGGCGTCCTTTCCGGCTTCATGATCCTGATGACCCTCCTCTCGCTGCGGTATGCCTGGACTGGCTTCAAACTGGGCCAGAATCTGTGGCAGAACTGGGCCCAATATGTCGCTGAGCCGCTGACCGCCAGGAAGAAGCAGCTCACAGAACAGGTCGCCTACTTCGTGATGGTCCCCTTCGCCGTGGCCCTACACGAATTTTTCCATGCGCTGGCTACCTGGCTGTTTGGCGGTCAGATTGTTGATGTGGGGTATGCTTTTTTCTGGGGGTATGTGCAACCGGCCGGTCAATTCACCATCGACCAATATTGGTTTATCGCCCTGGCCGGCACTTTTGGCAATCTGCTATTCGGCCTGGCAGTCTGGCAGTGGAGCCGGGGGCAGGCATCCAGCACGTTGCGCTTCCTGGGGTTGCGCACACTGCGCTTTCAAGTCTACTTTGGCCTCATTTTTTATCCCATCTTCACCATCTTTTTCCCAATAGGGGATTGGCGCACGATTTATGCGTTTGGCCAGACGCCATTTCTGAGCGGCATTACCGCTGTTTGCCACGCACTTATTCTGCTGGCCCATTATTGGGCTGACCGGCGCGGCTTCTATGATGTCAGCGCCCTGCAAGGTGAGCTGGCCGAGCTATACGAAGCGGTGATGAACGGGCAGCAACCAGTCGAAGCGCAGCCGCAGCAAGTTTTGGCGACCGTGGAGGCGTTACTGGTGGGCCGCTCGTTGCGGCGGGCGGAGGCGTTGCTGGCGAAGTATCGGGCGGCGTTTCCGGAGGAACCGGCCGGTCTCCTTATCCAGGCCCGCCTCGACATGACTGACAAACAAACCGTACCTGTCCAGGTCAGGGACCTGGCCACAAAGGCGCTGGCCCACAACACACTCACGCCCCTGCAGCAAGCCGCCGCCCATGAGATGCTGGCCCAGTTCTTCAGCGGGCGCGACCCGCAACAGGCGCTGGAACATCTCAATCAGGCCATTGCCGTACTGGCTGAGGGCGATCCCCATCAGTTGCGCTTACTCCACACCCTCTACTTCCGCCGCCAGCGCCAGCTTCGCCAGCGCGGCGACCTGGCTGCCGCCCAGGCCGATCTCGACCGCTTCCGCCAGGCGGGCAACCAGCTGCAAATAGATGGCACCGATCAGCTCTACCAGCAGGAAGTTGACGGCATTCAAAGCCAACAAGCAGACTTGCGTCAATAGCGCGGAAAGGCTGCTCGCACATTCGGCCAATAGCCCAGACCTTACTTAGCGACGCTTACGGGTAAGCAGATAAATCAGCAGGGAAACCAGAGCCAGGCCGGCGACGCCGCCGGCCAACAGGCGCTGCTGCTCCTCGATCAGGGGCGGTTCCAGCTCCGCGCGCTGGCTTTCCAGCCAGTCAAATGTCTCCCGCATACCCGCCTGCAGCGAACGCTGCTTCCAGCCGAGCTGCTCTTCTGCTTTGGCCGAGCTACCGATATACGTCGCCCCACTCATCGCCAGCGCCTCACCGCGATAAAACTCCGGCAAGTTCACCCAACGGCTGAGCGCGGTCATCAGCGGTGCCGCCGGGCGGAGCAGCCAGTCTGGCAGAGTGAGTGGCGGCCGGCTTTTGCCGGTCAGGTAAGACCAGAACCCCAGCAATTCGCCCAGAGCCACGGCCGGGCCAGCCACGATGTAACTTTCACCTGGCCGCCCCTTTTCCGCCGCCAGCATATGCGCTTCTACGACATCATCCACATGGGCATAGGTGTAGGCAGAGTTCGGCGCCGGCACAAAGGGCAGCTTGCCAAAATAGAACCGGGCCATCATCTGAGCGAGAATACTCTCATCACCGGGGCCATAAACAACCCCGGGCATCAGTATGACGATGGGCGCCCCCTTGGCAATAAGTGGCAGCGCCACCTGGAAATGGGCCAGCCATTTGGTGCGATCGTATTCGGTGAGAAAGGGGCTGGCGGGACTATAGCTCTCGGTCGCCAGTTCCCCCTGCGTATCGCCAAAAACAGCCAGGGTACTGGTGTAGATGATGCGCGGCACGCCCAGTTCATGGGCTAGCGAAAGGACTTTACGCGTCCCGGCCACATTGATCCGCTCCATCTGCACCGGTGCGGCATAGCCCAGTTCAAAAATAGCCGCCAGATGGTAGACCAGGTCACAGCCAGCCATCGCCTCGCGCATGCTGGCCACATCCATGATGTCGCCAGGGACCACTCTGGCACCCAGCTTCGCCAGCAGCCGCTGGCTCCGCGCCGAATGGGCCAGCGCCACGACCTCAGCCCCCTGCGCCACCAACCGCTCCACCAATCGACTCCCAATGAAACCGGATCCCCCGGTGATGAAGATTTTCATGGGGAGGATTATAGTGGAGCTGTTAGCTGTTAGCTATTAGCTTTTAGCTGTTAGTACGGAGCTGTGCTCCTTTCAGCAGTCAGCCGTCAGTACGCAGCTGCGCTGCTTTCAGCGCCACTGATGGCTGAAAGGGCCACCGGCCCGTACTGACGGCTGACTACCCGCCCCCTAACAGCTAAAAGCTATCAGCTAACAGCTTCTTCTTGCTACCCCCATTCGCGAATGTTATAATCCCCATTCCTTCGGGCGCATAGCTCAGCTGGTTAGAGCGCACGGTTCACATCCGTGAGGTCGGGGGTTCGAGTCCCTCTGCGCCCACCTTTTCTCCTTTTTACTAACAAGCCAGCCCCATATCCATATATCGATATCTTTTGCCGTCGCTCCTTTGATATCCAGGCCAGTGCCACAGAAAAGAAATGAGGGCAAGCCAGCCAAAGGAAACGCAGAATCCTGGCTCACTGTGTTCGAGCCAGGATTCTAACAGAACTTATTTATTGATCGGACTCAGTTCAAGTTAAATGGGTTTTTCCGATCTTAAGGACCGTCAGCGGCACTAAAGCCTGTTGCCCCGTAATATCAGTGCGCCAGCACCATGAGATGCTGCTGCGAGGTCTCCGGGAACATGATCCACGGGAACGGCCCTGGCTCGGTGCCGTAAGCATCCAAACTGGCGTTGCTTTCCGGTACAAAGACCATCATGTGGGGCGGGCTGCCTACCGGTCCGCCACCCTGAAGCATGTAGCCAAACCCAATACCGCTGGACGGCGCATCCACCAGTTTATACTGCGACAGCAGCACTTCCAGGTAGACGTCGTTTAAACACATTGGATCGTTGCCCGGCGTATCCGGCCGGTCGACGATACAGGTCCAGCCATTGCTGCCGGCGCGCAGCTCGAGCAGCTCAGGGGCGACCGTCTCAGGCCAGTTCCCCGGCCATTCCTTTGGGTAGTCCAGAAGGGTTGCGTCTGACGCGATTGGCGTCGGCGCGGCGCTCATGGCGTTTGCCATCTTCTCCGCCAATGTCCGTACGGTTGCCACCGTATTGACGGGCTCGGTTTCGACCCCACGTGTGACCTCGACTTCTCTCACAATTTCAACTTCGCGGGTCACTTCTACTTCGACGAGCTGTTCCCTTGTCACTTCGACCTCAATTTCACGCGTGACTTCCACTGTTGCTTCCGGTTGACAGGCCACAAGGGCCAGGAAAGAAAATACCAGGGAAATGGCTGCTAAGCCCTTCGTGAATCGATCTCTTAACATCATAGACCTCCTTAAAACAGCTAAATACTGAATTCATCGCTCGCCCGTAGTGACCTCACTGTGGATCACGGGGTTGTAATACTGTCTCGCCCGGATGGTTGAACCGACGGGAGCAAGGGCGACCCAGTCAGCCGCACCAGTCACGGCTGCCACATCAGTTGTCATACGTGATCCGCCAATCAGTTCGGGTCTGACATATTGCCTGGCGTAAACAGTCGAGCCCGCCGGGGCCACGGGTACCCAATGCGGCGCCCTGGATTCAGCCGCCGTCTCGGTCACAGACTGTGAGCCAATCAGTTCGGCTGAAAGGGTTTGTCTGGCATATACGGTCGAACCATCCGGAGCCAGGGCGACCCAGGATGTCTCTGCCGCCTCATTGATGGCACCTGGTTCTGCATCGAGAAGGACCTGGCTGAATTCGGGTCGGGCGATTGCCGGCAATAGTGCCAGGGCAACCAAAAAAATAAGTCCGCCAAACCCAAGAGCCCCCCGCCTTGTCTTTTTGGCCTGATGACATGATGCAGAAGCATCATTTCCCATTTCTTCATGAAACATTTTGCTCTCCTTTGCGGTTGAAACCGGCTGAATATCTGTATGGCTCTAACATTAAGGAATGGACGTTTGGCGATCGATCCGAAAACGTTACAGATCGGCAACTCGATTGAAACGGCCTTGTGCTATACTGGTTGCCAGCCTGACGAATCGCACCGCCTATTCATCGCTACAGCAGACAACAAGCCTGCTTACATTCTCATTGTGCTTTGGTGACCCTTAGTGACCGACAGCGCATATGTCCGTCGCCTATGAGTCAATCGGAATCACCCGCGCGTTTATCTATCTCCACGTTTGGTGGACTCACCTTGAAGTTGGATCAAGCACCTATCAGCAGCCTGGGATCTCGCAAAGCCGAGGCGCTGCTGGTATATCTGGCTGTTCAGGGGCGGGCCATTGCGCGTGAGGTGCTGGCTGAATTGCTATGGCCGGAACGTAGTCAGGGACAAACCCTCGGCAACCTGCGCCGTGTCCTATACGATTTGCGCCGACACGTTGGTGATTATTTGACCATTAGCCGCGATTCCGTTGCCATTGTGCCTGAGCGTATCTGGCTGGATGCGGACGCCCTGGGAGCGGCATTACGCGACATATCCGACAGCAGCAGTTTCCACTCACCGTCAGAGTTAGCCCAGGTGGAAACAGCCTTAACCTTTTATAAGGGGCCTTTCCTGCAAGGTTTTAATGCCGGCGACAGCGCCGGCTTTGACAATTGGCTAGTCCGGGAAAGGGAACGCTGGCAGCAGCGAGTGGGTGACACGTTAGAACAGCTCGGCGCCTGGTACCTGGATCACGGTCCCTACAGCTCGGGGCTGCGGTCGGTAAGGCAGTTGCTGCAACTGGATCCTTATCGAGAAGCAGCCGTGCGCCAGTTGTTGCGACTTCTCATCTACAACGGCCAGCGGGCCGAGGCATTGGCCCAATTTGAGACCAGTCGGGAGTTATTATGGCAGGAGCTAGGCGTCGAACCGGCAACAGAAACGCTGACTTTATACGAACAGATTCTGGCTGATGAATTAGTTACGCCCGACTTACCAGTTAATAACTCTGAAGCCCCAGTGCATAACCTGCCGCGGCTGCTCACTACCTTCATCGGTCGGGAGAAAGAGCTGGTCGATATCGCAGACCTTATTTCAAGTCACCGGCTGGTCGTATTGACCGGCGTAGGCGGGATCGGCAAGACGACCCTGTCTATCCAGGTCGGGCACCGCTTGCTGGCCGACTTCGCCGATGGGGTGTGGCTGATTGAACTGGCACAGGTTTCCAATCCGGACTATGTGGCCGAAACGATCGCCTATGCACTGGGCTTAAGAGATTCAGGTGACCAACCTGTTATTGAAAGGTTGCTTTCCCATTTGCAGCAGAAATCCGGTTTGTTGATCCTGGACAATTGTGAGCATTTGATTCACACGGCCGCCAGGTTTGTCGAGACATTATTGCAGAGATGTCCGGGCTTGAAAATCCTGGCCACCAGCCGGGAAGCATTCACCATTCCGGGCGAACGACTTTATCAGGTACCACCGCTTTCGTTGCCTAGCCGCCAGCAATCGTCTTCCTTAACGCTGGCCAATTGGGCCCAATATGAGGCGTTAACTTTGTTTGTGGACCGGGTCGCGGCCATGATTCCAGATTTTCAGCTAGATGAAGACAATGTCAGGCCGTTGGTTCACATTTGCCAGCAGCTGGACGGCCTGCCATTGGCGATCGAATTGGCGGCTGCCAGAGTGAGAGTATTGACGGTTGCCCAAATTGCCAATCGTCTGGATGAGCGATTCCAATTGCTCACCGGCGGCCGCCGTACGGCACTGCCCCGTCAGCAAACATTACGCGCTTCAATTGAATGGAGCTGGTCATTATTAACGGCTACCGAACAGCACCTCCTACAGCGCTTATCCGTCTTTGCCGGTGGCATGAGTCTGGCAGCGGTGGAAGCTGTTTGTGCCGATGAGATGCTTGACCGTTTTGAACTACTGGATTTGATGGATGAGTTGGTCAAGAAATCTCTGGTCGTTGCCGAACGCCAGCCGGGTCTTGAAAAACGTTATCACCTGTTGATCATCATCCGGCAATTTGCTCAAGAAAAACTAGCCGAGGCCGGTCGGCAAGCTCTTATGCAGGATCGCCATCTGGCCTATTTTCTTCAGATGGCCGAGCAGGCCGGCGAGGCCTTGATAGGGCCGGACCAGGTAGCCTGGAGGACCCATTTAGAACGGGAACTGGACAATATACGGGCCGCGCTGAACTGGGCTCAACATACCAACCGTGAGGCTGGCCTGAAACTCACCATCGCCATCTGGCGCTTTTGGCGGGACGGCTACCTCCGGGAAGGAAACAGTTATCTTGCTCATTTCCTGGCGGATGAAAAGGGAATATCCTTACCTCTCAAGGCCAGAGCTTTGTGGGTGTGGTCTCAAATCAGTTATCATTTGGGCGTCGGCGGGCGCCCCCATTCATTGATTTCAGAGAGTTTGGCTTTATATCGAGATTTAGGCGACCAGACAGGAATTGCCTGGACTCTTTCCGTAATGGCGCAACTACGCGGAAACATAGCGCTGGGGCAAGCTGAAGGTCTGGCCTTTCTAGATGAGAGTTTGACCATTTTCCAGACTTTGGGAGACCGGTTAGGCATAGCTGGTGTGTTGCTAAATAGAGCCACTTATGCGCGGGAGCGAAATGATTATGATCAAGCTCTGGTCTATGCCAAAGACAGCGCCTCTCTGCTTCGTGAGATGGGCGATTTGGCCTCCCTCGCTGATGCTCTGAGTTGGGCCGCAGACGCTGCCATCATTGCAGGGGATTTTGTCTCTGCGGAGGCGATGTTGCATGAGAGCCTGGCCATACAGAAGTCTTTGGGGCCCAGACCAACTGGCATTGGGTTGTGCGATTTTGGGCGGTATTATTTTGCTCGGGGCGACTATGAAAAAGCGAGCCATTATATTGAGAAAGGCATCGCTCTCCTGCAGCAAGTAGGCGAACTGCACTATGGTAACTGGGCAGCCGCCCATCTGGGACATGTTCTTTTGCAACTGGGCAAGACGGGCAAGGCGAAATCGCTACTCATCGAAGCGCAGCAGGCGTTTTACAAGACAGGGGTCAAAATCGGTGTTGTCTTTGCCCTGGAAGGATTGGCCAGCCTCGCTGTGAGGCAAGCGCAGCTCGAGAAGGCCCTGACCATCATTGCCTGGGGAGATTCTGCCCGTGCGCTCTTGGAAAACCCCCGTCCGCCGCAGGAGCAAAAGGCGGTAGACCAGGAGCTAGCCATTATCCGTGAGAGGATCGGTGAAAATCAGTTTGCCATTGTGTATGCGGCCGGACAGGGTATAGATCTGGAAGATGCAGTTGCGCTGGCGCTATCTGGGCGCGATCTCTCAGAGAGACAGAGCATATCCCCATAATTCTTAAAGCACAGAGCCTGCCACACAGCCAGCCAACCCTCTCATTGCTAACAATTTCCACCAAGATTAGGATGCCCGTTAGGGGAACTCGGAAAAACCACCAGGCCGGTCAAATCAATGAATGAACTGCCGTCTGCACGCAGCTCATGTCATATCGCGGCAGATGCGGCCCAGTTGCGGGGGCGGCGTCACGCGCTTCAGCCGCTAACACGTCCAGACGCCCGGTAATGCCCAGCGCCTCACACCCCATTTCCCAGTTAGCGCACCAGATCCCCAGAGCCACAGCGGCATAGTAACGAGAGGCGGTGGCAGCATAAAAGTCAAAGCGGCACCGGCGCCGGGCGTCAGGCTCGACCGAAGGCAGGGCAATACCCGCACAACGTGTCGTTTGCCCATTATAGGACGAAGGTGACCATTGGCAGCCTTCGTAGGCGCGCCCGAACTGATTGAAAGGCGCTGCAGCAACGGACAAAGGCTGCGGAAAACACGGAGCGGCGAAGAAAAGTGCGCTAAGAGGCAGGCGCCGGTGGAATTGCCGATTCATAAGGCGGACGATGGTCGGCAGGTACCATGATTTGTAGCCAATCGCACAGACGCAGATGATATGATCCTTTGCCGGGTCAAAACGGTCCCCAAGGTGGCGGGCTACGCTTGTTTGATCAGCGCCGGGCCCAATCCAACAGGTTCCCAAACCCAGGCGCATGGCCTCGACCGCAACGCGCGGCGAAATCATGCCAATGCTCCTCGCTGAACTTCCCCGGCATCCCGAGCTAAGCCACACCCAGTAGACGCCGCTGGCCAACCTGGCAGCCGTAGCCGCTATCCTGGCACGCCACCAGGACGAGGGCCGCCTGAAGCCGGAGCCGCCGCAGAACACGCTGTCCGCCCTTTTGGCACCGCTGATGGTTGACGGCATGTACCGACGGGCCGTGGGCCAGGCCCACGCACCGGCTATTGATTTGGAAGCCTATGCCGATGCTTTCCGGTACGGTCGCAGTAACGCCGCCACCTGACCGAGCCTACCCGCCAAAAGTCGCGATTTCACCATTGGCAGGTGTATAATCAATCCTGATTTGGCTTCACACCCCAAGAGGAAACGATGAAAACCCAAGCTTATCCTTATAAGGAGTTTGCCCCGAATACGTTTGAAATCGGGGAGTTTGATTGCGCCTCGGTCTTTCTGATCGTTGGCGAGGAAAAGGCGATGCTGATGGATACTGGCGTCGGCATCGGCGACCTGAAAGGCTTTGTGCAGACGCTAACCGACAAGCCGCTGATGATCTGCTACACCCACAACCACGTCGACCACGTCGGTAACGCCGGCCAGTTTGACCACGGCTACATCCATCCCCGCGACATGGCCGACTTCAACACCGGTGGCGGCCTGGGCCTCGATGTGGCCAAGCGTGTCGGCTACATCCAATGGATCGCCGAGCGGGAGAAAGGGGATTATCCGTACGACCTGTCGGTCGATGTCGGCGAGTGGGGACCGGAACCCACGCTCTACCCGCTGGTTGATGGCGATGTCATCGACCTCGGCAACCGGAAGTTGACGGTTTACGATTGTCCGGGCCACACCGCCGGCTCCATCACCTTCCTGGATGAAAACACGCGCACGTTGTTCCTGGGCGATGCCTGCAACTGCAACCTGGGGCTGTTCTGCACCCGAATGCGCGGTACGCCCAATTTTGTCTCCATTGAGAAGGCGCTTTTCTATCTCAAACGGCTTTACGACATGCGCGACCAGTATGACCAGTATTACAACGGTCACTATGATTTCCGCGCCCTGGGTGAGCCGCTGGGCGCCGACGCGCTGCCGGACGCCATCACCGCCCTCGAGCAGATTGTCGCGGGCACGGCCAATATCGAACTCAAGCCATCGGCCTTCCCCGGTGCGCCCAAACAGCATATCGTGACCATTGGCCGGACGAGTATCTCGTTTGATCCGGCCGGTATCCGCGAAGAGTAGGCACAACCATGATCCCTTCACACTGGACTGAAAACACCCTCACCGTCGACGGCGTCGCCCTGCATTACTGGCGCACCGGCAACGGCGACAAACCCGCCCTCGTCCTGCAGCATGGCTTTTCCGATAACGCCCTCTGCTGGCTGCAAACCGCCCTCGACCTGGAAGAGCAATACGACATCCTCATGGCCGATGCCCGCGGCCACGGCCAATCCGAGCGCATTCAACCGGGCAAAGCAGTCGACATGGCCGCAGACCTGGCCGGCCTCATCAAGGCGCTGGAGCTGGAAAACCCCATCGTCGGCGGCCATTCGATGGGCGCCATGATCACCTATGAGATCGGCGTCCGCTTCCCGGAAATCGCCCGCGCCTTACTGCTGGAAGACCCGCCCTGGTTCGTCCCGCCCACTGGCGCCCCGGTCGAGCCGCCGGCCGAACACCCGATGGCCCCCTGGGTTGATACCTGCGTCAACACGCCGCTGGATCAGCTCATCGCCGACACCCGCGTCGAGCACCCAAACTGGCCGGAATGGGTCATCAACACCTGGTGCCCGGCCAAAAAGGAGCTGGACCCAAACATCCTCTCCATCCTGAGCATCCGCGGCACCGATTGGCTCGATAACGTCGCCAAAATCGACGTGCCGGCGCTGCTGGTCACGGCCGATCCCGAACGCGGCGGCATCGTCACGCCAGAGGTCGCCGCCCGGGTCGGCGAGCTGAATCCGGGCTGCACCATCGTCCACATTCCGGGCACCGGCCACCATGTCCGCTTTGAGGATTACGGCACCTACATGACGCACCTGCGCGCCTTCCTGGCAAGTTTGAACTAGGTGGCACGGCCGCTGCCGCTTGCCCCAAGTCAAATAGTTTTACAAATGCCTCGTAGTCTACGGATTAGAAGGCACTGTTGGCAGAAAAAGAGTTGATGGATCGGTGGTGAAACGCAACGGGATGGCCCCTTGATCCTTACGCGGATCCACTGTGCCTGTCCCGGGATTAAACAGGACGTAGCCTTCTGCATGCACACCGGCAGGCAATGAAAGGCTGGCGAAATATGTAAAATCAGTGAAGTTCGTGATGATAGGCGCCGGGGTTGCCCAACTGGGCGGCGGCGCAGCGACGATGGAATCACTGGCCAAACGCAAGAAGCTATTTGCCCCGACGTTTATATTGAGCGAATAGACGAGAACGCCGTTGTAGCTGAAACCGCGCAGCGCCACGATATGTGCAGCTGAGTCCGTATTGGTAAGGTACAGAACAGTAGCCGTAGCATCACTATCAGTAGGCGTAAAATAGAGCAAAGTCTCACCAGGAATGGGTGTTGGCAAGGCACTGGCTGCGTCCAGCCCAATACCAGCATTGGTCGGCGGCAGTTCGTCGCCCAACATCTCCCCGGTCGGTGTTCCGCTTGGGCCGTCCAGGTCTGGTCCATTAACAGGTGAGTCTGGGGCCGAGGAAGCAGCTAACGAATTTTGGCCAGGGACTATCCAGAAAAGAATGATCGTCAGCAGAATCGCCAATACCAGAGTTGAACCTATCATCATGCCAGCAATTTGCATTACCCGTTTCATCGCGCTCATCTCCATGCAGACATCACCTTAGCGGCCAAGGGACAGATAAATGGCCAGGAGCTTGTTTCGCCAACCAGCTCGTGGTCAGGTTTGCCGCTTCATCTCCGCATTTTAAGCCAGGCAGAGCTGGAGTGCATCAGACTTTTGACGCAGGTTCGGCTTACGCCAGCGCTCTTTCTCCGGGTGTGTTTGCCGATTTTTGCCGCCAGCAATGTTGGCGCCAATGGACCCGAACCGAGCTGGTATCCGTCTACCTTGATAGTGGCCATAGGTTGAGGACTAGAGCCAGCCCCGCTGGTTGCTCGCCAGCGCCAGTTCCCAGGCGTCAAGCTGGTAAATCATCTCCGCCGCGACCTCCGGAAAATGCTCGATGAGGTTGTAAGATTCGGCCGGGTCGTTTTCCAGGTCGAAGAGAAAGGGGCCCTGGTTGAAGATGGGGTAGCCGCCGTTGTCGGACATGTGGCGGCGCTGGTATTTCCATTTGTGGTCGCGGACGGCGGCCAGGATGGGGCCATCGTAGTAAAAGAACTGCTCATGAGGGCTGGCCGCCTCGCCGCGTAACAGCGGCAGGATATCCCGGCCGTCGATGGTCCGATCTGAAGGCGTATCCACGCCGGCCAGCGCCAGGCAGGTGGCGAAAATATCGAAGTTGACGGCGAGTTCGTCGCTGGTGGCCCCGGCCGGTAAGCCCGCCGGCCAGCGCACCAGCAGCGGCACCCGCAAACCGCCATCGGCAATGTTGTTCTTGCGCCCGCGGAACGCACCCGGGCTGCCCTGCCACCAGGGCCCATTGTCGCTGGTGAACAGGACCAGGGTGTTCTCCGCCAACCCCAGTTCCGCCAGCGTCTCGAGAATCTGGCCCGTACTCCAATCCAGCTCAGCCACTGCGTCGCCATAGAGACCGGCCGGTGAGCTCCCCCGAAATTCATCGCCCACAAAGAGCGGCTCGTGGACGGCAGTGTGGGAGAGGTACAGGAAAAAGGGACCGTCAGCGCTGGCCCGAATAAAATCAATGGCCTCGCGCGTGTAAGCAGGGGTGAGCTGGCTCTGCTCAACGGGCGCCGGGATGTCGATCGCATCATCGCGCCAGATGGCAAATTTCTCCACGTCATTGGAGTACAGCGCCCCGTAGAACGAATCAAACCCATTATCGGCCGGCAGATGGCCGGGCTGGTCGCCCAGGTGCCATTTGCCGACCAACCCGGTGCGGTAACCACGCCGTCCCAGTAGCTCTGCCAGGGTCGCCTCGTCAGTTGGGATGCCGGTCACGTCATACTGGTAACGATCAACCAGTTTGAGGACGTACTCCATCGGATGGTTTTTGGGGTAGAGCGGCAGCGTCAGCAGGGTGCGGATGGGGTACCGGCCGGTCAACATACCGGCCCGCGACGGCGTACAAACTGCCGCGCAGGCGTAGAAGTTGGTTAGCTTCACCCCGGCCGCGGCCAGGCTGTCGATGGCCGGCGTCTGAATCAACTCGCCGCCGTACGCCCCCAGATCGCCGTAACCCAGATCATCAGCCATGATCACGACTATGTTGGGCAGACCGGCCGGATCTGCCGCCGGCGGCACGGCGTTTAACAGCTGTTCCGTCCGTGCCGAATCATAATCCCGCCCGACCCGGTTGCGGTATAAGCGGGCCGCCAGGCCGGTTGCGGCCAACGCCCCACCAGCCAGGCCGGCCCGCTTCAAAAACTCGCGCCGGCCGATCCTCATTCGTAGCTCAGGCCAAAGCCATATGCGTAGAGCGGATTCTCCGAATCATGGGGCAAATCTTCTTTTTGCGCCCGGACGGCGGCCATCGACGAGGGTAGCTCGAAGGGTAGTTTCCCTTCCGGCCGGGTCTGCCCAAAAATCACATCCAGCACCGCCGCATCGCTGGCGCCATACTCCACCAGCAGCGCTCGCGCCGCCGCATTGATCTCCGGGATCACCGCCGGCCGGTCCAGATACAGCACGACGATCGTCGGCACTTCCCGCAGCAAGGCCAGGATCTCAGCCAGTTCCTCGCCCTTAAAATCCAGATCGCCATGATGGAAATTGCGGGCAAACGGGTTTTGGGTCTCGACCGGATACCAGGGCGTCGACAACCGCAGGATGGCAAAGTCGGCCTCTGCTGGCGTTGCTACCACTGTTCCGTACGCTGCCGCCACGTCCGCCGCCACATTTTTGACGTAAAGTTTCGGCTGGCCCGACAACGGCAAAGCCTGGTCTTCATTTTTGAGCAGGGTCAACGACCGCCGTTGCGCCAGCGCCGCCGCCTCGTGATGCGCCGTCCGGCCCAGCACTACCGGCACCTGGCTCTCATCCACAAATGGATTGTCGAACAGCCCCAGCTCAAATTTCTGCTGGAGCAGCCGGCGCACCGACGCATTGATTCGCTCCTCAGACAGACGGCCGCTTTCGACCAGTTCCAGGACCAGTTCCGTTCGGTGTTCGCCGCCAAACTGGTCCACACCAGCCTCCAGCGCTTTCAGCACCCGATCCACTTCGCTCAAATGCTCAACCCCCCAGGCGCGCGCCGGCCAGATGGTATCGGCAATCGGCCGGTCCGTAATCAGACCCCAATCTGTACAAATCACGCCTTCAAAGCCATATTTCTCCCGCAGCAGCCCGGTGATGATCGCCTTGTTGTAGGACATGGCCACATCCTCATCCGTCTGCCCCACCGGGATGCCGTAATAGGGCATCATTGAAGCTGTGCCCGCTGCCAGGGCCGCTTCAAACGGGATCAGGTGATAGTCAAAATTATCGCCAGGATAGACCTGCCCTTTTTGGAACTCAAAATGGGGGTCCAGCCCCTCTTTCTGCGGGCCGCCGCCGGGAAAATGCTTGGTCATGCAGGCGACGCTCTCAGGTCCCAATGCTTCGCCCTGGAAACCGCGAATGTAGGCGGCGCCAAGCTCAGCCGAGACGTGGGCGTCCTCGCCAAAGGTGCCGCTGATGCGCGACCAGCGGGGCTCCGTGGCCAGATCGATCTGTGGATGCAGCGCCACCCGAATGCCAGCCGCGACATACTCCTGCCGCACCATGTCGGCAAACTGCTCCACCAGGCCGGCGTCGGCCAGGGCGCCAAAGCCCAGCGTCTCACACCATTGCGAAAAGTCGGTCGCCGCCATGGCAAAGATGTTCTGGCTAAAATGGTTGCGCGGGTCGGAAGCGATCGTGACCGGGATGCCCAGCCGGGTCTGCTCAGCGTAACGCTGCAGGTTGTTATGCCAATGGGCCGCCACCGTCGCCGCCGGGATTTGCCAGAGGTTAAAGTGGTTCATCTTTTGCTGCTTAATGAGTTGGATGGCTATCTGCCCATGCCCTGGGCCATTCGGTTGCTCGGCCAGAGAGCCATCCTCATTCACGATGGCGCCATTGATGAAGAGCATACCGGCCTTTTCCGCCAGGTTCATCTGGCTGAGCAGATCCTCGACCCGTTCAGCCACCGGCCGGTTCGGATCCTCATAAATGTCCAGACGGCCGTTTTTGTTGAGATCACGAAAGGTCACATCGCCGCTGGTTATCAGCAGGTTGGATTCTTGCCGCAACAGCTCCTCACGAGCCGCTAAATTGGTGTTCATTTTTCTTTTGCCTCTTACTTGTGCTTCGACAGGGACAGCTGTCCTCGATACCCGTCAAGGATACCAGAATTTTGCTCTGCCTCATCTTATATCTCGCGCCTAACCCGCCTTTGTATTGGGGGACATGGAGTATCTATGTCAACTGAGGCTAAACATGCCAGCGAACTGCGCGGCATCCTCACAGGCATGTAATCCCCAGACCTGTAACATGCAACAAAAAAAGACCGCCGTGGCGGTCTTTTTTTATTGCTCACAAAG
This sequence comes from Ardenticatenales bacterium, assembly GCA_020634575.1. The sequence continues at coordinate 41,578 of JACKBM010000020.1, read as the reverse complement.
AGCGCGGATTTTTAGGCTGCGACAGCCTCAGCCTCAGCCTCTTGCTGCTGCTGGAAGATCCATTCGGTCTCTTCCCACTGGCTGACCTGGCGCTGGCTCAGCCCAATCCGTTCACGCTCCGGCTCCAGCCGCAAGATGCGCACCAAAACCTGATCGCCTCGGCTCAGCAAATCCTTCGGCTCCAGATCACGCCCGCCATGCATCTCACTGACATGAATCAGCCCTTCGATGCCGTCAGCCAGGCTGACAAAAGCGCCGAAATCCGTCACATTGGTCACGGTGCCTTCGATGAGCTCGCCAATCTCGTACCTGGCCATGAAGCTGTCCCAGGGGCTGGGCAACAGCGCTTTGCGGCTCAGGCTGATGCGCTCCTGCTCCAGGTCAACCGCCTGAATCAGCACTTCAACTTCATCACCCGCCGCTAGAACATCGGCCGGTTGCCGCACATGGGTCCAGGCCAGTTCCGAGAGATGAATCAACCCTTCAACGCCATCCAGGTCGACAAAGGCGCCAAATTTCACCAGGTTGGTCACGGTGCCTTTGATAGCTTCATGCTCTTTGAGCTTGAGCTCCAGCAGGCGCTGTGCCTTGACCTCGGTCTGCGCTTTGGTGGCCGACAGGATCAGGCGCCGGCGCTGCGGATCCACCTCGATAACCTTGAGCGGCAGCTCTTCGCCCACCATATCTTCTTTCAGGCTGGCCAACTCACGCCGATTTTGCAGGCGCCGCAAAGACGGTACGTGGGAAGTTGGCACAAAGCCGCGCAAATGGCCAAAGGCGACCAGCAGACCACCCTTGTTATGGCCGATAACTTCCAACTCAACGACCTCTTCGTCAGCCATGTAGTCGCCGGCATTCTCCCAGTCGCGCAGCTCCAGGCCGCGATTCAGCGAGACCAGCAGGTCTTCGTCACCGATCGGCGTATGCAGGACATAAAGAGTGACCTCGTCGCCAACCTCGAGCGCTTCGAGGTCTGCTTCATCAAGCCGGGCCAGGTCCTGCGGCGGCACGACCGCTGTCCGCTTGGCATCCACATTGGCGAGGATCATGTTATCTTCGATCTGCACGATCTCGCCGGCCAGGAACTGCCCCTTATGCGGCACGACGGGTTCGTATTCGGCCAGCAACGTGGCGAACAGGTTCTCAGCGGGAATTTCGTTTGTGTTGACTTGTTTTTCGTTTTCTGCGATATACATTTTGCTCCTATATTGAATGTTGGAAAATAAATTAACGATTTAGCGTCTGGCCACCACGCCAGACACGCCAGCGCGAGCCGCCGGTTGTATGGGGCTCTGGTTGGGGCACAGGCACATCCAGAGCGCTGGCGCCGCTGGTGGCCATGAGCGGGTTTAGCATCCTGTCAATCCGTGCTTCCATTGCCTCAGCCCGACCGCCGGCCACTATGGCCCATTCGCGTGCCAGACGCTCTTTCAATGTTTGATAGACACGCCGCTCACTTACATTGGTGGCCCGCTTATTACGCCAGTGCGCCCGCAGGTCCCGTAGCAGCCGAGCTATTGCTCGGGGCGTGTTGCGACGGCGTGCCTCGCGGATCCGCTTTTGCCGCACCTTGTAATTGGTCGACATCTCTTTGGCCGACTTGTCAAAAAGGGCTAGCGCGTCCGCCATTTCGTCTTCAGTTGACAAAGGTCGGATTAGCTCGCCGTCCATCTGCTCAACCGGAACCCAGAACGTGCTGTTGGCCGCGGCAATGCGAAAATAACGTTTGGCTTCGCCGCTAATCTCCTTTTCGACAACCTTTTTGATCTGCCCAAGCCCATACTCAGCATGGACAATCCAGTCACCTTGACTGTAATTAACTATCACTAAACAAACTCCTTGGACTAAGCCTGCGCCTGCTGGCAGGCAACACAATGGGTGGCATAAGGGATGATTTCCAGGCGACCGGCCGGTATCGGCTCCCCGCAATCTGCACAGATGCCATAACGACCTTCATCCAGCCGCTCCAGCGCCGCCTCTATCTGCGCCACCTTTTGGGCATCTAAATCCTCGAGAGCCAGGCGCCGTTCCCGCGCCGCAAAATTGTGAGCCCGGTCATCTTTGTCCAGGTTGACCAGCCCGCCCTGCTCACGTGCCGGCCCCGGGCCACCATCGCTCAACCGAGCCAGTTCCGTCACCAATCGCTGACGAATCTCGTCCTGAGTTAATTCTGGGATCATAAAACACACTCCTTGCCGTACCACCTTCAACGCAAACATACGCCCCATCCATGGTTGTGGCGCCTGGCACAGCCTTAAAGCAAAGTAGACGTCTGTGCTTACAGCGTCTATCAGCCAAATATTCTGGTATCGCGATCAATTAACTGAAAAAGGGTTGAGGTCCCAAAAAAGAGGAGCCGTTGCCGGCGTTCGTTGTTGTCCTGGTAATTGCCAATTCGCGAATTGATGATACAGAATGAATTTCCTTTGCTGTCTAAATTACACTTTTTGCACTGCTCTCAGCCTAACAGAACTTCGCCCAAAACACAATGTATCCAGGTATATATTCATGATATGGATGGATATAGAAGCGGCAGGCTCCCGGCGCAACAACATATGTCACGCCGGAAGCCCTGTTGGGCGAGGCCCCGCAAGTAGCAACTAGCCTGCGCCGGCCATGACGCGCCAGCGGCGCTCCCGAAGCCAGACGGCCGCCGGCCGAATCGCCACCACCCCAACGGTTGCCGCTCCATTGCCAGCGAGGTCGGCCGGCGCTGCAGGCTGCCCAACAGCAGCGGTTGGCCCAGCCGCATCATGCACCACAACCGGCAGATAACGCTTATGCAACGTTACGATGAGCGGGAATGGGCCGTAGTCACGCCCATTGCCGGCCCGGTCATACACTTGCAGGGTGATCTGGTAAGCGCCAACCGTCTCCAACGCCAGCGCCAGGGTCCATTGACCATTCTGCCGCTCAGCTGTCGTCCAGAAATCACCGGCCGGTCCCTGTAGCCGGGCGTAGATTTCCGCCACGCCCCCGCCATCGGCATAGCTGCCGGCCAGAACCACCAACGGCTGTGCCCCCGTCAGCGGCGTTTCACGCACCCGCGTAGCCACAGTAAGAACCGGCGGCACAGTGTCTACTATCACGGTACGAGTCAGGGGTTGGCTGGCGTTACCGGCCGCATCCGTGCCCGTTATGATGACCGTGGCGCTGACGCCATCCGCCTCCGGCAGAGGCAGCGCGAGTTGCCAATTACCCAGCGGCGCTGCGCCCTGGCGGCAAGCGCCATCCAGACAGGCTGTTACACCGGCCGGGGCCCTATCGTCCGTGAGCAACCCCACCCAGAGCCCCTCGCTCTCACTCAGGAAGCCATCCTGCAACAGCAGGTCCAGATCAGTTAACAGGCTGAGTTCCGGCGCCGTCCGGTCCAGCGCAAAGCGCTGGTAAGGCGTCCAGGCGGATGTGTGACCATAGCTGTCCGTGGCCCGGACGCGCAGATCCACCGCCGTTTTGCCCGCCAGTTCACCCAAATCCAAGGGGCAATTAAATACCCCGTCGTATGGCGTGGGATCAGTACAGCTGGCAAAGCCTTCCTCGTCGCCCGGGATGGGGCGAATCAGGATGTCAATGGTCGGCACACCGGCCGGATCATCGACCACGCCGGCAATCGTATTGACAAACGGCTGGACGTACTCAACCGGCGCAGTCAGCGCCAGACCCGCCGGCGGCTCCCGATCCACCGGATGATGAGCCCAGACCCATTCAAAGGGGCCGTGCCGATCATCGCTGATGACGCCAGCCAGCTCAGCCGCGTTGCCCGCCAGGGCCGTATTAATAACGCCGGCAATCGTGACCGTGATCTGCTCGCCAGGGGCAAGGGTTCCGACCAGTACCGGATTCGCTGTCGCCAGCGTCAGGGCGCCGTAGGGCGTAAACGCCACCGTCACCCCGTTAGCCGGTTCGTCCCCGTCATTGACGATATGGACCGCATAACTCACGCCAACGCCGTTGCCCAGAGGCAGGGGCGCTGGCGCCAGCGGCAATGGCAGATCCAACTCGCCATCCAGATCCGCATCCAGCCGTCCGCCGGGCAGCAGCAAATCGAGCCAGTCGCTTGCCAGGTAGCCAACGCCGGGGCCGGCCGGCGTAACCTGCAGCGTAACCTGCAGATCGCTGCCCGGTTGTAAACCACCGTTGGGCGCCACGCCACTACCGAGCGAGGGCCACGCGATCACCTGAGTCAGGGCATAGCCGTCCGCCGTGTGGCCTGCCGCCAGCGACCCAATGACCCGGTCGCTGTTCAACGGGTTCTGGTCCGGCGCCGCCGCCCAGGTACGCAACGCCCCCTCTTCGGTCGCCAGCGCCAACAGCGCCAGACTGCTACCGGCCGGATCGCTAATGCCCAGGAGATTAAACGGCAGCAGCAGATCCAGCCTGGCCGGCCCGGTCACCCGAAACGCAGCCGAATCGAGTTCCTGGACCATCGTCCAGCTGCTGCCATTCCAGCTCTGGAGCGTGGCGGCGCTGCTGCTGGCGACATGAACCAGGTAATCCGCCCCAAAGCCGCCAGGCAAGCTGAGCGGCGGACCGGCCGGTACAAATGGATCATAGGCCACTGTCGCCCCGCCCGGCGCCGAATCGAGATAGATAAAGAGATCACCATGGCTGTCCCAATCCGCGCCCTGCCAGGTGAGACGCAGTGCGTTTTCGTTCCAGCTGCCATAAAGCTGTTGTGGCTGGTGCAACGCCGCTTGTGAGGCGGTGGCGTTGCGGCTGGCGTAGTCAGCGCTGAGCAAGCTGTTGCCGCTCGCCTGCCAGCCAGCGTAACCCAGATCCTGGATCAGGTCCGGCGTCAGCGGGCCATCCACAAAAAATGGGCCGACAGTCTGCGTGCGCTGATTGCCCGGAAAATCGGTCAGTCGCAGATGGACATAGAGCGCCTGAGCCTCAGCAACCAGGAACGCTTGCTGGCCGGCGCCGCTGTGGCTGGCGCTGGCCAACCAGGGCAGCGCCGGATCGGCACTAGCGCTGAGGCCGACCTCATAGCTAATTGGGTCAGAAGCATCGCTGCTGGCTGTCCAGTTGACCGTCATTGTTGCCTGAGCGGCGCTGACCAGATCGCCCGGGGCCAGCGGGGTGCCGTCATGGCTGACGGTCAACGTTACCTCAGCCGGCGGCACCAGATCGAGTTCAGCCAGATCGCTGAACAACGTCACATTGCCGGCATAATCGGTAGCGCGCGCCCGCAGGACCAGCTGACTGCGCTCGATCAGGCTACCCGCCGCCAGCTCATAGCGCCATTGACCAGTCGTGGCGTCATACGCCGCTGGCAGCCAGTCGCTAAAGCCACCCCCTGGCAGTTCATAGCTCAAGGCGACAGCCACGACGCCAGCCGCGTCGCTCGCCATGCCGGTGATTTCCAGCAAGGCGCCGGCAAGGAGCTGATCGCGTGTCAGATTAAGGCTGTCAATCGTGATCGATGGCGGGGCCGTATCGACTATCACCGTAACCGGTGTCAGCTCGGCTTCCAGGCCGGCGCCGCTCTCTTCAGCCTGGGTCACCAGCTCGTAGAGACCATCACCGGCCGGTGTCCAGGCCACCGCCCAGTTGGTCCGGGTAATCACACCATTGTAGGGTAGCGCCTCAGTCAGGCTGCCATCCACATAGAACGCCAGCCCCTGTAACCCATTGAAGGCATAGGCAGCTCCGCTGACTGTAATGGTGCCGGCTGAAGTTATCACCGCACCCGACGCCGGCGTGAAGATAATCGAATCGCTGGGCGGCGGCGTGTAATCAGCCAGACTGGGCATATTGATGATGAGATTGGTCCCTTCGGTGAAGGTTCGCGTCACACCCAGCGCCGGCACTGAGCCGCCTACGGCGATGCTGACCACTGCCTGGGCCGTGCCCCCCCGGCCGTCAGCCGCCTGGTAGGTAAAGCTATCGGGGCCGCTGTAATCGTCATCGGGGACGTAGTAGGCAGCGGGCAAAGCGCCCTGAAGCTGGCCGTTGGCGGGCCCGGCGAGGATGGTATAGGTCAGGCTGTCGCCATCCGGATCATAATCATCCAGGGTGATAAAAAGTGGCTCGTTTAGCGGCGTCGTCAAATTCTGGTCGACGGCCACGGGCAGATAGTTCTGGTCCACAGCGATGCCGGCCAGCGTTGTTGTCATGGTATAGACCGGGGTCGGGCTACCGCCGTTGAGTTGACCGCGCCAGACGGTGGCGCCACCGGCCGGTTCCACCCAGTACAGAGCGGTTTCGGCCGGTAACAGCGCCAGATCAGTTGGCCCGGCCAGGCCCGTGTACAGCGCAGCGGCCCCGCCTCCATCCAGATCAGCCTCGTAAATTGAACCTTCGTTGTCCGTCGTCCAGTAGAGCGTGCCGGCCAGCTCGTTGAGCGCCAGGCCGTGCGGCCGCGGCCCGGTCGGGACAATTATGGTGACGTTGCTGCCATGGGCCACCGTGGCCCGCAGAACACGGCCCTGCGCCGGCGCGGCCACATCATACTCACTCCAGTACAACAGCGTGCCTGCCTCGTTCACCACCAGGTCAACATAGCGCTGGTCCGGCGTTGGCCCCACCAGCGGCACGCTTTGCCACGGCGCGGCGCCGCCATCATGACGCCGGATCGCCTGCCCGGCGCGGGTCGCTTCGGCCCAGACCGTCGCGCCGGCCGCCGACGACACGGCCGATACGCTGACCGTATCAAAGGCGTAGACAGCGCCCGTGCCCCCCTGCAAAGATTCATCCGCGGCGATGATCGTGCCGGCGCTGCTGGCTACCTGTCGACCAAAATCAACCGAGAATGGCGCATTGGCCGCCAGGGGGGCCGCGCTGCTCCAGACACCATCCCCGTCGCGAACATGGACAAAAAGCTCGCCAATTGTGGCCACAACAAGCTGGTCGCCAGCCAGGGCCAGATCGCGCACATTGGCATAGACAAACGAGCGTTGCGGCGCCAGGGTGCCGCTCCAGCCAGCGCCCGACGGCGTGAACAGATGCACCCCATCCCCCGCCACGGCAATCAGATCACCGCTCAGGGCCACCTGGCTCAGGCCGGCGCCGGCCACTTGCAGACGGGCTGTCTCGGTCGCGCTGGTCCAGCCGCTGCCCGGCCGCACGAAGACAAAGCCCGTCGCAGCGCCATTGGAAGACACAGCGATGAGATCACCCTCAGCCGCCACCTCGTGGCCAAAGCCATCGGTGGCGCCGCCCAACGCATCGGTACTGACAAGGGTCGCCTGATAGCTCCAGCTGTTGCCGCTGCGGGCGTAAAGATAAACCTGCCCTTCACCCCCATTGTTGCCCGGCGCGCCCACCACCGTGGTGGCGCCGGCAAAAGCGATGCTGAGGCCAAATTGGCCCGGATCGCTGCGGCCATTAAGCGCCTTATCCTGCTCGGTCCAGACACCACCGCTACGGGTGAAGAAGTAGACTGCCCCCTTCCGCACGCCGTTATCCAGCGCCTGCGGGGCGCCCACCACAATGGTGTCCCCCTGGATGGCAACAGCCGCCCCAAACTGATCCGCTGATTGCCCATCAGCGGCAAAGAGCGTTTGCTCCGGGTACCAGACATTGTCCCGGCGCACAAAGACCGTCGCCACGCCGTTGACGTCGATGGTGCCAGGGCGCTGCCCCAGCGGCGCGCCCACCACCATCGTATCCCCATCGATTGCCAGCGCCCGACCGTAATGGGCGCCCTGGTTTTCGGCGGTCGGCGGCGGTAAAACCAATCCTTCCAGGCCAACCTGGTGCAGGTAGACGCGGCCCTCACCAACAACGCCGCCATCCGGCGCACCGACCACAACCGTATCGCCGGCAACGGCTACACCGCTGCCAAAGGCATCACCGGCTGCACCATCCGCCGGACTCAGCGTCAACTGTCTGACCCAGGCGCCAGACAGCCGCAGGAAAACGTGGGCCTGCCCGGCGACACCACCCGCCGTGTCGCCCAGGATGGCCAGATCACCGGCCAGGCTCGCGCTATCGGCCAGAACCGGCAGCGTTGCCTGCAACAGCCAGCTACTGCCATCGTGAACGTAGACGCGATTGCCGGCGATCAACGTATCCTCGCTCAGCGCCAGAGCGGGACCGGTCGCCCCGACGAGCGTGGTGTCCAGCAACCAGTTGGCGCCATCCCAATGGTAGACGTAGGCGGCGGTACTGTGAGCGACGGCCAGCCAGTTACCGGTGCTGGCCACTTCATGTTCCAGGCCACCGGCCGGTAAGGCCAGCTGTACGCTCTCCGTGCCACTGACCCAGCCGCCGCCCGGCTCGACGAAGAGATAGGTCACAGCCCCGCCAAGGGGGCTGGCCACAATCAGGTTGCCATTGATGGCCACGCTGTTGCCCAGCCGTCCATTCGAGGCCGCATCGCTGGCCACCAGACGCGCCACCGGTGCCGGGAAGTTGACCGGCGCGCCACTGCCCCAGTTGCCGCCGGGTCGCTCATAGACAATCACCGCGCCAGCACTAGTCGCTCCGCCAGTGTCATAGGCGGTGGTGCCAAGCACGATAATAGAGCCATCCGCATTGATAGCGACGTCGTCAGCAGCGTCCAGGAAGGCCAGGTTGTCACCGTCGTCGAGTTCGTAGTTCAGCGTGGCTGTCTGAATCCAGCCGGCGCCGCTGCGCTCAAAGACATAGGCGCCGTCCAGCCCGGGATCGACGGGGCTGTCGTCGGCGATGACGAGCGTGTTCCCATCGGCGCTGAGAGCGACAGCCGCACCAAAATCGTCTGTAAAATGGCCATCGTCGGCGCTGAGAGGCAGGACGTCGGCGGAGCCCGTGCCGGGCCGCAGCTGAGCCAGGAGTTGATTGTCGCTGCCGTCCAGATTGCTCTGGTAGACGGCAGCGGCCGGGGTGTCATTGTGGAGTACGTAAGTCAGTTGACCGTCGTCGATTGAATAGACCGGCCGGTTGAAGCCGGCCAGCAGCGCCGCCGTCTCAGCTGCTGCGCCCAGGCTGTTCGTTCGCGTCAGGGTTTCGCTATTGCCGGCTACATACAGGTTGAAGTCCGGGTCAAAATCCTGCCCGGTGCAATGGCCAAAGGCGTCACACGCCTGCACCCGGAACGCCTGGGTATTCAACCCTGGCAGGAGGCAAGAGACATTCAGTCCCGCCAGCCGCTGTTCAGGCAAAAAGGCGTCGGCCCAGGCAGAGCTGTAGTACAGGCGCTCAACGCCGCTCACCTCCTGGCCGGGCGGCAGGCAAACAGCAAAGGTAAAGCCCTCTTCCACCAGGTTAAGATCGGTTACCGTCAGAGCATATTCGGTGCGCGCCGTCAGATCCCAGCCGGCGAAGTTAACATCTACAGCGACCCGCGGCGTGTTGGTATCAATTTCACCAAGCCATTGGCGGTAGCTGGCCGGCGCCTCCTCGACATTGCCCAGGCCATCCACGGCCCGCAGATCGATGCTGAAGAACCCTTCCAGACCTTCCGGCACAGTGGCTTCCCAGCCACTGAGTGTGGCTGAAATTACCGTCAGGGGAGCCGTCAGCCAGAACGGATTTGCCGGCGCCGTCTCCGGGAATGGGCTGGTCAGAAAATCAAAGGGAGTAAAGGAATAGGCCAATTCATTAATGCCGCTGGTCACCGGCCCCAGTTCATAAACACGACCGCTGAAAGGCACCGTCTGCGTGATCACGGTTGGGATACCAATTTGAGTCGTGATAAAAGTGCCCGCCAGCAGCGGGTGCGCTGTGACAAGCGTCGTCACCGTCACCTCCGTGCCGGCGATCAGATCCAGCGTCGCCTGCGGCGGCCGGTTATCCAGACCGATCGTGGCGAGCAGCGCCTCGCGCGTCTGCCCCAACTGATCTGTGGCCCGCACGCGTAAATCGTAGCTGCCGGTCAGATCATACGGTGTTCGATTGGTGGCCGCATCCGCCAGCGGGTAATCGACCTGCCAGGCGCCAGCGCCAGCCCACGTCAAGGGGACCCAGGCCCCACCAAGGCTGCCGGCCGGGCTCAGACTGATGGCCAGCGACGCCACCCCACTGCCCGGTTGCCCGCTGACGGTCGGGTCCGTCACCGTGCCGCTGAGGGGCAAGATCCAGGCGCCATCCGCCTCTTCAACCGGCGCGACGATGGCGCCATTATTCAGGCTGATGTTCACCTCAGGTGGTGACCCATCTACGATGATAGTCGCGGTTGTCAGGCCAACCTGGATATTCTCGGCTGCATCCACCGCCCGAATGGCCAGGTTCAGGATTCCGGCCGGGCCGGTGGCCAACGCATAGACCCAGGAGGCGGCGCTGGCCCCTTCAGTGGCCGGCTCAAAGGGGCCGCCATTCACACTAATCTCCACGCGAGCGACACTGCTGGTTGGGTCGGTTGCCTCACCGCCGATGATGATCAGTTCGTCCGGGCGCACATAAGCGGGCAGATTGACGAAGTGGCTGTCTGGGGCGTCAGCGTCGATGATGAGCGGCAAGGTTGTCTCATTGTTGTAGGCGCCATAAAAGGGGCTGTCATATTCCAGGACAACCTCTTGCCAGAACAGCGCCCCGCTGCCGGTGTTCGCCGCCGTTTCGTGGCCGCCGACGCGACAGTCGGTCAGGTTGGTCACCGCTGGTTGCGGTTGGCAGGCGGCGGTCAGACCGGCCGGTGGCAAGATTCCGCTCAAGGGAACGGCTTGCCGGACGAGGCGGGCCTGTGAATCAGCCCCGTTGTAGCTAGTGTAATAAAGTGTGGCCGCATTGCCGGTCTGGCCCAGCCAGGCGACGATCCAGCCCTCGTTAAAATGGTCATACGCCACCGTGGGGCTGTGCACGACATCATCCGGGTCTGGACCACCGGCCGGTTGGAAACCGCTGCCGATCGTCCCGGCTTCGACAAAGTAGGCTCGAATACGTTGTCCGTTCGGGCCATGCTGACGGTAAACCAGCAGCCCCCGGCCAATCCCGGGTTCGTAAGCGATCTGGGGCGTCTCCCCCTGGGTAGCGACCAGCGCATAGGAGCCCGGCACCAGGCTGCCGTCGGCGGCTAGCAACGCTTTGTGGATATTGTTGTAGTCGCCGGCCGGGGTGCTCCAGGTGAGGATCAACTGCTCCCCACCCATCCAGGCGATGTCCAGCGAGGCTTCAATGCTGTTGGCGCCCAGATCCTGCTGATCAATGCGGTGGACTGGCCCCAGGCTGCCGTTGTCGTTGACCCGGCGCGCCAGGAGCGGGTGCAGCCACTCAGGCGAGGGTAACGTGTAACTTTCCGCCGTGTACGCCAACCAGAAACGGCTGCCGTCAGTCGCCGCCACGGGCAAGCGCACATCGTTGTTGTAGCTGGTGTCCGTGTCCGCCAGCTGCCCGATGGAGAAACGGGTGCCCGCCACAACACCGGCCGGGGCCACCTGGACGCCGCCAATCTGCATCCCTTCCAGGTTGGCATCACTGTCGATCTCAAAGTAACTATAAACGACCAGGCAGTGACCATCGTCCGCGCAAACCACAGCGGCGGTCGGCGTGCCGTAGCCATCCAGGTCGTCCGGCTCCATGGTGAAGGAATGGAGCACGGTCCGGTCCGCCACGCCGTCGTCCAGTTCATAGAGGACGACTTCAAACTCCAGCGGGTCGATTAAATCATCGGCCTCAATGACGGCGGCGACAAAGGGGGTGCCCCAGCCGGTGCCGGCGGGGGTAGCCGCCAGATCCATGGCGAAGGGCAGGTAACCGGCCGGTGACTGATCCCACGTCAACGCCGTCCGGTCCAAAACCCAATCATAGCTGATGTCGCCGTTCCCATTGAGCTGAGCACGCAGGTCATTCGCGATACTGACCTCAACGCTGCCGGCCCCAGCGTCGACCTGTAACTGGCGGGCCAGCGTCGCCCGATTATCCGGATAAAGGTTGAAAATCGTATCGGTGATGGGGCCCTCGCCACCGGGGCCATCAGGGTCATAGGAGACTTCGTTGAAGACACCGCCGCCCAGCAACGCCGGCACAGTGACCGTCACACCGCCATAAACCCAATAAGGTTGCGGAAAGTTATTGCGCACCGTCAGGGTATAGGCCAGGGTCTGTCCGGGGGCCAGCACACCGTCCACCTCGTTTGTCTCCGGGTAGAGGCCGCCCGGACTGTCGTTGTAGACATCAGGATGGAACGGGAAGGTGGCCGGATCAGCCAGGTGGATCAACATTTCCACCTTATCTGAAAAGCCGTCGCCGTCAGCATCCGCTTTGAGCGGATCGGAGAAGATGCGCCGGCTGTGGTCCTGGCCGTCACCGGTATCAGCCGCCAGCGCGTAGGTAAACATCCAGCCGCCTGTCCAGGCGCCGCTGGCGCAATCCTGATGCCAGATCTCCTCCGCGTCGGTGAGGCCATCGCCATCAGTGTCGCGACCGGCCGGATCAGTGCCCGCCCGGATCTCGTCCCCGTCACACAAGCCATCGCCGTCCGTGTCGCGCGACAGATAGGAGATAGGCGTACCGCCATCCTCCCGGCTGTATCCGCGCAGCGCAAGTTCGTAACCATCGGGGAGGCCGTCCCCATCCACGTCCCAGGTCGTGTCGTCCGGATCAAGTCCATTGGCCGGCTGACCGTCACCGTCCCGGTCAATCTGCGGCGGAAATGCCTGGTAATCACCCGCCCAATCAAGGGCGACAAATTGGCTCAACGTGGCCGGGAAGACATCATAGAATAGATTGTCGCCCAGATTTACGTAATTTGTGCCGGTCAATGATTCGGTATAACAGACTGTCAGAATGTTCTGCCCCCAACATTCATAGGCCGGGGTGTCGTAGCCACTGTTCAGATAAAACGTCGGCGATTGGTTGATGCCAACCGGCACCCCCACGCCACTGACCGAGACCTGATCGTAAGTCTCACCCCGGTAGAGATCAAAAAGCCCGTAGCTCCCGTCCGGCGAAATCGTCCAGACACTGCTGCCGGCGGCAATCTCCTCCTCGGTGAACACCTCATTAAATGGCTCCAGGCTGTAGACAAAGACGGCATCGTCAAAATCATCTTCATTAAAGAAGACGGTGCCGACGTAAAAGGAGGCCTGCCAGCTGGGATCGGTCATCACAAGCGTCGTCGTGATGTCTGCCTGGTAGGAAAAGGTTGCCCCCTGCCCCAACCCCCGCTCCGGGTTATCCAGACTCATATCGAGGGAGCCAAGGTTGATGTCGCTGTCAAAAATCTGGTTGTAGGTGTAATAATTGTCCGTTAACTTTTCTGTCAGCCAGGTGGTGACGGAGAAGTCTACGCCGGCAATCAGCAGGATGATGTCCACGATAGCCAGCAGCGCCACAATGATCGCCCCAACGATCGTTAGCGACAGCACAAATAGCAGGATAGCCAGCGCCACAGCCGCAATGGTGTAGGCCAGCAGATAATTGAACTCGGGGCTGCCGGCTGTAAGCCCACCTTCCACCCACTGGTAGATAAACACGCCAATCGGGACACCGATACTGATAATGAGGCCGATAGCTCCGGCCGCTCGCGAAGCGGTCGACAGTCTGGTCAATCCGCCCAGACGCGACAGAGTCTTGGCGATACCATCCGTGCCCTTAAGCGCCGCCGCGAGCTCATTGATCGGCCCCACCAGCATCACGGCAGCCAGCACCAGCCCAACGACGCCGGCCAGAACAGCCCGGCCCACATCGTCATCCCCCAGAGCAAAGGCCAGCCCCACGGCCAGCCCGACAATGAGCAACGTGCCGGCAATGATGGCTCCTGTTCCCACCCCCAACTTCCAGCCTGTCAGCTTGGTCAGCTTATTGATTTTGACCATTAAGCCACTCAAGGGGCTGGCCACAGTCTCAAAAAAAGTATGGAAGAAAACATCCCGCAGATAGCGGAAGAAGGTGTTGTAAGCGGCCGGTTTGATGGCATCGAGCCCGGCCAGCAGGAAGCGAGCCACGATCAGGTTGGCGGCTGAGCCAACGCCTTTCAGCACCGAGGCCGCCAGAGGTTTATCCGGCAAATAAAGGGACGGCGCCGCCGGAAGCAATCGCCCATCGGTCTCCACAATCCGGTTAACGCCGACCAGGAGGCTGCTGTAAAAAAGCTGGACGCCTACCAGCATGCCTTCAGCGACCGCCTGCTCTTCATTGCCAAAGGCGCCATCATAGCGCCGGGCCAGCTCGTCCCAAACCGCATCAGCAGCCAGGCTCGCCCAACCGTCATCACCCTGGGTATACATGGCCCAGTTGACCCCGGCCAGGACGTCCAGCGTCACCCGGGCCGGATCCATGTTGACATCAAGGTGGCTACCGGTCCAGAAAAGCGCCGTCCCAAGATTGTCCAGGGAAGCAGCCCGGTAACGCTCTTCCCGCGCGAAAAGCAGCGTGGGCGTGATCGCCGTTGTCGGCGGCACGCCGAAGTTGCTATTCAGCAATGCCACTGTATTCGTCATGGCGATGGTCGCCAGCGCCTCGTCGATATTGCCAAAGCTGGCTTCCTGCACACGCAGGATATTGTCGATCCCCCAGCGCTCGTCGTCAGAAACAGCCCCGTTGGTTGTCCGGTTCCAGCGATCGTAAATTGTCGCCACGGAAATATCCCGCTGGCCATCGGCCACGCAGTTATCCCCGCTGCCGCAATCGCGGCCGATCAGGAGCGAATAATCAAAACCCTGGGCAAGCTGAATCAGCGCTTCATCATCATTGACGTCTGTATCCACGGCCGGATCCTCGTAGATGATGGCAAAATCAACCCCATGCTCCTCGCGCACGTTGAGACCGGTCAGATACCAGGGATCATTTTCGTAGACATGAATAACTTCGACCTCGTTGTGCGCGCTGTAGCTCTGGCAGTCGCTGCTCTGCTGCGTCTCGCCTTCACTGTCTACGTACTCATAGCTGGCGCAACGATCCACCAATGCCTGCACCATCCAGACCAGGTTGATCTCGTGAGCAGCCGCCCAGCCCGCGCCTGGCAGGTAGAGCATTTTGGCAAAAAAGGCGACGTTGGCGGCCCCGGCATCATCCGCCACCACGTAAACGGGGACGTAGGCGTAAACGCCAGCCTCGGCCGGTTGTATGCTGATGCCGTATTGATCAAGCAGGGCGTTATCCGGCAGACCGCTGGCCGGCCCGGGAATGTAAATCTCCAGCATCGGCACCAGACGGATATCCCCATTGCCATCATTAGCTGCAGCCCGGCCGGGCTCAGCAATGTCAAGAAATGTGAGGTTGTCGTCATCCTGCATCTGGCCGCGCCGGTCATATTGGGGCCAATCCAGGACATTGCGCGCGTACCAGAGATGATCCGGATCGGTGGGCCGCAGCTGGAATTCCACAAAAGTCAGCTTATCGCTGCTCAAATCGTTCAATTGCAGCGCCAGCGGGTTGCTATCGTCAAACAGGCGCCCATCATAACCAGTCAGTTGGCCCGCACTGTCATAGAGAGGTCGCGCACTGGCTGTGAAGGGGCTGCTATCGAGGCGATCCGGCACGCCATCGCCATCATTGTCCCGATCGAATAGATCAGGGATGCCATCCAGGTCGGTATCACGCATATCGGGAATCCCATCCCCATCAGAATCATCCGCTTCGCCATCGCCATTGGCGTCAACTTCCCACTCAAGGGTGTCAGGCAGGGCGTCAAAATTACTGTCGGCTGCCAGCGGATCTGGATACCAATGTTCCCCGGCATAGGCGTAGCCGGTGACTTCCCAGAGGTCAGGCAAAGAATCGCCGTCACTGTCACGGCCATCCGGTGTCAACCCGTCCCGCAGCGTACTGGTCGCCGAACTGGTGCCCAGGAGGCATTCCTCATAATCCGTGAGACCATCGCCGTCGGCGTCGTCAGTTGTGTAACCATCATCCACGATGGTGACACAGCCGAGATCCAGCAAGAGTTCTGCCCAGCCTTCTTCCTGAGCTAATGTCCCTTCATCTTGCAACCATTCCACGACATCCGACAGCCCATCGCCATCACTATCAGTGCCGTCATCCGCCCGGATCCTGTCCAGGGCACCGGCCGGTATCGTACTGGCGGCAGCCTCCTCCCGCCAATCAGCCAGCGCCCGCTGCATGGCGCTATCCTCCTGCTGGGCTGCCCGGCTCTCCTGGCGCAACAACCGCAACGTCGCCGCTCGCGCTATCTGGGCCCCCTGGAACAGTGGCGTGAGCAGCATAATCGTCACCAGCAGGATAGCGAAAAAGCGGTAGGCGACAGTCGGCCGGCTCCGCCAGAGCAGACGAGCCAGCCAGGCTATAGCGACCAGAAAAAGGCTGGCCGGCAGAATCACCGCCTCGATATCAGCCAGGCGGCCGGCCCCAAACAGGCGGGCGGCAGGTAGCGAGCGCAGCCAGGCGCCCACGCCGGCACGCTGCGGCGCGAAGGAATAATCGGTGAAGGTTACGACAGAATCAACCGTCAGCCGCGTATCGGCCTGCCGGCTCGCTTCTGCCGGCAAAGTGAGGTGAATTTCCTGGCGGCTGGGCAGGCCAGCGGCATCCAGCCAGAGCACGCCTGAGCCGGTCATGCCGGCATAAATCGCCGGCGTCTGCAGCGTCATCCCCGGGAGGAGTTCGCCGGAGGCGATCATCTGCGTCTGCAATTCCTGGCGCATAAACTCAGCAAAACGGGGGCCGTCGATCGTAAAACTATAGGAGAGCAGACCATTTGCAGCGGTCTGCACCCTGATGTCGGTGGCGGCGACGAGGAAAGACATGAAATCACCGGCCGGTGCAAACAGCGATCCAAAACTGTCAATTGTTTGCCAGGCACCCCCAGCTCCGGGCCGTGCCTCTACGCGCCCGTCCGCGGCGCGCACCGAGATGCCGCTGGCCGGATCCAGCACACTGCCACCATTGGCCCAGAGCGTCATGTTAAGAGCGCCAGCACCAGGCTGGCTCTCACCGGCCATATAGTAATGAGTCGCCTGGCTGCTCCGGCCCACGTTGCTAAACGTGGCCAGCGGCACGTTGTTCTCCGTGACATCGGCCGTAAACTGGTACCGCTCAGCCCTCTGGGCCCGCTGCCAGGCTGCGTCCAGCGCTGCCCGGCCGTCTGCTGCCGGCAGCTCCTGGCCATCCCCCCTGGCCTGAGCCACCCAGATCAGGCTGGCCAGCAAAAAAACGGCACCGGCAATGGCAGCAAGCAATAAACGACTGATTTGGCGCGGCTGTTTCTGTTGATAGGGAATAAGTTGCATCGTCGTTTCCTGTTGTTTACGTCCGGTTGGCGCCACCTGGGCAGCTTCAGGGCAAAATCAATAAGCTTGAGGCTTTGGCGCGAAGCGCCATTGCCGGTTGCCTGAAAGGGTAAACGTATAACGTCCCCAAAACGTCCCCAGCTAGTATAATGTCGTGGATGAAATTGCTTCAGCTACAGACGCTGGGCTCGTTTGTTGTTCTGGTTCAGGGAGCCCCCGTCACCCAGTTTCGCTCCGACAAAATCCGCGCCCTGCTTCTTTATCTGGCGCTCGAAAGCGGCCGGGTTCACCACCGCGAATTTCTGGCGGAGTTACTTTGGCCTGAGATGGTCCGCACCATCAGCTTGCGTAACCTCCGTAAATCATTATCTCGGCTGCGGCAAACCCTGGGCGCGGCGGCCAGCGAAGAACTGCTCATCACCACCAGGCAGACCATCAGCCTGGACCCGGGCAAGGTTGCCGTAGACCTGCTGGATTTTTCTGGCTTGCTCGCTGCGGCCGGCAGGCATCACCACGAGTCGCTGCTGGGCTGCCCGGTCTGTCTGCAACGACTGGACCATGCCGTCTCCATCTACAACGGTCCGTTTCTGCAAAGCTTTCATCTGGCCGATACCCCGCTTTTTAATGATTGGCTCCATGGGCAGCGCGAAGCGGCGCAGCAACAATATCTCCAGGCGCTGGCCTCCCTGACCGCCGCCGCCATCGAGCGTTCAGATTGGGCGGCCGGACTGCGCTACGGCCAGCTCCAGATCAGCTGTGAACCCTGGCATGAGGCGGCCCACTGCCAGTTGATGCAGATTCATGCCGGCATGGGGCAGCCCGGCGCCGTTCAGCGGCAATTTGAGAGCTGTCGCCGGCTTCTTCAGGAAGCGTTGCATGTTGGCCCGGCACCTGCCACAGTGGCCCTTTATCAGCAACTCGTGGCCGCGCGCACACCCGCCCCTGTCCAGGAGGCCGGCCCCCAGCCGTTAAGGCTGCCCCGTCAGTTCACCTCCTTTATCGGCCGCACTGAGGCGCTGGCGGAAATCGACAGCCGCCTGGACAACGAGGCTTGCGCCCTATTAACGTTGCTCGGGCCGGGCGGGATTGGCAAAACCCGCGTCGCCATCGAAACTGCGCGGCGGCGCGCCCTCCGTCATCGCCATGGCGTCCTGTTTGTCTCCCTGGAATCTGTCCGGGATCCTGTGGACATCCCGGATGCCATCCTTAAGGCATTGGATTTACCCCTGGGCAACAGCGGCGACAGCCAGTCATTATTGCTCAGCTATTTGCGTGAAAAAGATTTGTTGCTGGTGCTGGACAACATGGAACATCTGCTGGCGGGCGCCGCGCTCATCCTGAAATTGTTGCAAGCGGCGCCCGCCGTCAAAATTCTGGTAACCTCGCGCATGACCCTCAATCTGCGCGCTGAATGGCTGTACGAACTGGGTGGTCTACCGACATCCAGCGGACGCGCCGCCGCCTATGCCCCTTCTGCAGCCAGCCACCTCTTCCTGGACCGATTAGCACAGGTCAACGACCTTGATTCGCTAAGCAAGACGAATTTGGCCAATATCACCCACATTTGCCAGCTGGTCGAAGGGTTACCATTGGCCATCGAACTGGCCGCATCGCAAGCACGGTTTCAGGGTATTGACCAGGTGGCAGCAGCCCTGACGGACTCCATGGATGCCATTGAGACGACGATGATCGACGTCCCTGATCGCCACCGCAGTATGCGCGCCCTCTTTGCCTATTCCTGGCAAATGCTCGATGAAGCGGAACGAAAGATGTTACTGGGCTTGTCGATCTTCGAAGGGGGCTTCGCGGCCGAAGCCGCTGCTGATATCGTCGCCGCCTCAGTCAGCCAGCTGGATGCCTTACAGGAGAAATCTTTTCTGCAGCAGTCAGCCGAAAAACGTTTTGCCATGCACGCCATCCTGCGCCAATATGTCCGGGAAGCTGCGGCCGCCGCCGGGCTGCTTGAGCCGATGCAGGCGCGACACAGCGCCTATTACCTGAACCATCTGGCGCAAAATGTACAGGCGATGGTCGGAGCGCAGGGCGAAGCCATTATGGGTCAGCTGCAACATGAGCTGGCCAACATCTTACTTGCCTGGCAGCATGCCTGTGAGAAGGGGCAGCTCGCCTCTCTGGATAAATGCCAGTTTGCCCTCGCCCAGCTCCTTCATCTACGTGGGCTGACAGCCATTGGTGAACGAGCGTTTGCCGCCGCAATCGCCGCGCTGGCCGGCCGCCGCCTAACCGCCTCGCCTGACGAGATTGTCAACAGGCTCCTCGCTCAACTGCACAACAACCACGCCCGCTTTCTTCTCAATCTGGGCGAACTGCAACGGTCAACACAGGCTGCCGAAACGGCGCTGGAACTGGCTCGCGCCGGCGCCTTCTCGCTGGAAGAAGCCAGCGCCCTCATTCAACTCGGTGTTCTGCAAACCGATCAAAGCCAGTATGAACAGGCTCATAAGCTGCACGATGCGGCCGAAGCCATCCTGAACCAGATCTCACCAGCCGAGGCGGAAAACCTTTGGGCCGTGCGCGACCTGCGCGCCACCAACTACAAGCAGCGCAGCGATGCCTTTTGGGCCGTAGGTGACTTCGCCGCTGCCGAACGTTGCCTTCAAGAAAGTCTCCAGCTGGATCGGGCGCAGGGCGACATCCGTGGCGAAGCCAGTTGTTTACATCGCCAGGGCATCATCGCCCGTATCCAGGGTGATCATGACCGCGCCCTGGCGACCTTGTCGCGCAGTATGTCTCTGGCCCGCCTGGCCGGCTACAGCCGCCTGCAATTTCTGTTGCGCAGTAGCATCGCCCTGGCCTACACAGAGAAAGGCGACAATGAAGCGGCTCGGGGCCACTTCCAGAACTTTTACCAGACCAGCGTGGAAATAGGTGACCTGATCTCCCAGTCTACCGGCCTCATCAACCTGGGGCTTGTGTCGGCTCGCGAAGGGGCGTACCAGGAAGCCAGGGGCTATTATGATCGGGCCTTGCAGCTGGCCCGGCAAACCCAGAATCGGCGCAACGAAGGGATTCTGACTGGCAATCTGGGCATCATTGCGCTACGGCTGGGTGAATTTGCTGAGGCGCGCCAACTGTGCGCCGAGAGTCTGGCTATCCGCCTGGAAATCAACGACCGAACAGGTGAAAGATACGCCCGTTTTTACCTGGCCCGGCTGGCTTTACTGGAAGGTAAGGAGGCCGAGGTGATATCCCAGAGTCAGCAACTCCTGACGCTGGCCGACTCCGGCGTGGTGCGCGACATAGACAATCTGGCCCGTACCTGCCTCGCCCACGCCTACGCCCGGCGCCAGCAGTGGGGCGACGCCCGCCGTCAGTATGAGGAGGCCATGGCCAATTGGCAAAAAGCCGGCCAGGAACACCTCAAAATGGCCCCACTGGCCGGCCTGGCCCGGCTGGCAATGCTCCAGGATGATTTGGCCGGCGCCCTCGTCCTTGTGGAGGCCATGTTGCCGCAAATAGGCACCCTCAACCTCGAAAGCACCTTTGAGCCATTTGACATCTGGCTCACCTGCGCCGACGTGTTACGGCAAACCCACGACGTACGCTACCACGAGATCCTGGCAGCTGCCTATACCCGTCTCTGGCAACGCGCCAGCCTCATAATGCCAGCGGAGAGCCGAGACCGTTTCCTGCAGGCCATTCCTGCCCATGCCCAGATCAGGCGGCTGGCGCAAACGGCCGGCATCGCCACTGAATAATATCTTTCTTTTCGCTGTATTTTGTCTAATGGGCTGGGGAAGCTGCACCCCCACCGTTGCCACTAACCGGCAGAGCCCCAAAGCTCATGACCGTCGCCTGTTTAGATTGCGACAGGACGTCAGTGCGCGCCGCTCGGGTCCAGATTGGCCCGTCGACCCGCTCACCACGCGTTTCAGCCAGGTAGCGCTGCAGCTCAATGTCTGAGGGGGCGAAGCCAATGCCATGGATCAGCTCCGGCATCGGCGCGAGGAAATGGCGCTCCGGCAAGCTCTCGGCGCCAGAACTGCCCAGCACCAGGCGCGACGCTGCCTCATCCTGCAAACGGAAGGCCAGGGGCAGGCAATGGCGCCGGATGCGCAGATCAAACGATTCAGGGGTCGGGTCCTGCAGCGCCAGGGCCAGGTGAATGCCCACCTTGTGCCCGTCGGCGGCAATCAGGCGGGCATGACGCCACAGTTCGGCCCGTTCTTCCCGGTCCAGCAGACCGGCCAACTTGCCAAACTGGTCCACCACGATCAATGATTTGGCTCCCTCCAAACCACGAGGACGGCGTGAGCGTTTGTCCTGGCCCTGGGCCAGCCGCTCCTGGACTTCCTGGTGTACCGTCGCCAGGTAGGCGACCAGCTCCCGGGCCGAACCCAGAATGAAGATGGCGGCGTTGTCATGGCCGTCAAACGGCAGATAATCCCAACCGGAGCGGTCGAATATCGAAACATGCCAGCCATTGCCGAGGGCGGCGGCGATCACCGGCCGGAGCCCGGCCCGCGTGATGTTACTGCCTGAACTCCCTAAGAATAGAAGGTGGGCCTGCGATTCCATGGAAGCGCTCATCAGGCCAAAATCGCTGACGCCCAGCGGCAGGCCCGTCCCGCGCCAATGGCCCAGGCTGGCCCACTCCGGCGCAGCCAGGTGATTACCTCGTACAGAGGCCGGGGTCGGTTTGGCGCCATTCAGGGCCGCTGGTTGCAGACTTTCACGCGCCGGCATTGTCAGCGACTCACCAGCTGGGCTGGCCAGCACACCGGCCGGTTCCGCCACTGGCAGCAACCGCCGCCGCTCCCGATAGAAGCTCAGCGCGATGTACAACCCCAGCAGTACCGGCGCCGCCACGGCTGCCCCACGCAACATCCGGTTCAACAGCTCCGACCGCTCCAGGGCGATCTGCTGCTGCTGCCGGCGCAGTTGCTCTTCTTCCGCCAGCGTCAACACCTGCAACGCTTCGCGCGTCGCCAGGCTGGTAATCGCGGCCGAAGTGCTCTGGACGGCTACTGAGGTTTCCCGTACGGCCAGCTCGCCGGCCATGATTGTCGCGGCGGCCGCCGTGGCTTCAGCCCGGGTGGCGGCGGCGGTGGCTTCGGCATAAAGGATGGCCTGATTCTGGGTGGCAACCGCTTCTGCGGTCGCAGTGGGCTGATACGCCACCGACGTGGCAGTAGCGGCATCAGCTGCATAAACGGCGGCAACCGCGTTCAGGGTCGCCTGCTGGTTCATACTCTGGGTTGTCGCTTCAACAGCAACCGATGTCCCTTCCAGGCCGGAAACAGCCACTCGGGTGGAGAGCAGGCTGGCATCCGTTGTTTGCATCACCGAGATCGGGGAAACAGTGGGCGAAGGCAGATTGATCGGCTCGGCAACCGCTATCTCGGCAGTTCCTTGCCTGATGCCCAGGGAACAGCCGATCAGCATCAATGCCAGCGGTATGAGAGTGATGATTCTGCGGATCATTCGCCTCCACCCATGGTAGTCGCTGTCGCAACGGCTGTACGCCAGGCACAACGCCATCACAGCATGGATGCAAAGAAGCTGATCCTCTGACCAATCGATCCGGCAAACAATATGCCGAAACAGGGCAAAGGCCACTACGGCATCCCGCCGCTGGCTCAAACAACCGTCTAAATTGTGGGTACTACTAAAAGATATGGCTTCTTCAGCCAGGTGCAGTCTAGCGCCTTATGAGACATAAAGCAATGCGGTTTTGGCCCAAAACTTAGTACTCCAGTACCGTTTGCCCCGAACAAATCATCTATTTGCGGCCCAAAACCCGCCGCAAAGTCCCCTTTTGCCGCCCGGAGCCATTATTTCCAGGCACCATTGCCTGCGTCGCTTTCGCCTATAATAGGCAGCATGGTCGATCAGCTTGTCCGCACCCGGCTTCAGCCGCCCCCCTTGCGTCCTGATCTGTTGCTGCGCCCATCACTCCAGGCCAGGCTCGCTGCCAGCCTGCAATCTGGCCACCGTTTGACAGTGGTGGGGGCACCGGCCGGTTACGGCAAGACCACAGCCCTGGCGCAATGGGCCCGGACCAACCAGGCCCGCACCGCCTGGCTCACACTCGACACAACCGATAATCAGTTTGACCGCTTCTTCCGCTATCTGACAATGGCCTGGGCAGCCCAACAGCCGCCGCTGCTGGATAGCCCGCTGGCCATGCTGGTGCGCGGCGCCAATCCGGACCCACAAACGGTCCTCACCGCCTTTCTCAACGCCGCTCATGCCCTGACCGCACCCGCCGTCCTCGTTCTCGACGATTACCATCTGATCATCGACAAAACCATCCACGATGCGCTGACGACGTTGCTTGATCACGCCGCCGCCAATCTTCATCTTGTCCTATCGAGCCGGCAGTTGCCGCCACTGCCGCTGGCCCGCTACCGGGCGGCCGGCATGCTGCTGGAAATCACCCAGGCGGACCTGCGGCTGGAGCCGGCCGAGAGCCAGCAACTGCTGCACCAGGCAGCCGGCCATACGCTTCCACAGACCAGCGCAACATATCTTCATGAACAACTGGAAGGTTGGGCGGCTGGGCTACAGATGGCCGGGCTTGCCCTGCAACGCCAGCCTGCGGACAGCGCCAAACTCACCTTTACCAGCCAACATCGTTTCCTGACCGACTACTGGCAAGAGGAACTCCTGAGCGGGCAACCGCCGGAAGTCATCGAGTTTCTGGCGCTGACGAGCCCCCTGCCTCAGCTCTGCGCGCCGCTCTGTGACGCCGTTTCGGGTCAGACGAATAGCCAGGCGCTGCTGGAACATTTGGAGCGCGAGGGGCTGTTTCTTGGGCCGCTGGATGGGCAGCGTGAATGGTACCGTTACCACGCCTGGTTCGCGGAATTTCTCAGCACGCGCCTGGCCAGCCAGGCACCGGAACGGCTAACGATGGTGCAGCAAGCCGCTGCCGTCTGGTTTTTGGAAGCCGGCCTGCCCGAGCAAGCCTTTGCTCTCGCCGTCGCCGCCGGTCGAGTTGATCTGGTGGCCCGTATTGCCGAGACCCATTTCGAATTTATGCTCCATACCGGCCAGCTGAAACTGCTCCGCGCATGGCTCGACGCCCTGCCCCCTGAATGGCAATGGCAGGAACCGGTGATCGGCCTGTCCGAGGCGCAATGGCTGGCTTTTACCGGCCAGGTGCCGGCCTGCCTGGCGCAGCTGGAGCAGGTGGAAACTGCCATTCAACAGAGCGAACGGGCGGATAAGGAATGGCAGTTGGCCCGGGCCCGAGCCGTCCGCTGCCAGATCGCCTGTTTCAACAATGACCTGGCCACCGCCGAACCGCTCGCCGCCCAGGCCCTTTCAACGCTGCCAGGCTCAGATTACCATTTCCGGGTCAGCGTCCATCATGCCCTGGGCGAAGCCTACCGTCAGGCGGCCCGCTGGGCAGAGGCACGTAACCAGCTCACTCTGGCCCTGACGCTGCCGCCGCCGGGCGAGCAACCCATCCGGGCCACGCACATCTACGGGGCGCTGGCCGACGTTGCCCTGCAGCAGGGTCAGCTAAGGTCAGCCGCTGAACAATGGCACAATGCCCTGGCCTACATCGAAAAGCGGGAATCCTGGGGCCAATTCCCCCTGCCCCTAATCGGCTGGGTCCATATTCGTCTGGCGGAGCTGCATTATGAATGGAACGACCTCGACGCCGCCCGGCAACACAGCGCGCGCGGGCTGGCCATCGCCGAAGCGGGCGGCGCCACCGAAGCGATGCTGGCCGGCAACCTGATTGCCAGCCGTTTGCAGCTTACCCTCGGTGATCTTCCGGCGGCCCTTGGCTACCTTGAAAAAGCCCGGCCGTTGGCGCAACAAAGCCATTTTCATGGCTGGCGCGCCCGCTTGAATTGGCTCCAGGCCGAATTGTGGCTGGCCCAGGACGCCGGCAGCAAACCCCAGGCCAGCGCCTGGTTGAATGCTACGCTGGCCACGGCTGCCATGGCGGACAACGCCCCTGACGAACTCAACCGGCTGGCGGCCGCTCGCCTCCTCCTCGCCCGGAAAGGAACCCAGGCCACCGAGGCTGCCCTGACCCTGCTGCATGCATTGGAAAAGCAGGCCGCTGCCGCCGGCCGCCGCCAGAATCAGATCAGGGCCCTGACGTTGCAGGCCCTGGCCCGGGGCCAGGCCGGTCTGCCCGCGCTCGCGCAGGCGTTACAGCTGGCTGAACCGGAAGGTTACCAGCGTCTTTTCGTCGACTTGGGTTTGCCGTTGCTGCATCTGCTGCGCCGCTTCCGCCAACGGGATGTTCGTGCCGACTATGTCGATCAACTGCTGGCGGCCGCCGGAACCACGCCCGGTTCAGCCGTCAACGTTGCCCTGCCGGACCCCCTGACAGCTCGCGAAGAGCAGATTTTGGGGCTACTGGCGGCCGGGCTAACCAACCAGGAAATAGCCGCCCAGCTTGTCATTTCCCCGGAAACCGTCAAGCGCCATGCCCGGCATATTTATGGCAAACTCCACGTCAGTAACCGCACCGAGGCGGCTGCCCGCGCCAGAGCGCTTGGCTTGCTGGCCTAGTCAATCCCATCCCCCCGCTTATTCCCCCTGAAAATACCCCATCAAGGGCATGTGGTGAAGCGCCAAACACAATATCCTGATGACCACACACATACCAGGGAATGACAGGCCCTGGTCCAGGCCAAAATCAGAAACCTGGAGAGGAGCGTCATCATGCCGAAAAGACCTGTTCCCACGTTGGAAACAGCGCAACAGCAGCTTATCAACGACCTTATCCCAACGGCCAGAAGCCATCGTCTGGCCTGGTCAGGCGGGGAGACTCAACTGCTAGAAGCGGGTGAGGGACTGCCGCTACTATTCATTCATGGTGGGCTAAGCCAGGCCACGGAATGGCTGCCGCTCTGGCCGCAGCTTCAGGTCGATTTCAAGCTGCTAGCCATCGATCGACCAGGCCACGGCCTGGCCACGCCCTATGATTTCCGCGGGGTAGATACACTGGCCCTGGCGGATCAGTTTTTGGCGGAGATGGTGGCGCTTTTGGGCTTGAAACAACCGGTCCTGGTCGCCAACTCAATGGGGGCGCGCTGGGCTCTGGAATATGCCGTGCGGCGTCCTGACCAGGTCGGGCGTCTGATTCTGGTGGGGGCACCGGCCGGTATCAGCCCCCGCCTACCCAACATGATGCTCGCCCTGCGCTGGCCCCTCACCCGCCCCTTGATGCGGTTAATGTTCCGCCACGCCAACGCCAACTCCATCCGCCAGTTTGCCGCCCAGCTGCTGGTCGCCCACCCGGAGAAAATCCCCGAATCGTTCCTGCTGGCCAAAGCAGCCGGCCAACGGCGCCACCATACCTCTCTGCTCACCTTCGCGCAGCGCATCATGGCGTACCGCACTATCCATCCGGCTATGCTGCTGGCCGAAAAATGGTCGCAGCTCCACACCCCGACCGATTTTATCTGGGGCGAAGCCGACGCGTTTCACGGCCCAGCCGAGGGCAAAGCCCTCCTGGCACAAATCCCGGCGGCCACAAGCTGGCAGCTCATTCCGGGAGCCGGCCACCTGCCCTGGATGGATGCGCCAGCGGCAGTCGCCGCGGCGATCAGGGCGGCCACCGGCTCCCGGAGTTAATCGGCAATCGCTAATAGTAAGGCCAATACATCGCCTGTTCGACGGCTGTCAGCAGATCAACCGGCCGGTCCACCCCGGCCAGCCCCTCCGCATAGGCCACCTCAGCCACCGCTACCGCGATGTGGGCTGACACTTCCCGGATACGCGAGAGCGCCGGCAGGATGCGCCCCTCGGCCAGATCGGCCGGGGTGGTCAACGCCGCCAGCGTCCGAGCCGCGGCCATGAACATGCTGTCCGTCACCAGCCGGGCGCCGCTCACCAGCACCCCCAGCCCAACACCGGGGAAGACGTAGGCGTTGTTGCCCTGGGCCGGCGCCAGCGTCTGGCCCTGCCAGGTGACCGGCGCAAAGGGGCTGCCGCTGGCAAAAATCGCCCGCCCATCCGTATGGCGATACGCCTGTTCCGCCGTGCACTCGGATTTTGAGGTTGGATTGGACAGCGAGAAGATAATCGGCCGCTCGTTCAGGGCCGCCATCTCCGTCAGCACCGCCTCGTTAAACAGACCGGGCTGGCCGGAGGCACCGATGATGATAGTGGGCTTCAGGGTCCGAACGGCGGTCAGGAAGTCTGGCAGGAAGGGATGCTCGTGGGCGTAGGGGAGCTTGTACGCGGCCAGGTCGTCGCGGCTGGCAACGACCAGCCCGCGCGAGTCGACGAACCAGCATTGTCGCCGCGCCACCGCCGCGCTGACACCCTCATCGCCGAGCGCGGATACCACCAGATCGGCGATGCCGGTGCCAGCCTCGCCGGCGCCCAGGAAAAGCAGGCGTTGCTCGCTGAGCCGGCCGCCGGTCAGCCGCATCGCCGCATAGAGCGCGGCCAAGGTCACGCCAGCGGTGCCCTGAATATCGTCGTTGAACATGCAGATCCGCTCCCGATAATTGGCCAGGAAATGGAAGGCATTGTCGGTGGCGAAATCTTCAAACTGGATCAGGGCCTGGGGGAAGCGGGCAAGGACCGCCGTTACAAACTCTTCCACCAGTTCCTCATAGGCCGCCCCGCGCAGCCGCCGTTGTGGCAGCCCGACGTACAACGGATCCTGCCGCAGTATCTCGTTGTTGGTGCCGACGTCCAGCGTAATCGGCAGCGTGCTCAGGGGCGGGATACCGGCGCAGGCCGTGTACAGGGCCAGTTTGCCCACCGGGATACCCATCCCATCGGCGCCCAGGTCACCCAGCCCCAGAATCCGCTCCCCATCCGTCACGACGACGACACGGACATCCTCATGGGGCCAGTTGTGCACGATCTCGGCGATGTGGCCCCGGTCAGCGGCGGAGATGTAGAGCCCCTGGGAACGCTGGAAAATATGAGAATAGAGCTGACACGCCTTGCCTACGGTTGGCGTGTAGATGATGGGCATCATCGTCTCGAGATGATCCAGCACCACCCGATAAAAGAGCCCCAGGTTGCGATCCTTCAGGCTCATCATAAAAACATATTTTTCGATATCGCTCGTTTGGCGCTGAAAGCTGTCCATCACGCGCTGTACCTGCTCACCCTGGCTAAATATCCGCGGCGGCAGCAGGCCACGCAGCCCGAATTGCTCCCGTTCCTGCTGGGAAAACGCGGTGCCTTTATTCTGGTCCGGATCATGCAGCAGCTGCGTGCCGCGCAGCGAAAATGTCTCCGCCAGCAACGCACCGGCCGGATCCACCATTTCAGCAACTGATTTAAACGACATTGTGTCCTTCCTTAAAAATGTGCCAATAAACTGGCTCACGTCCATGCCCACAGCACATGCCGGCCCTCCCCGGCAATCCTCATCATTCCAGGCTGGCTACGGCGCCAACAGCCCCTGGGCCCGCGCCAGGGCAACCGCCTCGGTGCGGTTTTGCGCACTCAGCTTGCCCAGCAGATGGTTCACGTGCCCCTTGACCGTGCCAACCGCAATATAAAGATCCTCGGCAATCTGCTTATTAGAGAGCCCTTCGGCGATCAGACAGAGAATCTGCCACTCCCTTTCGGTCAGACATTCGGGGACCGGCCGGTTCCGCAGCGTTTCTGTCTCCCCCATCCCCCGAGCCGCATACCAGGCCGCGGCCCGTCCCTCCAGTTCCGGCCGCAGCGCCGGCGCTTCAGCCGCCAGCAACTCGCGCAACATATCAGCAAACAATGGCTCATACTGGAACCAGTGACCGCCGCTATCCAACCGCTGCACAAAAAGTTCAGCGTCGGCCAGCTGACGCAGCATCAGGCCCGCATCTTCCTGCCCGGTCACCGCTTCGCAGAGCGATGGCGTGAGCGTCGGCAAACAGGCTGTCTGCAACAGAAATTGCCGGACCGGTTCAGGCTGAGGCCGCCACACCTCATCGCGCAGGTAAGCAAAGAGATAAGGCCGGGTACCATCCAGGTTGCGACTGAAGCCGGCCCGAGCCGGGGTGGGCCGGCCCGCTAATTCATGGGCCGCCAGCTGCAAACCAGCTGCCCAGCCGTTCAGCCGCTGGCTCAAACAAGCCAGCTCATCCGCAGGCAGTTTATAGGGCA
The DNA here is from genome assembly GCA_020634575.1 of Ardenticatenales bacterium. The sequence goes on along the minus strand of JACKBM010000020.1, from coordinate 12,476 downwards.
GGCTGCGGCCCAAAAAAGCGGCCGTTTCCGCCGGCCTGAAGCGCAAATCGGCGGCGCGCAGCTCCTGCAGACGGCCCTGGGCGCACAGCCGGGCCAGCGCCAACGGCGGCGCAGTGCGTGTGCCGATCAGCAAACGTACCGCGGCCGGCTGCCGGCGCAGGAAGAAGCTCAGGCTGCTTTGTATTAACTCATTGTGGATGCGCTGGTAATTGTCCAGCACAATGGCCAGGGGCTCGCCCTTGGCTGCCAGTTCATTCAGTAACAGGGCCAGGATTTGCTCCCAATTATGACTGGTCAAGGTCGTCAGATGGGCCCGCAGAACCTCACTCAACGGCGCCGCTCCGCGGTGCAGCGCTTCCCCGAGGTAACGCCAGAAGCGGGCCGGGTCATTGTCACCTTCGTCGAGTGAAAGCCAGGCGACTTTGGCCGGCGTGTGGGCGGCCCATTGGGCGAGCAGGGTTGTTTTGCCGAAACCGGCCGGTGCCATCACCAGCGTCAGACAGCCGGGCGCGGCCCCAGCCAACAGTTCAAGTAAACGCGGCCGCGCCACCAGAGTGGGTTTCAGCTCAGGCACAACCAGCTTCGTACGCAGGAAGATGGGCTGTGACAGGCTCTCCGTCACCATCTTCCGTTTCATCCAGACCCCTCCGCCGATCAGGTAAAAGCGCCGATCGGGCAACAAATGCATTGTGCCAGAGGGTTTATGGGGCAGAAAGTGACAAAGTGCAGCCCCGCCCAGCCAGTTGTAACCAGTTAACAGGCAAAAGAGCCGGCTTCCGGGAGGCCCCGGCAGCCGGCTCTGAGAGGTGGTTCCCAAGCCACAGGATGGCTCAGGTTGCGCATGGTTCTAGCGCGGAACCCACTTGATGGCGTCATAGCCAATCAGGCGAGTCATGTACGGTTCATAGGTAACGTCAGCCAGCGAGACGTAGTCCGCGCTGGTGCCCTGGAACTGGTAGGTGCCCAGCGAGACCCAACTATCGCTGTAGCCAGACTGGTTCACAATCCGCAGCGTGAACCCATCCCGATGGGAGATCCAGTAGCGGGCTTGCGCGGTCGTCGTGAAGCGGTCCGGAATGTAGACGTACACTTCGTAAAGACCGGCGCCGACGCTCGGATACCAGCGGGCCCAGTTGTAGTTGTAGCGGGCCATATCGTTGTTCTGCGTCCAGAGTAGCGAGCCACCGTAGCCTTCGCTTTCGCTGTGCCAACCGGTGGTGCTGCCGCCTTTGACAAAGCCGGCACTGCTGTTGTCAACCACAATCTCGCCTACATCCAGCTTCGTGCGGGTCATCTTGGCGACGGCCAGGCCATACATCTCACAGTATTCCAGGCTGATGGGCGTTGCCCCGCCCGGGATATCTACGTCAGCGGTGAAGGTGCGCACGGATTGCTCATTCCATTCGTCCATCACCTTGACGCCATTCACAAAGAGGCGGACGCCGTCGTCAGCGGTGACGGCGAAGCGGTAGCGACCGGCCGGTAGAATCGGCGTCTGCGACCAGCGCACGGAAAACGTATCCGCATCAATCGCGGTCGCCGGCTTGCCGCTGCCCCAGTCAAAGTTGATGTTGGCATCCATCCGGACCAGGTCAGAGCTGCCGCTCAGTGTGTCGTTGTTGAAGTATTCACCCAGCCAGGCGTTGGTCGGATCCGCGACCCGAATCCAGGTCAGCGACATGACCGCCAGCCCGCCATTCTCGTAATACTCCAGCTTAAGCGGTACATCACCGCCAGGCAGGTAAATGTTGCCCGTAAACGTCCGCACCGACTGTACCTGCCACTGATCGATCAGCAGGCTGTTGTTGACCCAGAGGCGGACCCCGTCGTCAACCGTCGCGCTGAAGCGATATGTACCGGGCAGGAAGTTCACCGTGCGGGTCCAGCGAGCGGAGAAGTTGTCCACATTCACCACACCAGGGGCCGGACTACCGCTCCCCCAATCATAGCTAACCGCTGGCTCAGCCCGCTCCAGGACCGGGTCACCGGCCATCGACTTATTGTTCCAGTAGCTGGCGGCCCAATTTGCGTCCGTAGCCAGCGCGGGTAGCGCCGGGCTACCGCCGAGCAGAATGAGCATCGCCAGGACTACCAGCGTCCCAATCATTCCGCGTCTTCTTTCATTACTCTTCATGGCACACCTCCTTGTGTGCCGCACGTGCGCCCCACCCTGACAGACCTCCCGGCCGGCCCGGCGCGGCGCCCTGGGCTGATGGCGAACCACGCGCCTGGAGGGATGTAGGTAATCAGGCGCCGTGGCTCACCGACAATGCGTGGTTTCCCACAGTTACAGGCTAGCAAACAGTGGCCCCATCTGTCCTCTATCCAAAGTTACAATTGCCAGAAACAAGTCGTGCAACTGGTGACGTTTTGCCTCTGACCTCCTGACGTTCATCACTTTGCCCAGAGACGCCTTTCCTTATACTTGAAGATCGCCACGAGGATGAGCGAACCGCCGGCTGCATGGCTGGCTACCGCAAAGTTCCCCGCCAGCACCGCCGTTCCCATCCCCTGTCGACCTTGTGCAAACCGGATTCAAGAGAGGAAACAAGATGAAGTCTCGAATCAACAAACGTGGCCTTGTGTGGGGCGGGCTGATGATCCTCTTTGGTGCCATGAGCCTTGTCGCCACCTTCACCGAGATCAGCATCGGGGTTTGGGCCGTCACCCTGGCCGTTGCCGGCCTGGTGGCCCTGTTGGTTTACACAACCGATCTGAGCGCCATCGATCTGCTCATTCCGCCGTACGTCCTCTGGGCCCTGGCCGCCCTGCTGTTTATGCTGGAGCGGAACATGCTGGCAGATCCCTGGATTCCCTTCTACGTCCTGACTGCCATCGCCCTCCCCTTCATCGTCGGCTTCCTGCGCGACCGGAACCGCTGGGGGCTGCTTATTCCCGCCTATATTTTGATCGTGGTGGGCGCGATGGTGGTGCTCCTGGAGGATGTCCTGACCGATATGCAGGTGCCTGCCTATGTGATGTTTGCCATCGCCATCCCCTTTGTCGTCACCTTCCTGCGCGACCGGCGTATGCGCTGGGCCTTGATCCCCAGCAGCATCCTGATTGTCGTGGGGCTGGTCTTCCTGTTCGGCGAAAGGTTTGTGGAATACATCACCCCGGCCTTGCTGATCTTCTTCGGCGGCTGGATCCTGCTGCGCCAGCTCTGGCATAAGCAAAAGAGCGAGATTGGCGGTCCGGCTGACAAACCAACAGCCAGTTAAACGTGGCCGAAGCTTGCCGTGAAACGGGGTAGGCTGCTCCGGCAGTCGAGGCAGCCACAGCCAAGGATTAACCCTTCGGCACTGCTCAGGGCCAAGGCTGAACTAGAAAAAGTGCCTTAGGGCACTTGGGCTAACTCAGCCCTGCAATTCATTGCCGGGCTTGGCGGCAGTCGACTTTGGTACAAGCTACCAGAGCAGCCTTGCCCCATACCCTCGCCTCTGCTTCCTGCTAAAATGGGTTTGCGCCCACGCGCCAGGAGGCTTCCCATGCAATTCAATTTCGACCAGGTGCCCTCGCGACGCCACACCAACTCAATAAAGTGGGATTTTCACAACGAGGATGACCAGCTCTCACCGCGCCCTGAGGCTGAAGCGCTGCTAGGCGACAACGCTATCTTGCCCCTGGGCCTCTCCGACATGGATTTCCCCGCCCCACCGGCCGTTCTCAACGCCCTGCGCAAGGCCGTCGACCACGGCATTTTCGGCTATACCCGGCCCGACGAAAGCTACTACAACGCGATCAGAGGTTGGCTGGCGGATCGCCACGGCTGGGAGGTGAAACCCGATTGGATCCTGACCACCACCGGTACGATGCAGTCGGTCATCCTGGCCATCCAGACGCTGACTGCGCCCGGGGATGGCATCATCATCCAGCCGCCGCTATTCGGCCCGATTGGGCACGCCATCAGCAACAACGGCCGCATCCTCGTCAAGAATCCCTTGTGCCTGAATGACGGCCGTTACACCATGGATTTCGCCGACCTGGAGACAAAGGCGGCTGACCCGGCCAACAAAATGCTCATCCTCTGCCACCCGCACAACCCGGTCGGCCGGGTCTGGACGGCGGCCGAAATTCAGCAGCTGGGCGATATCTGCCGTCGCCACGATCTCATTCTGGTGACGGATGAGATCCACGGTGAGTTATGTTATTCCTGGGCTGATTACCGGCCGGTCAGCGCCCTCGCCCCGGAGCTCAACGACCGGCTCGTCGTCTGCACTGGCCCCAGCAAGGCGTTTAACCTGCCGGGACTGCGCATTTCCCTGGCCATCATCCCGTCGCCGGCGCTGCGCGAGCGCTTCACAGTTGGCTTGCGGGATCTCAATGAGCTGTTCGGCTTTAATCGACTCGGCATGCTGGCGCTGCAGGCCGCCTACGAGGACGGCGGCCCCTGGCTGGATGCGTTGCGCGCCTACCTGGAAGCCAACTATCTGTACCTGCGCGACTTCCTGGAACGCGAGCTTCCCCAAATTCGCTTAACACCGGCCGAAGGGCTCTATCTCGCCTGGCTGGATTGCCGCCCGCTGGGTCTGTCTGACGCCGTCTTGCAGCAGTTACTGACGGACAACGCCAGGGTGGTCCTGGAGCCCGGCACCCATTATGGTCCGGAGGGGAGCGGCTTTGTTCGTCTCAACCTGGCCTGTCCGCGCGCTCTGCTGGCCCAGGCCCTGGCGCGTATCCGGCGCGCGCTGGCTTAGGGGTGGCCAGACGCAAAGCCCATTGTATGACCGGCCGGTCTCTCCTATAATGAAGAAGCCATAGCGGGTGACTACTCAGAAAAACCCCACCGCCTATCGGCGCAATCTTGCTTATGTCAGAGCCACAGCCAGACCAACCCTCAGTCCAATTTGTTCATCCAATCGAGGCTGAATTTGCCCGCATCCTCGATTATTACCATATTGCCTGGGAATATGAGCCCCGTACCTTTGCCCTGGAATGGGATGCGGCTGGCCGTGTCACTCAGGCTTTTTCGCCTGACTTCTATCTGCCGGCCCAGGACCTTTACGTGGAGCTGACCACCTTACGGCCCAAACTGGTGACCAAGAAGAATCGTAAAATCCGCCGGATGCAGGAGCTGTATCCGGAGATCAACATCAAACTGCTCAAGCGGAGCGATCTCCGCGATATGATGGTGAAATATGGGATGGACGAGCAGGCTGTCCCCATCCAGGGCACGGAAGCACAATCATGACCAGCGAAGAGATCCTGCAACAATGGTCCGGCGTCGGCACCGACGTCCGCGAGATATTGATTACTGAGGCCCAGATCCGGGCGGCTGTCCAGCGTATCGGCGCTGAAATCACAGCTGATTATGCCGGCAAACGTCCGCTCCTGGTCGGCGTCCTGAACGGCGTCCTTCTCTTTATGGCCGACCTGCTGCGCGCGATCCGCATCCCGGTAGACATCGATTTTATGGCTATTGCCAGCTATTCAGCCGAATCAAGGGAACGCGGCGTTGTCCGCCTGGAAAAGGATCTTAATACGCCGCTGGAAGGTCGTCATGTCCTGTTCGTCGAGGACGTCATTGACACCGGGCTCACCCTCAACTACCTGCTCATGAATCTCCAGGCTCGGGGTCCGGCCAGCATGCATGTCTGCACCCTCTTTGACAAACCACGCCGGCGTCTCATTGAAATACCCATGCGCTACAAGGGCTTTGAACTGCCGGACAAATTTGTCGTGGGCTATGGCCTGGATTATCGGGGGTTGTATCGCAACTTGCCGTTTGTGGGTCTGCTCAAGGCGGAGGCGTTACCGGGGCAATAAAAAAAGAGGAGCCCCAAGTAACCTGCCAGCACTCCCACCTGCCTTCCCCTTGTTGTTACCCTCCCAGATCTCCTTGCGCTTGGCTGTTTGACCTGGTATTGATAACGGTTCTGGCTGCAGATCCCCTATTCCTTCTTTCATTGTCTTCATGATCAGATGATGATCATGTTGATTATTCCAGAAGCTTCAGTTTTCTGCTTTGTCGCCGCTTCCTGATGCCCCATGCAAGAGTTTTCCCCTTGACTATATGAAGCGATTCATTCCACTTTGACTCTGGTGAGGTTGCCTTCGAATTTCTCGGAGCTTCCTCTAACGATTGAGCGTTTCCTTCGTTAGAAGTTCCTGCTCAATATGGGGACAGTATACACCTTTTTCAGGCGTGAAGTCAACGACTTTCGCTTAAAATTACTCCTGTATCGGGGCCATTTTGGCTCTTGGGAAACCCTTGCTATAGCAACAGATTTTCGTGGCAAAAACGGCCCGGAAATAGCATCTGGCTACGAAAAATCTCGTGGCGGCTGCGCCGGGGGATACAGCGCGGAAAAAACCACAAAAGTGACGGCTATCTTATGTCGTCTTTTTACGCGATGTTAAAAAATCGGTTCGGTCAGGGATGCTTTTTAGCCCGCCGCCACGATGTGGCTCAGGTCGCCAACCACCCGCGTGCGCACCCGCCGGGCGTCGCCAGGCAAGTAGGCCAGGGGCGTGTCTTCGACGTCGACAGTAGTGATGCTTTCGGGAGCCGCGCCGGCCGCTACCGCTCGCGACACAGCGATACGTTCCGCCTCGGCCAATGCTTCCTCGCGGCTCATGCCCTGGAATACCTGGTCTGTCTCGCCGCTGATCTGGGCGATAGCTGCCCCCACTGCATTGGCCACACCACCATGTTCAACCCGTATCACCTCGCTGATGCCAGGTAGGTCCGCCGGCACCAGAAAAGCGCCGCCACCCACGGCCAGCAAAGGGGTTGCCGCCGCCGTCGCCTTCATGCTGTCCACGGATTCGGCCAGGAGCCGCCGGATCTCGCGCAGGGCGCCGTCAAGCAGCGCCGGCGCCAGATCAGCTACCCGGGTTGCGTCACCCAATTGCAGCAAACCAGCCGCGACCGCCACGTCGCTGGTCGTGAGCTGCGCGCCGCCGAAGATGCGTGCCTCGCGGGTCAACCGGTAGCCAACGCTTTGCGGACCGACGCTGCCGGGTTCACCGGCCGGTTCCCGCACCAAACTGCCCCCGCCCAGCCCAATCGACAACAGATCCGGCATCCGGAACAAGGTGCGCACACCACCCACCTTCACCGCCGCATTGGCCTCGCGCGGAAAGCCGTGCCGCAGCGCCCCAATATCAGTGGTCGTGCCGCCGACGTCCACCACGAGGGCGTCCTGCAAACCGGAAAGCGCCGCTGCCCCGCGCATGGAGTTGGTCGCCCCGGAGGCAAAGCTCAAAATCGGCTGGCGCACGGCCCGCTCCGCCTGCATCACCGTGCCGTCGTTCTGGGTGATGTAAAGTGGCGCGGCAATGCAGCTGGTCCGCAGCGCCCCGGCAAAGGACTCTATGGTCAGCCCGGCCAACCGAATCAACGCCGCGTTGAGGATGGCGGCATTCTCCCGCTCCAGCAGGCCGATGCGGCCCAGCGTGTGGGAACAGGTGATGTGAACATCCGGGTATTCGGCTCGCACAATATCCGCCGCCTGCTCCTCAAACGTCGGGTCCAGCGGCGAAAAGATGGCGGAGATGGCCAGGGCCTCGATCCCCTCGTCACGCAATCGCCGGGCCGCGCCGCGTATCGCTGCCTCGTCCAGCGGCATGATCGGCCGGCCGTCGTATTCATGGCCGCCCTCGACCATGTAGCTGCCGCCGTCAACCACCTGCGCCAGCTCGGCCGGCCAATCGGTGAACGGCGGCAGGGAAGCCGAGGCCGGCAAGCCCACGCGCAGACAGGCCGTCTTGCTCAGGTGCAGCCGCTGGATAACCGCATTAATGAAGTGGGTCGTCCCAATCATCACCGCTTCAACGTCAGTTACATCTATGCCAGGTTGGCCGAGTACAGCCTGCAGCGACGCCAGAATGCCGCTTGTCACGTCCTCGCTGGTGGCCACCTTGGTCGCCGCCAGCACTTGCTGGCCAGCCAGCACCACCGCATCCGTATTTGTGCCGCCCACATCAATGCCAATCCGTGTCATTTAGCCTGCCTCCGCAAAAACGGACCGAAAATCCAGGTCATAACCAAAGGCGCGCGGCCCCACATGCTCCAGCCCCTTGGGCGAGGTCAGCACCGGCGGCGCCGGCAGGGCGATGACCGTCACCCGCTGACCATAGCGAATGATCTCGGTGCCAATGCCTTCGCCGCTCTGACTGTCCAGGAGGCAGATGAGATCCGGGGTGGTCGCAATCACCTCGTCGCCCTCGCGGGCAATGATCCATTCATTCTGAAATTCGACGGTGAGCTTGCGCTCTCTATCTTCATCGAGGCCAATCAAATGGGCTTGCCCGCGCAGGAAACCGCCGGTTGTGCGCCGGGCCACATCCATCACCTTGCCGCTGAAAAGCCGCTTGCCGCCGGCGTGGTCGAGGATTGCTTCAATGGGATCGTCATGGCGGCGTTGGGCGGCGCGGACACATTGGCCCAGGGCAATCGCCTGGCTGGTTGTGTAGGGGATGCCCCAATCTTTGACTTCCCGGCCGGTTCGCGGCGCCTTGCAGGTAGCCGCAATCGAGCCAACCTCCACGCAGACCTTACGGCTGACCCGCTCCATCCATTTCCAGGTCGGCACCTTGTTGACAACGACCTCGATGCCACGCGGGTCGTAGAGGGCGAACGGGTAAGGGCGCAGATCGCCGATGGCGAAGCTGGTCATCTGCGCCTCGGGGAAGGCGCGGCCCATGCAGTCCGCATCGACAACCGGCCGGTTCAGCTTCACCGCCGCCATCAACGGCTGCATCCCGTTGGCCCCGCCAATCTCCAGCGACATGATCGCCGTGAACTGCCGGCCGATCACCGACTCCATCAGCTCCACCGACCGGGCGATGCTGTCCGGGTCCGACAGCCGCTCCTGCCCCACCAGCGGCGCGCCCATGTTGGAAACAACCGCCACATCGTCGTCATCAGCCAGGGCTGCGGGATCAATCAGCGTCACCCGGGCGCCAGCGGCATAAAGCCGCCGCATGTTCAGCAAGCCGATGTAGGTGCTGCCGCCGCCGCCGGTCCCCAGAATCCAGGAGCCAACGGCCAGCGATTCCAGGTCATCTTCACTGATGGTATACGGCCCGTCTGCCGCCAAACGATGTACCGCCTTGCTCATACCGATAACTCCTCCAGAATGCGCGCCGTGGCCGAAATGGCCAGGATGATGGGAACAGACAATGTCTGGCGCAGCAAGCGCCGGGTCGCCTCCCGGTAACTCATACAATCCAGCACCACCAGATCCGGCCGGAACTCAGCCAGCTTCCGGGCCAGCGCCGTCACCTCCTCACCCGGCGCCAGCTCCGGCACCAGGTCAAAGACCTCGAGAGTCACCCCAGGTCGCGACCATTTCTCGTACGCTTGCTCAAACTGGCTGGCCAGCGGGGTGACGAGGGCCAACCGGCCGGTCGGCAAGGCCGCCTCGGCCAGCGCCCGGATCAATTCACTCGGGTACAGGATCGGGATGGGGCTGGCGATGGGCGGAAACGCACCTGTGCAGCACATCATCGCTGCCTTGATGCCATCCGCCGCCATCTCCGCCAGAATCGCCTCGGCGCCGGCGCAGACCTGCTTCTTGCTGATCACCACCGCTGAACCATCCGGCAGGCGGGTGAACAACGTGTCCTGGCTACTGACCGGCTCCATGGCGTCGATCTCCGGCCGGCTCAACCTGTCCAGGGCGCCGCGCAAATCCAGCGGCAGCGCCGGGTTCAGGTAATGGCGCAGTTCGCTGACAATGGCCGGCCGCGGCGACTGGCCAATAACAACGACGCCCAGGGGCTCAACCTGCTCGCTATTCATGTCTCACCTCTTGCTGGCTGCGGGCCAGCCGCTCCGCTTCCAGACGCAGCAGGATTTGCTGGCGGGTGCGGTGCAGTTGGGGCAATAAAACGGAAGGGAACGGATCGCCAGCTGTGGTTGACAGGCCCAAATCCACATTTTGCAGCCGCGCCAGTGTCGCCTCATCACCGCTTTCAGCCAGGACAGCCAGGGCCCGCTGCCGCAGGTAAAGCTGCTCGCGTTCGCTGAAACTAAATTCCGGCATATGTTTCTGGATGGCGCCGGCGGCCAGATCTTCCAGCAACCCCAACCGCTGTTTGCGCTGTTCCGGTGCCTCGGTGGTGATCCAGCCCAGGGCGTCGATGACGGCGATCCAGAGATGCATGTTGTTAATCTGCAAACATTCGTCGCACAGAAAGCGGTAGGACTCCTCATCACGCAGCCGGAGCCGGCCGATCAGATAGGTCATGTACTTGTGGCGCTGCAACAGACCATACCCCATCCGGCCATCTTTCTCCGCCTTATCGCCAGCTCCTTCAGCCCGCCGTTTATCTGATTGCACAAAGGGTTGCACAACAAAATCATGGACCAGATCCTCGGGGCACATCGCCAGGCCGTGGGTTAACGCCCAGAGCGTAAAATCCTGCTTACGCGGTGCCAGGGCAAAGAATTGGCCCTGTAGAAAACGAACAATTGCCGCCGCCTCGGCTTCGTCTCGCTTCTTGCTGGCCAGGTCCCCCAGCGCCATCGCCGCCAGCCCGGCCACATCCCGTTGCGAGCGCTCCGTTTCTGCTTCCGTGACGGCGACGTGATCCTGGAACAGTTTCATCAAAGCCGCCGTATCGACCGGCTCACTCCAAGCTTCCAGCAACGTGTAAAGCGCTGTGTCGTTCTGGGCGACATGCTTGAGCATGGCCGCCTCCAGGGCAGCCAGGGCGTTGTATAGCGATTGCTCTTCGTCAGCCTTGATCGCGAGGCTGCCATCCACACTTTCCCAGAGCTGCTCCAATGCGACCAGCGCCGTGAAGCGGACGTGGCTGTAGTGAAAATCCCGCTTGCCTTTGCTGTCCACGCGCACCCGCTGGTTGGCGACGGCGGCCAGGACGGGGACAACACCGGCCGGATCCAGATAGGCCAGCTCACCCAGCAGCGCCGTCGCCCGCTCCGCCCGCTCCGTTTGGGATTCATGCTGCGGGTCCAGCCGCCATTGCAGCGCATTGACAAGCTGGCGCTCCAGCTCATGGATGAAACTGAGGTCGCGCTCCTGTTCATGGTTGGCGGTGGCGGAGGCCCGGCGCTGCATCAGGCAACGCGCCACCAGGAAGACGACATCGCTCTCAAAAAGGGAGACGCCATAAATGATTTTGAATAGCAACGCCTTGAATGCTTCCGGCTCCTCGGCCAACAGAGCAGCCAGGAAAACCAGGCTCTCCTCCCAGCGCCGCCGCCGCACCTCATTGCCGAGCGTTACGACGATGTCCTCGACGGCGGACTGCCAATCCGGCCGGTCGCGCAAAGCCAGGGCGCAGCAGAACGCCTCAATCTGCTGATTGCTGAACAGCAAGCGATTGTTGCCGGCCTTACTCAAAATCCAGGCATCCACCAATCCTTGAATGAATCGCTCCAGGCTATATTCGCGCGAACCCCGGATCTGTGCCGCCAGGTCATAGGCATCATCCACGCTAATTTCCGTGAGCGCCTCAACCCGGGTCCGCCAGGCCAGCACCTTGAGGAAGGGCAACACGTGGGCGGCCATGCCGGTGTTGCCGCCCATTTTGAGGACGGCATCATCCAGCAGCTGCTGCATAAACGCCGCCCGCGAATCCGCCAGGTCATCAAACTCGACCTGGCGCAAGATACGCACCATGAAGTAGGGCAAGGTGGCCAGATCCGTGAGGCGAGCGCGCCGAATGCGCTCAAAGAGATCGGCCGGAAAGGGGCCATTCTTCAAGAAACGGCGCAGCTTGCGGATGGCCAGCGGCTGAATGTAGAGACGGATAACCGCCACATCTTCAAACTGCTCCAGCAAGTCCAGCTCGCTGTCCGGCACAGCACTCACTGCCAGATCGTGGCGCGGGTGGTTCTGGGCAAAAACGAGGATCTCGGTCCAGGCTCGTTGGCGCTCAGCCTCAGCCAGGAATTCGCCCCGGTCAAAGAGCAGGCGGAAACGCGGCCCCTCGCGCAGCAACTCGCGCAGCTCGATCCGGCTGAGGCCCGGACGGACCGCCTGCAGCGCCCGCAACATCAGCTGCAGCAATGCCTCACGCGTATTGCGGCGCACCTTGGCGTAATCTGACAGGTCGATGTAAAGCGGCAACAGGTCAGGCTGCCGTTGTTCAAGCGCATGCCAGACAATCTGGCGCAACTGCGTGGTCCGGTTGGTACCATAAGCGCCCACAAGGACGAGCAGTTCCGGCCCGCGGGGCCGCTGCGGCGCAAAGTAGCTGTCAAAAACCTGGTTCAAATCGCGAGCGCCGGTCTCGGTGCTGCCGCTGCGATCCAGCTGGCTCAACATCTGGTCCGCTTCGACCGTGAGGACATCAACCGGCAAATCGTAATAATTGCCGCCGTTAAACAGCGCGTAATCGTCATGGGCCCGGAAACGGTCGATGATGTCCAGGACATAATCCTGGCCGAAGAGCTGGCCGGAGTTGAGGCGCATGAAAAGGACGGGGGCGATGGCATCCGGCCGGTCGGCAATTGCCTGCCGCCCCACGGCCAGGGCCCGGTCAATCACCCCATCCGCCAG
>JACKBM010000002.1 GCA_020634575.1 Ardenticatenales bacterium | reverse complement strand
CAACCAGGAAGTCCAGGCGATCAAAGGCTTCAACGTCATCGCCACCGCCAACGACCGCGACCGGGGCGTCAACGACCTCAGCAGCGCCCTTAAGCGCCGCTTCAACACCGTCGTGCTGCCCCTGCCCGCCACCGCCGACGAAGAAGTCACCATCGTGCAGCAGCGGGTGCACAGTCTGGGTCAGGCGCTGGAGCTGCCCGCCGAACCGCCCGCCCTGGCCGAAATTCGCCGGGTCGTCACCATTTTCCGCGAACTGCGCCAGGGATTGACGGAAAACGGCAAAGCCAGGCTCAAGTCGCCCAGCAGCACGCTCAGCACGGCCGAAGCCATTTCCGTCATCAACAGCGGGCTGGCGCTGGCCGGGCACTTTGGCGATGGCACCCTGCGTGCCGGAGACCTGGCCGCCAGCCTCACCGGGGCCGTCGTCAAAGACCCCATCCACGACACCGTCATCTGGCGGGAGTACCTGGAAACCATCGTGAAGGAACGCGAGAATTGGGGGGATTTGTATCAGGCGTGCCGAGCGCTTGTGTGACAAGGTGACCTGGTGACAAGGTGACAGGGTGAAAAATCATTGGTCACCTTGTCACCCCTTCACCTTGTCACCTTGTCATTTTTGAAGATAAGAACCAGAAATGAACCCACCTACTTACTTGCACCTCTTCCCCATCCGCCACCACGGGCCGGGCTCGGCGCGGGCTTTGCTTGATGCGCTCCGCGAATTGCGGCCGGACGCCATTCTGGTGGAAGGGCCAGCGGACGCCAACGAGATCATCCCCTGGCTGGGGCATGAGGAGATGGAGCCGCCGATTGCCCTGCTGGTGTACCGGCCGGACAAGCCAGAGGCGGCTGGATCGTATCCCTTTGCGGAATTTTCGCCGGAGTTCCAGGCGCTGCGCTACGGGGTGCAGCACAAGATCATCACGCGCTTTTTCGATTTGCCACAGGCCAATATGCTGGCCCAGGCTGCCCGCCCGCTCATGCCGGACACGGCCGTTTTCAACCAAATCGCCTCGGCAACCGGGCACAAAGATTACGAGCTTTGGTGGAACGCCGCCATCGAACAGCGGCAAAACCAGACCGACCTGTTCGCTGGCATCCTGGAACTGATGCACGCCATGCGCAGCGCCGCCGAAGAAGCCCCACCGGCAGAACTTGATGAGAAAACGGCCGTTTCCCAGGCCCAATCTGGGCAAATCGCCCAACAACGCGAAGCCCACATGCGCCGCGCCATCCGCCAGGCCCGCGCCGAAGGGTGTGAACGGATCGCCGTGGTGTGCGGCGCGTGGCACGCCCCAGCCCTGTGCGATTTGGACAATGAAGCCGACGATGACGCCCTGCTGGCCAATCTGCCCAGCGTGGCGGTAGAAACGGCCTGGGTGCCCTGGACATACGGCCGAATCTCAGCCACCACTGGCTACGGCGCGGGCATTCGCGCCCCTGGCTGGTACCATCATTTGTGGCAAATGGGCCAGCAGCAAGCGACGCCCACCGAAATGAGCATCGCCTGGCTCAGCCACGTCGCCCAATTGCTGCGCGACCAGGATTTAGACGCCTCGTCGGCCCACATCATCGAGGCGGTGCGGCTGGCCGAAGCGTTGGCGGCCATGC
>JACKBM010000019.1 GCA_020634575.1 Ardenticatenales bacterium | reverse complement strand
GAAAGGGCCTGCCAGAAACGGTCAACCGCTTCTTCGTCATAATCGATATCTTCATCGCTACGAAACGGCGTCTCGTCCAGAGCCACAGCCAGCCCGAGCTCTTCCAGGCTGGCTTTCATTTCAGCCAGGAACATGCGCGGCGATTGGCCTTCCAGGACCACGTCGTGCCAGTCGCCGCGTGAGGTTTTGACGCTGGCCATGTGAGTGGAGAAATCCAGGCTCATTTCCAGGGTGAAGCGACCGGCCGGTAACGGCGTCGTCGTTAAGCCCACCGCCGTTGTCTGCAAACCCGCGTGAAAGCCGTGCTTTTGCCGTGGTGCCAGATGCTGACACAATGCCCCCAGCAACCGCGCATACAGTTGAATGCGGTCTCGCGTTTCCCACCAATCGTTGAGGGCGAGTGGCGGCAGCAACTTATGTGGCATTTTGATCTCCTCTGGATGTAAGCAAGCTCTCTGCTGTCGGGTCAATTATAGGGTTGGGGAAATCAGTTGGTCAACCTGATTGCCAGGACCCTGAGCGTTTGGCGAACGTACAGTGCGCGTCGTAGACAATACCAGGCCTTTATTGTATACTGCCGCTACTTCTGTTTCGCTTTTCCCTGCTGGTAGCTAACAGGTGATTGGCAACCTGATGACGGAGCTAATTCAATTTTCATGGCGTTTATTGGGATGAATCAGAACAAGCTGTTGGCGACGAAACCAGATGCTTCTGGGGGCTTTGCCGGCCTCGCGAAACAGATGTTGACACCAGCATTCACACTACGACGGAATAATCAAACGTAGCCCCGCAACTGTATCATTTGACGGAATCAGAAATGCGGGCACAAACAGTGTCCGTTTTCTTTTTGCAGTTGTGATGGCGCGCAAAGCAGCACTGACGGGAGATGTGGCCTTATGTCAGATTATGGTCCAATTTACGTAACGCAGGAAGGTCTTGCTGAACTCAAGCAGGAACTGGATGAACTGATCAATGTCAAACGGCCGGATCTCTCCGACCGATTGGAAAAGGCGATCGCCGAAGGCGACCTGCGCGAAAACGCTGATTACCAGGATGCCAAGCATGAGCAATCACTCATGGAAGGGCGCATCCGTTTCCTCGAAGATTCGCTGCGCCGGGCTGAGCTCATCAAGGACAACATCCCGACCGATGTCGTCCGCGTCGGCAGCACCGTCACCATCATCGACACGGAGTTTGACGAAGAAGAGACCTATCGTATCGTCGGCGTGTATCAGGCCGATCCGAGCAAGGGTTTCATCTCCAATGAATCGCCCATCGGCCAGGCGCTCCTGGGCAAGAAGAAAGGGGCCAAAGTTACCGTACAGACCCCTGGCGGCGAAGCTGAATTCAAGATCAAATCCATCGAATAATTCGCAACCCAAGATGAAAAGCAAAAGGGCCTGTCGCAGAGACAGGCCCTTTTTTGTTACCCGCGTCGGTCCTCAACCGCCCTATGGCGCGGCGTCGACCTGAATCATTAGCGTTGCCCCGGTGTCGCGATCCGTGCCGTAAAAGACCCAGACCGGCGACGGCGCACTGGTCACGTTCCCATCTGGCGCCTCAATGTAAGGATTGGCGAAACCCGGCTCGTAGATATAGCTCAACTCCACCCGCTCAATGACAAAGTGGCCGGTAAAGGGGAAATTATTCAACCCCTCAAACGCCAGGTAATCAGGATTTACCGGCAGCTCAATCAGATAATCTGAGAGGAGGATGTCCGGGTTGACCAGCTGATTAACCTCCCGCCCGTAGCGCAAATCCAGCATCTGAGCTACCGGCAGGCCGCCATATTCCCAGTAAGGATGGACAGATAGTGCCATCCAGATCTGGCTGAAGTTCTCATCGCTGAATTCCGGGTGAAACTCTGGTTCAGTCGGGTAGTAGGGATCGATGGCGTACGCCACGCCATCCGCATTGTCGATGAAGACCATCAAGGGCTCTCCGGCAACTTCGCGGAACTCGACCCGCCCCAGGTGCCCCTGAACCGGCTCTGATGGAATTGGTGTAACGCTGGTCACACGCAGCCCGGGCTCAAACCAGGCTGATGCTTCACCCTGCCCGGAGATAACAGTCGCCGCAATTGTCACATATTGATAATAGTTCTCGGCCAATTCAGCCAGCAGCTCCGGCTCACCGTAGAGGCGGAAGCTCCAATAGAGACCGGCCGGTTCATCATCAACCGTACTGTTCAGATAAAGCTCATAGCGCATCTCCCCATCTTGATTGATGTAGACACCACCAGAAATCTGACCGGTCAGATTGACCTCATCGCCCAGTTCCAGGCTCACCTCAGGACCAAAAACCAGGTCCGGCCCCAGGACGGGCGTCGCGCTATCCTCAATGACCAGTAGCTCGCCGCCCGTTTCGGCGTGGTAGATGGGGCCGGTGTAGGGGAGGCTACCGTCACCCGCCACGCTTTGCAGGGTGATATCCATGATGTGGGTCCAGAGAAGGTTGTCATTCTCAT
This sequence comes from Ardenticatenales bacterium, assembly GCA_020634575.1. The sequence continues at coordinate 92,156 of JACKBM010000019.1, read as the reverse complement.
CAACTTCACCACATGTTTCGACGGTGGCATCAGCCGGCATCTGGCCATTCACATTATCCAGATGAAGAATCAGGCCAGACTCAGTTGTCAGCGTCCCATCCGCCGCCAACGACCCCACAAAACATTCGGCCGGCCACGCCGCCACCGTGGTCGTGTTTTCTTGCCAGGAACTGACCTCAACCAGACCGGTCCGCTCAGAACTCATTTCGACAATGACCCCGTCAAGACGGATCTCCTGCAACGGCCAGGCTGCGGCCATCTCGGCAACCTGGGTACCGACCAGAACGAACGTGATGTTGCTATTGACGTCATATAGCTCAGCGTAATAGCCGTTATCAGTCAACCCGCGCCAGATCGTCGCCCAGCCCTGCAAGGTGACCTGCTCGCCCACAGTAAATTGCTGCGGTGAGGCAGAGAGAATCAGCAGATCATTGGCGGTTGCTGCGTCTGTTGTTTCCGGCCGGTACAGATAATTGATGGCCCGGCCGCCATCGACAACAGCCTCGTAGGCCGCCTGTTGAGAGATCACCGTCGTTTCCCCGTTAGCCGCCAACTCGAAACCGGGTATCCGGGCGTGCACAACGTTGCCAGCCCCGTTTATGCTCATGTCACCAGAAATGGCCCAGCCAGAAGCAGGCACGCCATTGACAAGCGGCTTGAGCACCAGCGTTCGTGTCCCGTCGACGGCAACAGACCCCTCAGAAAGTGGGTCCAGTTCGACGCGGTACTGGTCCGGCCCGAACCCATGCTCAGCCCACCAGAGCTCAGCCAGGGCCAGCGCTTCCGCCGCACCGATGGGCTCAGCCGCTTCCACAAAAGCCGCTGTGGCATCGTTGTAGAAGATCTCGCCATAACCCTCACCCGAGAAGAAATTGAGCTGCTGCCCGTCCTCAGAGGTAACAAAAATGCTGTTGTCCCCACTTTGCAACGAGCTGTAGGCGCGCGGCGTCGCGAAGCCAAACGCTGTCGCCCAGGCTACAGCTTCTGCCGCTGTGTCCGGTACATCCCGGGCCACAAGCACGTATTCCGTCACGGTCTGCGGCTCCCCGCCCAGGGTAACAGCCAGTTCATAGGTCGGCCGCTCGCTATAGCTGGGAATGCCCGGATAGCTGTTCCAGCCGCCGGCGCCAAAGCCGCCCGCCCCGGCCGGTCCAGCCGCCACGACCCCAGCCGCGTTCTCGACAACAATCCCGCTGCTCGCCGGCTCAGCCCCGGTTCCTTCTTCATCATCGGTCGCGGCAGGCACACTTTCAGCCCCGGCCACGACCTGGCTATCAGCTGTATCGACCTGTTGCTCCGGGTCGTGGTTGGTGACCGGTTCCAGCTCAGTAGCCGGCCGCATGTATTGGGGAATGATCAGGATGGCAGCAGCGACCACAGCCATCATCACCCCAGCGCCAACCGCGGCCGGCAGCCAGCGGCGGAACTGTGACCAGAGGGTTTTGTCTTTCATCTCATACTCCTGGCGCAGTTGCGCATTCAGCTGATTGACGAAACCGGCCGGTGGCGCCGGCGTCCGGCCCGCTTCGCGCAGCGCCGCCAACACCTGGCGTGTTTCTTCATCCAGTTCAGCCCCAGCCTCATCATCCAGGTCGAAATCCCGATCATGTTTCATCGAGACACCTCTCTCTTAAATCTGCGACCGCCCGGGCCAGCAGCATCTTCACAGCGCTTTCGCCTTTGCGCATCACCCGGGCCGTCTCTTTTGTACTGAGGCCCGCCCAAAAGCGCAGCCGCAACACCTCTTGCCGATCAGCCGTCATGGTTCGTAACCGCCGCTCCACACAGCCCAGCAGTTCCTGCCGGTAACTCAACCCAATAAGCTCCTCAAAAGCCGTGTCAACCATCTCCGGCGGTTGGTCAACTTCTTGCCGCCGGGCCTGGCGCCGGCCCACGTCCTGGCAGCGCCGGCGGGCAATGCCAAACAGCCAGGCCGCGAAAGAGCCCTGGCCACGGAAGCGGCCGATCTGTTCCAGCGCCGCCAGAAATGTCTGGCTGGTGCAATCTTCGGCGTCCTGGCCGTTGCCGGTCTGGCTGTAGCAGTAACGATAGACACGGGTGACGTAACGCCGGTAGAGGGCGGCAAACGCGGCATAATCCTGCCGGGCCAGCTGAGCCAGCGCTTCATCAGCCTGCTCCTGGAGCGTGGTATAGGGTGATGTTGTTTGGGAAATCGTCAAACTCATTTTCCTTTCGGTTCCACCGGGCTGCCTGGGCCCAGACAACGGTTAGGCCACACCATGACATCTGTATGTCGCTTGCAGGCCGAATGGGTCACACCCAATTTATTTTAGGGGGAAAAGGATGAACGTTCCCGGCGGCTGAGGTATGATTTCGCAACGACCGGCCGGTTGCCGGGTTACTACCTGCGGTACCGACCTGATCCTGAATGTGCGCGAGGAGGCACAATTTAATGTCCAGAAGACGTGTTGTCATTACCGGTCTGGGAACGGTTAATCCACTCGGTAATGATATAGAAGCCACCTGGAACTCAATCATCAACGGGCGCAGTGGCATTGGCCCGATTACCGCTTTTGACACCGAGGGGCACAAGACCACCATCGCCGGTGAAGTAAAAGCGTTTGACGCTGTCGAATTATTCGGCCGGCGCGAGGCCCGGCGCATGGATCGGGCCCAACAACTGGCGATGGCCGCTACTGGCCAGGCTCTGACCAACGCGAACCTGACGATTACCGACAGCAACAAGGACCGCATCGGCTGCGTTCTGGGCAGCGGTATCGGCGGCATCATTTCGGTGAGCGAAGGGATGCAAACCCTGCTGGAAAAAGGCCCTTCGCGGGTCAGTCCCTTCGTCATCCCGATGATGTTGCCAGACTCAGCGCCGGGGCTTATCTCCATCAGCTACGGCATTCGCGGCCCGAATATGTCTATCGCCACCGCCTGCGCCAGCAGCAACAACGCCCTGGGCGAAGCAGCCCAGATGATCCGGCGCGGCATCGTCGACGTGATGATCAGCGGCGGCGCGGAAGCTGGCATCGTCCCCTTGTGCGTCGCCGGCTTTAATGCGATGGGGGCGCTCTCCACCCGCAATGATTCGCCCGAGACCGCCTCTCGTCCCTTTGATGCGACCCGCGACGGCTTTGTGCCGGCCGAAGGCGCCGCCATCATTATCCTGGAAGAGTTGGAACACGCCCTGGCGCGCGGCGCCACCATTTACGGCGAGTTTCTGGGCTACGGCACCAGCGCCGATGCCTATCACATTTCGGCTCCGGCCGAAAATGGCGAAGGCGCCATCGCCGCCATGACAGCCGCCCTCGCAGACGCCGGGCTGACCACGGCAGGCATCGATTACATCAATGCCCACGGCACCTCCACGCCGTTAAACGACCGCTCCGAAACCGCTGCTCTCAAGAAAGTGTTCGCGGAACGGATTTATGATATTCCGGTCAGCTCGACCAAATCGTTGCATGGCCACCTGCTGGGCTCGACCAGCGCCGTTGAAGCCGTCATCTCCCTCAAGGCGATGGGCGAAGGCGTCATCCCGGCCACCCACAACTACGAGCATCCTGACCCGGACTGTGATCTCGACTACGTGGCCAACAGTCCGCGCCAGCAGAGCTTCAATACGTTCATGTCCAATGGGTTTGGCTTCGGCGGTCATAACGCCGTTGTGGTGATGGGGAAATATAGCGGCTAGGCTGCCGTTGCTGACGCAAAAAGCAGCCACCCGATCATAAGACACCCGTAGCTTGCGAGCGGTATTCAATCTGAACACCGCTCATAAGCTACGGGTGTCTGCGTGTTACACCGGCAACGGAGCCCTAAAGCGCCCCGGCTTTGGTTAGTTTTTCTTTGAGCTCGATGGTGGTCTGCTTCATCCCCTCGTTAACGTGGGGGTAAGCGAGCCAGACCAGGGTCAGGCCGAACCAGGCGCCCGTCAGGCTGCGGATCAATGGCGGGCTTTCCCGCACCCCCAGCAAACCGAACAGATTGGCCCAGAAGCTGCCCTCCGCAAAGGATAGCGACATATAGCCAAATAACTGGCTAAAGCCATCCAACCCGATCGGCCCCATGCCAATGAGGATAAAGGCCCAGACCGGCAGCGGCTTGATGTCGAAGCGGCGGCGCAAAATGGCGTAGAGGATGCCGCCCAGCAAGATGAAGCCGTAGATGGCCATATCCCGCTGGCAAAGCGCTGTCTTGTAGCCCATCTCGTCATTGCCCAGATAGGTCCGGGCGATGGCGAAGATCTGCCCCCAGTTGTCATCACTCATGTTGATGCCGGCAAACTCGGGCACATCTTTGACCGTCTCCTCAAAAGAGGTCAGGTTGGTCCCGGCCAGGGAGCGGGGATAGGCGTATTGATCACCACCGACAAAAAAGGAACGGGTCACCATCTGATGACAGAAGGGGGAGTAGGCGACATAGATCGCCCGCGCCGGGCCGGTGGCGCCCGCGTTCATCAAAACAGGCGCAAGTAGCGGCAGCCCAACGTAGATAGCCACAATGATGTTAAACACAAGCAGCCAGCGCTTGCTGACGCGATAAATGAAGCGGTCCAGTCCCAGGACGACCGAACGCTGCCAACCTGTCACCGGTTTCTTAGTTGATGCCATCGGTCAAGTATACTCGATCAAAAAAACATGGGTACTGGCGCCGAGCGACGTCTACGAACCATTAATTGTCAGGGCCAGATATTCATCAAGCTGAATATCAATCAGCGCCCCCAGATGCACAGCCGTAACCTCACCTGCCTCATTAAGGAAATAGGTGGTCGGCATGTTCTGGATCTGGTATTCATCGGAAACCACAGCGCCAAGATCCAGCAGCGGCGTAAACGTCAGCCCCAACTCGTCAATGAACTCGACAACCTGCTCCCGGCTCTCGTCCCGGTTGATGGCCAGAAGAACCAGTCCATCATCCTGATGCGCCTCGTAGGCGGCCTGGAGTTCTGGCATTTCGACCCGGCAGGGGGCACACCAGGTGGCCCAGAAGTTAATGACGACCGGCCGGCCCCGAAAATCAGACAGTCGCACGACGTTGCCGGCCGTATCTTCCAACACAAAATCAGTGGGGATATCGCCGACAGCAAAGGCGCCCAGCGAACCACTCGGGATCTGGCTGATGGCCGGCGTGGAGACTTCCAGCTCAGAAAGCTGATCCAGCAGCGATGGATTGGTCACATCGCCGACATCCTGGCTGCCAAAGAGCGGCCCGCCAAACAGGATCAACCCGGCTGCTACCCCCAGCACCGCAAAGCCCAGCAGCAACACAATCGGATTCCGCGTCGCCTGCGGCGTCTCGTCTGTCGTTTTTGTCTCGTCCATAGTTACTAAGAGCTAACAGCTATCAGCTAATAGCTGTTAGCTATCCCCCCGAAAAACGCCGGAAAACCGCTTCCTCAAAGTCCGCAAACCAGAGCGCAAGGTCTGGTGGGACGATGCTGTTAAAAGCGGCCAACTGCCCACCCAACATCAGCAGGCCCAGCATCACAAACAGAACGCCGCTGACCAGCGAGGTGGAATGCAATTCCAGGTTCGTGATCTTGCCGCCGGGGTTGGTGAACGCCCAGAGCGCAGCGCCAGCCAGCACCACCGCCAGCAGACCATACTCATGGAAACTGGTCCATTCCGGGCCGGTGAAGGGGTCAAAGAACGCGTATTGGGCCACTTCCACCAGGATACGCCAGATCGCCAGCGCCCAGACCAGGCCCACAAGCAAAGTCGGCACCTTGACCGACCAGCCCTTGCCACGCAGGATGCGCCAGAACAGACTTTGCCGGCTGGCCCGGCCGAACAAGGTTGAGACGAGCAACAGAGGCAAACCCAGCCCAATCGCGTAAATAAACAGCAACAAAACGCCCCGCAGCACGGAGCCTGTCGTGGCCGCCAGAGTCAAGACCGCGCCCAGAATCGGCCCGACACAGCTGGACCAACCCACAGCAAAGGTCAGCCCGAAGACAAACGAGCCGCCCAGCGACGTGTCCCGCTCCGCCTGTGAAGCCGCTTTCATGCCGCCAAAGCCGCCACCCAACAGGCTGACGATGCCAAAGATCAACACACCGGCGCCACCCACAAGCAAGATCACTTGCTGTGATTGCTGCAAAACCCGGCCGATTGCCGAAGCGCCCGCCCCTAACAAGCTGAACATCGTCGCCAGCCCCAGCAGAAACATCATGGTGTTGGCGGCAATCGTCTTGCGCCCACTCTGGAAAGCAAAGGCGAAGTAGGCCGGCAGGATAGGCAGCGTACAGGGTGACAAAAAGCTTAGCAGGCCGCCGCCAAAGGAGAGCAGCGCCAGCAGGAGGAAAGATTGGGATTGGATGCCAAATGAAAATTCCGGCTCCGGCGCATTGGCATCATTGATCGTACCGATGATGAGAAAGGCGACGATTAAGATGGCGATGCCGATAGCCAGCATCCGGCCGGTTGTCCATTTACTCTTTTCAATTGGGCTTTCAGAAATAGACTTCTGCATAGCAGCGTCTCCTGGAAAATGAAATCTGGTTGTAAGGCCTTACCGGCCGGTCCCCTCGTGCATTGACGCCAGCACCGGCCCCCTTCTTACCCAAGCAGCATAGCCGCGACAGGTTACACCGATCTTACAACCCACTGTACCAGCCCGAGCGTAAGCCAGCTTACCCGGAGCGGTCCGCTTCATCTTCCTCTAACAGACGGCGTAACAGCTGCAAATCCTGCTTCGTGTTCCGCTGCCGGCTCCATAGCGAGATAATGTAGACAAACGCGGTCCCCCACATCAGGACATAGCCGAGCGTCAGATAGTTGGCAAAAATATCGGGATTCTCAACGCCGGGTTGCAGCAAAATCGTCAGTAATGTGTTCATTAGCGTGACTCCTGCAGATGCGCTGTGACCCGCGCTTTCAGCTCGTTGGTCTCATCCATCATCAGCTGCAGCCGGATACGATAGACCAGCCAGGCCGCAAACAGGATCGTCAGCGCCACCGCCGCAACGGTAATCGTGATCCCCATCCGCATCGAATCAAGCCCGGGCGCAAAATCCTGTAGCCCCTGCTCCAACCCCTGCGACGCTTCCGTCTGGCCACCAAAGACAACCGGGTGAATATCCCGCAGAAAACGGGTGCTCAGGTAAGACATGATGATGGTGACAAAGGCGCCGATGGCATAGACCGCCGAAAAACGGGCCCGCCGCGCCGGCTCAGCGATGGCGCCGCGCAACATCAGGTAAGCGACATAGGTGAGCCAGGCGATGGCCACCAGCGTCAGCCGGGGCGTCCAATCCCACCAGGCGTTCCAGGCCGGCTTGCCCCAGACGGAGCCACCAATGATGCCCATGGTCAAAAACACCAGCCCGATTTCAACTGAGCAGAGGGCGATGGTGTCCCAGATAAAACGCTGCGTGCGCAGATAAGCGGCGCTGCCGACCAGGGCCACGAAGAAGGCAATGCTGCCCACCCAGGCTGAGCCGACATGGAAATAGAAAAGCCGTTGCACATTCCCCATCGACCGCTCAATCGGCGCGTAGAAAAAGATCATCCCCAGGGTGGCAAATAACGCGATTAATGCGGCAATGTTCAAAATAGGAACCCAGCGGTTCAGCTTGGCAATACGGGCACGTTCATTCATACCGTTTCCTTCCTTATCGTCCTGTCAGCCTTCGACGACGTAATTATAGGTCAACACCCCAACAGTCAACATGAGCAAATCGTAAGCCGCCACGATGGCAAAATTGCTGGTCACCTCCGCCAATTCGGGCGGCGTGTCGACCATGAAACTGGCCACGCCGGAGGCTGCGCTCAGGACCAGCGGCAGGATCAATGGCAGTAGCAGCACCGGCAACAACACCGAGCGCGCCCGGGTCTGAATGGTGATCGAGGTCACCAGGACGCCGGCAGCCACATAACCAAATGAGCCTAATAATATGAGGAGCAAAGCCGGCGGACGATACAATGGTTTGCCAAATGCCACAATGAAAATCAGGATCAGGATGGCATCCATGAAGAGAACAAACAGATAAACGCTGATCACTTTGCCGACATAAATGGCGCTGCGCTCAACCGGCGCAATGAGGATGGCATCGATCGCCTGGTTCTCATTTTCCTGGTCGATGGAGCGGTTGAGGCCGAGCGTGCCGGCCAGCATGATAGCCGCCCAGAGCAGCCCGGTAGCCACGTTCTGCACCGCATCCAGCTTCGCCTCCAGGGCGAAGTTAAACATCACCACGATGGAGACGGCAAACATCAGCATCAGACTGACTGTCTGACGGGTGCGGCGCTCAATTTGCAGATCTTTGCGGACAATGGCCCAGACAGTTCCCCAATAACTCACGACGCCTTCCCCCTCGCGCGGGTCGTCGCCGCATAATGGTTAAGGAAATCCTCAGCCGTGATCCCGTTAGATTGGAAGATGTCGTCGATGCGCCCCCGGTGGAGGATGGCGATCCGGTCGGACAGGCGCCAGCCGCGAATCAGATCATGGGTGATCATGAGGACGGTCCGGCCGGTTTCCCGCTCCCGCACCAGCAAATTCTCCAGAATGGCACTGGCATCCTGATCCAGCCCGGTGAACGGCTCGTCGAAAAGGAGGACATCCGGCCGGTGCATCGTCGCCCGGGCGATAGTCAAGCGTTGCAACATGCCGCGCGAAAAGGTGCCGACCGCATCACGGGCCCGGGCCATCAGGCCGACGTCACGCAGGGCCAGCTCCACCCGCTCTTCCAGGTCCGGCAAGCCATACAACCGGCCAAAAAAGCGCAGATTATCAGCGGCGGTCAGATCGTTATAAAGCAAAGATTGGTGGGAAACGACGCCAATGTGCGGCCGGACCTTATCCGCCGCCGCCGGCAGCGCCCAGCCGCCAACCTCGACGGTACCGCCGCTCGGGGCCAGCAAGGTGGCCACGATGCGCAGCAAGGTGCTCTTGCCGGCGCCATTGGACCCCACCAGCGTCACAAATTCACCCGGTTTCACGTGCAGGTCGATGCCGCGCAAAATCGGGTTCAAACCATATTGTTTGGTGAGACCAGCGAGACGAATCATGCCCCACAGTATACCGCCGCGCCGGGCATGCGGCGATGGTGCCAAATGTCACTGATCATCTTTTCCGATATCATCACTATCTGGAGGAATCTGCTTATGGCTGAAATCACCCGCCATTTTACGGCGACGACCTTTGTGGTTTGTCAGGACAAGGTGCTGCTGCACCTGCACAAAAAGCTGGGCATCTGGCTACCGGCCGGTGGCCACATCGACCGGGATGAGCTACCCGAAGTCGCCGCCCGCCGCGAGGTGTTGGAGGAGACGGGGCTGACCGTCCAGCTCTTCCAGCCGGAAGCGCTTATCGATTTTGGCGACGACGAGGCAATTGAGCTGCACCGGCCGGTCCACTTGCTCCTGGAAAACATCAACCCGTTCCACCAGCACATCGACTTCATTTACTATGCCCAAACGGACAGCTTCCAGCTCAACCCCGGCGCCGGCGAAGCCAACAGCTTCCGCTGGTTCAGCCAGAAGGAGCTGGCCAATAACAACCTGCCCATGCCCGGCAATGTCAAGGCGCTGGCGGCTGAGGCGTTGATGATCTTGGGCACGTGATGGGCCATGCATCTATCAGCCGGAGGGCCAAGGGATAAATCCCATGGCTTAGGTAGAAGAAGTGCCCTAAGGCACTTGCTCTAGCTCAGCCAAGGGATTCATCCCTTGGCTCAACGCCAAAATTCACTTGCGTTTCCCCAAATCTGCCTTTATCGTATTAGCCGTATAAGTTCACAAACAAGAGGGTGCTCAAGAACCTGCCTGAAGCAGGCTAACCAGGCACCAAGGGAGTTTTTTGTGGCCATTCGGGAAGGGCGCTGGGATTGTATTTATTGTGAAGCGCGGGCAATACGGGGCCGGCATATGGTTTGCCCCAATTGCCAGCGGGCGCGACCGGCCGGTGTCAAATTTTACCTGCCGGAAAACGCCGAAGAGATCCAGGAAGAGTTCCTGATCGAACGGGCCAATATCGGCCCGGACTGGATCTGTCCCTTCTGCGAGAGCAGCAACGCCAGCGACGCCACCGTCTGCCAGCGCTGCATGGCGCCCAAAGGCACGGAGGTTACCGAGCAAAACCGCATCCGCTATGCCGTGGGCCAGGTCGCTCGCGAAGGTGACCTGGCGGCCCAGGAAAAAGCAGCCTACGAGCCGGAAGAACCGGTCCCCACACCAGCTCCGAAAAAGCGCAGTTCCCGCCAGCTCCTCATGGTGGCGGGCATCCTGTTTGCCCTGCTCTGCCTGTGCGGCAGCCTCGCCTTCTTCCTCTTCCGCGGCAACGACGCCAGCGCCGTCGTCACCGATGTGCGCTGGGAGCGCTCCATCGCCGTGCAGGAATATGGCACCGTGACTGAGGAGGGCTGGAGCTTACCGGCCGGTGGCCGCATCGTCGACCAATACGAAGATATCCGTGCCTACGAACAGGTTCAGGTCGGCACCGAGACGGTTGAACGGGAAGTCTCCGAGCGAGTCCAGGTCGGCGAACGGGAATACGTCTGCGGCCAGGAGGATCTCGGCAACGGCTTTTTCGAGGACGTCTACTGTACCGAGCCAGTCTACGAAACCCAGTACCACACCGAAACATTCGAGGAACCGGTCTACGAAGATCAGCCCATCTACGACACCTACTACGTCTTCGAGATCGACACCTGGAGCACCATCCGCACCGAATCCGCCTCCGGCACCGACTTCAACCTGTTCTGGCCCGCAGTGGACCTGAACGATGAAGAGCGCGAGGGTGATCGCCAGGCAACCTACATCACCGTCTTCCAGACCAGCGACGGCGACACCTACGAGGTCGAACTCAGCGAAGACGAATGGCGCAACTACGCCATCGGCGACGAAGTCACCCTCGAGATCGACAGCTTCGGCAACGTGACGGACGTTTCGCCGCCCTGAGCCGGCGTCACCTTGAGAACTACCGCGCGGTAAGCCACGTTCAAAAAGGTAGAAACAGACCGTAGGGGCTAGGCGCCTGGGTGATTTGTTTGGCATTCACTCATTAATTTGTACCAGGCGCCTCGCCCGTTGTCGCGCTTCGCGGGCGAGGCAACCGGTAGCAAACATATTTCTTCGTTGCGTAAAAACAGCCCGGTTGCCCAGCCCCTACGGAATCTACTTTCCACGTTCTGGGGCTCCGCCCCCCTACCGCCCATTTCCCCCAACCCGCCAATTCACATATAATCGGGGCAACCACCAGAGGAAATCTCATGAGCGATTTAGAGCAGAAAAAAGAGCAATGGGAAGAGGCGATGGTAAACCGGACCCTCAAGCGGTTCCCCGAACGGCGCGAGGAATTCTTCACCAGCTCCGGCATCCCCATCGACCGCATTCGCATCCCCGAGGACCCGGACCCGGATTACGCGGACAAGCTGGGTTTCCCCGGCGACTACCCCTACACCCGCGGCGTCCAACCGACAATGTACCGGGGCCGCTTCTGGACGATGCGCCAATACGCCGGCTTCGCCACTGCCGAAGAATCCAACGAGCGCTACAAATTCCTGCTCAGCCGGGGGCAAATGGGCCTTTCCGTCGCCTTCGACCTGCCCACCCAGATCGGCTACGACCCGGATGATCCGATGGCCCTCGGCGAGGTCGGCAAGGTCGGCGTCAGCATTCCGACCCTCGACGACATGGCGATCCTGCTGGATGGCATCCCGCTGGACAAAGTCAGCATCTCGATGACCATCAACGCGCCCGCCGCCATCCTGCTGGCGATGGTCATCGCCGTGGGCAAACGGCAGGGGGTCGCCCCGGCCCAGCTGCGCGGCACCATCCAGAACGACATCCTCAAGGAGTACATCGCCCGCGGCACCTACATCTTCCCGCCCAAACCATCGATGCGGCTCATCACCGACATTTTCGACTACTGCGCCCGCGAAGTGCCCCATTGGAACACGATTTCCGTCTCCGGCTACCACATTCGCGAGGCCGGCAGCACGGCGGCCCAGGAGATCGCCTTCACCCTGGCCAACGGCATCACCTACGTCCAGGCGGCCCTCGACGCCGGCCTGAATGTGGACGATTTTGCCGATCAGATCTCCTTCTTTTTCAATGTCCACAACAACTTCCTGGAAGAGATCGCCAAATTCCGGGCGGCGCGCCGGCTCTGGGCCAACATCATGCGCCATCGCTTCGGCGCCAAAGAGGAGCGCAGCTGGCGGCTCCGTTTCCACACCCAGACCGCCGGCAGCACCCTGACCGCCCAGCAGCCGGAAAACAACGTCGTCCGCGTGGCGCTGCAGGCGCTCGCCGCCGTCCTGGGTGGCACGCAGAGCCTGCACACCAACGGCCGCGACGAGGCGCTCTCGCTGCCCACCGAAGAGGCGGCCCGCATCGCCCTGCGCACCCAGCAGATCATCGCCCATGAGAGCGGCGTGGCTGACACCATCGACCCATTGGCCGGCTCTTATCAGATCGAATACCTGACCGATGAGCTGGAGAAGCGGGCCGAGGCGTACATTGCGGAGATCGATGGGTTGGGTGGCGTGCTGACGGCTATCGAGATGGGTTACATCCAGCAGGAGATTCAGGAGGCGGCTTACCGCTTCCAGCGCGATCTCGAGGCGGACCGGGAGATCGTGGTCGGCGTCAACAAATTCACCGAGGCAGAGAACGTTCCCATCGACCTGCTGCGGATCGACCCGGCTATCGAAGCGGGCCAGCGCGCCCGTGTCGCCGCCGTCCGCGCCCGCCGCGACGAAGCCCAGGCCAGCGCCCTGCGCGCCCGCCTCACCGCCGCCGCCAACAGCGACGAAAACCTGATGCCCCTGCTGGTCGAATGCGTCGAAAACGACCTGACCCTGGGCGAAATCTGCCACACCCTGCGCCAAACCTGGGGCGAATACACCCCCAGCTACGAGCTATAAGTTGTTCACGGATTAGGAAAATGATTTGGCCACGGATTAACACGGATTAAACACGGATTCTTTTTCATAAAAGAAAAATCCGTGCCAAATCCGTGCTAATCCGTGGCTCTCTTAGAAAAATGATTAAGAAGATATCGCATATTGCCATCGTTGTACCTGAATTAGAAACCAGCCTGAAGTTCTGGGTGGAGACCCTGGGGCTGCCGTTGAGCCATGTGGAGCATGTGCCGGAGCAGCGGGTGGATGTGGCGTTTTTACCGGCCGGTGAAAGCGACGTCGAGCTCCTCCAGCCCATCGACGACGAAAGTGGTGTCGCCCGCTACCTGCAAAAGCGCGGCCCCGGTATCCACCACATCTGCTTCGAGGTCGAAGACATCGTTGAGACGCTGGACCGGCTCAAAGCAGCCGGCATCCCCCTCATTGACGAGGAGCCGACCATCGGCACCGGCGGCAAAAAGATCGCCTTCATCCACCCCAAAGGGACCGGCGGCGTCCTCGTCGAGCTGTACGAGCTGACGCCGGAGGAGCCGACGCGGCGGCTGGAGCGGCTGTTTGCCATGCAACGGCGCGTCAGCAAAGAGGGGCGCGTCTATGCGGCCGGTGTCTTTGGTTTTCTGGCCGGCCTGCGGACCGGCGGCAATGGTCATCAACACGAAGAGGAAGAAGAATGAATCCCTTGATGCGTTTTGGCGCCTGGCTCCTGCTCAAGCGCCCCGCCCACAAGAAAAGCCTGGCCGCCCTGGCCGACAGTTGCGAGCGCCACGGCCAGCGGCTGACCACCGACCTCGCCAACCGGGCTGACACAGATGCCAACTGTCAGCAACTCAGCCACATCATGGGGATTGAGCGCTGGGGGCAGAGCCGGCTGAGAGTAGCGTTGGGCGAACCGCTCAAGCAGGACGAATATGATGGCTACCGGCCGGATCCCGCCACCCCCTGGGCCGACCTCGTCGCCAGCTTCAACCAAGTCCGCGCCGAGACCGTCGACCTGGCCCGCCGCATCGAAGCGGCCGGGGCCGCGGACACCCCCATCCTCCACAACCAGTTCGGCGACCTCGACCCCCGCGCCTGGCTGTTCTACCTCACCTATCACGCTGACCAAGAGGCGAAGCGGTTAAAATAATGAAGCGGAAGGCCAGGGCATTACCCCGGCCTTCCACCTTAATAAAGATAGGGTGATGGTACTATTCCCATCTAAACATAAATATTGATAATTACCCATGTAGCCTGAAACGATACCTTTCGCGCCGGCCCAAGCTAGCGAGCCGGCGCCCCCAAAGGTAAGCCAGGCGTTAACATACACCGAGCAGTATCCGGTTATGACCCCATCCATAAGCCATCTCTGGATGCTCAGATAGCATACTTATCTCGACGACATGGTTGCGTTGTCAGGACGGTTTACGAGCCCACGAAAACGTGTACCTGGTGGCTTGGTTTGGTTGGCGTGCGCGCCAGCCCCAGCACCTAAAATTGGTCCGAACGCTTGTGACGTGACGACAAACGGGAAACCCGTCGCCGAGAAACATGCCTAAGCATTGAATTACCAGAGCGAGTCCCCGGTTGCCCCGGGGTCTTGCCATTTCTGGACATCTTGACGGCCTTCTCTCCCCCGCTATAATCAAACTTCGGCCTATCATCACCTTTACTTTACCCGGTCTGGCGGTGGTTTTTTGCCGCAGATTGCGCAGATTTGGGGATTTTTTGGCCACGGATTAACACGGATTTGGCACGGATTTTTTATTGGTAGAAATCCTCCCCAAAAAAATCCGTGATAATCTGTGCTAATCCGTGGCTAAAAACGTACTCAAGCGTGAACCAGCATTTGCCAGGCAAGACCAGGCCGGTCTTGCCACGTAGCCCGGATATTTTGCTGCCCTGCGCAGGGAGCCTGTGGCCGGCAGCAGCGACACGAATACCATGATGCTAGATAAAATCGCCCAGGTAGTTGGGCGTTACGAAGAGATCGAGCGGCAGATGGCGGATCCGATCATCCTTGCCGACCATACCAAGCTGACCCAGCTGGCCCAGGAGCGCTCCGATATTGAGCCGCTGGTGCACGCTTACCGCCAGCACCAGGGGCTGCGCGAAGAGCTGGACGGCGCCCAGGAGCTGCTGGAGCTGGAAGATGACGCTGAGATGATCACCATGGCCCGTGAGGAGATCAATAAACTCACGGCCCGGCTGGAGAAGCTGGAAGCGGAGATGCAGCGGCTGCTCATCCCCAAAGACCCGCGCGATGACCGCAACGTCTTCATCGAAATCCGCGCCGGCGCCGGCGGTGACGAAGCCGCCCTGTTCGCCGCTGACCTGCTGCGCCTTTACAGCCGTTACGCAGAAGCGCGCAAATGGTCCGTCGAGCTGGTTGACAGCAACAGCATCGGCGTGGGTGGTTATAAGGAAGTGACGCTGGCGGTGAAAGGGCGCGGCGCCTTCTCGCGGCTGAAATATGAGATGGGTGTGCACCGGGTGCAGCGCGTCCCCACGACCGAATCGCAGGGGCGTATCCACACCTCCACGGCCACGGTCGCCGTCATGCCGGAAATCGACGATGTCGACATCACCATTGATGAGAGGGATCTGGAAATCACCGCGACGTTCTCGTCGGGCCCCGGCGGTCAGCATATGCAGAAAAACGCCACTGCTGCCCGGGTTGTGCATAAACCCAGCGGCATCGCCGTCAAGGTGCAGACAGAGCGCAGCCTGACGCAAAACAAGCGGGTGGCTTTCGCCATCATTCAGGCGCGGCTGCAGGCGATAGAAGAGGAAAAGCAGGCGGCCTCCGTCAGCGCCGAGCGCAAGGCGCAGGTGGGTAGCGGTGACCGGGCCGAGAAGATCCGGACCTACAATTACCCGCAAAACCGGGTCACCGACCATCGCATCAACCTGACCTCCTATAACCTGCCCGCCGTCATGGACGGCGCCATCGACGAGTTCATCGACGCCCTCACCGTCGCCGACCAGGCAGAGAAGCTGGCGGCGATAGAGGAGACGCCCTAACCCTTCGGCTTCGCCTCAGGGTGACAGGGGCACGAGGCGCACTCCGCGACGTCATCCCGAGCTAAATTGATGGGGCCTGACGCTCATCAGGAGAGCGCGAGGGATCCCGCTCTGTGGCGATGATAGAACCGGCCGGTTGCTGGCAGTGGCGCCAGGTGGAATCAGCCACCGACCCGCGCGAGTTATAGCCCTGGAGAGGGGTCCCTCGCCCTTTCTTAATGGCCGTCATTCACGACGCATGAGGCTCGGGATGACGTCAGGAAGGTGATTGTCGAATAAGTTCAGGCAGGGTCCTAAGTGATGGCCCGATTACCTGTTTGATTACTGAAAGCGGCACAGCCGCGTACTGACCGCCGACAGGGCCACCGGCCCGTACTAACAGCTGACAGCTATCCGCTAACAGCTCCCAAGGAACTCATGTCCCAATCAACCTACCAACCCCGTGGCCTTTATTTTGAAGATTTTGAACCCGGCATGGAGGTGGTGACGCGTGGGCGGACCATCACCGAGGCGGATGTGGTCAATTTTGCCGGCGTGACCGGCGACTATAACCAGATCCACACCGATGCCAAATACGCCGAATCGTTTGATTTTGGCAAACGGATCGCCCATGGGCTGCTGGTGCAGTCGGTCGGCGTGGGGCTGGCGGTGATGACCGGCTTCATCGACGGCACGATCCTGGCGTTTCGCGAGCTGAATTGCAAGTTCAGCAAACCCGTTTTCCTGGGCGACACGATCCACGTTAGATTAGAAGTAGTTGAAAAGAAGGCATTCCGTAGGCTTGGCGGCGGCAACGTTACCATGCAGTTCCGGGTTATATCTGGTGACGACGAGGTCGTTCAACGCGGCGAATGGGTCATGCTCGTCAAAAGCCGCGAATAGGTTTAGAGCTATAGTTTGCCTGCCGAGGTGATGCGCGAGATGTTCACTGGGTTTTTAGCCACGGATTAGCACGGATTTCACACGGATTCTGTGAATAAAAAATCCGTGACAAATCCGTGTTAATCCGTGGCCAATTCTTCCGAGGCAGGCAATGACACGGGGTGTGGATGAGTAATCAAGATGATCGGGAACGGCGACCGCGGCGGGATGAGCCTGAAGAGGGCGAGGAGCGGCGGTCGCGCGAACAACAGGAGCGGAGTGGGCCACCACCGGCCGATAAACCAAAAACCATCTCCCTCCTCGATCTGATGAACGAGACCGAGGCGGATGATGGTCGCCTGGTCATCTCCGAGGCCGATGTGCGGGCCGCCTCGCCCGACGAGGAAGAGACCGGCCCCCTGGTCATCCCCGACGAGCCGCTGCACCCGCCGTCAACGCCGGATGTCCTGCCGCCGCTCTACGC
Organism: Ardenticatenales bacterium; assembly: GCA_020634575.1. Next base: position 74,976 of record JACKBM010000019.1, on the reverse strand, counting down.
CGACGATCTGATCCCGCCGGACCGGCCGCCTGTCCGCGACGAAGGCGCGACTGTGGTCCAGCCCCGGATCGCCTTTCCGGGCAGCACCCGTTTCGACGAAAACGAGCCGCCTGACGAGCCATCGACCAGCGAACGAACAACCGCCTGGTACGACCGGCCGCAACGCCCCGGCCAGCGCCCGGACCAGGGGGCCACGCCCCCTTCAGAGCGAGTAACGCAGATTCCCCAGGATACGCCGCCGGCCGCGACGCCGCGGCGAGACCAGCCAATCCGCCAGCAACCGACCAGCCGGCGCCAGGTGGAACAGACACCACCGGCCCGCCAGGAGCCAACCCGGCGCCGCCCCATCGAACCAGCGGCACGGGGACCAGAACCGGCCCGGGACCGGCCGGTGCGCCAGCAACCCGTCCGCCAACCGGAGCCGCCGCGCCGCCAGGAACCGGTTGGGCAACCCGATGGTGTTGTGCGCAGCCGGCCGCGGCGCAATGTCGGCGGCTGCGTTAAGCGAATTATTTCGACCTCCCTGATCCTGGGCTTCCTCGGCACTGTCTTAGGGCTGATTGCCCTGGTGATTGGCTACATTTCCATCGCCAGCCAGCTGCCCAAGCCGACCGAGCTGCAGGCCAAGGCCAGCACCTTCGAGACTGCCCGCATTTATGACCGGGATGGCAATGAGCTGTACGCGCTGATTGACCCCAACGCCGGCGACCGCACCGTGGTGCCGCTCAGCCGCATCAGCCAGGACCTGATCGACGCCACCATCGCCACCGAGGATTCCCGTTTCTACACCAACCCCGGCTTTGACCCGATCGGCATTGCCCGGGCCATCATCGGCGCGGCGCGCGCCGGTGAGTTTGGCGCCGCCGGCGGCGCCAGCACCATCACCCAGCAGCTCGCCCGCGCCCTGTTGCTGGATGAAGAAGAGCGCACCCAGGTCACCTTCAGCCGCAAAGTGCGTGAGATCATCCTGGCCGCGGAAATTTACCGGACCTACGACAAAGAAGTCATCCTCGAGCTTTACCTGAATGAGATTTACTACGGCAACCGGGCCTACGGTATCGAGGCGGCCTCACAAACCTATTTCAACAAGTCTGCCGCCGACCTGACCCTGGCCGAGGCATCTCTGCTGGCCGGGCTGCCCCAGGCGCCGGCCGTCTGGGACCCGATCACCAACCCGGAGTTCGCCCTGGGCCGCCAGAGCGAAGTGCTGGGGCTGATGGTCTCCGAAGGGTATGTCACCCAGGCTGAGGCTGAAGCCGCCCTGGCAGAATCCGCGCCGGTGGTGCGGGAGCTGGAGCCGCCCAACGTCCAGATCGATTACCCCCATTTTGTCTTCACCGTGCTACGCCAGCTGGAAACTGCCGGCGACGCCCAGGCGATTTACCGGGGCGGCCTGCGCATCTACACCACCCTGGACCCACGGGCCCAGGAGCTGGCCGAACAAACCCTGACCAACCAGCGCGGCAACATCAACGCTGCCGGCGCCAATAACGCCGCCCTGGTGGCCATCGAACCGGGTTCCGGCGAGATTCTGGCGCTGGTCGGCAGCGTCGATTTTAATGACGAGGTGATCAGCGGCCAGGTCAACATGGCCCTGCAGCCGCGCCAGCCCGGCTCGACCATCAAACCGTTGGTCTATCTGGCGGCGATGGAGCAGGGCTGGACCGCGGCCACGCTCATCTGGGATGTGCCAACCACTTTTCCGGATGGCAATGGCGGCAGTTACCAGCCCAAGAATTACGATGACCGCTTCCACGGGCCGCTCCTGCTGCGCCAGGCGCTGGGTAACTCCTACAACATCACCGCCGTGAAAGCGCTGGAATATGTGGGCGTCTGCAACTTCGTCTCGCGGGCGCAGGGCCTTGGCCTGACCTCGCTGGTCGACAGCGGCTGCCAGGAAGTGGGCGCGCCGCGCGACCTGGGCCTCTCGCTGGCCCTGGGCGGCGGCGCCGTGACCCCGTTGGAAATGGCCTCGGCCTTCTCCGCTTTCGCGAACCAGGGCCGGCGCATGCCCCCCATCGCCATCCGGCGCATTGAGGATCGCAACGGCAACATCCTGTTTGAGGCGACAACCCCGGCCGATGACGAGATCCGGGCGATGTCGGCCGAGGATGCCTACATCATCACCAACATTCTGTCGGATAACAACGCCCGGCAGCCGTCGTTTGGCATCAACAATCTGCTGCGGCTGAATGATGACCGGCCGGTCGCCGTCAAAACCGGCACCTCCGGCAGCAGCGCCAACGATGTGCGCGATGGCTGGACAATTGGTTACACGCCGCAGGTGGTGACGGCGGTCTGGGTGGGCAACACCGACCCGGCGCCGGTCAACCCCGGCCAATCCGGCTACGGTATGGCCTCCCCCATCTGGAACGCCTACATGAATTCCTACCTGGCGGACAAGCCGGTTATCAGCTTCGTGCGGCCGCCTGGCGTGGTGGACCGGGAGATATGTTCTTCTTCCGGCGCTGTGCCCAATGCAGATTGCCCCTCGCGCCGCGTCGAGCTGTTTAATGGCCGGACCGAACCGCGCAGTATCGAGGATAACTTCTTCAAGGAAGTGACCATCGACCTCTGGACCAACCGGATTGCCACCAGCGATTGCCCGGAATCACCCTATCAGGCGACCTTCTTCAATCTCGTTGTTAGCGGCGGCGAAGCCGTTGTGTCCCGGGAACGGGCCGACGCCCGCGGTTGGATCGAGACGACGGCCGCCGGGCAGGCCTGGGCGCTGCAAAACAACATCGCCATCCCGCTACAACTGGCGCCAACGGAACGATGTGAGCCCGGGGCACCCCGGCCCGTCATCGAGATCAGTTCGCCGCGCCAGGGCGATGAGGTGACCGGCGAGATCGAGATACGGGGCACGGTGCGGGCGCCGAACTTCAGCGGTTACCTGGTCCAGTATGGTCTGAGCCATGATCCGGGCGGCTGGGGCGACATTCAGCCGGAAAACAACTTCGAGGTGAATGATGGTCTGCTGGCCCGCTGGGATGCCAGCGAAGTGCCGGGCGGGCCGATCACCATCCGTATCCTGCTTTATGGGCCCCAAAATGGCTATTCAGCCGGGCGGGAACGGGTCGCCGTCGAATTGCGCGTCCCGCTCACCCTGCTGGAGCCTACACCAACGCCCACGGCCACACCGACCGAAACACCGACGCCGACGGAAACGCCTACCGAGACGCCAACCGGCACCCCGACGCTAACGCCATCACCCACCAGCACGGATGAGCCGACAGCCACAGCCACGCCGGAGGTGACGCCGCCCACAGCGACGGCCACACCGGAAACCCCGGTGGCCAGCCCCACGCCCACGGGGACGCCGGGCGAGGGCAGCGCCAACGGCACACCAACCCCGGAGAACTGACCCATGCGTATTGCCTACATCGGTCCCTTTGGCTTTCATCCTAACAAGACGATGCGGGCGCGCGCTTTTCGGATTGCTCGAGAACTGGTAGTCCGGGGGCATGAAGTCAAGATGTTCATGCCACCCTGGCACACGCCAGACGAGTCAAACAAGGAGTGGGTTGAGGAAGGGGTGACGATCCGCTACGTGCCGCTGGGCGGTGGCGTGCTGGGCATCAGCCGGCGGCTGGCCCGCGAGGCGCTCGGCTTTGAGCCGGAAATTGTCCATTGTTTCAAACCAAAAGGATACAGTGGCCTGGCGGCCTTCCTCCTCTGGCAAACGCAGCGCGAAAAGCTACGTTTGATCATGGATACAGACGATTGGGAAGGGGCCGGCGGCTGGAACGACCGGGCGCCCTATACCGCCATGCAGAAACGCTTTTTTGCCTGGCAGGAGATCTGGGGCATGCGCCATTGCCATGCCCTGACCGTGGCCAGCCGGGCATTGCAGGGGCTGGCCTGGGGGCATGGCGTCAAGCAGGGGCGGGTCGTTTATCTGCCGAACGGTTCCGGCATCGATTGGGTATCGGACCGGGCGGTGGGGCGACAGGAGTATGGGTTGGGCGACCGGCCGGTGCTCCTCCTCTACAGCCGCCTCTTTGAGTTCGATACGGCTCGCCTTGTCGCCGTCCTCCAGAAAGTCGTCGCGGAAATCCCCGACCTGACCATCCTCTTCATCGGCGCCGGTCTTTTTTCCGATGAGGCGGCCAACTACCGGCAGCAGCTCAGCGACGCCGGCCTGTTGGAGCGCGTCGTGGATACGGGCTGGCTGGACGAAGAATACGTCCCCAACGCCATCGCCGCCGCAGACGTCGGCCTCTATCTGATGGAAGACAACCTGCTCAACCGGACCAAATGCCCGGTCAAACTGGCGGACATGGTCAAATGCGGCCTGCCATTGGTCGGTGAGCGGGTGGGCGAAGTCAGCGAATATATCCGCCATGAAGAGACCGGCTTTTTCTACGAGACGGGGAATATTGATGGCGTCAGCCAGGGGATCATCCGTCTGCTACAGCAGCCCGAGCTGCGCCAGAAATTTAGCGAAACCGCCATCGTCCATTACAACCGCAATTTCAATTGGGCCCATGCGGGGGCGTTGGCGGAGGATGTTTATTTGCGGCCGGCGCACTGACACCACACATTCATCATATCGGCTGGCCCGCCACATACGCTGTGATGCTGTTTTGCACGAAGCCCTGGGCGATTTCGTCGATGCGCTGGCCGGTGATGGATTGGGCGATGCGGTCGATGGCGATGCCGGGCATGAGGCGCATGGAGGTGGGCGTCGGGAGCTCTCCCTTGAGGGCGACGGTGTAATGGATGCGGGTCTGGTCACCGGCCGGTTCAAAACGGGATTCGCTCTGGTAATAGCCCCAGCCCACTGTATGATTTAGCCCCGCCTGCGCTTTCACCTTCTGCTTATTGCCCCGCGGTGCCACCCGAATCAGCCAACTCGATTCATCACACTCCAGGCCAACCTCAAAGACCATGCGAATCTCATAGGTAGCCAGCTCGCGCGCCTTGTAGGTGAGCAGGGCGTGGTCGTCGGCATAGCTGTTGAGCAGATCGATGTGGGGCAGGAAGGCGGCCAGGCGCCGGAGCGTTGTGCGGTAGAAGGCAAAGGCTACCGGTCGCTCAGCAGGGAAAAGAAAAGTGAGCTGGCGCGCGCCTGTAAGACGGATCATTCCTCTCCGTTGCTATGGGCGCCGCTTAATTCGTCCAGCTTGGCCGCGAGCGCATCAAGCTGCTCCGAGATCTGCTGCATATCCTCGCTGGAGGGAACACCTCGCTGCGATAGGATCCGCTCGATCTCGTCTTCCGGCGGCGCTTCAACCGTCGTGTTGTTCCGCCGGCTCTCCAGCAACTTCTGCAATAGGAACCCGCCCTGCTCTTCCGAGATCTCGCCCGTCCGAATCAACGAACTGATTCGGGTGCGAATCTCCTCATCCACATGGCGCAGGACATCCAGGGGAGACATCAGGTTGCGCCGCAGCGAACTCAGCGTGTCGCCACCGGCCTGGATGAGGCCGGTCAGAACCGGCCGGGGCAGGAAGCCGGATTTCTTCTTTTCCTGTTCAAAAATAATCTGGGTGAGCGTCAGCGTTGTCAGATCCTCGCCTGTCGAATGGTCCAGGATCTGCACCTCCTGCCCATCCCGGATCAACTGAGCGATCCCGTCCAGGGTGATGTATTTTTTCGCTTCCGTATCGTATAGCTTACGATTCGGGTATCGCTTGATGACCAACATGGCTTCATTATAAGGGGAGGGAGGGAATTTAGCTATTAGCTGACAGCTGTTGGCTGTTGGTACGCAGCTGCGCTGCTTTCAGCAATCAGTACGCGGCTGCGCCGCTTTCAGCCATCAGTGAATTCAGTCATGCTGATGTCAAACGCGCACCAACCGCTTTTCACTGAAAGGGCCACAGGCCCGTACCGACCGCTGAAAGCGAGCCTGCGAGCGTGCTAACCACCAACAGCTATCAGCTAAAAGCTAACAGCTAACTATGGTAAAATCCCCCCCATGCCTATCCTCAAGCTGTCGGAACAATTGGCCTCGCAGATCGCTGCCGGTGAAGTGGTGGAGCGGCCCGCTTCAGTCGTGAAGGAATTGCTGGAAAACGCCCTGGATGCCGGGGCCACCCGGATTGAGATCGATATTGAGAATGGGGGCCAGGCGCGGATTCGTGTGGCCGACAATGGGCAGGGGATCCCCGCCGCCGAGGTCGAAACCGCGTTCCAGCGCCATGCCACATCCAAATTGCGCCAGGCCAGCGACCTGAACGCCATTGCTACGCTCGGCTTCCGCGGCGAGGCGCTGGCGGCCATCAGCGCCGTGAGCAAGACTACCGTCGTGACCCGGGCCGAAGGTGAGGCGGAAGGGACACAGCTCATCATGGATGGCGGCATCGTGGCCAGTCGGGAGAAGGTCGGTGCGCCGCCGGGGACGGTTATCTCCGTCGACGAGCTATTTTTCAACGTGCCGGCCCGGCTCAAATTCCTGAAATCGGTAACGGCGGAGCGGCGGCAAATTGACGAGGTCGTCACGCGCTACGCTCTGGCATACCCGGATGTCCGGCTGCGGCTCAGCCACAACGACAAAGTGACCTTTCAAACGACGGGGAACGGACAACTGCGCGATGTGTTGCTGGCGGTCTACGGCCCGGCGCGAGCGCGCGATCTCCTGCCGGTGGTGCAGGATGACGAGCTGGTCTTCGAGACAAGCGGCAGCCAGGCGGGGCTGTCGGTCAGCGGTTACGTTGGGCCGCCCAGCTTGCACTGGTCCAGCCGCAACCACATCATCTTGTTTGTAAACGGGCGTTGGGTGCACGACAACCGGCTGACTTATGCGGTGGTGCAGGCGTATCACACCCTGCTGCCCACCGGCCGGTACCCCCTCGCCGTCCTTTTCCTGCGCGTCCCCTTCCACCTGGTCGACGTCAACGTTCACCCAACCAAATCCGAAATCCGCTTCCGCCAGGGGATTTCCGCCTTTGGCCTGGTCCAGCGGGCTGTGCGCCAAACGCTGGTAGGCAGCAGCCCTGTCCGGCCGGCCGCCTCCCTGTTCCAGGGCGAGCGCAATCCCGGCTGGGGCGGCTTCCTGGATGGCGATGCCTTCCAGCGGCGTAACGCGCAAGAAGGGCAGCAAACCGTCATCGATTGGGGCTCAGCCGAAGATGAGTTGCCGGAGATCAAACTGCCGCCACCACGCCCCAAACCGCTGCCCAGCGACCTGGGCGGCGAACGACTGCCGATCATGCGCGTGGTCGGCCAGGTCGGCGCCAGCTACATCATCGCCGAAGGGCCGGATGGCCTCTACCTCATCGACCAGCATGCCGCCCACGAACGTATCCTCTACGAGCAATTCCTGGCCGCCTATGACGGCGCCGGTCTGGCTCAACAGGGGTTGGTGACGGGCGTTCCCATCCATCTGACCCCATCCCAGGCCACCTTGCTGGAGGACAATCTGGACCATCTCCGTGAATTTGGCTTCCAGATCGAACCATTTGGGCCGAATGCGTTTATGGTGCGCGGCGTCCCGGCCCTGCTGGCCCGCATTGACCCGGAACGGGCTATCCGCGACGTGGTCGAGGAGCTGGAACGGGGCGACAAACCGCTGCAAGTCCGGCTGGAGGACAAAATTGTGCGCCGGGTCTGCAAGACGGCGTCGGTCAAAGCGGGGCAGACGCTGAGCCAGCAGGAGATGGAGGCGATGATCCGGCAGCTGGAACTGTGCCACAGCCCCCACACCTGCCCGCACGGCCGGCCGACCCTGATTCACCTCTCCGTGGCCCAGCTGGCACGCCAGTTTGGGCGGATTTAGGGTTTTGCCACGGATTAACACGGATTTGCACGGATTTTTCTTTTTTGGGTTCGATGCATTTGCGAAGGACCCCTCGTTCTGGGGCTCCGACTTTACGCTTTACAGCCCGGGTCAACATCTATCTTGGGCGCTCTGCGCCCAGCTTCTTTACGGCCCGCACTGAGCGCAACGAACTATGTTGATCCGTGGCCCAATCTCACCCCGTAAACAGCTACTCGTCGGCGGCGCGGCCATTTTTTTGCTGGCGATTGGGTTGTACGGCCGGACGCTGGGGCTGCCGCTGATTTATGACACCCTGCTGCACATCCGCATCACCAAGGAGCTGAACTGGGGCTCGGTCTGGCTGCCGGCGACGTCGTTTGGCTTTTATCGCCCGTTTACTTTTGTGCCGCTGCTGCTGATCAAGGGGATCTGGGGCTACTATCCGGGCTGGCTGTTGCATGGGATCAACGTGCTGACTCATGCGAGCAATGGGGTGCTGCTGATGTTGCTGGCCTGGCGGTTGTGGGGCCGGCCGGTTCTGGCCATCATGAGCGGTCTGCTGTTCGTTGCTTACCCCTTTTCTTACCAGGCGGTAGCTGTCTACGGTCACAACGTCCACCCGGCCATCACCAACCTGCTGCTGGTCGGGCTGTTGCTCTACCTGGCGGCGCGGCAAAACTGGCGCGGCCACCGGCGGCTCTGGTGGTGGCTGACGGGGCTGGTCGCAGTCAAGGCATTGCTGACCCATGAATCCGCCATCCTGTTTGGCGTCTTTGCCGGGCTGGTCCACATCCAGAGCAGTGGGGACGGCGATTTCCTGGCCGACCTGCGCCAGCAGTTCCGCTACCTGGGCGAAGCGTCGCTGCGTTTTGGCCGCGAGAATCGGCCCTGGCTGCTGCTCCTTGGTGGCGGTCTCCTCTACTTCTTCATCTATCAGTTCCTGCCGTTGAGTCGGGCGCCTCAGGCCGCCGAGACAGTCGGCGGCAGCCTCGGCTTCAAGCTGATGTATGTGGCCCAGGCAGTCGCCCATCCGCTGGCGGCGTTACTGTACCGGGCTGATTGGCTGGGGCCGATCACCGTCGTGGTTGTCGCGTTCCTGGTGATGCTGCTGCTGACGGCCTGGTCCGGCCGGTTGCCGGCCAACCGCTGGCCGCTTTTCACCGGCTGGGTCTGGTTTGGCCTGGCCGCGCTGCTGGTCGCCCTGCCGCTGCCGACCGGCTACCTGCTCAACGGCCCGCGCCTGCTCTACCTGAGCAGCATCGGCACGGCCCTGTTGTGGCCCTGGCTGCTGGAGCCGCTCTGGCGACGGTCCTGGGGTATCGTGGTCTGGATGGCGCTGCTACTGGCGATCGCCGTGAGCAACGCCGGCTTTGTGAGCGGGCGGCTGGCGGCCTACGCCAATCTGACCAGCCCGGTCAGCCTGCTGCAGGAGGTGTTGGCGGACCGGCCGGTCACCGACGGCGTGATGCTGGTCAACCTGCCCAGCTGGATCGCCCCGGCAGAGAAAACCTATCCGGCCGGGGCCGAATTTGTGGCGATGATGGGTGGCTATCTTTTCGCCGAAGAGCTGGTTGAGGCCAATGTGCCGGGCGCGGACCGGCCGGTCTGGGCCGGCGCCGTCCGCGATATCCAGCGCGACCCCGACTACGGCTACACCGTCCACACCCAGAGCAGCACCGACGGCCTGACGATTGCCTGGAACCCCACGGGGGCACATGTCATCATCAGCTATTATGAAGATGAGGGTGTGGTGCCACGCTATACCGGCCGGTATGAACCGGCCGGTGATCAGGTCAACATCGCCCAGGCCGGCTCCTACGCCCTGATCGAGGCCAGCGCCGTGCTGTGTGACGGCACCGTTCAGGTGCAATCCACCTGGCAGCCCGTTGACAGCATCCGGCCCACGACCTCCCTCTTTGTGCAGCTTTTGGGGGCCGATGGCGCCCTACTGACCCAGGCAGATGGCCCGCCGTTAGGGCTGCGCCCGGATCTGCTGGCCATCGTCGAGGGCTGGCTACTGATCGACCAGCGCAGCCTCGTTGTGGCTGGCGGCACGCCGACAACGGTGCTGCTCGGCGCTTACGACTACGTCACCGGCACACGGCTACCGGCGCGCGATGTGGCCGGAGCGCCGCTGGCGGATGATGCCTTTCGGCTGCCGGTGCTGGGGTGTGGGGGGGAGTAGGGCGTAGCGTCCTCCCCGTTCAGGCCAGGCAGCGCGAGGCGCTAAAGCGCCACGCTACGGGCGCGTCTGCTAAAGGCAGACTTTCTGTTCACGATAAAGTATCGACTTGAAACCGAGTCCGCTTCCAGCGGACGCACCCTGAGGCTTCCGAAGAGGTGGCGCTTCATCGCCTCGCGTTCCCCGGCGTGACACCCTTCCTCGGAACCAATCCTCTCCGGCAAACGTTTGTATAATGTCGCTGCGCCGGGCGCAGCCTTTGCGCTTGCCAACCAACGCCGACCTGGGAGGGTATGATGTTTCGCCGAAGAATGTTGATCGCGTTCCTGGCCATCCTGCTGTTATTGGCCGTCGCCGTCGCTTGCGGCGGCGGGGACGATGGGGCCGCCGAAGAAGCGGATGTGACCGAAACGGAGCAAGAAGTCACCGGTGAAGAAGCGCCGGATGAGCCTGTGGAAGAGGCCGCAGACGAAGGCGCGGATAACGAGCCGGCAGATGAGGGCCAGGCCGGTCCGGATGTTGAAGCGTCCGGGTCAGAGCCGGGCGCGGGCGACGACGAGACGGTGGCCGGGCCCGGCGTGGGACCAAAGGTAGACGGCACGCCGCAACCCCAGCCAACAACATCGCCGGCGGACAGCAATGTGCCTGAACGCGCTGAAGGAGGTGACGCCGCCGAACTGCCTGTAGCGGCAGAACCGGCCGGTCTCCCCACTGGCAGCCGCCTCACCGCCGGCGCCGTCGACGACAACGCGGAATGGGATGCCTACCTGACCTATCTGCAAAATTACAACGGCCCGGCAGCCTTGCCGGTGGATGTCAGCCAGCGGCACCAGATCCTGGTGCTGGATGCGGCGGAACGGCCGGTGCTGGCCGCCCTGGTCGTGATTGAGGCGAATGGCGCCGAAGTCGCCCGGCTACGCACCCACAGTGATGGCCGAGTCTACTTTTTCCCCTCAATTTTGCCGGCAGAACTTCAAGCTGACCTCTACACCATCACCGCGACGGTCAACGGCGAGACGGTGGCCCTGGAATTGGATGCGGCGGGCGGCCAGCGGGAATGGACCATCATCCATCCTGGTGCGGCAGCCCCAGCAGCGGGCGTCAACCTGGACATCCTTTTCCTGCTGGACGCAACCGGCAGCATGGGCGATGAAATACAGCAGCTGAAAGACAACCTGGAGCAGATTGCTGCCCAGATCGACGCCCTGCCGGCCCAGCCGGATGTTCGTTTTGGCATGGTGATCTACCGCGATCGCGGCGATGAGTTTGTGGTCCGCAGTTACGATTTTACGCCAGACCTGGCCACCTTCAGCCTCTTCCTGGATGATGTGACGGCTGATGGCGGCGGCGACTACCCAGAAGATCTGAATGAGGCGCTGAATCAGGCGGTGCTGGTGCCGGAATGGCGGTTGGAAGATACCGTCAGCCTGATGTTCCTGGTCGCCGACGCGCCACCCCATCTGGATTATGCCGATCAGCAACTGACCTATGTGGATGGGATGACTCGGGCAGCTGAACTGGGCATCAAGATCTTCCCCATCGCCACCAGCAATCTGGATGCACAGGGAGAGTACATTTTCCGCCAGCTGGCCCAGTTCACCGGCGCCCAGTTCATCTTCCTCACCTATGGCGAAGAAGGTCCGGGCAGTACTGGTGACCAGACCGACCTACAGGTTGAGAATTTCACTGTTTCGGCCCTGGATGAGCTGGTGGTGCAGCTGGTTGCGGCTGAGCTGGCCCATCGGGTCCCCTAGAAAAGCAAAGGGACAGGCAGTCCTTCGTTACCGCCTGTCCCCTGCAAAAACCGGATTACCCTTTAAAGATTTCCGGAGGAGGAAGCTGATTTATAATGGCCGGCTGGCCCGCTTGCCCTGAAGCGTTTGCTGTTTGGGCTCACCCCAGTTCGCCTTAAGCTGCGCAAACTTCTCGCCCAACCGGGCAAACAGAGTCCCAATACCAGGGATTTTGGACTCACTGTCCACGTTTTCATACTGCCGCCGGTTTGTAAACGGGGCGATTCTTTCTTCGTGAATGACCTTTAATAGTTTAGGGTCGTACATTGTTTAGCTCCTTGATCAATTACGTTCAAGTGCGGGGCTATACGAGATCCAGATTCTTGGGAGTCGGGCAGAATAGAGTTTCGGCGCTGGGCACGAGTGGCTGGCAGGGCAAGAGCAGCGGCGAGACACGGCTTGCGTGACTCGTCTCATGTTCCGGGCGTGCCAGTTTTACACTTGCGGCATTCCGCGCCATCGTGGGCCGCGACTCCCTGTAGCTGAACCGTTGTCGTCAGTGGTGTCGCACTTGAGGTAATCGTCTGTTCTTTGTTATGTGCCGGCGGGTTACTATAGTTCAGTAGCCCGCAACGGAGGGCGTGGGGGTGGTCGTAACTATGACCATCAGGACGCCGATCCGTTTTCAAGTGACCATCATATCATAATAGTTGTTACGACAAATATCTTCTAACAAACTATCTACAATTCTGGCCGGGGAATTTGTGAAAACTGTAACTATCTTTTGGGCGGGGCGACAGACTGTAGTAAAGTGGCGCTGGTTTTATTGGGCAGATAGACAGAGAGAGGTGATCTGATGCAGGAACCGGCAGCAACGGAAGCAGGGTGGCATAAACTGACAACGGCGGCGGGGACGCGGTATACGCTGGTTTTACCGGCCGGTTACCAACCCAATCAGACCTATCCCCTCGTCCTGGCCCTCCACTACGGCGGCCCGGTAACGCCCTGGTACGGCGCCGGTCTGCTGGAAAAGATCGTCGAACCGGGGCTGCGGGCGCTGGACGCCATCATGGTCGCCCCGGACTGCGCCCATGGGGGTTGGGACAACAAAGCCGGTGAGGCTGAGGTGCTGGCCCTGCTTGATCTGCTGCTGGCGCAATACCCCATCGAACCGGAAAAAACGATCCTGACCGGCTACAGCATGGGCGGCAAAGGCACCTGGTACCTGGCCGCCCGGCAGCAGGAGCGCTTCGCCGTCGCCATCCCCATGGCCTCCCGGCCAATGCCAGTCGCACTGACCGCCGCCTGGCACATCCCGATTTACGCCCTGCACGGCGAGCAGGACGAGCTGTTCCCGCTGGCAGCGACGGCAGCGTTCATCGAAGATCTGCGGGCGCAGGGGATAACGGTGCAGTTTGATGTGCTGCCCGGCGTGAGCCATCATGAGCTGGCCGATTTTGCCGGGGCGCTGCAGGGGTTGGTGCCGGTGATTGCGGAGCACCTGAGCAGATAACAAAAGCTGGTAGTTCGGGCCCGCCCCGGCGTTGCCATTTAGGGCAGGCGTGTCATACTTGGAATTATGAGTTTCCGAAAAATCACATTTCCCAACAGTGAGGGCTTGCAGCTGGGGGCGCGGCTAGATTTACCGGCCGGTCGGCCCACTGCTTATGCCCTCTTTGCTCATTGTTTTACCTGTAGCAAAGAGCTGCAGGCGGTCGACGAGATCAGCCAGGCGCTGACCGGCGAGGGGATCGCGGTGTTCCGCTTTGATTTCACCGGCCTCGGCGAGAGCGAGGGGGAGTTTGCCGACACCAATTTCTCCTCAAATGTCGCGGACCTGGTAACGGCGGCGGCGTTTATGGCGGCTGAATATGAGGGGCCGCAGTTGCTCATCGGCCATTCGCTGGGTGGGGCCGCGGTATTGCAGGCGGCTGGCGCCATCCCCACCGCCCGGGCGGTGGCCACGATCGGCGCGCCCAGTGACCCGGACCATGTGCAACATTTACTCGTCGAGGCGTTGCCGGAAATTGAAGCGCGTGGCGAGGCCCGCGTGCGCCTGGCCGGCCGGGAGTTCAACATCAAGAAACAGCTACTCGAAGACCTGGAACGCACCAACATGCAGGAGACAATCGCCAACCTGCGCAAGGCGCTGCTGGTGATGCACGGGCCGCTGGACAATATCGTCAGCATCGACAACGCCGCTGAGATTTTCAAGGCTGCCAAACATCCCAAGAGCTTTGTCACCCTGGATCAGGCCGACCACCTGCTCAGCAACCCGGACGATGCCTGCTACGCCGGCAAGTTGCTGGCCGCCTGGGCCTTGAAATACATCGAAACCGCTCCGGCCGATACCAGCTGGCACGATGACCGCGTCGCCGTGCGCACCGCCGACGGCTACTACACTGAGGTCTACGCCCAGGGCCACAACCTGATCGCCGATGAATCAATCAAGTCAGGCGGCACCGACCAGGGGCCGGACCCGTATGGCTTTCTGCTGGGGGGGCTGGGCGCCTGTACCTCGATTACGCTGCGGATGTATGCGGATCGCAAAGGGTGGCCCCTGGAGAGCATCGTCGTGCGGTTGTCACACGAGAAAATCCGCGCCCAGGATTGCGAGGAATGTGAGACTAAGGAAGGGCGCGTCGACCGGATCACCCGGGACCTGATCCTGAACGGTCCCCTGGACGAGGAACAACTGGCCCGCCTCGTCGAGATCGCCGACCGCTGCCCCGTACACCGGACGCTGCGGTCGGAGACGGTGATTAAGACCAACTTGGTTAGAGAGTAGGTTGGCCCCAGGAAAGCGGGGCTGGCTAGCACAAAGAGAACGGGTGCCTTCAAGCGGCATTCATGCCGACGATCATCTGAGGCACCCGTTCTCTGCGAGCGGAGTAGGATATGAACTTCAAGGATTACCAGGTGCAGGCCTGGCGGACGGCCAATGAGCCGGAAGATGTAGAGCGGCAATTGCTGCTGTGGACGGTCGCCCTGGCCGGTGAGGTGGGCGAGTTTTGTAACGTGGTCAAGAAGAAGGTGGGCCACGGGCATGATATCAGCAAGGAGAAGCTGGCCGATGAGCTGGGCGATTGTCTCTGGTACGCAGCCTCGCTTTGTACCTTGCTGGATATCGACATGGCGGAGGTGGCGCAGGGCAACATCGACAAGCTGATGCGGCGCTACCCGAATGGGTTCAGCCAGGCGGACAGCATTAACCGGACGGAATAGACCACTTCTGAAGGAGAGCCGGAAATGAAACCTTTGCTCAAACCAGCCGCCCTCCAGACTGGTGATACGGTGGGGATTATCAGCCCGTCCTGGGGCGCGGCCGGCCTTTTCCCGCATCGACTGGAGAGAGGGGTGGCCAAGTTGGAGCAGATGGGCTTCAGGACGAAGATCGGCGCGCATGCGCGGGGCGTGGCCGGCCATGTGTCAGCCAGCGCAGCCGAGCGAGTCGCTGATCTGCACGCCATGTTTGTTAACCCGGAGGTCAAAGCTATCATCGCGGCCATCGGTGGCGATCACAGCAATCAGATGCTGCCGCTTATCGATTTTGACCTGATTCGGGACAATCCTACGATTTTCATGGGCTACTCTGATGTGACCGTCCTCAATGTGGCCCTGCATGTGGGCGCGGGGCTGGTGACCTTTAACGGACCGGCGCTGATCACCGATTTTGCTGAATATCCGGAGATGTTTGCATTCACTGAGAACGCGTTTCGGCGGACGGTGATGGTGGCGGAACCGGCCGGTCCCCTCCCCGCCGCCCCCTGGTGGACCGACGAACAGCTGGATTGGGGTCAGAAACTGGACCTGACCCGCCCCCGTCAACAACAGCCGTCTCCCGGCTGGCACTGGCTCAAACCGGGGCAGGCTGAAGGAGCGCTCGTCGGCGGCTGCTTCGGTTCAATGGAGCATCTGCGCGGCACCCGCTGGTGGCCCGATTTCGACGGCGCCCTGCTCTTCCTGGAAAGCTCGGAAGATTGCAGCGGCCCGGCCGAACTGGATGCGCGCCTGATGGATTATGAGAATATGGGTGTCTTGGACCAGATCAACGGTCTGCTCATCGGCCGTCCCTATCATTTTGACGACGCCGCCAAAGCCCAGCTGCGCCAGATTATCCTCGAGCGTACGGCGGCCTACACGTTCCCTATTATCAGCGACATGGATTTTGGCCATACAGCGCCGCAATTCCTACTGCCGCTGGGCGTTCGGGGCCGTATCGATAGCGAAGCCCAGACATTTTCCCTGCTGGAAGCGGCCGTGGCGGGCTGAAAGGAAGTTTAGGATGGATTCAAAGAAACGGTTTTCCAATCGGGTGGATTTTTATGTGCGCTACCGGCCGACTTATCCTCAGGCCATGCTTGAGCATCTTGAGCTAGTTGGCGCCCTACCCTCAGGAGCGGTGGTCGCCGACATCGGCTCTGGGACCGGGCTGTCAGCCAGGCTGTTCCTGGCAGGCGGTTACAAAGTGTATGGTGTCGAGCCGAATGCCGAAATGCGGGAGGCCTCATTGGAGTTTCTGGCGGCGTATCCACAGTATGAGGCGGTTGATGGCTCGGCGGAAGCAACTACGTTGCCGGATGGCGCCATCGACCTGGTCGTGGCCGGGCAGGCGTTTCACTGGTTTGCGGTGGAGCCGTTTCGGGCCGAGGTGCAGCGAATATTGCGCCCGGGCGGGCAGGCAGCGTTGTTCTGGAATGACCGCCCAGCGGCGGAAACACCATTCCTTTATGCCTATGAGCAGTTGTTGAAGCAATATGCCCACAATTATGCGATGGTGGAGCACCGGCATGGTAAGGAAGAGAAACTGGCGATCTTTTTTGGACCGGCCGGTTACCAAACCGCCAACTTTGAAAACATCCTCACCTACGACCAGGAAGCCCTCATCGGCCGCGCCCTATCCTCATCCTATAGCCCGCTGGAAGATGACCCGAACTATCCATTCTTCATCCAGGGTCTCAACGAGATTTTCGACCGCTACCAGGAGGATGGTGTCGTGGCGATGCCTTACCAGACCACCGTTTACTACGGCGCCCTGGAAGCATAATGGAGAGCTGGCGCACTCTCTCCCGCCGTACGATTCTCAATTACAGCAAATTCCTGCGCGTCGAGGAACATCAGATCGAGCTGCCAGACGGCCAGCGCATCGACGATTGGCCCTGGGTGGTGACGCCGGACTATGTCAATGTCGTCGCTGTCACCGAAGCGGGCGCTTTCCTCTGCTTTCGGCAAACAAAGTACGGCATTGCTGGCGTGACGACGGCGATTGTCGGGGGTTACCTGGAGCCAGGCGAAGAACCGCTGGCGGCGGCGCAGCGAGAATTACTGGAAGAGACGGGTTTTGCGGGCGAAGATTGGCAATCCCTGGGCAGCTTTGTCGTCGATGCCAACCGGGGCTGCGGCACGGCCTACTTCTTCCTGGCCCGCGGGGTCCGGCCGGTAACTGAGCCTGACGCCGACGACCTGGAAGAGCAGGAACTCCTGCTCCTCAGCCGCGCCGAAGTCGAAGAAGCGCTGGCGGCCAACGCCTTCACCGGCCTCCCCTACGCCGCCACCATCGCCCTCGCCCTGCTAACTCTCGACAGAGAAGCAGAATCTTAGCCGCAGATTACGCAGATTTGGGGATGTGGGCCATCGGTTCGATTGTGCTTCGCAAAGTCAACGGCCTGCAATGCCAATGAGATAGGCCCGCGAAGCCAAAAAATCCCCAAACTTATGCTGAGCGAAGCGAAGTATCTGCGCAATCTGCGGCAAAAACTATTCTTTCAAATATTTGTCCATCCAGCGGAGGATGTGGCTGAGGCGGCTGATGCGGCGGTCGGTGCGGCCCTGGCGGGAGAGGCCGTGGGACTCACCCGGGAAGAGCACCAACTCAGCATCCACCCCAACCTTGCGCAAAGCAACATAGAGCTGTTCGCCCTGCTCCTGCGGCGTGCGGAAGTCGGTTTCGCTGTGAATGACCAGCGTCGGCGTTTTGGCGTTGCCGATGTATTTAATCGGCGAGATTTCCCAGTGGGCCTCGAGGTCCTCGTAGGGCGTGGGCTCGATGCCGATGAGGTCGCACCAACCGTAGTTGAAGTCGGCCGTCGCCCACATGCTGACCGAGTTGCTGACGACCCGCTGGGCCACGGCTGAATGGAAGCGATCATTGTGACCGATAATCCAGCCGGTCATGTAGCCGCCATAGCTGCCGCCGGTCACACCTAACTTGTTTTTGTCGATATAGGGCCGCGCCTGAACGAGGTCGGCCCAGCTCATCACATCGTCGTAATCGACGGTACCCCAGCGGCCGTTGATGGCCCGGCAATGCTCTTCGCCGTAGCCCTGGCCACCGCGCGGGTTGCTGAAGTAGACGACGTAACCGTTGGCCGCCAGGAAGTGGAACTCATGCATGAAGACATAGCCATACTGGGCCTGCGGGCCGCCATGAATTTCCAGGATAGACGGGTATTTCTTCTTGGGATCAAATCCGGGCGGCGTGAGAATCCAGCCCTGCAGGTCGTTGCCATCATTGCCCTTGAACCAGATCTCCTCGATCTCACCCCAGGCATAGCGACTAAAGTCGGCATTTAACTTTGTGAGCTGACGCGCATGGCCGCTGGCCATATCCCGGCTCCAGAGCTGGCCAGGGTCGTACATATTGGCCTCAAAGTAGGCGACTTTGCCCTGATCAGCCGCAAAGCTGAAGGCACCGATGGCCGATTTTTCCTTGCTGATGACCGTGCTGAGCTCGCCGCCCGTCGTGATGCTGTGCAGCGTCTGGGCGCCATCGCGCGAGGCGACGAAGTAGATGGCGCTGCTGTCGGCCGCCCAAACCGGGGCGCTGAAGCCGGCGCCGCCATGGTCGCCGATACTGGCGCCGACGGCGTGCATATCATGCGCTTCGGTCAGGTTTTTAGCCTGGCCGCCACCGGCCGGTGCCACATACAGACACATATTCTGCCAGTAATTGCCGCCCAACCGGTTGCCCAGGTAGCAGATCCAGTTGCCATCAGGCGAATAGAGCGGCGCCGCCTTGCCAAATTCATGATCGATATTCAGCTTTGTCAATTCACCGCCACCGGCCGGAATCGTGTACAGCTGCGAATATTCCTGATTCATATCCGGATCATCAACCCGGTTGGAAGCAAAGAGCAGATGCTCGCCGTCCGCCGACCAGTCCGGCATCCCTTCCTGGAAGCCATTGTCCTCAGTCAGCTGGGTTGCCTTGCCCGATTTGGCGTCCACCACCCAGAGATGGGGGCGCTCTTTGGGCAGGTAGCCCATGCCATCGCCCTTGTAGAAAATGCGGGTGATGTGGCGGGAGACGATGCCGAGCTTCTTCTTTTGCTCGTCGGCCATCCTTTCCGCGGCTTCGGCGTCCATTTTGGCGAAGAGCAAAGCCAGGCGGCGGCCATCCGGCGACCATTTGATGCCCTGGATGGAACCCTTCAGATCGGTCAGGGGCTGGGCCTCACCACCGGCGAAGGGAAGCAGGTAGATCTGAGCTTGCTGCTCATTCCCCCGGTTGGAGAGGAAGGCGATCTGGCTGCCGTCAGGCGACCAGCGCGGCATCGAATCATTGTAATCGCCGAAAGTAAACTGGCGCGGTTTACCACCACGCGTGGCGGCGACCCAAAGGTCGGAATATTTCTTTTCACTCTTTTTGTCCACACGCAGGACAGAATAGACAACGTGCCGGCCATCTGGCGACATCTGCAAATCGGTGATCTGCTCGATGTCGTAGAGAAGCTCAGCGGTAACAGGGCGTTTGGGGCGACTGGCCATGGGTTAAGTGACTCCTTACGATTGTATGTAGGCTGTTGGCAACCTGCGTACAATCGTAAGGCTGAAATCGCAAATCAACAACTCTTTTGGCATAATGGCGCCATGATTACGGAAAAAACTGTTCAGGAAGAGCTGTGGCCGGTTGTGCAGCGGCTGATCGCGGCGACGTTGGCGGATGATGAAAAGGCGGCCCGGCGCGAGCTGGTGCCCAACCGGCCGGTCGCCGACATGCTAGCCATGTTCGGGCTGACCAGCCTGGACATCTGCCTCAAAACGGTGCTGTTAAGCGAGAGCTGTGCCCTGCGCCAGGCGATTCTGACGGATGGCGGGCGCTACATCTACCTGGAGTATCTCTGGGCGGGCGCGGAACCGGCCGGTAGCGAAAGTTTCCTGGCAACTGCCTATGTGACCGTCAAGCTGCGCCTCTATCGCGACCGCTGGCGCGTTGAAGATATCAATCCGTCCAGTCTGGAAATGCTGCTCTCTGCCCCCCGGGCCCGGGCGATCCTGCTGACAACCCCCGAGTTTCAGCAAACCGGCGCCTTCCCCCAGGCGCCCTGGGTGCTGCCGCTGGCGCTGTACAGTGGCCTGCTGCAACTCCCCCTGCGCGAAGATGCCGTGGACGACGAGGTCGAGGCGCTTTTCCTGAGCCGGATGCAGGAGCGGGGCTACGAGGTGATGGCCCTCGTCCTGGGCCGGCGGCTCTGGCGCGATTTTAAGCGCAAGCGCCAACTCAAAAAGGTGCCCCGCTCCGAGCAGACGGCGTATGCTGCGGCGGTGGAGTTCATCATGAACGAGCAGACCGCCAGCGAGCTGGAGCTGGCGCCACTTTGTGAAGAGTATGAGGCGCTGCTGCCCGTAACGGAGAACTTTGTGCGCCGTATCAAGAGCCTGCTCAAACTGGAGCAGGTTGATGAGCGCTATACAACGTTGTTTAACGAAGAAGTCCGGGTGAGGGGTTGACCAACCCGACGGGTTGGCGAACCCGACGGGTTGGCGAACCTGTCAGGTTGGCGAACCTTTTGTAGAATTGAGGTGTTGCCGCCATAGTCCCGGCGGCAGCGATTTGGAGGAACTCATGGCAGGAAAAAGTGTCCAGCTACCGGCGGACCGGCCGGTAGAGACGATCGATGTGGCCATTGTGGGCTCGGGACCGGCCGGCATTTCCACGGCCCTGCACCTCGTCCAGCGCGATCCCGCCTGGGCCGGTCGCATGGTGGTCATCGACAAGGCTGTTCATCCGCGTGACAAATTGTGCGGGGGTGGCGTCACTCACCTCGGCCAGAATGTCCTGGCTCGCCTGGGCCTGTCGCTGGAGCCGACCAACTTCCCCGTCCATGAGGTCCGGCTGCTCTACCGCAAACAGAGCTACGCATTCTACGGCAATCCCGTCTTCCGCATCGTGCGCCGGGCCGAGTTTGATCATTGGCTGGTGCGTCAGGCGGAAGCCCAGGGCGTCACCATCCGCCAGGGCGAGGCCGTCGTCGACGTGATTGAGCACGAGAATTACGTCGAGGTAGCGACTGAGAAGGCGATCATCCACGCCAAAACGCTGGTCGTGGCTGATGGCTCGCGCAGCTTTATCCGCAGCCGTCTGAAGTGGGATGGGGTCAGCCGGGTCGCCCGCCTCATCGAGGTGGATACGCCGGAAAACCCAGCCGTGACCGACGAGTTCCAGCGGCGTGTCGCCGTCTTTGATTTTACGCCGATGACCGATGGCGACCTGCAGGGTTATTACTGGGACTTTCCCAGCTACGTCAAAGGTGAACCAGTCATGAACCGGGGCGTCTTTGACAGCCGGGCCCGGCCCGAAAAGCCCAAGGCCGATCTGAAAGCGGTGATGGCTGAGTCACTGGCGTCGCGCAACCGTGATCTGGACAACTACAAAATCAAGGGCCACCCAATTCGCTGGTGGGATGCCGGCAATGAGCTGGCCCGACCGCGCATTCTGCTGGCGGGCGACGCCGCCGGCGTTGACGCGTTATTCGGTGAGGGGATCTCCCTGGCGCTTGGCTACGGGGACGTCGCGGCCGAAATGGTTGCCGATGCCTTTGCCCGGAACGATTTCAGCTTTGCCAGCTATCGACGGCGGCTGCAGAATCATTGGCTGATGTGGCAGCTCCCGTGGCGCACCCGGCTGGCGAAGATGGCCTATTTTCTGAACTACCCTGGCTGGTGAAGATTGGCTGGGCTATTGCCCGGCAGGTGATCAAGCTGACCCGCTGGCGCGATCCCAGCTTCGTCCCGGCGGAACCACCCCGTTTGGTGACCTTCAATTAGGTAAAAGTCGCTGAGGGGTTGGCAACCCGACGGGTTGGGGACCCGACGGGTCCGCTACCCCTCGCCGCGGGCGCCGAGGCGCAGCGGTTTGGGCAGCCAATGGTTTTGCATGCGGATGATGTCGCCAGGGGCGGCGGCGAACTCGCCCTGGTAGAGGACGTACTCAGCTCCCCCCGGGCCCGCCAGCTGCAAGACCAATTCATGATCACCCGGCGCGATAGGCATCTCGAAATAGAAGGCAGCCTGGTCGCCGGCACGCAGCTCACTGAGCGCGTAGGTGGTTGTCTCGCGCATTTCCCCATCCCACCAGAGCTGCACCTGCACATCGGCCGGCTCAGACCAGCCCAAAACGCCATCGACATAGCGCGGCAGCGGCTGTCGCAAGCCCACTTCCAACTGCGCCTGTTCGGCTGGGAACGGGGTGAACTCCAGCCCGGTGAACCAGATCTGGGCCAGCAAAACGACACCCAACAGAATGAAGCCAGTGACCAGGTTGCGCCAGCTCAATAGCTGGGACAGGCCGCGCTGGCTGAGGTAATCCGGTTTGGCCGCGGCATCCGCACCGGCCGGTAAAACCGTCAGGGGAATGGCCTGAGCAAACTGGTCCGGCGCCAGCCAGGCGGCGGTGATGGGCGCCTCGTCAAAGCGGCGGCGCAGGCGCGGGACGCGCTCGTGAGTCAGCCGCAGCGCTTCCCACATGTTACCTTCCCGATTGGCACAATCGTAGGGCGGGCAACCCACAACCTCAACCTCAGCCGCACCGGCTTCGACGAGCCGCGGCAGCAGGCTGGGTGGGATGGCGCCGGTGCAGGGCAAAACGGCGACGGCCAGACCGGCCGGTGGCGCGGTCAAATAAGGTTCCGCGCCCTGAGCTGCATGGCGCTGGCAGGTGACGATATATTTCAATGGCTGATCGCCAGTCCGCGCCTGGCCCGCGCGCAGCTGTTCTTCAAGGTAGGGCCAGATCGCTTCAGGCCGAACCTCACCCAGGGTAATGGCCTGGAACTCGTCGCAAGAGCCGATACAGATACCGCAGCTGACGCACAGATCCTCATTGGCGACTGCCAGCAGGTTAAACTTTGAGTCATCCTGCCGCTCAACCATGGTCAGGGCGCCAAACGGACAATCCTTGACGCATTTTTCGCAGCCCGTGCAACGGTCAGCCAGGACCTCGACTTTGGGTGGGGTATGTTGGCGGCGCCACCAGGGCAGCGCGGCCGCTACCGCCGTCGCCAGCCACATAAAGGCCCAAAGCCAGTTGGCCCAGGGTGTTTCGTTTAGCGGCAAGTAATAGAGAAAAATGGGGTCCAGGCGCACGAGGCCGGGCAGCTTATTAAAACTACCTTCGGGTAGCAAACCGGCCGGAAACAACGCCGCAATTAACAGCAGCACTGCCGTTGCGACAGCGATCCAGTGCCATTCGGGAATCCAGCGCGGCCGTTTGAGACGCTTGATATGCAGATAGGTCAGGTAGGCAGTGACCAGGAAGAGGGCCAGGTGGGCGACAAACATCAGCAGGAAAATCACCCAGCTCCGATCGCGGACTTCCGCCGCCCACAAAATGGTTACGTAGTCGCCCGCCCACGGCGTTACCTGCTGCAAGAAATCAATGAAATGGCGGTTAATCAGGACCGCCCGTTCATCCCAGATGAGCCAGTAACCGGTGATGCCGGCCAGCCAGAGGATAAAGGTCATCAGGATGCCGGTTAGCCAGGCCAGCCAGCGTTGGCCGCGGAACCGCTCCATAAACAACATGCGCCAGGCGTGAAGAAGCACTGTTAAAACAAGTGCGCCTGACGCGTAACGGTGTACAGCTCGGGCGGTGCGCGCCAGGAAAGGCGTTTCGATCCGGTTGACTACCGCCAAATAGGATACGTCAAAGCCGTATTGGAAGAAGAGGAAGAGGTAAAAACCGGTCAGGGCCACAATGGCCAGCAGCAAAACTGAAATAGTACCGGTATGGTAGATGGGGTTCAGTTGTTCGTTGCCGATAAGCCGGTTAGCCAGATTTTCCAGGGCCAAGGACCCTTTTTCCAGCAGCCGTGACCAGCGCGTACGGCGTGGTAACCAATCGGAAATGCGGCTATCTTCAGATGGCGATTGTTTCATGCGCGCTCAGGGATTTGCAAGCAATCAGGTATAGGAGGCTATTCTAACCTGAGTTGGCTGAAGCGGTAAATGCAGCTCGCACGCCCTGCCAGAAGAAATAAACGAAGAAAATAGCCAGGGGAACGCCAATGAACGCATGCTCATCAACCCAAAACACAATTTTGCTGACCAGATAGTAGAGCAACAGCAAGACGGCGCCAACCCGGCTGCCCTGACGCACCGCGAAGCTGAGGACAACCAGAATAACCACATCCAGCCAGGCCCAGGGATCAACATGTGCCAGGCCAGGCCCACTGGCATAAACGATGGTCAGCGTGAGGGAAATGGCAGCAGCCAGCAACCCCATACGCCAGGCATCACGGAGGCCACGATTGGCTTCTTGTTCGGAATTCAAACGTAGTGAAAAAGACATGGCTCCCTCGGTCAGAAAACGATGGGGCCGGCGGTGGGCTATTACCGCCGGCCCCTCACAAGGAGAAAGGAGATGTGAATTACGGAGCTTCTACAACGAAGCGGCCCTGCATGGCCGGATAGTGACCGGCGATCGTGCAGATGACCAGATATTCACCAGCTGCATCAGGCGCGGTAAAGCGCCAGGTGCCAGTGTCACCAGGGGCCACGACGCCCCCGTCCGTAAGCAGTTGGTCTTCGATCGCACCCGGGTCGCTGATAACGTCCGGGATGGTCTCGTTCAGATCGACGATGGCCCAGTTGTGGTCCAACGCCCCATTATTGACCATGCTGACGCGGATGGAATCACCCGCAGTCGCCGTCCAGGTCGGCGGATTGTCGACATTGTCGTTGCTGTCGCCGAAATAGATGTCATGCATCTGGACGTCCATTTCCATCGAACCGCCACCGCCGTCGGTGGATTCTTCAGCCTCGCCGTCATCGCCGCCACCACAGGCAGCCAGCAGCAAGGCCGATAGTGAAAAGAGCAGAAGAATCATTAAAACATGCGATTTTTTCATTTGATTTGACTCCTATCGCTTAATTGCTGCGAATCCGATATCGCAGCGCGCATTGTGAATTTTCGCACAAGTTTGCATTTTTTGCATCAGAAAAGGGTGACCATTTCGCTTCTCTTTGCATTCAGGTCACCCTTTTCTAATTTGCAAACCTGCTTACCAGAGCTTATAGCCTGGCGACGTTAAGCCTATATTGCTGATCAGGTTAATCAGCAGGGGGCCGTAGGCAATCAGGATCAGGGCTACGGTAACGGCAACCCAGGGACGCCAGCGGTCCAGGAAATCGGGCATCGGACCGGTATCCAGAGACTCAGCCACGGGCATTTCCATCGGCTTGGCCAGCTTCTCTTTGGAGGCAACGGTACGGACCATGTTGTAGTAGAACAACAGACCACTGATACCGAGGATGACGCCACCCAGGGCGGCTTCGATCAGAAGCGGCTGCCAGCCTTCAGCGGCATAAGGGGCAGAGCCGAGCATGGTCCGGCGCGGCGGGCCAAAGTTCAGGCCCAGGATGTGCAGACCATTGGACATGAGCAGCATACCCAGGAACCAGCTCCAGGATTGCCAGAGGGCGATCTTTTTGCTGAAGAGGGGCTTGCCCGTCAGCATCGGCACCAGCCAATACAGGATACCGAAGAAGGTCAGGGTGACTGCTGAGCCCACGGTGAGGTGGAAGTGGCCGGGGACCCACATGGTGTTATGGATAACCAGGTTCAGGTTGTAAGAAGCGTTCGTGAGGCCGCCGATACCGCCGAAGACGAACAGGATCATGGCCAGGTTCTGGGCCACAAAGGAAGGTTCATCCCAGGGCAGGGTGCGAATCCAGCCCAGAAGCCCTTTGCCACCGCGGGCGCGCCCACCGATTTCCAGCGAGGCGCAGACGTTAAACGCGGTCAACATACTGGGCACAAAGAGGAGGTAGGTGAGGGTGGCATGGACCAATTTCCAACCGGCCGGTACACCCGGATCTACATACTGATGATGCACACCAACCGGGATGGACAGCGCCAGGAAGAGCCAGAAGACCAGGCGAGCCAGCGGTTCGCTGAACAACTTGCCGCCAGCCTGCTTCGGCACCATCGCATACCAGGAGACGTACGCCGGCAGCAACCAGAAATAAACAATGGGATGGCCGGTGAACCAGAAGAAGGTCCGGGCCAGCTGTGGGTCAATGCCCTCAACCCAGCCCAGGGACCAGGGGATGATGAGCCAGAGGATTTCCGTCGCGATACCCAACGTCGCGATCTGCCACATCAACATGGTGATAAGCGACATCTGGGCGATCAAAGGCGTGACCACACCCGGGTTTTCCTTACGCCACTCAAGATAGGTGGCGAAGTAGCCCCAACCGTGTACCCAGGAACCAACCACAACAAAGGTCAGACCGAAGTAGAACAAGGGGTCGGCCTGCAGCGGCGGGTAGAAGGTAAACAGAACGGTCGCGGCGTTGGAGAGAATCGGGATAGCTGCCAGGACCAGACCAAGTGCCATGATAACCACTGCAGCCCAGTTCAAGCCTGGCTTGCTCAGTGGTTTGTTCAGGCTGCGCGGAACAATAAAGGTGAAGAAACCAACGATAAAAAAGGTCGTCCAGACCAGGGCATTGAGCACCCCGTGAATCGTCAGGCCCTGGTAATAGCTTTGCAGACCGACGCTCCGCAGAGCTGAATACCAGTTAACGCCAACATGTTCGAGTTTTTGCAGGGGACCCATCGAGCCGCCAATAAACAAGGCGACCATCGCGATCCCTAAACTCCAACCGGCAATTTTGTTTTCGCGAGCGTACATCGCGTTACCTCCAAATAGGTGCTGCCAGCAGAATCAGCAGCAGAGTCGCCAGATAAAGATTAGACATATGGAACAGACGCCAGGCTGAAGCCTTGACTGGCGTCCGCCAGAGTTGAATGGTACGGTGCGTGAGAAACAGGCTGATTGGAAGCATCAGGAGCAGGTACAATGCGTCGACCGCCGGCACCAGCCCCAGTGCCAGGCCAAAGCCCAGGGTCAGGACGGTGTGCAGCGCCGTCCAGCCAGCGGCCGCCTGGGCGCTGATCCGGGTCGGCAACATCGGGTAGTCCGCTTCCACGTAATCATCCCGGCAAGCCAAAGCCAGCGCCCAGAAGTGCACCGGCGTCCAGACAAAGATGAGGGCTGCCAGCAGCCAGACGGCCGGGTCTGCCCAGGCCCCCAGCGCCGCGCCACCGCTCAGGACTGCACAACTACCAGCCGCGCCGCCAATAACGATATTGAGGCTGGTGCGTGGTTTCAGCCAGATGGTGTAGATGACAACGTAGATGAGCGCACCGGCCAGAATAGCGATGGCCATAGGCAGATTGATGAGCAGCGCCAGGCCGGTAGCCGCGGCAATCATGCCGATGCCCAGCCAGAGAACACGCTCCGGACGTGCAATCTCACCGGTCGCCAGCGGTCGCCGGGCGGTCCGCCGCATTGTCTGGTCTCGCTCCCGTTCCAGGTACTGGTTGATGGCTGACGCGCCCATGGCTGACAGGAGACCGGTAACGGTCAAGATCAGCCAGGCTCCCCAGCTCGATTGGCCCGTCGCCAAAAAGCCGAGGACGGCGCCACCATAAGCAGACAGCAGCAGCAAGGATACGACCCGTAGTTTGAACAGGGTGACAATCGTCTGCCACAGATGCTTTCTGGGCGTCGTTTCAGCGACGGTGCTGATCAATCGTTGCTCAACCTGCATCTCATTCCTCCACGATAATCTCACCAAACATCGTGTGGTGAGCGGAACCGCAGAATTCGTTACAGAGGATCTGGTAGGTGCCAGGTTCGTCAAAGGTAGCGGTCAGTTTTGAGACCTGCCCTGGCAGTACCATGAAGCTGATGTTCGTGCTGGGAATCTTGAAGCCATGTTGGATATCCCGGCTGGTGACATAGAAGGTGACAGTGGAACCGGCCGGTACCGTAATAGCCGGCTCCGCATAATTCGTGGACCCTGGCGAATATTTCCAGGCCTGGGCCAGAATGTACACTTCATACTCACCCGGAGCGATTTCCCGCACACGATCCTCAACCGGCTCCGCAAAGATGGAGTTACCCGGTGTGGCAACCGTCCTGGGATCAACCCGCTGCTCCGGCGCCGGCAGCTGAATCCCGTTGGCCATGGCCCCGACGGCCAGCGCCGCGGCAAAGGCGATCAGCAACCCCACCGAGAATATGATGTAGTTCCGTTCACTGCGATGTATATGCATTAGAACGTCCCCCCTCGAGACAGCATTGTCAGGTAGGCGCTGCCCCATAAAGCGACCAATAAGATGATGAAGACAATCATCAGGACCACGGTTCCCTGCGGTACCTTATGGCTGTCTTTGTTCCGATTCGATGTCATCTAATCCTCCCTACTGATTGATCAGGTTTAACTTTTGGACCATGACCGTGTCCAGGCGCCGCCCAACCACGATCAATCTCGAACACACTTTGCTGTCAGGCGCGGCAGTTGCGTTTGCTACTCGCGCAACAACACTTTTAGATCTGCAGTTATTGGTTCCGATGGGGTTTCGTACGGGTAGAGTAAACGAATCATGCCCTCCTTATCAATCACTGCTACCGAAGCCGTGTGATCCATAAAATAGCCGGCAGCACCTTCCACCTCGCGTTTGGCGGCATAGATACCCAATGGGCTGCCCGCCAGCTGGACCTCCTCCACCGTGCCGGTCATGCC
This sequence comes from Ardenticatenales bacterium, assembly GCA_020634575.1. Next base: position 46,538 of record JACKBM010000019.1, on the reverse strand, counting down.
CACAAAATCTGGATTGAAGTACGCCAGATACTTCGCCAACACCTCTGGCGTATCTCGCTCCGGATCAACAGAAACCATGATGACCTGAACATCGTCCTGCTGCCGTTCCGGCAACGCTTCAATCGCCTTGTCCAGGACGTCCAGCGTAATCGGGCAAACATCCGGGCAGTAGGTGTAACCAAAGTAAAGCAGGACAACTTTGCCGCGATAGTCATGCAGAGAGGCTTGCTCTCCTGTCTGGGTAGTTAAAGTGAAATTGGGTACAGGACCATCTCCCTGCAGAACGACTCCATTTAACTGTGCCGGTCGCAAGGATTGAATAGCCCAGTAAGTCGCCGGGACCAATAACCCCAGAATGAAGACCGCCAGGGCAATCGTCCAGATACGCCGGTTGCCGCTCTCTTTTTCTTCCGGGGCGCCCATCATTGGTGTCACAAAATACCTCTTTCAGCCACGGCGCCGGTCAATACTGTAACCGACCGGTCGCCCGTTAGCGTGGATAACACAGGAACAGGTGGGCCGCCTCATAGCCGATGGCGCCGACACCCTGGCTGTTTTGCTCTTCGTCGAGCAAGAAAACAACGTCGCGCTGAATCAGCTCGAGGTCGGGCTCATTGGTCAGATAATAGGCCCGAATAAGCCCCAACTTGTCGACCAGGACAAAGCGGGGCTCAAAGTAGATCTGACCAGTTTCTTCCGGCCGGTAATACATGTCAAAGCCGGAACCAACCACTTTTTTGACAAAAATTTCCTCGCCGGTCAGAAAGGCCCAGCCCGGCGCCGCCGCCGGCATCTCTGGCGCGAGGTTTATCGTGACCAGATCAAGCTGCTCCGGCAGGCCAGCGGCCAGGTCGGCCAGTGATTCCAGGGATTGCGGACAGGGCTCCGCACAACTTTCGTAGCTGAAACTGTACAGGGTCAGCCGGCCGCGCCGGTTTTCACTCGTATAGAGCGCACCATCCTGATCCTGAAAGGCATAACCCGGGGCCAACGTGATTCGCGGCAGCACCGTAATGGGGCGCCAGACAACGAACCAGGTGATCCCCAGCACGGGTAAAGCCAACAGCACATACAGCCACCACAAGGAGCGGCGTTCTTTCGGTGCTGCTGTTGATACTGCTGAAGCTGTCATAAGCTACCCTGCTACCGTACCTGCTTTCCCAGCCATCAAAACCGATGTGTCAGCCATAGCGGCTGCGGAACGGTAAGCCAGGGCAACGAGACCCAACCAAAGCAGATGGGCCAGCGCTAAATGCACCATCTGCAACCAGACCGGCGTCAACAAAATCGCGTTCAGGGCCCCGAGACCAAACTGCAGCCAGTACAACATCTGCACGTTCCAGGCCAGGGCCGAAAGCTGGCGGGCGCCGGCAGAAGCCTCCAGGCGGGCCACCAGCCGCCACAGCCCCAACCCAAGCAGCAATGCCAGGGCCGGGTGCCAGATGCGCAAGCGCACCAGGTAGTGGCTATCACCGGCAAAATCCTTCTGCACGCCTTCAAAAAAAGATTCTGAAGGGAAGATTGTGCTGGCCAGAGAGGCAAAGGTGCCGAAAGAGCTGACCACCACCAGGCCAAGCAAAGCCAGCACGAGCAGCCGGCCATAACGAGCCCACCAATCACTCTGCAAATGCTGACCCCAAAGAATCGCCGCAATGGCGCCGGAAAGCAGCAGGGTGTTGGTCAAATGAACTGGCTGTACAAACGCACGCGCGACCGATTCGTTGGTGTCCACCCATTGAAACAACACCAGACTCGCACCCAGCAACGATTCAATGACCATGAATATTAACGCCCAGCCAGCCGCCTTGCGTGGCAGAGAGCCATCCGGCCAGAGCCTTCTTGACCAGAGATAGGTGCCGACCACCAGCAACAGCGCCAATCCGCTTGTCAGGCGATGAGTAAATTCCACCACCGTTTGCCAGAGGGTTTCATCATCAACAATATTGGGACACAGCGGCCAGCTCGCCCCGCAACCGTCCCCGGAACCGCTAGCACTGACAAAGCCACCCCAAATGATGACTAAGAAGTTAAATACTAATGTCAGCCAAACCAGACGGCGGAAGCGGACAGGAAGGTTGTTGGTCAGCATGGCGCAATTTTAGAGATGCCCTCTAGGCACAGTTAGTGATCTCTGTCACATACAAATTATGACAATTGTCATCCAGACACATTACTTCGGCTCGCCGTACAACCACCAAAACTCGGTTTGGGGGTAGGCTGACTGCCATTCTTCAGGCCAGACAAACGGCCCTTTCCGCCAGCGAGCGAGCAGACCAGAATCTACATTTTTGAGTCGATAAACATACTCGGAGCTTAACTGATAAGGGAATTTTTGCAGCTGCTGCATCATCACTTCAATCATGACGCGTATTTCGGCCGCGGTGGCATAGTTGACAGCTCGTCCCCGGTCAGCCCGCATATCCCGCAGGTGTTCCGACCATTGACGCAGTCGGGAATCCAGCTCTTTATGCGCTTTTTGCTCAAAGATGACTGTACGATCTTCCAGGGCTGTATGATACTCGGTCATGGCCGCCTGCAACTGATTCTGCTGCTCCTGGGTCAGCAGGTTAAACAGGGCGACGAGCCGGTGCTGGCGCATGAGGTATCCGCCCAGAGTCAGGCGGGGCATGGTAACGGAATGAAGAGGCCAGAAGAGGACGTCACTGGGCAGATAGGCAGCCATTTGGGCGGCCATCGTTTTTAGTATTTCCAGGTCTTCCTGCAATTTCTGCAGGCCTGGTGTAGGCTCTTCCATCATAATCTAAGCTTACTATGTAAAGGGTACTATCACCAAAAACGATCTTTTATCGGTCGGCACAACCAGCGGTTGTAAATGGTTATTAATACCTGACAGACGCCTGCAACCGCTGACTCTCCGCTGGCAGCATACAACTACTCTACTATAATTGACATTTGGTTGCTACCCAGCAACGGGAGACATCATGAGTGATTACCATCGGCGTGCTGCCATTTTACGGTTGGCGACTTCAGCGTATGAGATGGGCCTGGACGTTGTTCAGGGAGAGATCACAATGGGCGCGGACGGCCGTTGGCTGATCGGTGTCAATGATCTACAGACCTGGCTTTCCCGCCGTCAGGGTGAGGAGGTGGTATTGGTTTTGGGATCTTTGGCGGACAACCGGCCGGTCACCGTCATGACCTGCCGCACTTGCGGCCGCGACTATACCGATACCGAATGTCCCCACTGCCGCGCCAACCGGCGTCGCTTCCGAGGAGAACCTTAGTCTGCCATGCGCTTATTCCGTACGTTTATCTCTGCCCTGTGTCTATTACCCTTACTTGTCGCCGCAGCCCCTCATGGCGCGGCTGGCGCTGATCAGCAAAAAGTCACCAACCGGCCGGCCCAGCAGTTGAACCTGACATTGGATCAGCTCCAGGTCGAGTTCTGGCCTGACTTTGATGAGCCCAATGTCCTGATACTGGTTACGGGCGATTTTCCGGCGGGCACCAACTTTCCGGTCACGTTCACCTGGCCCTTGCCGTTAGACGCCCGGGTACATGTGGCGGCCCGGATTGATAGCAGCGGTCAGATGATCGACGACATTGCCTATCAGCTGCTGGCGGGCGGCGTACAGATCACTGCGCCGGAAACCCGGTTCCGTCTGGAATACTATGTGCCGTATGAGGAGACGGATGCGGGGCGGAGTTATACGTATGGGTTACCGGCCGGTCTGACTATCAACTCGTTCGATGTGGCCGTCCAGCAACCCGCTGCGGCCCCAAGTATCACTATTTCTCCTGCACCGGAAATGACTCAGGACCGGGGTGATTCGCTCAACTACATGCTCCTGCCAACGCAGGCGGTATCGCCCCAGGATACCGTAACCATCACATTCAGCTACCCGGTCGGTAGCGGCATGTTGACGACCGAAGTATTCAGTGCGCCGGTCCTACCGACACAGGTACCCCAGGCCAGCAGCGGTATCTCGGGCAGCAACGGTTTCGACAACCTGAACTGGCCCCTGTTGATTGCCGGCGTCGCCGGCTTGCTCGTTTCCTTTTATTTCATCGGTAGCGGGTTGCGGGAATGGCGGGCGCAGGGGGCGGCCCGTACCCGGCGGGCCCAACGGTCCCGGCCTGCCCCATCCCGTCCCCGGCCGCAGCGCCAGCAACAGCCAGCCCCGCGCCGCGAACGCAAGCCTGCTCCCCCGGCACGTTCAGCCCCACCCTCGGAGCCAGCCGCTGCCGGCGCAGCCAGCTTCTGCCACAACTGCGGCGCCCCCATCGACGGCAACGACCGCTTCTGCCGCCAATGCGGCACGGCCATTCGGGGGCGCTAACTGGCTCACGACTCAGAAACATCAGTCAGACCAAACAGTTTCCTGTCCTGCTGAAGAGCCTGAATTGCCGCGACTTGCTCTCGCTCAAAATCGCGGCATTCCCCCTGTCCTGCCGAGGAGCCGTCTCACGCTAGCCAAGCACGACGCTCAAGGCGACGAGGCAAACCACCCCTCACTCAAATCCCGCCATCTGTGATTCATACGCTCAATCAGCCGGATCTTCTTCTCCCGCCGCCACCCCTTGATCTCCTTCTCCCGGGCAATTGCATCCAGCACATAACGAAATTCCTCAAAATACAGCAATCGGTCAATGTCATATCGAGCCGTAAAGCTCTTGGGATTCCGCTTCGTCTTATGCTCCCACACCCGTCGTCGGATGTTGTTGGTCACCCCCACATAAAGCATCTTGCCCCGGTTGCCGAGGATGTAGACAAAATAACGGTGAACTCGCATGGCCTCCTCCATTCGCGTTTACCTACACTCAACGGCACCCACCCCCTTTTCCCGCCACGACTTTCGCAATCCGGTCCCCTGCCCGTCTGTCATGCCGACGGAGCCTGCACAGCGCCGGCCCACTTTCCCCTGGTGGGCGACGAGGCATACTCACGGCACTGGCATCACTTTGCCGCCACGACTTTCGCCACCGCACCCCCTACCATGGTGCCAGCCTCGCGCCACCACTTCGCAATCCGGCCCGCACGGCCTCAACAGTGCATGACCCAATGGGCGACGAGGCATACTTGCGCCACTCAGTCACCGCTACATCTGCCCTGCGCCACCCTGTCATGCCGACAGAGCCCGCACGGCCTCAACAGTGCATGACCCAGTGGGCGACGAGGCATACTCACGGCCGCCAAACCAGCACGATGGTGGCGCCGCGCCGCAAGTATGCCTCTTCGCTGTCCATGGGTGTTCCTGATTGGCGCCGTAACCCCGCTCTGTCGGCATGACAGACGGGGAGGGGGGCGGGGTAGCGCGCGGTAGCCGCCACGGCGACGCCGAGGCAAAAAAAGAGCCCGCCGGGTGGCGGGCTCTGCAAACTCAGTTAAAAACTGTCAGCTCTACGGAGCTGGGTAGATTATCTCTGCCCCATCTGTTGGGTGCGTTGTATCCCCGCTCAGGTAAGCAATCAAGTCAGCCATTTCTTGCAGGTCCAGCGAACGACCAAAGGTTGCCTGCATGTTTGAAGTCAGCGTGCAGGGGTCGGCGCCCTCGCAAAGATCCCAGGCCGGTGAGATGAAGGCGTTGATATTTAGGATGGATTCGTAGATATAATCCGCTGCTGAGTAACCATCCCGGCGAGTAGCGCCATCGACACCGATGTTGCCCAACCAGGGAGCGGAAACCTGCGAACCTTCAACAGCCGGGTCACCGTGGCAGCCGATGCAACCGTTGCTGCGGAATGCCGCTTCACCGTTCGCAATATTACCTTCAGGTAGTTCGGCAACAGATGTTGGCCATTCTGGCGGCGGCTCATCAGAACCAGCACAAATAGCTTCATTATCCCAGTTCAGGATGAAGTGAGTCAGGTCATCGATCTGGTTGTAACTGAGCGGACCACCAAAGTCCTCTCCCCAGGTCGGCATCCCGGCCCAAGGACGGCCACTATGAATGGTGGAGTTGATGTAAGCGTATTTGGTACCGGTCCATGATTGCACTTCCAACCGTAGCGGCACAGAGCCACAGACCAATTCAGGACTCTGCAGGTTAGCGCCGATACAGGCGATTTCCTCACCAGCGGCATCAAAGCAGGTGCCGCCTTCACGGCCAAGGCCATCGGCTGCGTGGCAGGTGGCGCAGTTGGCCTCAAAGGTGGCGGCACCGTTCTCAATGGACCGGCCCAGCGCCGCGTTGGTCGTTGCTTCCAGACGAGCCGGCTCGCGCAAGGCGACAAAGCCCATCAGGATCATCGTCAACATAAAGGCGATTGTGCCGATAATAATCTTGACTTGAATCTGCATGTTACTTTCCTATCTCGCCCCGGCGATGACTAACGATCGTAGCCCGACAACTCATGGCGGTAACCAATGCGCTGGTTCTCAAAAAGCAGTGGCCCGTCTGGATCATTGGGGTTCTCGACCTCAGCGCGCAGGATCAGCACCTTCATAGTTGGCTGGCCAGGCATTTCCTCAATCGTAAGGGTGACGTCTGGATCAGGCATGGCGTTGTCAGTGAAATGGTTGCCGTAACGAACCAGCTCACCACCTTCACCGGATTCCTCACATTCTGTCAGGTTTAGAGCCGCGTTTGCCCGAATCTCATTGCCAGGAATGGTACAGGCGTGGTTGTAAACAGCCAGACCGAGCTCATGCAATGCCTCACTCAGATGGGGCAGATCGTCAAACTCTTCACCTGGGTGGAAAACACCTTTTTCCAATTCATCAAAAGGCACTTCCAGCAAGATGCTCTCACCTTCCTGCGGCAAGATCTCCTGGAACACCTCTTCATCCGGCGAGCTTTCCACCAGGAACTCGGGCGAACCCATCCAGTTGGAGACCCACATGAAAGCGACAAACCCGGTCATCACGAGAAGGGCGACGCGCCGGTCCGCATAGCGGCGGCTCTTGGCCACTTCCACGTACGGGAATATGAAGAAGGAAATTGCCAATAACGGGATGAAGGCAAAGGCCACCACAACCTTTGAGTCCAGCTCCTGCTGAATAATCGGGATGACAAATTTCAGCTTCAGCCAGCCCTGCGACCAGGCCAGGTACCAGGGCGCCACCACGTGCAGCGGCGTCACCGTCGGGTTTGCCTGGCGCTCCAACGGCGCGTTGTAGAAGAAGACAACCGCAGCGACCAGCATGAGGGTCGTCAGCGCCGTCCACATCATTTCGTTGGTCAGGATGTCCGGCAGGAAGTAGACACGCTCATTACGCGGCACGCGCTTGGCGGTGTCTTCGCCAACGGCCTCACGGCCCGGAGGCAGCGAGTGACCGTGAATAATCACTTTGTAGTAATGCACAGCCAGGAAGATACCCAGCAGAATTGGCAACACCAGCACATGGAGCAGGTAGAACCGCAGCAAACCGCCGGCACCAATCGATGGCGCACCCCGGAGTAGCAGGTTGATGTTCTTACCAACAAATTCTGGCCCAGGCGATGATTCCGCCGCGCTGACGGCCACGGTGACCGCCCAATAGGCCAGCTGGTCCCACGGCAACAGGTAGCCGCTAAAGCTGAGGACCAGGGTAAAGACCAGCAAGAACATACCGGTCAGCCAGGTAAACTGGCGCGGTTTCTTGTAACTACCGGTGATGTAAGTTCGCAACATGTGCAGCGCCACCACCAGCACCATGACTTCAGCGCCCCAGCGATGCAGGTTGCGCATAAACTCGCCCAACGGCACATTGCCCAGGATATTCCAGATGTCCTGGTAGGCAACATTAGGCGACGGCGTGTAGAAGATCATCAGGAAGATACCGGTAATGGTCTCCCAGACAAACATAAAGGTGGATAGCCAGCCAAGGCGGAAAGTCGGGTAAATATGCGTGACTTCCGTGTGATAGAAGCTGGGCCGGATGTGCAGCCAGAAGCTGTCAGCATGGGGCGTCAGGCGCGGATTCGGGCGCCGCGGCTCATCACCACGCAGCATACCGCGAACATCATTAATGTTCATGCCGGCAGTGACACGTTCCACGACGTCATCAAGCTTGGCAATCGCTGCCTGCTTGAAACCCATTTCACGTACCTGTTCTACAAATGTTGCCATAGGTTGTTCTCCTCTCTGTTCCGGGTAGTCAAACAGAGTCGGGCGTCATTTCTTGGGCCGTTGCCTCCTGATTGGCCGGTCACATTCTCCATCCCAATCAGCAAGACGAGCTGCTAGCAGTAGCCGAATTTGATATCACACAATAGTGGCTGCGTCGGACCATCCTTGCGGTCACCTGTATCAACCTGCAGGGTAGCCACTGTGCCATTCAGGGAATTGAGATCCAGCGGTTGATAAAAACCGTTCTCATCCGCCGGGGATTCACCAATGGTAGTGCCTGATGCATCCAGGGCGATGACCTTGAACCGATCCAGAGTCCGCGGCGCCGGGCTTTCTACACGGCGGCCATCCAGCCGGTACTTGGAGCCATGGCAGGGGCACTCAAAGCGGCTGTTGGCATCATTCCAGGCATAAATACAGCCCAGATGGGTGCAAACTTTGTAGATGGCCGCGACACCCTTGATGGGGGGGCCACTCTCGTCCGGTGCCGGATACATGAGGTCATTTTCCGCGTCAACTGACGAGTCAACATTGACCAACCAGAAGCGGCCAGCCGCATTACTGACTGGGGGAGTATTGACTTCCGGCACTTCGGCCGGCAACACATTGAAGCGGCCACCAAACTCACCCTCGCGGAACCGGGGAATGGCAAACCAAATAATGAGTCCTGTCACTTCAGCCGTAAATACGGCCAATGAAGCAATCCAGATATAGAAGAGAAATTCACGGCGCGTCATCGCGCTCGACTTGACTCCTGCTTCGGCCATAACAGTGATCTCCTAACCTTGGCGATGCATGAAATCGAACAAAAGGCCCGCAAGTCTGCCTTGGGGGCCAGTTGTGCATTTTATCACAATGCGATTATACCCTAGCAAAATAAATGCCACAAATAGATTGTTGAATTCGCCTTTTCATTGCCTAAAGCCACCAATTCTGAGGCAATCATTTCGTGGCAGTTTCATCCTATTAATGATGGAAAACCGTCAGCGGCGCCTATGGTAGCACAATTAATAGGAATACAAAACTTTAGCCCAACCGGCCGGTCACATACCGCCGCGCCGTCTCCGCTAAAATTGCCGAGCCAATGGGCAGCACCGACTCGTCAATATCAAACGTGTCCGTATGATGGGTCCGCACTTTGCCGTCCGGAATGGCCGCCCCCAGCATGAACATCGCCCCGGGCGCCTTCTGGGCCATGTAGGCGAAATCCTCCGCCCCCATGCCATACTCGGTATAGATCACCTGCGCCGGGTCGACCAGGTCGCGCGCTGTGCCGGCCAGCCAGGTATTCACCGTCGGATCGTTGTATAGCGACGGGTACCCCTTGCTCAGCTTAAATTCGTAACGGCCCCCCATCATTTCGCTGATACGCAACGCATTTTCCACCTCGCGCCAGAGCTGCTGCCGCACATCCGGGTCGTAGGAGCGGATGGTGCCCAGCAACTGCACCCGGTTGGGGATGACGTTGTTGATCTCACCGCCACTGATCCGCCCCAGGCTGACCACACTCTCGCGCAACGGGTTGATCCGGCGCGACGGGATGCCGTACAGCGCCGGCAACACCGAAGAGAGAATAAAGAGCGGGTCCACGCCGGTGTGCGGATAAGCGCCATGGCCGCCATCGCCGAATATCCAGGCTTCGAAAGAGTCAACTGCCGCCAGGCTGTATTCATCGTGGATGCGGATCTCACCGGCCGGTCTGTCCGACTTCACATGCAAGGCAATCACATGGTCCACATCAGCCATCGCCGCATCGGCCAGCATCGCCGTCGCCCCACTGACACCCTGGTCGTCGAAACGCTCTTCACTGGGCTGGAACAGCAGCCGAACATTCCCCTGCCATTGCTCCTCGGCAAAGCTCTGCCGCAGCAAATGGGCCACCCCCAGCAACATCGCCGTATGGGCGTCATGGCCACAGGCATGCATCACGCCGGGGTTCTCAGAGCTGTATGTTGTGCCCGTCGCCTCCACGATCGGCAAGGCATCCATATCGGCGCGAATGCCGATGGTCGGGCCCTCACCACTACCGATCTGCGCGGTCACGCCAGTCCGGCCGACCCCAGTTTTGACCTCGAAGCCGCCAATTTCACTCAACGTATCAGCCACCAATGCGGCAGTACGGACCTCTTCAAAACCTAGTTCGGGATGGGCATGGATATCACGACGCAGCCGGACCAGTTCGTCGGCCAGCGCCTGGGCTTTATCTAGCATGGGGTTCCTCCTGGTGGGAAACTACGAACGAATCAACTCATCAAGAATGTCGGCAATTGTATAGTCGGTGCCGGCAAAATTGCTAAAGGTGATGTCTTGAAAGGGGAGTTGATGGTGGGCAATGAGGCGGCCCATCAGCGCCAGATAATTGCTGTTGATGCGCTCAGCCCAGGGCAGGCCGAGTTGCTCAGCCACGATTTTTATGGCCGCTTCGTCCCCTTCCAGCTCGATAAAGTTGCCATAGGGTAGCTCATCAAGGACGATTTCCAGCCCGGCCAGGCTGAAGGTCTCGCGATATTTCTCGTAGATCTGGACGGCTTCGTAGCCGAGGCGCTGGAAGATCGCCAGGATGGTATCAAAGTCGCTGACGGTGACTTCGAGTTCTTCGTGGACTTTGACTTCGGATTGGGTACCGGCCGGTGGCGCCCCCTTAAACGTCACCACATTGCGCCCATCCTGGCGCAATCGCAGCAACTGACCCCGGCCGAGTAAACCGTCGCCTTCAATTTCCAGCCGTATGTTTCTTTCGTAAACCCGCGGTCTCTCCAGCCCCGCACCCAGCGCCAGCAACCGCTCGCGTACCGCGGCCAGATCAGGAAGAAAGAACTTCGCCTCAACTTCAAGCCCAGTGGTCGCCATCTCTATTCAGCGTCAGTGATCACAACCAGCGGCTGGCCTTTCTCCACGCTGGTGCCCGCCACCACCAGGGCTTTATTCAGAACTCCGTCACGTGGCGCCTTCAGTTCGTTCTCCATCTTCATGGACTCCAGAATAATGACCGTCTGCCCCTTCTTGACCGCCTCACCCGCCTCGACCGGCACTTTGAGAACAATCCCCGGCATCGGCGACTTGATGGTGACTTCGCCGCTCACTTCGGCCAGCTTGCCGCGTGCTTTAGCCAGCCGGTAGGCTCGCTCATCCTGCACGGTCACCCCGTACAGCTCGCCGTTAATCAACACCTGCCAGCCCTCTTCCTGCTCCTCCGCCACCGCCACAATCGACCGATTGTTGATCAGCAGCGACAGGATGCCGCTATCCGAGGCCTGCTCCAGATTGATCTGATACGATTCGCCGTTGACGATGATCTCGTCATCCCGGCCGATTTCGATGGTGTATTCTTTGTCGTGTACGGTAGTGATGTACTTCATACTTGTCGTCCGTTTGCGTGTCCCCCCGAGCATCGCGAGGGGTCCTTCCTACACTTATCCTGCCACACACCCGCCTGTCACCCCGAGTATAGCGAGGGGGGGCTGGCGCCGCGGAGACGTGCCAGCGGCCCGTCTTTACGGGGCTCTGCGCTACGCCTGTCACCCCGAGCGCAGCGAGGGGCTAGCGCTTGAGCCGTTCCCAGCGGCTGAGCCATTTCCAGTTGCTGGTGTCCCGTTCGCCGGGGGCCACGACCTGGCTGGCCTGTTGCCCCTGGCGGTGTGCCAGCAGCGTGGCCGCCACCGCTGCCTGCAGGTGGTCGGTGGCTTCCCGCTCTTCCATGCTGAAGTTATCTTCCACAAACTTGGTGTGGAAATTGCCGGTCAGGAAGCGGTGGCTATCCATCATGTGCTGGTGGAACGGGATGTTGGTCTTAACCCCCATCAGCCGATACTCCTCCAGCGCCCGCCGCATCCGCAAGACGGCCTCACCACGGGTCTCGCCGTAGCAAATCAGCTTGCTGATCATTGAATCATAGTAAGGCGTGATCTCGTAACCGGGGAACACGCCCGTGTCGACGCGGACGCCAGGGCCGCTGGGCAGGGTAGAGGTTGTGACCCGGCCGGTGGACGGCATAAAATTGTTGTATGGGTCCTCAGCGTTAATGCGGCATTCGATGGCCCAGCCGTTCATCTTGATCTGATCCTGAGTCCAGCGCAGCCGCCGGCCGCGCGCGACACGCAGCTGCTCCTGGACAATGTCGATCCCCGTCACCAGCTCCGTCACCGGATGCTCCACCTGCAAGCGGGTGTTCATCTCCAGGAAATAGAAGTTCTTGTCCTTATCCATCAGGAATTCGATGGTGCCGGCCCCGATATACTCCACTGAGCGAGCCGCGGCTACCGCCACAGCCCCCATCTGCTGGCGCAACTCTTCACTCACCACAAATGAAGGGCACTCTTCAATCAACTTCTGATGGCGCCGTTGCAAAGAACATTCCCGCTCACCCAGATGGAGCGTATTGCCGCTGGCGTCAGCCAGAACCTGGATCTCGATATGACGGGCATTCGTCAACATCCGCTCGAGATAAACCGTGCCATCGCCGAACGCGGCTTCCGCTTCGCGGCGGGCGCCGGCCAGCGCATTGGGCAATTCAGCCGGATCATGCACCGGCCGCATCCCCTTGCCGCCACCACCCGCTGCCGCCTTCACCAGCAGCGGGTAACCAATCTGCTCAGCCGCGGCCAGCAGCTCATCGTCAGATAGACCTGGATCCGTCCCCGGCACAACCGGCACCCCGGCTGCTTTCACCGTAGACCGGGCCATCTGCTTGTCACCCATCACCTCGATCGCATACGGCGTCGGGCCAACAAAGACGAGGCCGGCATCCGTGCAGGCCTGGGCAAATTCAGCCCGCTCTGCCAGGAAGCCGTAACCTGGATGGACCGCTTCAGCACCAGAGCGCTTCGCTACATCCAGCAACTTGTCGATGACCAGGTAGCTCTCCCGGGCCGGCGCCGGCCCGATGTTGTACGCCTCACCGGCATAGCGCACATGCGGCGCATTGCGGTCCACATCCGAGTAAACCGCCACCGTCTGGATACCCAGCTCATGGCAGGCCCGAATGATCCGCACCGCAATCTCACCCCGGTTAGCCACCAGGAGCTTGTCAAATTTACGTATCAAAATCTCTTTATCAGCCATAATTCTCAGCCAATGGTCTTCACCGCCAACTTAGCTGCCAATTCACTGTGGCTACCATCAGGCCTGCGCCCTGGCCCATCAGCGAAATCCGCGCTATCTGCGGCAAAAACTACAGCGGCATATTGCCGTGCTTTTTGGGCGGGTTGTTGTCGCGCTTGTTCTGCAGCATATTCAACGCGTTGATCAGACGCGGCCGGGTTTCGCTGGGAATGATCACATCATCCACATAACCCCGTTGGGCCGCCAGGTACGGGTTGGCGAACTGCTCCCGATATTGCTCGACCAGCTCTGCCTTACGCGCCACCGGATCTTCGGCTTTCTCCAGTTCATGCCGGAAAATGATGTTGACAGCCCCATCCGGCCCCATCACCGCAATCTCGGCGGTTGGCCAGGCCAGGTTCAGGTCGGAGCGAATATGCTTGCTGTTCATGACACAGTAGGCACCGCCGTAGGCTTTGCGCGTGACCACCGTGATCTTGGGCACCGTCGCCTCGCAGAAGGCAAACAGCAGCTTCGCCCCGTGGCGAATGATGCCATTGTGCTCCTGGTCCAGCCCCGGCAGAAAGCCCGGCACATCTTCAAAGACAATGAGCGGGATGTTGAAACAGTCGCAGAAGCGGACAAAGCGAGCTGCCTTTTCGCTGGCTTTGATATCCAGCACCCCAGCCAGCACCATCGGCTGGTTGGCCACAACACCCACTGAGAAGCCACCCAACCGGGCAAAGCCAATCACGATATTGGCGGCAAAATCCGGCTGAATCTCAAAGAACTCGCCATCATCCATAATCATGGTGATCGCTTCTTTGATGTCATACGGCCGGTTAGGGTTCTCCGGCACGAGGGTATCCAACGCCTCCTCAGTCCGCAGCGGATCATCCTTGGTCGCCCGCGGCGGCGGATCTTCCATATTATTGGAAGGCAGGTAGCTCAGCATCTCGCGAATGAGGAAGAGGCAATCCGCCTCCGATTCCGTCGCCAGGTGGGCCACACCGCTCACCTCGTTGTGGGTGGAAGCGCCGCCGAGCTGCTCAAACGTCACATCCTCCCCCGTGACAGTCTTCACGACATCTGGACCGGTGATGAACATGTAACTGCTCTTTTTCACCATAAAAATGAAGTCAGTCAGCGCCGGCGAGTAAACGGCGCCGCCGGCGCAAGGCCCCATGATGGCGCTGATCTGCGGCACTACCCCGGAGGCCAGGGTGTTGCGCAAGAAAATATCGGCGTAACCGCCCAGGCTGACAACGCCTTCCTGAATGCGCGCGCCGCCAGAATCGTTGATGCCAATGACCGGCGCCCCGTTCTTCATGGCCATATCCATGATCTTGCAGATCTTCTCGGCATGAACCTCGCTCAGGCTGCCGCCAAAGACGGTGAAATCCTGGGCAAAAACATAGACCAGCCGGCCATCAATAGTGCCCCAGCCCGTGATGACACTATCACCCAGAAACTTGGTATCGGCCATCCCAAAGTTGGTTTCACGGTGCACAACAAAAGCATCAATTTCATGGAAGGAGCCGCGATCAAGCAACAGCTCAATGCGCTCATGGGCCGTCATCTTGCCCGCTTTGCGCTGCCGGTCGATGCGCGCCGCGCCGCCTCGTTCCTGTGCTTTTTCCCGTAATTCGTTTAGTTTGTCGATTCTCTCGTTGGACATGAACGCCTCAAAAGTGTGTCAATTCGCGGCCGCGGCTCAGGGCCGGGCAAAATAGGCGCGGTTTCCCGGCCGGTTCAGCGCCCAGGCTGCCAGCAACGCCGCACCCGTAAATAATAGCAAATCCAATGGCCAGCCTGCTCGGGTCAATGGAGATTGCATCAATCGAAAAAGTACCACCAGATGATAAATTGCGTAGGTAATGATGGCGCCGGGAATCAGCCAGCGTACGAGGGGGCGGCGGCGCCACAATAGCCAGGCCCCGGTCAGGAAAAGCAAACCCCAAAACCCGGCCCAACCGCTTTGTACGGCCGGATTTATCAGCGCGCCTCTCTCGACTAAAAGATCCGCCTGCTGCTGCAGGCCCCGGAGCAACCACAAGTTGGCCACCCCAAAAAGGAAAACCCCGACAAGCAGAATAGTTACGTCGGGCGCTCGCTTCGGGGCTTTGTTCTGGCTCATTGTGTCTGATTATAACATCGGCCCAAACGAACCCCTAACGGATCACCAGCGGCAACAAACTGAACCTACTTCGGCACCTTTCAATCGTTTCGAGGCGATCTTCGGCCGCTCATGACCTTGCTCAGCCCAGGTGCACCATGCCTGGGAGGCCAGCGATCCGGTGAGTCATGCCTATTCCATTTGATCTACTGTTTGATCTGCGGGCAGCCATCCAGATCGGGCTTGAGTTGGCGTATATCGTTTTCTGAGTGCCAGAGACAGCAAGACCACACCCATCATCAGCCAAAGCACCACAATGTGGACACTGTCTTGCGTCGCAAGCAACTGCATCCCCTCGGTGCCAAGCGCGGTCGGCACACCCTGATACTCGTAAGCCCCCATATCTATCTGACTATCAATTACTCGGGGATTGCTGATAACATCAAGCAGCGTCGTGTTGGAAAAGGTATTGCCACTATTAATTGCCGGCGAACCAAAATTCAACGCATAGTTGCCACCGGTTGTGGGCGCGGACGCGGGCAGCAGCGCTGACACAAAGAGCGGATCGCTATCCAGATTATTGCCATTATCTGTTCCCATCGCCGAATTCCAGACCGTACTGCCGCCGCTGCCCTGCAGCAAGCTGTAGGCGACCGTCGTCTGGCTGCCGGTCTGGTTGCTCAGCGTGGCCGAGGCGGTACCCGTCCCACTGCTGTCGGCGTTACCCCAGACAATAACGTTGGTGAGCGTGAGCAGGCTGTCATTGACGTTGGCAATGCCTCCACCGGCGCCACCGGCGCGATTACCGGCCACCGTCACATTGACCATCGTGCCTGCGGCAAAATACCGATTACTGAAAGCACCGCCATTCTGGCCCGCTCGATTGCCGCTAAAGATCACATTTATGAGCAAGGGATTGCTAAACTCCAGATTAGCAATGCCACCCCCATCACCCAGGGCTTCATTCCCCTGGAAAAGCACATTAATGAAGGTCGGCTCGCTGACGTCGAGATCGTTTGACTCATACAAGATAGCAACGCCACCGCCATGGCCGCCGGCCCAGTTATTGATAAAGACGACATCGGACAAGATAGGGCTACTCCCTTCCATTTCCAGACCACCTGCCCAATAATCGGAACGATTGTCCTCAAATCGCACGCTGGTCAGGCGAGGCACGCTAGGGCTACCATCTGGATGATAGCCCCATGTCGACATGCCCCCGCCAAGCGCGGATGCATAGTTGTTGCTGAAAACGATATTGGTCAGAATTGGGCTACTGTCCACATTAAAGAACCCACCGGCACCAGCCGCTTTGTTATTAGTGAAGGTTGTATCCTGCATGATTACTGTCCCGGTGATATTGGTCATGCCGCCGCCAAGATAGGCCAGGTTCCCGATGAATGTCAGATTCGCAATGGACAGGCTACTCCGCTCAGCATAGATCCCTGCACCGCAGCCGGGGTAGCAACTTAAGGGAGGCGACATGGTCCGGCCTGCCGTGATAGTGAAGCCGTCCAGGGAGGAAGTTTGCGTCAAGCCTATGGCAGAGAGTACGGTGTAGGCATTATCGCCTTGAATTTGTGCCGTGTCCGTGACAACCCCATTGGCATCGGCAGCATCATTGGCATCAATATCGCCACTGAGTACTGTTACGTTGTTTGTCCAGTCGCGTGCTACCAGCGTCGTCTCCCCACCGGCAAAGCCGCCATAGAGGGAGACACCGGCCGGTAACACAAACGTATCGCTCACTACTGTACCCGGCGTGTAAACACCAGCAGCCACCCAAATCTCGCTGCCCGATGTCACCACAGCCAGCGCATCCTGTAGGTCCGGATAGGCGTTGGCCCAGCTAGATCCATCGTTATTACCCCCAACCACAGACGCATCGACATAGACAATTGGCAGTCCAGCCCGCACTGGTAAGTGAAGGGACAAGAACAGGCAGACCAGCAGCGGGATGACAACAGGTAAAGCGAGGCGGCTTGCTCTAGACATGGGCTCCCCAGAAAACAACGACATGCACGCAAATTGAAACGCAGCTGAATGATACCCTATTTGTAAAGTATCACTTGCGAGCACCCGGCAATTCTCGTTTGCCTGAACATTGATCTGTTCGTTAGTTACAGGGGACTATCCTCCTTGTGGATCAGAATCTGCCCGTAGGCTATTCTGGTGGATGCTATAATCCTGTTGGCCAGCGCTACAGAAACAGCCGCTGGCGCAACGATGCCATAATAAGGAAACATTGTCATGGGCTATCAGCAACATCCCGGCGACTTATGGGACGGCCTGGAACCAACGCCGGAACCACCGGAAAAGAACAACAATCGCACCTTGATTCTGGTGATCGGCGGCATTGGCCTGCTGCTAGGGCTGGTGATTTGCCTGGTGGCTGGTTACCTGTTTTTGCTGAGCCGAACCGGCGGGACAGAAACGGCCGAGGCAACTGAGATTGTGGTGGTACCGCCGGGCGAGACACCGGCCGGTCCCACCCCCGCCCCAGACCAACCCACAGACACCCCCACAACTGATAACCCGACCCCCACCGCTGCAGTCGCGTCCCCCACAGATACGCCGCCCGCCGTCGAACCGACGCCGACTGAAGCACAGGTCGCCATCAGCGGCTTCGCCGTCAACCGCTTCACCAGCCCGCCCAGCATTGACGGCAATCGTAACGAATGGGATGGCTTCCCCACGGTGCAGTCGGAATTCCAGGTCTTCAGCGCCTCAAGCTGGAATGGCACCGACGACCTGCAAGCCACCTGGCAACTCGGCTGGGACAGCGAGGCTCTCTATATCGTCGTTGTGGTCGAGGATGATATTCACGTCCAGAATCAGACTGGTGACCAGATCTTCAAAGGCGACAGCGTCGACATGCAGATCGACACCAATCCCAGCTCCGGCGCCCGCCAGGTCAACTCGCGCACCTTCCAACTGACAATGTCGCCCGGCGACTTCGGCGCCCTGCCGCCCAGCTATTACCTGTTCCGCGCCAATGATGCCGGCAGCTTCATCGCCAATCCGGCCCAGGGCAATGTCCAGGTGGCTGCCGCTCCCACTGGCAGCGGCTATGTCGTCGAAGCCCGCATCCCCTGGTCCACCCTGGAGATGACGCCGGCCAACGGCCAGGTCCTGGGCATCGCGCTGAACGTCAGCGACAACGACAGCCCCGGCAACGCCGTCCAGGAGGTCATGAAATCCCACGTCATCACCCGCACCCTGCTGGACCCAAGCACCTGGGGCCGGCTGACGCTTGTAGAATAACCCCTTTTGCTGTATCGTATCGGATAGCACGAATTTTTGACTATCCGATACGATACAGCGAGGGGTTGAATTGCTCTCACCAAGGTTAAAGGAACGCATCCTACAAAAAAAAGCGCAGCTGGATGCCCTGCGGCCACTTCCAAGTGCCGTCCTGGCCCGCCTGAACAAACAGCTAATCATTGAATGGACCTATAATTCCAATGCTATCGAAGGCAACACATTAACCTTGCGCGAAACGCAGATGGTCCTGGAGCTTGGCATTACGATTGGTGGCAAGAGCTTGCGGGAACATTTCGAGGTCATTAACCATCGGGAAGCCATCGCTCTCGTAGAAGATCTGGCTCGGCAGCAAACGCCCATCACCGCCACTGATATTCGTCAATTACATGCCCTGGTTTTAGCCAATATAGATGATGACAATGCCGGCCAGTATAGGCAGCAGCCAGTGCGCATTGTGGGTTCCAAACATGAACCACCACCTGCCTGGCAATTGAACGCCGAGATACATGATTGGCTCCAATGGTTGGCTACCCAGGAAACGACGATGGCAACTGTCGAGTTAGCCGCCGTCGCCCATCACAAGTTATTAGCTATTCACCCTTTCATTGATGGCAATGGTCGCACCGCGCGCTTATTAATGAATCTACTCTTGCTCAGAGACGGTTATCCACCGGCTGTGATCTCCCGGGTCAATCGAAAAGGCTACTATCAGGCCCTGGCAGCCGCTGACAACAATCGACCGACATCACTGGTCAATCTGGTAGGGCGCGCCGTTGAGCAGAGCCTGGACCTTTTTCTGGAAGCCGGCACACCGCAAACGGCCCCACCTCAAGTGGATGAGGAATGGTTGCTGCTCCGTGATGCCGCCCAGTTTGTACCCTACAGTCAGGAATATCTCAGTTTGCTAGCGCGTACGGGACGGCTGGAAGCGCGCAAACATGGTCGTAACTGGTACACCACCAGGCGAGCTCTCAATACCTACCTGGATTCTCTTGAAGATCCTTCACCATAGCGCCTCTAGACCAGATTCCTCTCACAGGCTGAAGATTAAGGAAATTAAAAGCGGACCCCAATCGGAGTCCGCTTTCCAATTTCACTAACAGCTAAGAGCTGATAGCTAACAGCTACCCCCTGTCATCCTGAGCGCAGCGAAGGACTACACCCAACCCCGCAGCCGCACAGCCTGGGCCACACGATTCACCGCCACCAGGTAGGCCGCGACGCGGGTCTTGATGTTACGGCTGGTGGCCAGGTCATGAACCGAATGGAATGCCTCGGTCATGTGCTGGTCGAGGCTCTGGTTGACCTGCTTCTCGTCCCAGTAATAACCATAGCTGTTCTGCACCATCTCAAAATAGGAGACGGTCACGCCACCGGCATTACAGAGGAAGTCCGGGATGATGTAAATACCCTTGTCGAACAGGATGTCATCCGCTGCCGGGGTCGTCGGGCCATTGGCCAGCTCGGCAATCATGGTGGCTTTGATATCGTCCGCATTGCGGTTGGTGATCTGGTTTTCGATGGCCGCCGGGATCAGGACGTCCACATCCATCGTCAGCAGCTCATCGTTGCTGATCTCATCTGAGCCGTCAAAGCCGCCGACCTTGCCGGCCCGCTTGCTGTGTTTGGCCAACTCGTCGTAGGCAATGCCACCGCCGTGGTAAATACCGCCAAACTCGTCGCTGACCGCGACCACCTTCATACCCAGGACCTCAGCCGCCAGACGCACAGCGTGGGACCCCACATTGCCGAACCCTTGAATGGCGCAGGTGGCGCCTTCCAAATTGATGCCCTTGGCCTGCGCTGCTTCGCGAATGGTGTAGATGCCACCCATCGCTGTCGCCGCCCCGCGCCCGCGGGAACCGCCCAACTCCAGCGGCTTGCCCGTAATAACACCTGGTTCCTTGTGGCCAACCAGAATCTCATACTCATCCAGCATCCAGGCCATGATCTGCGGATCGGTGTACACATCCGGGGCCGGCACGTCCTGGCGCAGGCCCACGTACCGGCTGATCGCCCGCATGTAACCACGGCTCAATCGCTCCAGCTCGCCCCTCGACAGCTCACGCGGGTTACAGATCACGCCACCCTTGGCCCCACCCAGAGGGATATCGGCCACAGCCGTCTTCCAGGTCATCCAGGCCGCCAGGGCCCGGACAGTGTCAATGGTCTCGTCGGGATGGAAGCGGATACCGCCTTTGGCCGGCCCACGCGCGTCATTGTATTGCACGCGGAAGCCCTTAAAAACGCGCGTACTGCCATCATCCATACGCACTGGAATCGTGAAGTGGAATTCGCGCATGGGCTCGCGCAAAAATGTGTGCATATCCGGGTCCAGTTGCAGCCATTCAGCGGCTTCATCAAGCTGGGCCTGGGCAATTTCAAAAGGGTTTAAGCTTTCCCGGGTCATATTTTCTTTGGCAACCATTTTATTCCTCTGGACAGGCTCAAAACTGTCCGGTTCCAGATAGTCGGCAAACCTGGCGCCCCTAGCGACGCCGCGATCTCACCACAGTTAGAAACAAAAAAGACACCAGACAGAATTGTTGGTCTTCCTGGTGTCTTGCATTCTTAAGGGATATGTAGTTGAAGGCTCTGGCGCCCACCGCGGCGATGTTTACCTCGATTCATGGACATATGCAACTCAATTTTGCCATTCTCAGCCTTACAGTTGTTTATTCTACACAACTTGCGCAACTTTTGCCTAGTACATAGTACACAATCATTATGAAAAAACTGTTTCGTTTACCAATCGTAGGTTTGGTGCCCCCGTTTCCGTCTGCTAAACTTGCGCTAATATGCTTGAGTCTCAGCCTTTGCGCTCCCCGGGCGTACGCCTTGGCTTCCTGATGATCGCTGGCGTTTTGTTGGTTGATGTCGTTCTTCTTTATTTTTGTCTCACCCTGCCATTCTCATTATTAAGTTTTATCCTGGGTCTGCTGCTGCTGCTATCGCTGCCGGTTCTGGCTACACTTTTTGTCGGCACCCGCGCGATTCAGCGTGGCCGTTACCATGTGGATGCAGATCTCTTGCACCTCGACCTCGGCCAGGCGGTGGAGCAGATCCCGTTGAGTGCCATCGAGGATATCCGTTATGGCCATGAGTTGACGGCCAAGACGACCTTCCGCGGTCTGCGCTGGCCCGGCCTCTACCTGGGCCAGGGGCAAACCACCCTGGATGGCCATGAACGCGCCATCCATTACCTGGCCACCCGCCCCCCGGCCGATCAGCTTCTCATCCTCACCACCGACACCATCTATGGCATCTCCCCGGCCGATCTCGCCCTCTTCCGCGATTCCCTCAAAGCGTTGCAGGCCGGCAGCCAGCCCACCCGCCCAGACGCCGGCGGCAGCAGCTGGGGTATCGCCGGCTGGCAGATCTGGCGCGACCGCATTTTTGTCTCCCTTCTCCTGGCTGGCCTGGGCCTGAATCTGCTGCAATTCGGCTACCTGGCCGCCCGTTTCAGCAAGCTGCCGGCGGCAGTGCCGCTCCATTTTGGGGTCGATGGCGGGGTTGACCGCTGGGGCGCCCCTCGCGGCCTTCTGCTCCTGCCGCTCCTGGGACTCGCCTTCTGGCTGGTGAACGGAGGGCTCGGGCTGATCTTCTACCATATTCGCGACAACCGGCCGGTTGCCTACCTCATCTGGCTCGTCACCATCATCATCCAGCTCGCCAGCTGGATTGCCCTGCTGGAACTCCTGAGCGCCTTATGACCGACTTCCTGATCGGCGTCCTGGTCACACTGCTCATCGTCGCCCTCGCGTTGCGGCAGGGCTACCTGGCCCGCTCCGGCGGTCTGGCCGCTCTCTTCGTCGGCAGCGCCATCTTCGGCCTCGGCGGCTGGCGCTGGGGCGTCCTGCTGGGTCTTTTCTTCTTCAGCTCCAGCCTGCTCTCCCGTTATAAGGCGCGAGAGAAACAGCTGGCTGCCGAGAAATTCTCCAAAGGTCATACCCGCGACTGGGGCCAGGTCCTGGCCAACGGCGGCCTGGCTGCCCTGTACGCTGTCGCCGGCGCCATCTGGCCGGCGCCGCTCTGGGCCTTGCTCTTCACCGGCGCCCTGGCGGCCGTTAATGCGGACACCTGGGCCACCGAGCTGGGCACGCTGAGCCGCCGGCCGCCCCGGCTGATTACAACCGGCCGGATCGCCGACGTCGGCACTTCCGGCGCCATCACGCCATTCGGCACGCTCGTCTCCGCGGCGGGCGGCGGCCTGATTGGCCTGGCAGCCGGCCTCCTGCTCACCGAGCTCACGCCGCTGGCCGGCCTCCTCTTCGGCGCCGGCGGCGGCCTGGCCGGCTCCCTACTGGATAGCCTCCTCGGTGCCACCGTCCAACGCATCTACTACGACGACCTCCGCCAGAAAGAGACCGAACGGACTCATCGTGCCGACGGCCAGCCGACCCGCCCCCTGCGCGGCTGGTCCTGGATGAACAACGACGTCGTCAACCTCTTCGCCGCCATCAGCGGTGGCCTCACCGTCTGGTTACTGGCCAGCCTCATTTAAACGAGATTTAACATAGATTTGAGCCGTACTTCAATCAGGTGCGCGCCTTTCCTGCTAACTTATCCTCAGATAACGACGAGGTAAACGTTAGCATGTACTCCCATCAGTTTCACGCCATGGGCTGCCGGATTCAGGTTTGGCTCGATAATGAAAACAGCGATCTGGCCACAGCACAGTTCCAGGCCATTACCGAGCTGTTCGCCGTCGCCGAAGCGCGCCTGAGCCGCTTCCGGCCGGACAGCGAACTGAGCTGGCTGAACGGGCAACCCGAGCGTTGGGTCACGGTCTCACCGGAGCTGTGGTTGCTGCTACATCGCGCGCTCAGCCTGGCCCGCCAGACGGATGGCCTGTTTGACCCGGCCTTGCTGGCCGCCGTTCAGGCCAATGGCTACCGCCAATCTTTTCAGGCGGGCGCTGTCGCTCAACCGGCGTCCTATCGGCATCAGACCGGCCTTTACCGTCAGATCCGGCTGGATCGGACACACGGGCAGGTTTGGCTACCGGCCGGTGCTCAGCTTGACCTCGGTGCCATCGCCAAGGGGTACACCGCCCAGCAAGCCATCGACCAGTTAAGCGCCTTTGGCCCCTGCCTGATCGATGCCGGCGGCGACCTGACCGCCGGTCCCGCCCCAACTGGCCAGCCCGGTTGGCCCGTGGGCGTCGCCTTCCCGGACATGGACGCGGATATGGGTGATGAACTGTATCGGCTCTACCTTCATGACATGAGCCTGGCAACTTCTGGCACCGATTACCGCCGCTGGCGATTGGGTGACCAGGAGACCCATCACATCATCGACCCGGAAACCGGCCGGTCCGCGCTCAACGAGACCATCACCGTCTCTGTGCTGGCCGCTGACGCCGCCCTGGCTGATGTCTGGGCCACCGCCTTGCTAATTCCCAACCGGGATCAGGCGCTGGACCTGGCCGAGGCCCACGGGCTGGCTGCTTCCTTCTATGGTGAGTACGGCGGCCCTGAACTCGCCCTCACCTCAGCATTGCAAACCATAATTCAGGTGGAGGCTGGCGCTGGCGTCACCATACGCCGGCCCCTCCACGCCCAAATAGGAGTTCTTCCCTATGTCTAGACGACAAATCGCCAATCTTATCGGTGCCCTGCTCATGTCCGCGCTTATCCTGGCGGCCGGTCTGTTACTGACCGGCCGGACCGAGACCAATGCGCTCTCAGTCGGCCCGGATGGTTCCCTCCAGGTTGTGCCGCTGGAAGATTACCAGGCGCTACAACAGACGGTGGAAGCGATGCAGGCGCGCGAAGCCGCCTACCAGGACCAGCTGCAGGCCGCCCAGCAATACATCGATAGCCAGAGCGTTGCCGTCCCGCAGACCGAGACCACAACCTATCGTGGGGATGATGACGACCATGAACGTTACGAATCCAGCGAACACGAAGCTTACGAACACGAGTACGACGATGACTAAACGCAATCCCCGTTCCACAAATCTGAACAGCCTGAAAGGGATGATTGTTCTGGGTAGCATGATGGCTACACTTTACGGTGCGCGGCAGCTGGCTGAGCCAGCTGCCCCCACCCCAGCCCCGGCCGCTCAACCCAATTATGTCCTCGTCATCCCGGAACCACCGCCGGCCATCGCCAGCCTGGCGCCCGTCCAGATCGACGGGCGGCCCAACACAGTTATTACCCAGCCGGCAGTGCCGCAACTGCGCATCCCGCAGCCGATTACCCGCGGTCGCTCTTCTCGTTAAACAGCGACCTGGAATTGACTCATGACTACTTTTTCTTCCCCTCAGGACAACCAGGATGAGCCCACCCTCAGTTGGGTCTGGTTGTTGCCCGTCATTATTCTCGGCCTGGTTATTTTGTGGCCGTTGCCCGCCTGGTTGCAGGGCGAACAGGTCGCCTGGAATCTAAGCCGCTCCGGCGGTGTGGTCGCTTACCTGTTGCTGGCCCTTTCGACCATCTGGGGTCTTCTGCTAAGTAATAAACTGCTGCCTAAGGCCATTCACCCGGCCGTGACCCTGGCCATCCACAATTATCTGGGCTGGACGAGCGTTGCCTTCGCTGCCTTTCACGGGCTGGCGCTGCTCTGGGACAATTATTACGATTTCTCGCTCAGCTCCATCCTGCTGCCGTTTGGCGCCCCTTATGAACCCTTGTGGGTTGGCCTGGGCGTTGGAAGCTTCTACATGCTTGTCCTGACCAGTGGTAGCTACTACCTGCGCCGCTGGATTGGCCAAAAGAACTGGCGCCGTTTACACTACCTGACATTCCTCGCGTTTGTTGGGGCAACCCTGCACAGTTGGCAGGCGGGCACCGACAGCGCCCAGCTTACAATTATGTACGGCGCCAGTACTTTCACCGTCCTCGGGCTGACGATGTATCGATTGCTGGCCGCCCTGAACCCGGAGCCACGCCCGGCCCCGCGCAGATAATATGACGGCAATTCTACTGATCGACGACGATCCCCTTATCACGGAACCGCTGACCCGGCTGCTACCCCAGCACGGTTACGAGGTTACTGTCGCCCACAACGGGCTGGATGGCCTGGTCGAGGCACTAAAGGGTGACCATGCCGTCGTCGTGCTGGATGTCATGATGCCGGATATGGATGGCTGGGAAGTGTGCCGCCGGCTGCGCCAGGAAAGTGGCGTGCCCATCCTGATGCTAACCGCGCTGGGGGATGAGGTCGACCGCATCCTGGGTCTGGAGTTGGGGGCGGACGATTACCTGACCAAGCCATTCAGCACCCGCGAACTCATTGCCCGCATCAAGGCGCTCCTGCGCCGCGTTGCCCTGGACAAAGCGGATGTCGTCGAGACCACGCAAACCGTCAGCGGCATCGAAATCAACTTCGACCGGCGCGAGGTGCGCAAAAACGGCCACCTGCTCACCTTGCGCCATAAGGAATTTGAGCTGTTGGCTCTGCTCCTGAGCCGGCCGGGCCAGGTTTTTAGCCGGGCCGAGATCTTCGATGCCGTCTGGGGCACCGATTGGCTCGGCGATACCCGGACTCTGGATGTCCACATCCGCTGGCTGCGCGAGAAGCTGGAAGAAGATCCCGGCAATCCCCAACTGATCCAGACTATTCGCGGCGTCGGTTACCGCTTCGTGGATTAAGATGTTCCGCTCGCTGCGCGCCCGCCTCTTTGCCGTTTACCTGGGCCTGGTCGTGATTGGCTTTGGCGGGCTGACGCTGTGGGCCGGCAACCTCGTCGCCACCTCCACCCTGGATGACGTGGGCAGCAGCCTACAGGTGGTTGCCTTCTCCCTGGCCAATCAACTTTCGGAATCCGTCGAGGAGGGACGCGGCGACCGCAGTGGTCTGGCCGCGACCATTGCCGCCAATATTGGAGGTGAAGCAGCCATCTTTGATCGACAAAACGAGCTGCTGGACCGTTCGGCCGGGGCCAGCAGCCAGTTCCTGGGTACGGACAGCTACGGGCTGCGCGACAACGCGGCTGGTGTTGAGATGTTCTACACCCAGGCAAACATCGTCTACGAAGGGCGCGCCATCGGTACCCTCCAGCTGGAACTGCCGACGGCGACAGCGCGCCACACCATCCGGGAACGATGGCTGGGCCTTGGGGCGGCCTTTCTGGCGTTTTCAATCCTCGCTATCATGTTCAGCTCCTGGTTGCTGACGAGCCTGACCCGGCCCCTGGCCCGCTTACAGGCAGCGGCCCTGGCAATGGCCGGCGGCGACCTCAGCCAGCGTGTCGCGCCCGGCCCACGGGACGAGATCGGCTCTGTCGCCAGCGCCTTCAACCAGATGGCGGCGCGGGTTGAGGCGACAATTGCCGAGCAAAAAGCGTTCGCCAGCAACGCCGCCCACGAGCTCCGCACGCCGCTGACAACCATCCGGCTGCGCAGCGAGGCCTTGCAGACGGACCTGGATGAGGCTGTGAGTGCCCGCTACATCCGCGAAATTGACAGTGAAGCGGCCCGGATGGGCAAATTGGTGGAGGATTTGATGCTCCTCTCCCGGGCGGACACCGGCCGGTTGCCCATTAGCCATGAACCTATCGACGCTGTCCGCGTCTGGCAAAGGCTGGAGCGAGAATACGGACCCCGGCTGCGCCAACAGGAACTCACCCTGACAGCCAACCTGCCAGGCACCCCCATCCAGGTCGGCGCCAACCCGACCCATTTGCATATCGTTTTCCGCAACGTACTGGATAATGCGTTGAAATATACACCGGCCGGTGGCCAGATCGCCGTCAGCCTCCAGGCCGTAGGCGGGCAGTTGCAGCTCCAGGTCCGTGACACTGGCCGCGGCATCGCACCAGACGACCTGCCCCAGATCGGCAAGCGCTTCTTCCGCGCCGACAAAGCCCGCGGCCGCGACATCCCCGGCACCGGCCTCGGCCTCGCCCTGGTCACCTCGGTTCTCGAGCAATACGGCGGCGAGCTAAAGGTCGACAGCCCCGGCGTGGGCCAGGGCACGGTGGTGACGGTGCGCTGGCCGTGCTAATCCCCTGCGGCCTGTCATTCCGAGCGTACTCTAGATCGTCAGGCAATCAACAAGAAACAGCGAGGAACCTCTACGCTCACCGCGAGCATAAGTCTGCCACTCCCTGCACCGAACCCGTTAGGAGGCAGAGATTTCTCGCTCCGGCCGGTTGGGCGTTCTGGTCCGGTGAACGGCGCTCGAAATGACGGCGAGGAACTGCTTGCAATCCGTTCCATCACATGCTATTATTCCCAACTGCCCACTCTGGTGGGCTGTCTTTATGTTAGTGAGTCCCACGACAACTAATTAATAAATCTGAAGATCAGATAGACAGTAGATAGATTCAGCGGGGCTGGCGGACCGGCCGGGCGCTGTTTTGACGACGAAAAACAGAGAGATGGAGTAATCCTCATGTCGGACTTGTTACTGAAAAGCTTTGACCAACCGCAGACCAAAGAGTTGCCCGAGTTGCACGTTGGTGACAGCGTTACAGTGTATGTACGCATCGTGGAAGGTACGCGGGAACGCGTCCAGATGATTCGTGGCACCGTTATCCGGTTGCGTAAGGGCGGCAACCAGGCGAACTTCACCGTACGCCGTATCGCCAGCAACAATGTGGGCGTCGAGCTGACCTTCCTGCTCAACTCCCCGCGCATTGAGAGCATCGAAATCCAGCGTCACGCTCACGTACGCCGGGCGCAGCTCTACTACATGCGGGATCGTACCGGCAAGGCGGCCCGTCTGCGCGAGCGTCGGATTAACTAGGCCATCTCAATCTGGCTGGGTCTGGCCAGTAAATTGTATAATCCTGGGTGAATACCGGCCGGTGTTCACCCTTTTTTTATTGCTGATCGTTATCAATTCGGAGGCCCCATGAGTTCCCCTAAACCGCTAATCGGCTGCAGCACGTACCACATCGGCACAGACAGATTGCCCTACGAAGTGTATGGTCTCATGGCCTCCTACATCCGCGCTATCCAGGCGGGCGGCGGCATCCCCATTCTCATCCCCCATGGGCTGGATGAGGCGGACTTGCAGGCCGTGTTTGCCCGGATCGATGGCGTTGTTCTCCCCGGCGGTGGTGACATCCACCCCAGCGTCTATGGCGGTGATGTGGACCACCCCCGCGTCATGGGCGTCAGCCCCTCCCGCGACACGCTGGAACTCTGGCTGGCCCGGGCAGCGGTTGCCCAGGAGAAGCCGGTCCTGGCCATCTGCCGCGGCCACCAGGTGTTCAACGTCGCCATGGGTGGCACCATCTTCGAGGATCTGTCTGACCAGATGGATGGCGCCATCAAACATGATTACTGGGGCGATTGGCCCCGTAATCACCTGCCCCATGAAATCAAAATTGCCGAAAACAGCCGTCTGGCCGAAATCATCGGCAGCCCCATCACCAAAGTGAACAGCCTGCACCACCAGGGCATCCGCGACCTTGGCCGCGACCTGGAAGCAACAGCGTTGTCACCGGACGGCCTGATTGAAGCGATCGAGGTTCCCGGCCACCGCTTTGCCCTGGGCGTCCAGTGGCATCCGGAAAACCTGATTCAGGACGATCCGGCCATGCTGCGCTTGT
This sequence comes from Ardenticatenales bacterium, assembly GCA_020634575.1. The sequence continues at coordinate 17,597 of JACKBM010000019.1, read as the reverse complement.
TCGAAGAGCTTGTAGCGGCTTCCTCAGGCTAGCTGTTCCCGGTTGATCTCCGCCAGGGTAGCGCCGCGCGCCTTTTCCAGCCGCTCATAGCGTTTCTGGAATTGCCCCATGGCAAAATCAACAAAATCGGCTTCCGACAACCCAAACGGCATCACCTCGTAGGCCTCAAACGCCTCGCCAATAACGGCCAGGGCGGGCGGTAACAGCTCGTTCATGGTCTCTTCGATCACTGGCCAGACATCGTCGTGTTCCGCCACGAGCCGCGATAGCAGGTACACGCCATAGGCGATGTGGCGCGATTCATCCTGCTTGAGGAGCTGGATCCCCTGCCGCTGGCCGGGCATCAGCCCGCGTCGCTCCAGGGCGCTGAAGTAAGCGTGATAGCCTGTCTCCGCCAACACCCCTTCCACGACCATGTTATATGTTGTCGCCGCTCGTGCCTGCGCCGCCGGCGAACGGTCTGACTGCAAGGCGCTCAGGGCGGCGGGCAATGCCTCATAGAAAATGGTGCGGTAATTATCGGTGTGAAAATGATTGAGATCGGCCGGGGCGCCGGTCACTTCATCGAGAAAGCGACGGAAAAAATCGGTGTGCTTGGCCTCTTCGAAAAGGAAGGTGGTCAGGTACAGTTCCTCCTCAATGCGCCCTTCGGCGGCGATGGTTTGAATCAGGGGCAGCAGATCAAGGGTGACAGCTTCCTCGCCAGCCTGAAACATGGAGGTTAGCCGCCAGATCAGATCTTGCTCCTCGTGGGTCAGCCCCTGCCAGTCCGCTTTGTCCTGGCTGAAGTCGATGTCGGACGGATTCCAGATGCCGAGCCGTTTGGCTTTTTCGTAGAGCCGAGCTGGCGGGAGGTCGCGGTTTAGCCCGCGGGTTGTGGTGGCGAAATGTTGGTGTGCCATGGTTGCTCCTTGGGTTGCGGTGGCGAGGGGTAGGGGACCCGACGGGTGCTGGACCCGTCGGGTCCCCTACCCCTCGCCGTTGGTCCCGGCGAATTATACCGGCCGGTTGCCCCCGCCAACTAATTACGCTAAGCTGGCGCCATGCCCAGCGCACAGCCGATTGGCATCTTCGATTCCGGCGTCGGCGGCCTCTCGGTCTGGCGGCATATCCGGCAGCAGCTCCCCCAGGAGCAACTGCTCTATTACGCTGACCAGGGCCACGTCCCGTATGGTCCGCGCCCCGCCGCAGAAATCCTCACCTTTGCCCGCCAAATCACTGATTTCCTGCTCGCTCGCAACGCAAAATTGATTGTCATCGCCTGCAACACAGCCACGGCGGCAGCTCTCAAACAGCTACGACTGGATTACCCGGCCGTGCCCTTTGTCGGTATGGAACCGGCCGTCAAACCGGGCGCCCAGCTGACGCGCACTGGCGTGGTCGCGGTTCTGGCCCGGGCCGGCACGTTCCAGAGCCAGCAATACGCCAGCCTGATGGAGCGTTTTGGCCGCGGCATCACCCTGCTGGAAGACCCCTGCCTGGGCCTGGTGGAGCAGATCGAGACGGGAGCAACCGCCTCGGCGGCCACCCGTGCCTTGCTGGCAGACATCGTCAACCCGATGTTAGCGGCCGGCGCGGACACCTTCATTCTCGGCTGTACCCATTATCCGTTTATCGAACCGCTGTTGCGGGAGCTGGTGGGGACGGCAGTCATCATCGATCCGGCGCCGGCGGTGGCCCGGCAGGTTGAGCGCCGGTTGGACGAGCTGGATCTGCTGGCGGCAAATCTGAGCGGAGCAGATCAGTTTTTTACGAGTGGGGATCCGGCCGGTCTGCAACAATTCCTCCACGACCAACTCGGGCTGATAGCAAACGTTGTCAACGCCCGGGCAACGTAACAAAAAACAGGCTCACCACATGGTGAGCCTGAAAGTTTTTTAGCCAAACGCGCGTTCCTAAATGGGGAACAGACGCTATCCTTCCTGGCTTCTAGCCCAGCTCAACCAGAATGGACGAGCAGCGTATTGCCAGCAATTACTTGCCACAGCTATTTAATTTTCAACTACAAACGATTACCAATCATCACGATCCTGCGGTAGATCGCCATAATCGTCATCGTCGTCCTCATCATCGTAATCGACAAATCCTTCGTCTGAATCGTCGTCCTCATCGTCATACGCCCAGTCCAGACGTAATGGATTAACAGACACGACTTCCAGCGTCTCATCACACTCAGGGCAAAAAACCAGACTTTCCAGTTCAGGTTTCTGCTCCAAACGAACAGTTGACCCACAGTTAGGGCAACGCGCCTTGTACATCACGGGAGACGACATGTTTCTTCCTCTATCCTAATTGTCAATGAACTCGGTTCGCCGGCTTTTCTTCTTGGGACGCCGCCCTGAGCGCGCTGAAAAAGAGTCCTCTTCCTCTTCATAGGCCATTGCCAGCGAAATGGGGTTAAGTTGCTCTATTTCCAGGGCAGCACGGCAGTTGGTACATTGAATGATTTGGCCAACATACGGTTTTCCCCGCAGACGGACATCCGCCCCACAGTCGGGGCAATCAGCAAAGCCATGTTGTGCCATAAGCCAAGCATCCTTCAGCAGCAATTTGCCAGAAGTTTACCGACACGACGTATCAATTACTGTGCAAAAGGGGTGCTATTTTTGTGCCAAAAAATAATTTGAAGGAGCCTGGTGTGCAATTTTACTCACCAGGTGGTTTACTGAGCGAAAACTGATACCCGATGCCCGGAATATTGTGAACGTAGCGCTTGCCACTACCTTCCTGCTCTATTTTGCGCCGCAGCCGCCGCACCAGGCCCCGCACCAGATCCCGGTTGCCAGAGCCATCATAACCCCAAACTCGTTCCACAATATCCTCGACCGGAATAACCTGACCCGGGTTGGTCATGAGCACGTAAAGGAGACGGAATTCAAGTTGCGTCAACCGCTGCGGCTCGCTGCCGGGGATGATCAGTGTCCTGTCGGCTGGCACCAGGCGCATCCCCGCGGCTTCGACCTCTGATAGCGCCACATTGGGGATCGAACCAGAGCGGTTGAGCAAAATGCGGGCGTAGCGGGTGATAAGCTTGGGTGAGGCTGGCGTCGTGAATACCAGATCTGCGCCTGCATCGAGCAGACGACAATGCAGCTCGGTGGTAGGATTTTCGGCCAGGACGAAGAGGGGTGCGTACACGGCGCGGCGAATTTCTACCACGGTATTGAGCAGAATCTTATTGTTGGAGTGAAACAGAATGATGACGTCAAAATGGCGATTGAGCGCGACGATGGCGCCTTGATCCGGCCGGTTCTCCGTCGTCACCACAAAACCGGCATGCCGCAGCGTAAAGCTCAGAAAATCCCGATCCTCGACGTCTTCTGCAATCACCAGAGCCTGCATAGTTCGGATTATGCGGAGGGATTAAGGGGCTGTCAATAGCGGTTAGCTGACAGCTGTTAGCTATTCGTAACGTCGCGATTTTCTGAAGGCCTGTTTAATGAGGCCCTGGGTTGTTGGCCACCAGGCACTACAAACAGCTAACTGCCCTAACTGCCACCCTGAGCGTAGCGAAAGGGCTACCCACCAAACGGCACTGGAATGACGATCAAAAAGAACAGAATGATCATCGCGTAGCCCAGGAGGCGGCGTGCCCAGTCCAGGCGAGAGAGGTCGTTTAGCGGCGCAGGGTGGCGCAACCCGCCCAAAAAGACAATGAAAGCCCAGAGGAACCAGTTCGGCGAGAGAAAGATACCAGCCAGGATCAGACCCACAAAGCCCATCATGGCGATAGTATGAGCCGCCCGACCGAAGAGGGCGTAGGAGATGTGGCCCCCATCCAGCTGACCTAACGGTAACAGGTTGATACCCGTCAGATACATCCCCAACCAGCCGGCGAAGAAAATGGGATGGATGGATAGGGTATATCCGGTTGGAATCTCTTTCACAAAGCCAACCAGCCAATCAATGAGGACCGAAGAGCCCAGCATATCGAGGGAAGTCCCAGCAAGGTGGGCCGGCACTACACTTGAAAGGATGATACCCACTAGCAAAACCGGGACCGCCACCACAAAGCCCGCCAGCGGCCCGGCAATACCGATGTCAAACAAGACCTTGCGGTTCTTCATCGGCGTTTTGAGGGCAATGAAGGCCCCCATGGTGCCGATGCCGTTATACGGCATGGGGATAAAGTAAGGCAAAGTCACCTTGACGCCATGCCAACGTGCCGCCACATAATGGCCCAGCTCATGGATGCCCAGAATCATCATCAGGGCCCCGGCAAAGGGCAAACCGACCAGTACAGCATCGATCATCCGGGCCACATCGCCGGAGCGCAACACGGTTAGCAGATCAACGCCAAACATGGCGGCGCCGGCGGAGAGGGTGGTGAAGACAGTGGCGACAAAGAGAAGGAAATTGATCAGGGGATTACCCGTATTGACCTGCCCCAGGGTTTGGGGTTGGGCAAAGAGCACATCCTCGCCGTCGATCTCCTGCAGCATGGGATCGTACCCATGCTCCTTGAAGCGGCGCTGGATTTCGTCATAGCCGGCATCCGCATCCGGGTGGAGCAACCGGCCGGTGAAGGCAAACGAGCGTTTGCCAACCCGGCGAACATCGTCGATCCGGAATAGATCGGCAATTTCACGCTTTAGCCTATCGCTGGCAATTTCCCATTCAGCTTGTGGCCAGATGACGGTGTACATAGGGTCTCCTGCATGCCTGAACAAATAGTTAAGGTCAGGGTAACCATAACCGGCCGGTATAAGTATGTTGTTATCAGAATGTGAGAAGAGTATGAACAAAAAAGGACAGGAAGGATTGAGGTGTTGGCAGACACATTACAACATTTCTGTAAGTGATCCTTCCTGCCCTTTTATATGATCTGTCCAGGGCATTTGGCCCATGACAGAGATGATTATAACAGATTTAGCGCCATTTGTGGCCTAAATCCTGGGAAGCACAATATCTTGCTGTTTCTGATACTTGCCTTTGCGATCGGCATAGGAGACTTCGCAAACTTCATCCGACTGCATAAAGATCACCTGGGCGATCCCTTCATTGGCATAAACCCGGGCTGGCAGCGGCGTGGTGTTGGAAATTTCCAGGGTCACATACCCTTCCCATTCCGGCTCGAATGGCGTTACATTGACGATGAGGCCACAGCGAGCGTAGGTGCTTTTGCCCACGCAGACTGTGATGACGTCCCGCGGAATGCGGAAATATTCCACCGTTCGCGTCAGCACAAATGAGTTAGGCGGGATGACGCAAACATCCCCTTTGAAATCCACAAATGAATCCGGGTTAAACTGCTTCGGGTCAACCACGGCCGAAAGAACATTCGTAAAGATTTTGAACTCGTCCGTTACGCGGATGTCGTAGCCATAAGAGGAGAGACCGTAGGAGATAACCCCTTCCCGCACCTGATTCTCCACAAACGGCTCAATCATCTGGTGCTCTTTGGCCATCCGGCGAATCCAACGATCTGATTTTACAGGCATGCAACCTCCGAATATGCTGAGATATCCGCATTTTAACATGCGGTGCGGGCTAATACAACCAAACCAGGCGTGAATAAATCCATATCCCCCACGCGCCCATTCGCGCACCCAGCATCCACACACACGTACAGACGCGCCGCTGGCGCGTCTCCCACACCATCAATCCCCGATGGGCTTCACTGGGCAGCGCCGATCTTTCGCCTGACGCTGCCGGCAAACGTGATTTTGAAATGAACGCAACGGGAGACGCGCCGCGACGCGTCTCTACGGGGATACCCGATTCCGACGGGAATGATCATGGATTTTCCAAATCCATGGCGGCAAAACGCCACAACTCCGTTGATTGTTACAGGCGCCCATCCCAATACAGACGGAGGACACATGTTATTTCAGGGCAAATACCGCATCAAATCAGCCCGCTTGCCAACCTGGAACTACGCCGGCAAGGGCTCGTACCATATCATCATCAAAACCAAAGATCGCCAGCGCTGGTTTGGGGACATTCAGAACGGGGTATTACATCTGTCACTCGAAGGGTTGGTCGTGGCCACAGAATGGCTTAAGACGCCTATCCTCAGACCGTATGTTGAACTGGATGAATGGATCGTTATGCCAGATCATTTCCATGCGGTCGTGCATATCAACCCGGAGGATGAAGAGAGCGTGGCGCGTGAATTGCCATACTACCAGAGCCAACCCAGCGAAGATCCGCCCCTCGCCCGGCTGCTCGCGAAATCACTTGGCTCGGTCCTCAACCAGTTCAAAGGCAAATGCACCAAAGAAATCAGAGAACTCATCAACCCGGACTTCGCCTGGCAACCCCGCTTCTACGACGTCATCATCCGCAGCCAGGACCAACTCGACAACGCCCGCCGCTACGTCCGCCGCAACATCACCACCTGGGTCCACACCCACCATCGCCCCCGCTAGCCACCCCGTAAAGACGCGCCGCTGGCGCGTCTCGCGATGCTGGCGCGTCTCCCGATGCTGGCGCGTCTCCCGCGGCACTAATCACGCACTGCCTGATCAGGCAGCGACGATCACCCGCCTGACGCTGCTATCAACCATGAATACCGAATGAACGCAGCAGGAGACGCCCCGCGGGGCGTCTACGGGGTCCCACGCAAAACCTGATCATAAACGGTTAACGTTTCAGCCGCCGTTTTTTCCCACGAAAACTGGCGAGCCTGTTCCAAACCTTTGCGGCGCATGTCAACACGTAGCTCATCCTGGATCAGAGTGGCAATGATGGCACCGGCCATATCGCGGCTGTCGTCCGGGTTAACGGTGAAGGCGGCGTCACCAACAACTTCGGGGATGGAGCTGGCATTGGTGGTGACAACGGGGGTGCCACAGGCCATCGCTTCCAGCGGCCCCAGGCCAAAACCCTCATGCTTGCTGGGGAAAGCAACGGTCATCGCCTGACGGTACAGCGCCGGCTTATCCTCTTCATCGATAAAGCCAAGCCAGCGCACATAATCGCCAATCCCGTTATCAGCGATGTACGCTTCATAGTCCGGGTAATTGGCGCCGGGCTGAGGGCGTCTACCTGCCAGCAGTAATGGATGATCCTTGCCCATCGCCGGCCCGACATAGGTGTAGGCATGAATCAGGGTGGTTACATTCTTGTGGATCTCGTAGCCACCCAGGTAAAGCGTAAAAAAGTCCGGCAGATCGTATTTGCGCATCACGGCCATATCCAGCAGCCGCTCGCTCTTACTGCTGAATTCCGGCCCTGCTGCCAGATAGATGGCGGTAATCTGCTCCTCCGGGATGTTCAGATGATCTCGGATAGCCAGTTTGCTGTAAAACGAGTCGGTGATGATGTGGGCGGCGCCGCGAGCGCTGGCGCTGACCAGGGATGTGTAGAGCCTGGCGCTGGCTTTACGGCGGTATTCGCGAACGAGCAGCGTCGTCACATCATGAACGGTCACCACGACCGGGACCGGTGCGGCAAGGGGAGAACCCCAATAAGGCACATGGGCGATCTCGGCACCGCTGTCCCGCACGGCCCGGGGAAAGCCGCGCTGTTCAAAGAGCAACTTGCCAAGGTAGCCAGTGCGTATCGGGACAGTAATGAGGTTGATACCATCGGGAACATCGGCCGGTGCCGCTTCACCAGGCTCCAGCGGCACGATCAGGCTGATGCGTAGATCGCTGACCATGGTCGCCAGCTGCCCCAGAAGGCGGCGGGTATACTGGCCACTACCATTAAAGGGGCGGTTCCAGAAGTAGCCATTAACGGCGAGGTGCATCCCCATGATCAGCTTTGCTCCCGACGCCGCCACCTGTTGAGCAGGTAAGCGATCAGCAACAGCGCCGCACCCAGGAGGAGCTTGCTAGCCAGGTATTGGGTGCGCCGCCCCATCGCAGCCGCATAGATCGGCTCCATCATTTTGCGCAGGCCAAATTCCAGCAGGTAGGCGACGAGCGGCAAACCTGTCGGCGGCCCTTGCGGGCGTGGGACAGGAAGTTGCGACGGTAACTCCAGACGGGTCAGCAAGATCTGGTCCGCGTCATCCTGTGGGCGCAGGGCGGCGCCATCGGGCCGAACGATCTGGCTGTCAGCAAAGAAGCCGATGTCGGTACGAGCCAGGTCAGCCTGGTCGAGGCGGCGCCATTCCTGAGGGCTGAAGATGGTGAAGAGGAAGAAGCTGGTGTGGGCGTGAGGCAGGGTAGTGCGTAACCGGCCGGTATCCGGCGGCCCCGCCTGCACTACCGGCACCCCCAGCGCCGCCGCCTGCCGCTGCACATTCGGCCCAAACAGCTCCGCCGACCGATCCCGGATCAACCGGCTGATCAACGTCAACTCGCCAATGGGCACGACATGACCATCGGGAAAACGTAACGTCGTGTCATGGAAGCGGGGCGGGCAGATGCTGACGACGAGCAAATCAACCTGGCCGGCGTAAGCGCGGAAATGGGCCGGATAAGCGACATCCCAACCGGCCAGCAGGCCGATGCGGCCCAGGCTGGTTTGGGCGATGACTGGCTGGTAGCCGGGCCGAAAATAGGCCCGCTCCCAGGCAAATGGCTGCTGCTTCTCGTAAGCCCAATGCTGCCCATCTGGCGCGCCTAGCAGCAGCGTATCGTACTGATGACCATCGCGGCGCACGATGAAGGCGCCGGCCAGATGAATGCGTAGCTCCATCGCCAGCCGGAGCAACCAGAGCCAGGTCCGCCCCTGACGCCATTCAGCCAGGACATAACTGTCATCAGAGAACTGATAGCCGGTATTGAAAAACTCCGGTAACACGACCAGCTCGGCACCGGCGGCGGCCGCCTGGCGCACCAACGCCTCGGCCCGGGCCAGGTTGGCTTCCACCTTGCCGGGAACGCTATACATTTGGATGGCCGCAACAGAAATTTCGCGTGACATGTTCTTTACTCAAAGCGCAGGGCGTCGATCGGGTGGAGTTGGGCAGCCCGGTAAGCCGGGTAAATGCCAAAGAAGATGCCGACCAACCCGGCAAAACCAATCGCCAGGGCCACAGAATCCAGGGTAATGGCGGTGTCCAACTCCGGCACCGCAACCCGTACGGCGATGCTGCCAATCCAACCCAGTAAAAGCCCCAGCAAGCCTCCTAATATGGCCAGAACCACCGCTTCTGTCAAAAATTGCCCCAGGATGTCGCGCGATTTGGCGCCGACCGCCTTGCGCAACCCGATCTCCCGCGTCCGTTCTGTCACCGACACCAGCATGATATTCATGATGCCGATGCCGCCGACCAGCAGGGAAATGCTGGCGATCGCACCCAGAAAGAGGGTCAGCACGCTGGTCACCTCGCCAAAGGAGTCCAGAAAATCCTGCTGGGTCAACATGGCAAAATCATCTTCGTCGCGGAAGCTGATGTCATGGCGGCGGCGTAGGGTGTCAGCCGTGTCGATGAGGAGATCGCCAACCAGCTCGGCGTCGGCGGCTTGCAGGATGATGATGTCGACGAGGGGCTCACCGGTGCGGCGGCTACGGTAGTTGAAGAGCCGTTCCTGGGCGGTGTTGATGGGCAGCACCAGCAGGTCATCCTGGCTGCCAAAGGCGCCGGCCCCCTGCTCGGCAAAGATGCCAATGACGCGGAAGTTGACGCCGTTGATGCGGATGGATTGGTCCAGTGGATCGACATCGGTGGGGAATAGGTTTTTGACGATGTCGAGGCCGATGATGGCGACGCGGGACCGGCCGGTATCCTCTTCCTCCGTAAAGTTCCGCCCTCGTTCAATCTCATAACCGCGCAGCGGCGCAAAATCAGCCGTCGAGGATCGCGCCGTTGCCTGATAGCTGTTGCCCTCGTACTGCAACTCCACCCCGCGGAAAATCAACGGCGCCACGCCGGCCGCACCCGGCACGTTGGCCGGGTCAGCCAGCGCCGTCGCGTCGGCAATCGTGAAGGGGGATTGCGGCCTATCCGGGTCATCCGCCGGCACCACAAAGACCAGGTTTGAGCCCAGCCCCACAAATTGTTCGGCCACAAAGCGGGTTACGCCATCCCCAATCGAGACCAGGGTGATGACCGCGCCCACACCGATCATGATGCCCAGCATCGTCAGGATGGCGCGCAGCTTGTTGGCCGCCAGGGCACGCAGGGCGATGCGGATGTTCTCGCGCACGTTCATTCGTACCTCAGCGCATCAATCGGGTTCAGGGAGGCTGCTCGCATCGCCGGGTAAATGCCAAAGAAGAGACCCACGGCTGCCGAGAACAGGATCGAGAGCAGTACCGCGTTCCAGTCGATGGTCGCCTCCAGCGTATCCAGCAAGCTGGCAATGAAGTAAGAGCCGCTGATGCCCAGGACCAGCCCAATCAGGCCGCCGATCAGGGATAGGAAAACCGCTTCGGTCAGGAATTGGCCCAAAATGTCCTTCGGCTTGGCCCCTACGGCCTTGCGCAAGCCGATCTCCCGCGTCCGCTCCGTTACCGACACCAGCATGATATTCATGATGCCGATGCCGCCGACCAACAGAGAAATGCCGGCAATCGTCCCCAGAAAAATGGTCAAGACGCCGGTGACCTGGGAAAAAGCGCTGACCAGCTCCGCCTGGCTCACCACCGAAAAATCATCCTCATCGCGAAAACTGATGTTGTGGGTTTCGCGCAGGACGATCTCGATCTGGGTGATGGCCGCCTCCTGCAATGATTCATCAACCACCTGGGCGTAGATCAGGTCAACGCGAAACTGGCCATCGGCCCGGCGGGCGGGGAAGAGGCGGCGCTGGGCAGTGGAAATCGGTACAAAGATAATGTTGTCCTGGTCATTGAAGCCCGACCCGCCTTTTTCCTCCATCAGGCCAATGATGCGGAAGCTGATATTGTCAATGCGAATGGTTTCGCCAACCGGCACGCCTCCTTCCGGGAACAGCTCTTCGTAAACGGTCTGGCCGATGACGGCGACACGGGTGCTGCTGGCCAGATCGGTTTCGCTGAAGAAGCCGCCGCTGACCGGGTAAAAGTTGCGCACGTCAGGAAAATTGGGGGTGACGCCGGCGATTTCGGTCCGTGTGGTTTGCCCGCCCAGAGTGACCGTAGCGCTGCGGCCGTATTGGGGCACGACGCCCAGCAGGTCCGGCGTCCGCAGCGAGTCAGCTACCGCCTCGTAATCGCGCATCGTCAGGCCACCGCCGCCGGAGCGCCGCGGACCGAACTGGTCCGGGCTGACCTCGCCGGGCAGGACAAACAGCAGATTGTTGCCCAATCCTTCAAACTCACCCGTCACAAATGCCGACACGCCCTGGCCCACTGACAGCAACGTAATCACCGCTGCCACCCCGATGATGATGCCCAACATCGTCAGGATCGCCCGCAGCTTATTGCTCAGAAGCGCATTAAGCGCGATGCGTGTGTTTTCGCGTAAATTCATGTCAGTTGTCAGTACGGGCCTGCGGCCCTTTCAGCCGTCAGTACGCTCGCTGCGCTCGCTTTCAGTAGAAGGGCAGGCTTCCGTCTACTGAAAGCGCAGCGTACCGAAAGGGCCGCAGGCCCATACCGAAAGCGCAGCGTACTGACCGCCCAAAGGGGCGCAGCCCCGCTATTCTCAGCCATGAAACCCCACCGTATCTACCAGCGCCTGGTCCGAGTCGCGGGTGGCTTCGCCGGCGATCAGGGGCCGGCTGATTCGTTCGTCGCCCACGATGACGCCGTCGGCGAGGCGGACGACGCGTTTGGTGTGGCGGGCGATCCAGGGGTCATGGGTGACCAGGATGATGGTGATGCCCTGCTTCTGATTCAGCTCCTGCAGCAGCGCCATCACCTCGATACCGGATTTGCTGTCCAGGTTGCCGGTCGGCTCGTCGGCGAGGATGATGGCAGGGTCGTTGACCAGCGCCCGAGCGATGGCGACGCGTTGTTGCTGACCACCGGACAGTTCGCTGGGACGATGGTCGATCCGGTCGGCCAACCCTACGCGCGTCAGGGCATCAATCGCCTTCTGGCGCCGGTTCCCCTTGCCACCGTAAATCAGGGGCAGTTCCACCTGCTGAATGGCCGGCGTCCGGGACAACAGGTTGAAATTCTGGAAAACGAAACCGATCTTCTGATTGCGAATATCGGCCAGGGCATTCTCATCCACTTCGCCGACGTCGACGCCATCCAACAGGTAGGTGCCGCCGGTGGGCTGGTCCAGGGCGCCAACCAGGTTCATCATCGTTGATTTACCGGACCCGGATGGCCCCATGATCGAGACAAACTCGCCTTTGAGAATCTGCAGGGAGACGCCATTGAGGGCGCGGACTTCGTGCTCGCCCATCTGGTAGACCTTGGTCAGGTCGCGGATGTCGATAACGGCCGCGTCGCTCATTGGCCACCGCCGAAGAAGCTGAAGGTCTCGCGCTCACTGGTGATGACGACCTGGTCCCCTTCGCTGAGGCCGGCGCGCACTTCGATAAACTGCTCATTACGCAAGCCGGTTTCGATGGCCACTTCCTCGACATCGTTTTCCCCGAGCAGGCGCAGCACCGTGGCGGCGCCCGTTTCCCGGTCCAGCTTGACAGCCCAATTGGGGATGACCAGGACATCGACGAGCTGATCAACGACGATGGCGGCGTTGGCGCTCATGCCAGGGCGCAAGAAGGATTGGTCTTCGAGATCGATGTTGATGGTGACCAGGTAGGAGACAACGCCGCCGGTAAGGGCGCCTGAGGTAGGCGCAATTTCGGCGACGGTGCCGGTGACCGGCCGGTCCGGCAGCGCATCCAAGGTAATTCGCACCGCCTGGCCGATATCAACCTGGTCAATATCAATCTCATCGACATTCACGTCGATATGAAAGGCATCTTCCACCAGCAGCGTCACCGCCGGGGCGCCGGGCGTCGCCAATTCACCCTGGTTCACCGTGACGCTGGCAACGGTGCCATCAATCGGCGCCACGATCTGGGCCTGCTCCAGGCGGAGTTGCGCCAGGGCCAGGTTGGTCTCGGCGCTGGCCACCTGGGCTTCGAGAATCGCCAATTCTGCTTCAGTTGGGGGTTCCAAGAGCCGGTCGTAGGCGGCCTGGGCCCGGGCCACGTTGGCCTGGGCGACCAGCACATTGCCGCTCGCCGCCTGCACATTGGCCTGGGCCGAAGCGATCTGGGCATCAGCCGCCTGGAGATCGGCGAGGCGGGGGCCAGCAAAGAGCGCGGTGCGCCGGGCTTCAGCCGCCGCCAGCGCTTGCTGGGCGGCATTGAGCTGAAAGCGGGTCTGTTCTTCAGTTGTGCCACCCACGCCAAATTCGATGATGCGGTCGTAGGCGTCCTGAACCGTCTCCACCTCGGCGGTACGGGCAGCGATCTCAGCATCGGCGGCAGCGATGGCGTCGGCGGTGGGGCCGGCCTGGAGCAGCGCTTTTTGGGCTTCGGCCTGCAGTAGACCCGCTTCAGCGCCAGCCTGATTGGCTTCGGCGACAGCGACACTGGCCTGGGTCGCGTCAATGTCGGCCTGGGCGGTTGCCAGGGTGGCGGCTGTGGGCTGGCTGTCACGACGTTGCTGCAGGGTGAGTTGCTGAATGGTCAGGGCATCACCGGCCTGCTGCACAGCCAGTTCCAGCTCAGCCGTATCCAGGGTGGCCAGGACTTCGCCGGCTATCACCGTTTGCCCGCGGGCCACATTCACTTGTTGGATGGTGCCGCCCAGACCAAATGTCAGAGAAAGCTCCGCTTCTGGTTCGATGGAGCCAGTCGCATTGACCGTCGATTCCAGCCGGTCACGCTGCACACTTTCCTGGCGAATGACTTCAAATTCGGTGGCCGCCTGGGCCGCCGAACGTTGCTGCAGCAAATAATAACCACCGCCCGCCACTACAAGTAAAAGGGCGGCGATAAGCCAATTTCGATAACGCATCTTTCTTCATCCTTCTGCGGGGCCAATCACTGGCTACGCTTCCCGGGAAATTGTCCGACATGGCGACACCGGGGACAATGCCGCGGGCAGATTACACCCGATCTATTAGCTAGAGATAAGAAGTGGCGCTGTTGCGGTCGTATAGGCCATCTGTTAGAATTGTGAAATTATATACGAACGATTGTTCGTAGTCGTCAACAACATCAGAGGGGCTCATTTGTCCTTCCGCGTAGGAGCATTCGCCCAAGTGTCAGAAGATCACATACCTGACATCGTCATTGCACGGTTGCCGATCTATCTACGTGCGCTGACTTATCTTGCTGAAGAAGGACAGAAGTTGACGACTTCGTCGCATGAATTGGGCCGCCACCTGGGGATCAGCTCGGCCCAGATCCGCAAAGATCTCTCCCATTTTGGTGAGTTTGGTAAACAAGGCACTGGCTATCAGATTAGCTATTTGATCGAACAGCTCCGCCAGATCCTGAAGCTGGATCGGGAGTGGGGCGTCGCCATTGTCGGGGCCGGCTACCTGGGCCATGCGCTGGCCAATTACGGCGGCTTCCGCCATCGCGGCTTTGCCATGCGTTGGGTCTTCGACATTGACGTGGAGGTCGTGGGCAAGCAGATGGCCGGCATCGCCGTCCAGCACCTGGATGAATTGGAAGAGACCGTGGCCCGCGAACACATCCAGATCGCCATCATCTCCGTGCCGGCCCGCGATGCCCAGGAAGTGGCCGACCGGCTCATCACCGCTGGTGTCCGCTCCATCCTCAGTTATGCCCCCATCAGCCTGCGCGTGCCGGAAGATGTCCACATCGCCTATTCTGACCCGGTCGTGCAATTGCAGCATATGACGTATTATTTGGATAGCTGATAGCTATTAGCTTTTAGCTGTTAGCTGTTAGCTGTTAGGCATATGGTTTCTCAGATTCAGCCGTGGGCGATTGAAGCGAAGCAGCTGCGGAAAGAGTTTGGCGCGACTGTGGCTGTCGCGGATTTGACCTTGCAGGTGCGGCGGGGTGAGATTTTCGCCTTTTTGGGCCCAAATGGGGCCGGCAAAACGACCTCGGTAAAGATGCTGCTGGGGCTGGTAGCGCCGACCAGTGGGGAGGGCCGGCTGCTGAACCGGCCGGTTGGCGACCGGCAAACCCGGGCCCGCGTCGGCTACCTCCCCGAGCATTTCCGCTTCCACGACTGGCTCACCGCGGCCGAATTCCTCGATATCCACGGTCGGCTATACGGCATGAGCCGGGCGGATCGTCAGGCGGCTATCCCGACCTTACTGGAACTCGTCGGCCTGAGCCCCCAACGGGACATCAAACTCAACGATTTCTCCAAGGGGATGTTGCAGCGTATCGGTCTGGCTCAGGCGCTGTTGAATGATCCCGATATTGTCTTTCTGGACGAGCCAACATCCGGGCTGGACCCATTGGGCCGGCGACTGGTGCGGCAGATAATTATGGGGCTGCGGGAGGAGGGGCGCGCCGTTTTCCTCAATTCCCACCTGCTGAGCGAGGTTGAATTAACCTGCGACCGGGCCACGTTCATCCGGCAAGGGCGGATCGTGGACACGGTCGATTTGCGGCAGGCGTCGGAGGCACAATTGCTGGTCGTCCTGCGGGTGGGCCAGCCGGATGCGGCCTTACAGCTGGGGCTGGAGCAGTTTGGTAGCGAGGTGCGTTTTGAGGCGACAACCGGCCGGTACACCCTCCTCCTGCCCGACAGCAATAGCCTGCCCCGCCTGGCCAGCTGGCTCGTGGAAAACCGTTACACCCTTTACGAGCTGACCCCCCAGCGGCAATCGTTGGAGGAGCGGTTTGTGAGGTTGATGGGGTAGGAGCTGTTAGCTGATAGCTGTTAGCTGTTAGTAGATTTCGCAGGCAAATGTCCAAAGCATATAGAATCATAAGTCACTAATAGCTAACAGCTAATAGCTAACAGCTAAAAATCATGCTCAACCAATCCCTCAACGCCCTCTCCACCATTATCACCCTGACGCTGCGGGAGTCGCAGCGGCGGCGGATATTGTGGGCGTTGCTGGTGATGGGGCTGGGGTTTCTGGGTTTGTTTGGCACTGGCTTTCATTATATGTGGGTGGATGTGCAGGTGATGGCGGCGGAGCAGCAGTTGTTCCCGATTTTCTTTTTGACGCTGGCCGGGCTGTATGTGACCCATTTTCTGGTCATCCTGATCGCGGTGCTGATTTCGGTGGCGGGTGTTTCGGCCGAGATCGAGAACCATACGCTGGATGTGTTGATCACCAAGCCACTGTTTCGCTGGCAGGTGGTGTTGGGGAAGTGGCTGGCGTATGCTTTGCTGATTCTGGGCTGCGTGTTGCTGTTGCCGGGTGGGGTGTTGCTGCTGGCCTACCTGCGAGCGGGGTTTGTGCTGGCGAACGGACCGGCCGGTCTCGCCCTCATCTACCTCAGTGGCTTGCTCATGATGAGCGTGGCCGTCCTGGGCGGCACCCGTTTCTCGACGCTGGCCAATGGCGCCCTGACCTTTATGTTGTATGGTATCGCCTTTGTCGGCGGCTGGGTGGAGCAGATCGGCGCCTTACTGCGCAATGAGGCAGCGGTCAACATCGGCATCATTAGCAGCCTCATTTTGCCCGTCGATATCCTTTGGCGGCGCGCCTCTTATTTGCTGACGCCGCCAGCAATCCTGCAACTCTCCCGGGCAACCGGCCCGACGACGCCCTTCTTCAGCACCGCCCAACCCAGCGAACGAATGCTCTGGTATGCCGGCCTTTACTTGCTGGTTCTGTTAGGGCTAGCCCTGTGGAGCATCAGCCGGCGCGATGTTTAGCGGGCGACGCCTGCTCCTGGCAGGTCTGCTGCTCCTGGGCGGCCTGACCGCCGCGCCGCTATTGGCCGACCGGATCTGGTTCCTGGGTCTGATCGAGCATTTTCGCCCCTTTCTGGCTCTGGGCGGAATGGGCCTGGCCGTCCTCGGCTGGCGACCGCAGCGAGGCGTGGCTCTGAGCGGCGCTGGCCTGGCGCTGCTCAATCTGCTCATCGTGGGGAGCAGCTGGGCGCGGCTGGCACCTGCTAACGAGACATTGCCATCCCTCAGCCTGATGCATCTGAATGTCAACCGGCACAATCCTGATCTGACGGCGGCCCTGGACCACATCAATCGGCAGCAACCGGATATCCTTTTCCTGCAAGAAATCACCCCGGAAAACCTGATCCCACTCACTGTGGGTCTGGCGGGTTACGAGCTGGTGCTGGCCGAGCCGCGGGAGAACACGCATGGTTCAGCGCTTTTTCTCCGGCCGGCAGCGGTAGCCGGCGATGTGTCGGCTGAGATCATCTATTTGCCAGCGGCGCCAGACCGGCCCCTGCTCCAGGTGCGCCTGGAGGTGGCCGGGCAGCGTGTCTCCCTGCTCAGCTTCCACGTCATTCGGCCTCGTTCGGCCTGGACAGTGCAGGCGCAGGCTGAGGAGATTGCCGGGGCGGCGGCCTGGAGCCAGGCGCAGCAGGCCCGCGGGGATCGGGTCGTTATTGTCGGGGATTTCAACGCGACGCCCTGGTCGGCGCCATTGCGGGGATTGCGGCGAGATGGCGGCCTGCACCTGGCGGGGAGTAGGCCTGGCCGTTGGGCGACCTGGCCGGGATTCTTGCCGTTTCTGCCGATTGATTTGGCGTTGGGCAGTGAGGGGATTCGGTTTGTGGGGTACGAGCGGGGGCCAGGAGTTGGGAGTGATCACCGGCCGGTGATGTATTGGTGGGAAGTGGATGGTTGAGTCAAGTAGGCGTGGCAGCATTAAAATGCTGTGCTGATGGGGCGGAAGCGCTCTGAAGAGCGCTGGCAACGCGATCTGTGCCCTTCAGGGCACGTCCCCG
>JACKBM010000018.1 GCA_020634575.1 Ardenticatenales bacterium | reverse complement strand
AGCGTGCTGCGTGGCCATTCTCGAGGTGACGTCACGTTTGGACTGATGGCAGCCCGGCAAGCTCTAAACCAACTCCGCCCTATTCCACCCCCAAATACGGAATGGTCTGCGGCCCTTCCGGCAGGACGCAAAGGCGCGCCGCAGGTCCATATTTTGCCAGCAAAGTAGCCACCGTCGCTTCAATATCCCGGCACGGCTTAAGCAGAGCGCCTCTGATCTGCTCATCCGTCAAGCCATCCGCATAGACATAGACATCCGCCCGTAGCTGCACATCTGCCTGAATCTGAATCTGCCACTGGTCCTGCTTACTGAACCCGGGCGCCGCAATCATCTCCAGGACTTTCGCCGGCGACCCTGCTTCCTTCAGCAAGGTGCCATAAAGCCCATGCTCGGGCACACCATCCTCACAGGCAGCCGCCACAATGATACTGCCGCCGTCTTTAACAATCTGGGCCGCCGCGCTCATCCCTTTGACTGCCTGGTATAGGTTCTGATCCAGCGGATAGCCGCTGTTGGTGGTAATCACGATATCGAATGGCTCGCTCACAGCGCTCATCGCCTGCTCCTTGACAAAGGCGCAACCGGCCGAATGAGCCGCCATCAGGTCGCCGGCAAAAATGGCCGTGATTTCACGGCTCGGGTTCAGGGTGACGTTGAGCAAAAAATCAGGTTTGGAGGCCAGCGCCACATCCCGCATCTCTTCCCAGATGGGGTTGCCCTCGGTGATGCCCCAACGCGCCTGCTCATGGGCGATCATATGGCGGCTGTGGTTGCTAAAGACGCTTTCGACGCCGGCCAATGACGGCAAAATCGCCTTCGGCCCACCACTGAAGCCGGCAAAAAAATGGGGTTCGATAAAACCGGTCAGGATTTTGACGTCCGCCGCCAGATAATGCCGGTTCAGACGAACAGGGTGGCCCAACATCGTCTGGCCCAGGCTGACCAGATTGTCGTCATCGTGGCAATCGTGCTGCAAACAGCGGTAGTTGGCTACGATCTCGGCGCCGAGCAGCTGGCGCAGCTCACTGTCGGTTTGCGGCCGGTGGGTGCCCAGCCCATTGAGCAGGGTAATGTCCTCCCGGGCCACACCGGCCGCTTCAATCTCCGCCAGAATCACGGGCAATATCCGCTCATTCGGCGTCGCCCGGGTGATATCCGTATGCACGATGACCACTGTCTTGCCCGGCCCAACCAGTTCCCCTAATGGCGGCGACTGTATGGGCTGCCGCAACGCCTGGCGCAGCGCCGCCGGCTCGTCAGCCAATCCCGGCAAAGTGCGGGGCAGGATCACATCGGTTTGCGCCGGCAGGTTTGCCAGCAGATCATCACGGCCATAACGCAACAGAACTTCCATGGGAACCTCACAGGCTGATAATGAACATATACCCTGACATCATACCCATCCCAGACAAATCCTGCACGGCTCAGCCAACGAATACGGGAGCCCCGCGTTCGGCGCGCCCGGTCACGACGTAGGTTTGGCCCGGCCATCATAGCCAGCCAACTCGGCCTGACATACAATCGGGTCGGCTTGACATGGCATCGTCAGGCCCATTCCCAACATCAGGAGGTTTTCCCATGCAAACCCGCTCAATTACGGCCACCCCATCCCGAATCATGGTGGAACAGCTGGCCGCGTCCGGCGTGAAATATGTCTTCTACAATTCTGGCTCTCGTGAAGCCCGCTTTTTCGACGCCCTGCAAACGCATCCCGACATCCATGGCATCCTGGCCCTGCATGAAGGCAATGTCGCCTCGATGGCGGGTGGCTATGCCCAGGCCGCACTCGAGCCGGGCGTCATGGTGGTCCACCTGGGCGCTGGTCTGGCCCAATGCATGGGGCAGCTCTACAACATCTGGCTGGATGGGCTGCCGGTCGTCATCATCACCTTCGCCGGTGACACGGGCAGCTTCGCCGACACGATCACCCTGGACCTCGACCATAGCGTCGGGCCGACAAGCATCGCGCAGCCCATGACCAAGGCCAGCTGGACGGTGCTGGAGCCGGAAGGGCTGCCCCAGGCAATCGAGCGGGCGCTGCGCGTCGCGATGACGCCGCCGCTGGGGCCGGTCCATCTGGCCGTCTATGACAAGTTGCTGGGTGATCAGCAAGTCACCACTGATCTGATTCTGGGCAAACCGGCCCCGCCCCGCCTAAGCCCCCCCAACCCGGCCGATGTCGACACCGTCCTCCAGGCCCTCCGAGGCGCCCAAAAGCCGCTCCTTTACGTGGGCGATGGCATCTGGAAACGGGGCGCCTCGAGCGAGGCAACCGCCGTGGCCGAGCATTTTGGCCTGCCGGTCATGGCCAACTACGACGAAAATCGGGCCGTGGACCGCAACCATGCCCTCCACATCGGCCGGCCGGGCGAACTGACCGGCCATTATCAGCCAGACGTCATCCTGGCGGTCGGCGTCACCCATCGCGGCCAGGGCAAACCAGCCGATCTCGAACCGTTCCTGGGCGCCGACACCATCATCGCCGTCGGCGCCTCTGGCGACCGCTTCCGCAACCTGCCGGGGCTGGACATCGCCATCATGGCTGACGAGCGCCAATTCCTGGCGGCACTGCTGGCGGGGGCGCAGAAAACCAGCAAGGCCGCCAATTTCCAGGGCCGCTGGCAAACCACCGAAACCCTGGCCGGCACGCTGCGGGGGCGACGGCTGGAGCAGCTCAATGCTCGCAGCCAGGGCAGCGGCCCCGTGCCACCCATCGCCCTGGCCAACGCCATCGACCGGACCCTGGCCCGGCGCGGCGGCGGCCAACTGATGGTTGAGCAGTACGCCGTGCCCCTTGATTTCATGGATTCCGCCCATGCACCCGGCACCATCAAGGCGTTCCGCGCCGGCGGCGCTTCGGAAGGTTGGGGGATCGGCGCCACCATCGGCACCAAGCTGGGCGCCCCGGCCGATCCGGTGATCGGCCTGGTCGGCGACGGCTCGCTCTATTACGCCGATTCCGGCCTCTGGTCAGCCGCCCATCACAAGGTACCCGTCCTGTACGTCATCTCCAACAACCGGGCCTATGGCGTCGTCGCCAGCGCCTTTGGCGGCGCCAACGGGTCGATGAAACAGGAAGGCCAGTACAGTGGCGTGGTGCTGGCAACGCCGGAGCCGGTCCAGATTGCCGCCGCCTTTGGCCTGGAAGGACGCGTCGTGGCCGACGAGAAGGAGCTGGATGCGGCTCTGGAAGAAGGGATGCGCATTGTGCAGGAAGAAGGCAAGCCGTATCTGCTGGATGTGCGGCTGCCGTTGGGGATACCGGCCGGTGGCCAGGAAGCTATCCCTTTCCACCTGATTGACTAAGGCAGGTACTCAAGTATCGACGTTGCTTGGGACGCAAAAAACGGCCGGCTGCGAATAGTGCAGCCGGCCGTTTTCGATTTCAGTTTCTGCCAGGTTCGACTATCGCGAACGCATCATCCTATCTCCCCTGATCTAGGCGCGAGCGGCGCCGCCGATCTGGTGTAGATATTGCATAATCTCAATCCAGGAGCGCCCCACGCTGGTTTCATAGTAGGGAATACGATGCTCGGCACAATATTGACGGATGATCACCTGCGCCTCACGAAGTTTGTTTTGCGCCAGAGTCGGGAAAAGATGGTGCTCAATCTGGAAGTTCAGGCCGCCATACCAGTAATCGGTTAGCGGATGTGAACGGATGTTGCGGGCGGTCAGGATTTGGCGCAGCATAAAATCGAGATTCATATGTTCATCTACAACCAGCATGCCTTTGTGATTGGGGGCAAACACGGAAGCAAGGTACATCCCAAAAAACGCCTGCTGCACGATGATAAATGTGATTGCAGCCCCGGTCGGCAAAGCCCAAAACACCAGGCCAATAAACCAGACCAATTGCAGGACCATCAGCAAGGGCTCCAACCAGCGGAATTTAGACTTCCGGGTCAGCAGAAATTCAATGCTGCCGAAACGCAGACTGAATGACTCAAACATGACCAGGAAAGGGAAAAGATACGCCTGGTTTTGCACCATCCAGCGGAAGAAACCTTTTTTGGCCCTGGCATCCTGCTCGGTAAAGGCAATGAAGGGAAAATCGATGTCCGGATCCATATCCTGCTCATTGGGATGAGCATGATGCTCATTGTGCTTATCCATCCACCAGAAGTAGCTCATGCCGATGAGCAAGGGCGCATGAATCAGGCCAAAAATGTCAGCCGGCTTGGTCTTGCGAAAAGCCTGCCGGTGGCCAACATCATGGGCGACATAGCCAAACTGGACAAAAATGAAGCCCAAAAATAGCGCGTTAGGAATCTGTATCCACAGGCTGTCAGTCAAAAATAAGATGGTTATGCTCAAAGCCAGCATCAGGAAATTCGCTGTCACCCGACGCAACAGGTAATTGGTTTGCTTTTCCAGCAAGCCACGCTCTTTTACGCGTCGTTTGAGTTCGCCATAGTTAGCCTGCGGGCTGATATCAGCAGGCACGGTCAGGGTTGGTGCCGCGGCGGGCGCGACAACCTCTCGAGTAATCGCCATACGTATGTCATTCTCCTGAATTTTTGGGACAGCTACTATTACTTTACCGCGAAAGCACGCAGAAAACCCACAGTTCGCCAATTTCTCATCAAAATCAGCCAGCCGGTTTTTCTGCGTGCCCAATTTCGACAGCCGCCAGCAGGTCAGGCCGGTTGGCCATCCCAGTTGACGGTCACATCGCTGGAGGCTATCCCGGACAGCCAATGGCCCAAGCGGAGCCAGCCCTTACGCGTGGCGCCAAACTCATCGCGCACGATCACGCGATAAACTGCCTGGCCGCGGCTGGCGTACCAGAACGGGCCTTTGTCCAGAAATGGCCGGTAGTGTGCCTCCAGAATCTCGAAATGCCGCCTGGCGGCCCATGCCTGCAGCAGGTTATCCGCCCGCCGTTTCATCAGGTAACCTATCGTAGCCGCAAAAACAGTCATGGCGCCGAAAAACAGCATCATGCCCAGGCCATTCATATTGCCTCCTTGATCGCACCATCAGATCGCGCCATTGACGCCATTCATTTCCTTCTCGCGCTCATGCATCTCCAGGTAGTTGCCAATCATCAGGCCAAGAGCCATCCCTGCCCCAACCAGCGCCGGGAAGAGAAGCAGATGTTGGGTAACCAGCCAGAGAAAAAGTCCCAGTGCTGAACCAAACAGGAAGCCCAGACACATACCCAGCGTCCCGTAGTCAGCCCTGGCCAGAGCATATTTATCCTGTTCGTTGTTCATCTCAGCCCTCCTTGTTCAAGCTGCAGTGGCCAGCGGCTGGCTCAGATCCACAGCCTTCTCCCTGAATACGCGTTCAACCACCAGCACAAAGTCGACGTAGGTAGCCGGCACTGGCGTTACGTTCGGAATAATGGCCACGACATCGCCTTCCAACTTGTTCAGGAAGCCTTCCAGGCGGTCCTGATCCCGCGTCATTCTCAGGTCAAAACGGTGTACACGGTATTTCATGATCACACCTCCGGTGTGCACGGTTAAGGTTCAGCCACAAAAGCAATGGATGAGACAATGGCATCAGCGATCTGTTCAATCTCCGCCGGGATGCCCGCGCCGGAAGCCGAATCGCCCAGGTAATCCAGGGCCAGGGTAAAGGTAAGTGGACCACGCTGTACTTCAGCAGCGCCATCGTAATAGACGCCCATCACCTTGTCACCAAGCTCCAGCCGGCTTTTCGCCACCGGGCTCCCCAGGAACTCGATGGTGCCGTACGCAAAAAACTCGCCTTCGCGCATACCTGTTCGGGTGAGGTGCATCTCATGGTTGGCATGTTTGAAGGCCAGCGTGAACCTGTATTGTTCATTGTAGGTCGGTTCCACGTAGAGCAGATGGCCGGCCAACGTGTGATTGGGGCCTTGCTCCTGGCGTACCTGCCAATCGGGCGGGTAGAGGAAGCTAAAGCCGTAATCGTAATTCACGAAAACCAGCCAGCCGCTCATATCGATGCTGACAATGGGCGCCACGACATCGTTGGCGGCCGCGCCTTCGTCGGCCGCGACATTGTCTACAGAAAATGTAAAGGTCGCCGCAGCATCGTTGGCGCTGACGGTGTAGGTACCGGCCGGTAACCCCACGACATCCAGAGAAACGGTCTCAGTGAAGGGTAAACCGGCCGGATCACATTCAATCTCTCCGTTCGCCGCCAGCACCAGCGTCAATGTAAACGTCTGGCTGGCCTCATCGTAAACCGTGGTAACCTCGCTCACGGCGCTGCAGCTGTTCGGTAGCTGCCCGGTCAGAATGGCCTGCACCTGAATGGGAAACGACTCCAGCAAAACAATTTCGATGACCTCTGGCCCCCAGTGCAGGCTCTCCGGCCAACATTCGCCACGGAAAAACGCCCATTCCTCGCACGCCGAGCCATCGGCAAACTGGCAATAGCCCGCTGTGCCGGCGGCATTTTCGCGCATCTGCAACGTGTGACCATGCTGCTCGCAAAAAACTGAGGCCGGATTGGGCAAACCCACCGGTGTCTCCGTTGCCTGATCTGTCGTTTCCGTCTGGCACCCTGCAGTCAGGCAAATGGTTATCACACAAGCGAATAACAGGAGGACCCGTTTCATCTTTTGTCCTTGCAGCCAGTTCAACTGACTCGACTGCCCATTCGAGAGGCCAGCCAACCAAATCGTTGCGGCTGGCTATCGCTCTGAAGTACCTAGCCGAGGATGCAGTTTTTAGAAAGGAAGTAATAGCGCTGACCGCTCCTCGCGCCGGTGCCTGACGTCGGGATGCGGTAGTTTGAGGGATGGCGACAATCGAGGGCCACCGGCTTGATTCATCACAATTCAACTTTCAGCATGACTGATTTGCCGGTTTGGGTCTAGTGACAACTTACCGTTTGCCGGGCAACGAAAATCACTGTTGGCCCCGTTGTTGCTGCCGCGTCATATAAAAATAGACAACGGCCAGTAAAAGCACAACGGCCGCCTCAGCCCCGATGAACCAGCCGCCACCTGGCTTAAAATCAGCCCGCCGCCAGATGGCGCCGGCCAGCATCAACAGATGCCAGACAAAGATGATGCTCTCAACTTCATAACGCCAGCCGCTCCAGCGCGGCTCGCGCCACATCGTCAGGCCGCCCACACCCATGAGCGCAAACCAGCCGCCCATGACGCGGGCCGTGAGCGGCGTCAAAGCCCAGGGCCAGAAGCGGACCAACAGATGCGGCGCTACAAACGCCACCAGACAACTGATCAGCATCAGTCCGGCGACAGCCAGCATCCCCAGGCGGATACCGGCCGGTACCAACAACTCCTCCGGCCCCACCACCGGCCGCCCGACCCGCCGCTGATTGCGCCACCAGAGCCACGGAATCAGGAATGGCGTGACTAGATACAGCACCAGCCAGATGAGAAAAGGCCAATGAGCCAGTTCAAAACGAGACCAATGCAACACCGTTGTCAGGAGCATCGCCCAGGTAAAGGTAGTCACCGGCCAGAAGCCGGCCGCCACCTGCCCCCAGCGCCGCGCCAGCGCTACCCGCAGAAAAAACCAGGCGCCGCCCAGATAACCGGCGCCCATCCAGGCGGCCGTCAACGCCGGCCGGATTTCCCAGGCAAACCGTGTGCCGGAGCTCTCCGGCTGTAAATACAAAATAACAAAAGCCGCCAGCAAAAAGGGGATGACCAACAGCGCCACCAGCCGTGTCAGCCGGTCCGGCCCGTCGTCAGCAGCAGAGAATGAGGGAGTTGCAGCGTTCAATGTTCTCACGGCTCACGTATACAATTCAAGGAGGTTGAACCCGGCTTACAGCCGGTCCACACCCAAGTATAACGCGCTCCTGGCCACCAACCTCACGACAATTGTCGCAACCTTCACAGACATCAAGCGCTCTTTGCCATCGCCCCAGCACGCTTCAGCGTGCTTCCCCTCCCATCAGCCCGCTGCTTCCAGCAGCGCCCCCCCACAGTCGCCCGCCCCCCACACATTCGTTACAATCCCCTTCGTTGAAACGATCATCAGGGTGTCATCATGGCTCTCACCCCAAACAAACGCATCCAGATCGGGCTATTGGGCGGCTTCCGGCTTAAAGTCGACGGTCAGCAGCGCCTGATTTCTGGCGGCAAACTACAAGCCCTGCTGGCCTACCTTCTACTCCACCCCGATCTCATCCATTCGCGCGAGCGCATCGTCGATCTGTTCTGGCCCTATGCCGATCCGGTCCGCACACGGCGCTACCTATCCGATACCCTCTACCGGCTCCAACAGATTCTGGGCTACGATTGGCTGGTTACCACTGCCGAGACACTACAGCTCGCCCAACCAACCCCGCTTGAAGTGGATGTCTGGACATTCAGCCAGTTGGTGAGCAGTCCGGACCGGCCGGATCAAGCCGCCGCCGTCACCCTCTATAAAGACGACCTCCTGCCAGAGCTCTACGACGACTGGCTCCTGCCCATTCGCGTCCGCCTGCGCGACCAGGTCATGAACCTGCTGGCCAGCCTGGCCGAGAACAGCCCACCTGATGATGCCTTCACCTATTTGCATCGTCTGACCGCCCTGGACCCACTCAACGAGCCGGCCCACCGCGGCCTGATGCGACACTACCATCAGCAGGGCCGGCCGGCCGCCGCTCTCGCCCAATATGCCCACCTCGAAGGTCTGCTCAAGACCGACCTCGACGTCGATCCCTTGCCGGAAACAGTCGCCCTGGAAGCTGAGATTCGAGCGGCCTATGAACGTCAGCAAGTCGAGGCTGAACCAGCCATCCCTCTGGTGGGACGCCGCCACGAGCGGGCCGCTTTGCTCGCCGCCGTCAATGCCGCACGCCAGGGACGAGGCGGTCTCTTTCTGGTAGAAGGCGAAGCGGGCATTGGCAAAAGCTCGCTGTTACGTGACGTAGCCGCCGGCGCAACCTGGCGCGGCGTCACTGTTGGCCAGGGTAGCGGCCAGGAGCTTGGCGCCCGCACCGCCTACCTGCCGCTGGACAGCGCCCTGGCAGATCTGCTAGCCGGTGGTCGCCTGGAGCAGCTACGCGAAAGCGTATCACCCGCCGCCCTGAATGCCCTGGACGCGATGTTGCCGCAACATAACCGCCAGGCCATCTCACCCCTGGAACGGCCGGCCGACCTGGGCCGCACGCTGCTCGAGCTACTCGGCGGCCTGAGCCAGACGTCGGCGCTGCTGCTGATCCTGGATGATGTCCAATGGGCCAGCGACACCTTTTGGGAAGTTATCAGCTTCGCGGCTGAACTGGAGACGCTGCCTGTTCTGCTGGTGTTGGCCTACCGGCCGGTTGAACTCCGCGCCAACCCCAGCGCCTGGCAGGCCCTGGAAGCGCTTGATCTGGCCGCCGCCCCGCAACGCCTCAGCCTCACCGGCCTCAGCGCTGCCGACAGCCAGGCGCTCGCCGCTGCCGCCGGTCACGAGCTCGCCCAGGCCGAAATCGAAAAATTGGCCCGCCTCACCGGTGGCAACCCCCTCTACCTTATCGAGTCCCTGGCCGCTGAACTCATCACTGCGCCGCCAACCCTGGACCATCTCCTGGGCCTCCGGCTGGAACGGTTGAGCGCCCCCGCTCGTGCCGCATTGGATCTGGCCGCCGTCCTGGGCCGCGACGTCGACCATGGTCAATGGCAAGCTGCCCTGGGCAAGAATCTGGCCCCGCTGCTACCGGAACTGCTCCAGGGCCGCTTCTTGCAGGAAACCAGCCAGGGCTATGCCTTTCAGCATGATCTGATTCGGGAGCAGGTCTATGCGCAGTTACCGGCTGCCGCGCGGCGGGACCTGCACGCCCGGGCGGCGCTGGCACTACAACAGGGGCGTGCCGGCCCGGCCATTCTCGCCTGGCATTATGAGCAGGCCGGCCACCTGGACAGCGCCCTGCATTTCCATCGTCTGGCTGGCGAAGCCGCCATGCGCACCTTCGCCTATGCAACCGCCCTGGGCCATTTTGAAGCTGGCTACGCGCTACTGGCGGACCGGCCGGATATGCTCTCGGAAGATGTCTGGCGCCTGCTCTTTGCCCGCCAGCACATGCTGGAACTCACCGGCCCAGTCACGGCCTGGCGCCATGCCGTTGCCGAAATGCAGACCCTGGCCGGCGCTGCCCCCAACAGCGCGCTACACCTGGCAACCCTCGAGGCGCAACTGCAAGTAGATGCGCTGGAATCGGACATTGAGGCGCTGCAAACCCATGCGGCCACCGCCCTGGAACTGGCCCAACAACTTGGCGAGACAGCGGCCGAGATCCGCATCCGCAACGTCCTGGGCTGGCATCTGATGGATGCCCTGGCCCAGCCCCGCACGGCTCGTGACCATCTGGAGCGGGCCGCCACGTTGTCGGCCGCCTTACGAGATCCCCGCCTGCAGCTTACCGTCCTGAGCAACCTCGCCCTGGCCCAGCGGCTGACGGGCCAATCTTCGCTGGCGCTGCAAACTGCCAATCAGATGGTCGCCCTCACCCATCTCCATCCCGGCCTTGAACGCGCCCAGGCGCTGGCCCTGCAATCGCTGGCCAATGCCGCCATGCATCGCGCCGAATGGCAAACCGCCTGGAACACCATCAATACCGCGGTGGCTCGCTTTGAGGAGCTGGACGACCTCTGGGCCCTGGGTGATGCCCTTTTTGATCGTGTCCTCATCAGCACCCGCCTGGGTCAGCTGGCTGCCGCCCGCCGGGACATCGACGGTATCATCAGTGCCCAGCAGGCCATGGGTATGGCCCCGGATTCGCATTACCGGCTCTGGTCGACTGCTTACCTTTGTCTTGTCCTGGTGCAGGCCGGGGATTGGCAGGCTATCCGCGTCCATCTGCCTATTCTGCAACAGGCGGCGAGCCAGCGGGCCAGCATCCGCGTCGCCATCCAGGCCAATACCGTCCTCGGACTCTGGCACCTGCGCCAGGGTGAACCTGCCACTGCCCAACAAATCCTGGCCACAGCCGTCGCCCTCTGGCAGGAAGGTGAACCTTCAATTGAGCTATCCCCCTTGCTCTACCATGCCCTGGCCAGTTTTCAGAACAACGACCAGGCAGCCGCCCAAAAGAGCCTGGCGCTGGCTGAACATTTTCTGTCCGGCAGCGACGCCCGCCATTTCGATATCCTCCAGCAACATGTCGCCTCTCAGGTAAACGCAGATCCCCTGGCCCTGGTGGCGGCTCGTGAGGAGCTGGCCGCCCAGGCTGAGGCGATCGAAGAGCCAGAGTTGCGCCACGCCTTTCTGCACAATATCCCGCTACACCGTGAACTGGCCGCACCGCCAACTGGCAGCGCCATCGTGAGCTGGCAATTGCCTTCCCGAGAGCGCGCCAGCTCGCGTCTGACCGTGCAATGGACAGTGGATGACCCGCTCGTCGACGGCGCCGTGCTGCAACGGGATGGCCCGGCGGCCCTGCGACGCTTCCGCTTGCAGCGCCTCCTGCGTGAGGCAGCCGCCCAGGGGGCCGCCCCCACCAACGATGATCTGGCGACCGCCCTCAATGTCAGCCGGCGGACAATTCAGCGGGACTTAAAATCGCTCCACCTGGACCTATAGCCGAACCTGCCACCACCTGGCGCGCCAGCAGTCTGGCGCGTTGTCACCCCTTCACCTGACCCAACCGACAGCCAACCGATAGCCGCTCGCTAGGCTATGACCATGCTGACCAATACGCCTTCAGAAGTAACGCCACCTTCGGGCCAGCGTGTCACCCTTGTCCTGACACTCTGGCCCGAGCGATCCACCAGCCTGCCACCCATCTGGCGCGGCGCCCTGGAGACAGCTGATGGCCAACGCCATTATTTCCGCGATGAAGCCAGTCTCATCTCCCTCCTGAGCCAGCTCTCCGGCTGGCCAGCCGCCAGCGACTCTTTACCCCGTGAGGAAAATCATGATTAGCCAAAGACGTTTGACCCGCATCCCGCTCTTCTTTGTTTTGCTCCTGCTGCCGTTTCTAACCCTCTGGCAGCTGCGAGCCGTAGCCGCGCCGGCTGCCCTTGTTAACTTATGCAGCCTGCCCGGTGCCATCATCGCCAATGGCGATTTCTCCTTTGAAGGAGATGACATTGTCGTGAGTGGTTGTCAGGGCGAGATCAACGGCGCCCACAGCTTTAACAGCCTCACGGTCGCAAGCGGCAGCCTCCTACGCCATGGCGATGTGATGACCATGTCCTTAACCATTGCCTCTGACGTCACCGTTGAAACTGGCGCCGTCATTGATGTGAGCAGCCGGGGCTATGCCGGCGGCCAGGCGCAAAATCCCGGGCAGGGTCCGGGTGGCGGCCTAACTGGTGACGGGCCGGGTGGCGGGGGCGGCCACGGCGGCAACGGCGGTGGCCGGCGGGATTTCTTTGGCAACTATGTGCAATATGGTCCCGCTTATGGGGATGTGCACCGGCCGGTCACCCTCGGTTCCGGCGGTGCCGGCTGTTTTGCCAACGCCTTCTGTAATGGTCCCGGCGGCGCCGGCGGCAACGGCGGTGGCGCGGTTCACCTGAACGTTGCCGGCACCCTCACCATCGACGGCAACATCCTCGCCAATGGCGGCAGCCCTATTCAGGTCAATGGCGTCATCCCCGGCTCCGGCGGCGCCGGCGGCTCCGTCTGGCTGGACACAGGCACCATCACCGGCAGCGGCCTCATCCGGGCCAATGGCGGCACCAGCCCCGGCCCGCGCCAGCTTGGCGGCGGCGGCGGCCGCATTGCCATCTACTTCGACAACAGCAGTTTTGCCGGCACGGTTCAGGCCCTTAGTGGCCAAACCGATCTCCCGGGCGGCGGCACCCTGGATTTTGCTGCCGGCGCCGGCACCATTTATCTGCGCGACAACGGCCTGAGTCAGGGTGACATGATCATCCACAACCGCCCTCTGGCCGCAGCTATACTGCCCCCCATCCCCAGCACACCCCTCGACGGCGGCCCCGTCACGGCCAGCGAAGCGCACAACTATCGCTATTTCGACCTCAGCGGCACCGCCCTGGTAGGCACCAGCCGGCCGGTCACGGTCTCCCTGGGTAGCCATGATTCGCCCGGCACCTGGGCCATCCAGGGCAGCTTCCGCGGCGTCACCACGACGCTCGGCAGCGGCGTCGCCCTTTCGGTCACCAGCGGCACCACCCAGACCATCCCCGTGCTGACCACGGCCTTTGATGGCCCCCTGACCATGGACCCGGCCGCTGACCTGGCTGTCGCCCAAACCGCCGGCCTTTACCTGCGCGAGCCTTTGGCCGTCCGCAACCTCACCGTCGCCGGCGGCGCCCGGCTGGGCCATATCAGTTACCGGGACGACATCAGCCCCACCCTGACCATCACGGCCAACAACATCACCGTCGCCGCCGGCAGCCAGATTAATGTGAACTCCCTTGGTTTCCCGCGTGCAGCCACGTTTGATTGCGGCAACATCGGCGGTGGGCCGGGGGGCGGCCAGAGTAGCCAGCTCATCGGCGCCGGCGCCGGCCATGGCGGCCTTGGCGGCGGCCCCAACCTGGCCGGCTTCACCTACGGCTCCGTCGACCAGCCCGATCAACTCGGCTCAGGCGGTTCTAATGGTTGCGGCGGCGGCGGCTCGACGCTGGGTCCGGGCGGGCGCGGCGGTGGTCGCATTCATCTGATCGTCGCCGGCACCCTGCGCGTTGATGGCGCCATCCTGGCCAACGGCGAAAGCCCCGGCACCAACTATAGCCGGCCCGGCGGCGGCGGCGCCGGCGGCTCTATCTGGTTGGAAGCAAACGCCCTCACCGGCAACGGCGCCATCCAGGCCCGCGGCGGCCACAGCGGCGGTCCCAACTACTCCGACGGCCGTGGCGGCGGCGGCGGCGGTGGCCGCATCGCCCTCCACGTAACCAGCAACAACTTCGGCGGTAGCTTCAATGTGGCCGGCGGCGTCAGCGGCAACAATAGCCTTCATCCGCCCGGCGGCGACGGCACGATTTACCCGTTTGACCTGTTTGTGGCCAACAAAAGCGCTTCGCCCACGACAGCCATTGCCGGTCAGCCGCTGACCTATACGATCCAACTGGTCAACTATGGGGCCGTCACCCTCACAGCTCGCCTCACCGACACGCTGCCGCTGGCGGTAACGCCCCTGGGCAGTCAGAGCTGGACGGCAGTTGTGCCCGGCGGCGCGACCTGGACCCAGGAAGTAGTCGTCACCGTCAACAACAACGTGTCGGCCCCGCTGCTCAACCGGCTGGATGTCAGCGCCGCCGGCCAACAGCGCACCTTTTTCCTGGAAACGCCAGTTAATGATTCACCCATCGCCGGCCTGAGCATCAGCAACGATAGCCCAACCGTCGACAGCGTGCCGGTCAACTTCACGGCCACAACCAGTGGCGGCTCCGGCATCGATTATGCCTGGGATTTCGGCGACGGCGCGACGGGCACCGGCCGGATCACCGACCACATTTACCCCGCCCCCGGCATCTACACCGCCACGGTCACCGCCAGCAATAGCGTCAACAGCCTGCAAGCCAGCACCGTCGTCACCATCACTGAGACGCCCAACTTCCGCGGCCTCGTCTGGCATGATATCGACGGCGACGGCGTCCAGGGGCCGGCTGAACCAGGCTTGAACGGCGCTCTCGTCACGGCTACCGGCCCGGGCGGCAACCTGAGCACCAGCTCCGGCGCTGATGGTAGCTGGCAGATCGACACGGCCGTTGGCGGCCTTTACAGTCTGGCGGTCGATCTGGCCGGCTTCAGCCTCACTACCGAGCCGCCGCCGCCCATCCCGCTACCGGCCCAGGGGGCCACCCTCGTCAACTTCGGCCTGAACCAGCCGCCACCGGCCGGTCTCGGCAAACTCACCGGCCGCGCCTTCGCCGACCTCAATGGCAACGGCAGCGCCGACCCCGGCGAAAGCGGGCTGGCGGGTGTCACCATCAACCTGCTGCAAGGCAGCAGCACTATCAACACCACCGCCACGGACGCCAACGGCTTTTACCAGTTCAATGCCGTGACGCCCGGCATCTACCAGCTGCGGGCGACGGCGCCGGCCAATTACTACCCGGCCCAATTCACCACCGCCGACGTCTCCCTGGCAGCCGATCAGGTCGCCGGCGTTCCCTTTGGCTTTGCCGGCGCCGGCAGCATTGGCGGGACCATCAGCAGCGGCGGCGGCTACCCGGTCGCCGGCGCCACCGTCATCCTGCTGGATGAAAATGAGGCCGGCATCGCCACAGCAGCCACGAATGGGAGCGGCGCTTACAGCTTCCCCTCAGTGGCGCCCGGCAACTACTTCCTGCGCCTGCTGCCGCCGCCGGAATACCTCTTTGCCGACGGCCAGGATACCCGGCCCGTCACCCTGCCCGGCTTCGGCGCCGTGACCGAGGATTGGACGTTGCTACGTCAGGGCCGACTGCGTATTCGGACCAACTTGCAAGGGGTCATCCCCTTCGTACCGGTCGGCAACGTCCGCTTCGTCATCAGCCCGACAACGGGTCTGACCACGACGGTCCGCACCGACGCCAACGGCGAGGCTATCATCGATGGGCTGGCTCCCGGGCTCTACACCATTCGTCCCTTCTTCGGCCCTGACCCCAGCGAGGCAACCGTCGCCCCGGCCCAGCGCCAGGTCAACATCGGCCTGGACAGCAGCGCCCTGGCTGATTTCACCATCAGCTTCCCCCGCTCCATTCGCTACCGCTGCGAACGCTGGGTCAACGGCACCGTGCCCCATGGGCCGCCCTTCGCCTGCATCGTCAACCTGACGGCCCTACAGGTGAATGGCGTTCCCGCCGGCACCCAGGTTGCCCAGGGCCAATTGGCCGGTGAACGGGTCGGCCTCTTCACCGAGGTGGTCTCCGGCACGTATCGGGTCACCATCACCCCGGACCCGGCGGTGACCGGGCAGGCTGGCTGGCCAGTGTACGAAGAGATCGTCTCGCTGGGCGATGGCGACCATCGCGAGGTGGCCTATCAATACAACCCGGTGGGTGGCGCGGTCATGATCTGGGGCTACGCTTTCTACGACCGCAACCAGGATGGCCACCGGCAAATCGCCTGGAACGAGGCCAGTGACAGCGCCGCCAACGGGCTAACCGTCAGCCTTTTCCGGCTCGATGGCACCCTGGTCATGACCACAACCACCCAGCCGCAGGCGCAATACGGCCCTGGCTACTACAGCTTCCCTGACCTGGCGCCGGACAGTTACCGGGTTGAGATTGAACTGGGCGTGGGCCAATACCCGACCACACCGCAAAACATCGAGCGGTTGGTCAATGCCATCTCGCCGCCAGAGCCGGTCCACTTCGGCTACATCAAGCAGTTCGATGCCACGGTTCAGGGGCAGGCGTTCTACGACAACAACGGCGATGGGCTGTTCAACCCCGCCAGCGACGACCCGATCAGTGGCGCGACCCTGGAGCTGGCCGATAGTGACGGCAACCTCATCAACACCACGGCCAGCGCTGCCGACGGCAGCTACAGCTTCGGCGGCCTGGTCACGGGTGTCTATGAAGTGACGCTCTTGCCACCGGGCGACGCGGGCCAGCTCACCCGATCTGTGGCGGTACCGGCCGGTAACAGCGCCGTCACCCTCAACTACGCCCTGGCCCCGGCCGATGGCCGCACCCGCGCCCTCGTCTACCTCGACAGCAACTTCAACGGTCTGCCCGACGACGGCGAAGCAATGGCCGGCGCCACCGTGCTGCGCCGCCACGCTGCCTGCCAGTCGCTGGGCAACGCCCAGGTGGACAGCGCCGTCAGCGATGCCAGCGGTCTGGCCCTCTTCAATCTGATTGCGACTGGCCCCTTCTGCCTGGCCGCTGACCCGGACGGCCTGCCGCCCGGCGCGGTGCCGGCGCAGCACAATGGTGTTGCCCTGGCCCGGGGCCAGGGGCTGGTCTGGATCCGGTTGGTACCGGCCGGTACCCTCAACGTCCTCCCCTTCTGGGACATGGACGGCGACTTCGTCCAGGACAGCTTTGAGCCCATCGTCGGCGGTGCGGATGTGACGATTCCCGGCGAGGGCACCATCCGCAGCAGCGCCAACACCGGGGCCACCTTCAGCCTTTCCACCGGTAGCTATGCGGTCACCGTGGCGCCGCCGGCCAACATGAGCGTCACCATCATCCAGCCGCAGACGGCCAGCCTGAGCAACGGCAGCGCCACCAGCCTGGCGATCCCGCTGCGCTATCTCGGCCAGATTCAGGGCACCGTCAACGCCAACGGCGGCACCCCGCCCTGGAGCAACGTGACCGTCGTGCTGGATAACCTGTCGGGCGGTGGCTCAGCCACCCGATCCGTCCCCATAGCCAGCGGTTACTTCTCCTTCCAGAATCTGCCTACCGGCAGTTACCGGCTGCGGCTGCAAAATAACCCGCCCGGCTGGATCCTGGCCCATGAACCTGTCTTCTTCTACACCGCCGGCACCAGCCTGGCCCAGTCACTCACCCTGATTCAGCTGGAAAGCGTCAGCGGCCTGGTCTACACCGACGCCAACGGCAACGGCCATCACAGCATCGGCGAAGCCGTCAATGGCAACTACGATGTCACCCTGGTCAACAGCGCCGGCCTGCCCGAACAGACCGTCGACGTCGCCGCCGACGGCACCTTCAGCTTTGATGGCCTGGTCCCGGGCGTGCAATACGCCGTCACCATTGACCTGGGCAATCAGACAACGACAGCGCCAGGGATTGCCATCACCGAGAACCCGGGCTGGTTTGTGGCCGGCAGCAGCGGGGCCAACCTGGCCATCGGCATCTATCCCTATCCCTGGGTTGGCGGCGAGGGCCAGTTCAACACCGTCTTTGGCCGCGTGTTTGAGCAGGTGGGCACCGTCAAGAATCCCCATGCCGGCGCCGTGATTGGCTACTATCGCTGGAATGACAACGGCGGCTGCGACAACAACAATCCTGTCCTGGGCACCACGACCAGCGACATCGACGGCTACTACCGCCTGCTTACCGACTTCATCCCCTCGACCTGGGAGTTCTACTGCATCAAGATCCTCGAGTTGCCCGGCATGGAGCAGGACCATATCACGGTCACCGATTCGGCCTACTACTACACCTCGACGAGTGGGATGGTCTACTACACGGCCATCCAGCAGCGCGACCTCGTGGTGCATCCGGCCGGTACCGCCCAGCCGTGGGGGAGCGACAATGCCATCCGCTGGCAGGCGTTCCGCGACGACAACGGCAACGGCCTGCGCGATGGCGATGAGCCCGCTTTGCCGGGTGTCAGCCTGAGCAGCGGCGCCAGCCAGGCCAGCAGCGGCCTCGACGGATCCGGCGTCTTGCTGGGGTTGAACAATGGACAGCAGCAGCTGACCATCACGCCACCGGCCGGTTACCTCCCGCTCGGCCCAGCCAGCCGGACCGTCTGGCTCAATGGCGCCCCAACCGACCTGGGCCAGATGGCGTTCCGGCCGGTCGACTGGTTCAGCGGCAGCGTCTACAACGACGCCGACGGCGATGGCTGGCGTCACCCGGATGAGCTCGGCCTGGGCGGCATCACCGTCACCCTGACCGGGCCGGACCAGGTCACCATCGTCACCGCGCCGGACGGCAGCTTTGCCGTGCCGGGGCTGGCGGATGGGCAGTACACGGTCACCGTCGCCGCACCGGCCGGTTGGCTGGCGCCGGGCTGGCAAGTCAGCCTGAGCAGCGGCGGTGCGGCCAGCTTTGGCCTGGCGCCCACCCAGCATGTCAGCGGCGCCATCTACGCGGACTGGGACGGCGATGGCCTGCGCCTGCCAGACGAAGCGTTGCTGACCCATCCCATTACCATGACGTTGGGCACGGCAACGACCAGTCTGCAGGCCGGCCACTTCCTCTTCTGGGATGTTGGCTCGGGCAGCTTTGACCTGACGGCAGCCTTTGCGGCGGTGTTGAGCACAACCGTGACGCCGCAGACAGGGGGCGGCGTGGCGCTGGCGGCGGTACCGGCCGGTGTTGTCCGCGGCACCGTCTGGCATGACGCGAACCGGGACGGCCTACGCCAGCCCTGGGAGACGCCGTTGGCCGGCCTGGCCGTCACCCTGAACGGCCAGACGCTGTTCACCGATGCCCAGGGCCGCTACGAGTTCGTCGGCGTCCCTGAGGGGAGCTACAGCCTGGCGGTGGCGTTACCGGCCGGTCTGGAAGCCACCCTGCCCACCATCACCGTCGGGCCCAACCGGGGCGTCGTGGCCGGCATCCCCGCCGCCCCACCCGCGGCCTATCAGCTCTTCCTGCCCATCACAACGCGCGGGTAGGCAAACGGTTTTTTTGCCACGGATTGGCACGGATTTGGCACGGATTTCTTTTGTTTGTTCAGAAAAATCCGTGTTGAATCTGTGTTAATCCGTGGCTTAATTCTCTTCAGCGGCCCCAAGCACCTTGCGGCCACTTCAGGCAAGGACGGTTGAAAATCATAATGGTTTAGCGGGAATCTGTAGGCTGAAAGGCGACAACGCTGATTACAATGCAGGTTGCTGATCCCCCGTCCCATTGCCAATGGGGGATTGGCGGCGGCTCCATTCATTGAAAAATGGCATATCACACCTGCATAGGAGACAGCATGAAACGATCAACTCGGATTTTTCTCGTGCTCACCAGCCTTCTGCTTCTTTTCGCCCTGGCGCTGCCGGTAGCGGCGAAGAAAGCGTTCCCCGATATTATCGCAATGCCAGACGGTTTCCGGCCAGAAGGCATCACCCTTGGCAACGGCCACACCTTCTACGGCGGTTCGCTGGGGACGGGGGCCATCGTGGCCGGCGACCTGCGCAGCGGCGAAGTCGCGGTCCTGAACCCGGGCGCCGCTGGCTGGGTGTCGGTGGGCATGAGCTTTGATTCTCGCTCCGGTTACCTGTTTGTGGCCGGCGGCCCCGGCGCGGTTGGCCGCGTGATCGACACCGCGACAGGCGCTCTCGTCGCCGAATACCCGATGGCCAGTGGCGGCGGCGCTGACTTCATCAACGATGTCATCGTCACCCGGGACGCGGCCTACTTCACCAACTCCTTCGCCGCAGAGCTGACCCGCGTGCCCCTGGGCGCCGGCGGTTCCCTGCCAGACGCGGCTGACGTCACGACTCTGCCGCTTACGGGCGATTGGCAACAAATGGGCGGCTTCAACGCCAACGGGATTGAGGCGACCGCGAATGGGAATAGCCTGATCGTGGTCAGCAGCGCCGCTCAGGCCATCTACGAGGTGGACCCGGCAACGGGCGTAGCCACCCAGATCGATCTCGGCACGGCGTTGCCGTTCGGCGACGGTCTGGCCCTGGCCGGACATACCCTGTATGTCGTCCAGAACCAGTTGAACCAGATCGCCATTGTCTCGCTCAGCCCGGACCTGGCCAGCGGCACCATCGAGGGGACAATCACCAACGCGAACCTCGATGTGCCCACAACCGCCCTGGTCTTCGGCAATTCGATCTACGCCGTCAACGCCAAATTCAGCACCCCACCCACCCCGACGACCCCTTACGAAGTCGTCAAAATGTCGCGCCGTTAGTTTTTTTGCCACGGATTAACACGGATTTGGCACGGATTTCTTTTGTTTGTCCAGAAAAATCCGTGTTGAATCTGTGTTAATCCGTGGCTCTCTTCTCCCTAAGCCGTCAGGCGACGGTATTCGTAGACGACGATGTCGTCATCCAGTTTGGGGAAGAGGGGTTGGGGCTGGCCGAGCTTTTGGCCGGGTTGGAGGTCGCTGAGGGCCCACCGGCCGGTTGCCGCCGAACCATCGTAGCGCAGCACGTCATGCCGGTCGCCCGGCTCACCCACCGTCTCGATGTAGGCAGTGCCAAACAGCGCGCCAGCGTAGCCAAATTGTTCATGCAGCCGCTGGCAACTATCCGGCAGATACGGGGCCAGCAGCAGCTTGAGGCTGTCCACGGCCCAGAGCGCCGTATAAACCGTCGTCGCCGCCGCGGCCCGGTCGGTGGTGATGACGCCAAACCAGGGCGCCTCGTCCAGATAGCTATTGATGGCGCCGGCCAGCCGGATGGCCTCGGTTAGGGCCGCCCGTGGCTGAACCGCTTCGAGCAACGCCGTCACCCGGTCAAAGCCGGCGGTGATGGTCAGGCGCAGCGTCTCATCCAGCGGCGTCAGCGGACCTGGCGCCGGCACCACGCCATCCCAATGCTTGTAGGCAAACGAGAGGACACGGTAGGCGAGATTGCCCCATTTGGCCACCAGCTCCCCATTGATCTTCTGCAAAAACGATTCCCA
The DNA here is from genome assembly GCA_020634575.1 of Ardenticatenales bacterium. The sequence continues at coordinate 76,731 of JACKBM010000018.1, read as the reverse complement.
GGTGAAATCCCCATCCCGGCTCTCCGGCAGATTGGCGGCAAAGGCGTAGCGAATAGAGTCAATGTCGTACTGGGCCAGCAGTTCGGGCAGCCAGATCGCCCAGCGCCGGCTCTTGCTGAGGGTACGCCGCAGGATGGTGAGGTGTTCGTTGGCGGGCACGTCGTAGGGGAGATTGAAGTGGGCACCGGCCGGAGCGCCCGGCAGCCGGGCCGCGCCCAGCAGTTCCGCCGGCCAGAAGATGGTGTGGAAAGGGATGTTGTCCTTGCCCAGGAAGTAGTAGCTGCGCGCCGCCGGGTTGTACCAGAAACGGTGCCAGGCGTCCGGGGTCCCGTTCAGCTGCGCCCATTCAATCGTGGCCGAGAGATAACCGATGATATTCTCGAACCAGATGTACAGCTTCTTTTCTTCCCAGCCGGGTAACGGCACTGGGATGCCCCAGTCAAGATCGCGGGAGATCGGCCGGGGCTTGAGGCCGCCCGCCACAAAGTTGCGGGTGAAATTGCGCACATTGGCCCGCCAATGCGCTGTGTTGTCGGCCAGATAGGTCTCGAGCGCTTCAGCCAGGGCCGGCAGGTTCAGGAACAGGTGTTCACTCTCGCGCAGCTCGATCTGAGTGACGAGTTGCCCAGGTGGGTCGCCGGCATGACGGGGGTGCAGGAGATCGGTGCCGTTGAGGAGTGTGTTGCAACTGTCGCATTGGTCGCCGCGGGCGGACTCATCGCCACAGACCGGGCAGGTGCCCTCGACGTACCGATCGGGCAGGAAGCGATGGTCCCGGGTTGAATAGAGCAATTGCTGAGGCGCGGCGAAGATATAGCCACGGTCATACAGCCGGCTAAAGAGCGTCTGCGACACCGCATGATGGTTGGCGGTGTCGGTATGGGTGAACAGGTCAAAACTGATGCCGAGGTCGCGCAGCGTCGTGAGGAAACGCTCGTGATAATGGGTAAACAGCTCGACGGGCGCGATGCCCGCGGCCTGGGCAGCCAGGGTAATCGGCGTCCCGTGCGCGTCCGAACCCGAAACAACCAGCACATCATTGCCACGCAGCCGTTCGAAGCGGGCAAAGATATCAGCGGGCAAGAGGCAACCAGCCAGATGGCCAGCATGTAAATCGCCATTGGCATAGGGCCAGGCGACAGCGATCAGGATAGGGGTGGTCATGGTAGATCCTTCTTTAGCTGTTAGCTGACAGCTGTTAGCTATTAGCCTGGAGCGAACCATGACTTAAAGGCGCTCATTCAGACAAGAAGCTTATCAACAACTGACCACTAACAGCTGAAAGCTAATAGCTAACAGCTCATCAAGAGGCTCACAAATTGAGGAAGGCTACCGGGGTAGAAACGATCAAAAACTGGCTACCCAGACCGATGTGCCTCGAGACATCGGCGACGGTAGCCGGCGCATGACCATGTGAAGGGTTGAGCTAAATGTGTAACTCATCGTAGGCGTAAGGATAACATGGTTGTCAAGCGAGCAACGGCCTGGCCGGCGACCCGGACACTCCCCGTCTGAGACCCGGACGCTGCGAGCGGTAACCAAAACGAACGGCGCCTAAAGCGCCCGGGTCTCTTCGCGCGGCCTGCGCCGGACCCTCCAGGCAACGCTTAAAGCTCCCGTTCCACCTTAAGCGCTACCGCGTTCAACACGGTTTGGCCGAGCCGCTCATAATCCTCAGGTTTCTCGCCGCCGGGGACGCCCAGGACTTTGGCCAGGTTACGGGCGGCGGTGGGATGGCGGCGGGCGTAATCGACCATGAACCGGCCGGATGCCGCCGGCGCCAACGGGGTTGCCGTCACAGCGCAACGGCGCCAGCCCACCTGGATTTGGACGGCCGGCTGAGCCAGCAAATTACGATACCATTGCGATTGCTTACCATAGCCGGAAACCACGTAGTAGGTATCAGATTCTTTATCATAGCCGGCCACTTCCAGCACATTCTCGCGCGGCAAGCCGGATTTGCGGCCAACGTGGTGCAGGCGCAAAAAACGTTTGCCCAGGAAGCCGCCCAACCCCAGCCGGTACAGGTACACGGGCAGGCGAAAACCCAGTTTGAGCCAGCCAGACGGCGGTTGGGCCGGCTTGATCTCGTTTTGACTCATGATTGCTCCCAGCGCTCCCTGATCATCTGGCGCAGCGATACCTGGCGGAGCGCCCAGTAGCGGCGCCGCAAGCGGTTTTCCAGTGGAAACAGGCGCACCCGTGCCCGGAACAACGCCCCTTGCTGCCGCAACTGGCGCCGGAACAACTGGCGCGCATATTCATACAGTTGCAGATCGAGCAAATTAGCCTCGCGGATGGCGGCCAGGGTTTCAGCCGAAAGTGTCTCCCGGGCCGGCCGATTCTGGGTCACATTCCGCTTCCGATATTCGATGCGTCGCCAGCCAAAAGCTTTCTGCATTAGCAGTAGTGAGCTATCAAACTGCTCCTGTAGCCCCACCACCGCAAAATAATCGCGGAGATGGCGTTGCGCGAGCGCCAGGTGCTGCTCATCCATCTTGCCGTAGCCCACATCACCCCAGACGCCAGACAGCAACCGGGTCTGCCCATTATCGAGCATCACGGGCAGCTGGCTGTGCAACAGGGCCGCCAGATCCCAGCCGGTCGCCTGCAGCGTCGGGTATAGATAATGTTCCGGCGAACGACGAATGTAATAATAATTGGAGATCACCCGTTCAATGGGATCGCGCAACATGGTGAAGTAACGAGCAGCCTGAGGAAGATGCTCGTGCAGACCAAAGGGCATATGGCCGCGCAACAGTTGCACCTGTTCCAGTTCAGCCTCGGGTAGCTCGTAGAACTGTTCGATATCTGCATGCGCATCCACACCAATCGTGAAGACAGCTGATCCTGGATATTCCCTATCGAGAATGCGATGCAGGGTCGTCCCGGCCGTTTTGGGTAGATGCAGAAAAATTACCGTTTCCTCTGCCTGCTCATCCATGGGCGGATAGTAGCCCGACCAGTTAGTGAAGTCAAACTTGACAGGCGCGCAGTAAGGTCATAATATTCCATATACCATCCACATGGATGGTATATGGAATACGGAGGCGCATCATGGCCGAAACAGAAAAACTCACCATCAATCTCAGCATCATGGATCTGGGCCAGATCGATTTGCTTGTCGAAGAAGGCTTTTACACCAACCGAACCGACATGATACGGACCGCGATTCGCCGCGAGCTCAGCCGGCATGATGAGGTCATTAAGCAAAGTACCGTGCGACTGAATATGGTGATGGGCGTACTGGTCTACACCAAAGACGGGTTGGAGAAGCGGCTGGCCAAGGGTGAAAAGCTGAAGATCCGCGTCGTAGGCATGTTGGTCATCGCCAACGATGTGCCGGCAGAGCTGGCCGACGCCACAATTGAATCCGTCGTCGTGCTGGGTTCGTTCCGGGCCAGCAAAGCGGTCAAAGAGGTTCTGGCCGATCGCATCAAGTGAGATTCAAGAGGAAACAAATATGAAGGATATACCAGCAGATTTTCAATTTGAACTGTGCGATACACGAGCGGCAGCTGACAGCTTCTATACGGCGCTGACCGACCACCTTAACGTGATTCGCCAGGAAGTCGCCCCAGAGGATCTACCCACCACCCCGGAGAACACCAAAAACAGGCTGCAATCCATGCCGGATTTTCTCGAGATGCCGTTTTGGGTTGTACGGGATCCGGCAACGGCGCGAATCATCGCCAACGGGGCCGGCATGATGCTTAATACAGGCCAGAATGAGCACCTTTGCCAGGTTGACATTCGCGTCGAGCCGGCCTATCGGCAGCAAGGGTTAGGCAGCGCGCTGCTGTGGCGCATCGCCGATTACGCGGCGAGCCATGAGCGCAGCCTGCTGCTGTTCAATACATACGGCAATGTACCGGCCGGTGAAGCGTTCATGAACTGGCTCGGCGCCGAACCGGGGCTTGTCGCCTCCATCAACCGTCTGCAGATAGCCGACGTTGATCAAGCATTGCTGCGCCGCTGGATCGCGGCTGGCGAAGCCAGGGCCGGCGCCGTCCAATTAGGCCTTTGGACTGGCCCTTACCCGGAAGAGGCCATCGACGACGTTGTCGCCCTGATGGAAGTGATGGATTCGCAGCCACGTGATGACCTGGATGTCGAGGATTTCAAGTTCTCCGCCGAGCAGATCCGCGCCCTCGAGAAGAACCAGCTGGCGAATGGTGCCGAACGCTGGTCGCTGTACGCCCAGGACGCAACCACGGGGCAACTGGTTGGTTTCACCGAAATATTCACCAAGCCGAACAATCCGGCTACCCTGGAACAGGGCAATACGGGTGTCTTTCCCGCCTACCGTGGCCGGGGTATTGGTCGCTGGCTAAAGGCGGCCATGCTGGAGAAGGTCCTGGCCGAACGGCCAGACGTGCGCTACATAGACACCGGCAACGCTGATTCCAATGCGCCAATGCTCAAAATCAACCATGAGCTGGGTTTCCGCAAGCACCGGTCCAGCGTCAATTGGCAGATGGCCACAGCTAAGGCGCTCGCGGCCCTTGATTAGGCTAGGTTTATTGCCGCTTTACCGCTAGAATCAGGCCAAATTTTCCCATGGGCCTGGAGGTCACATGCTGAGCGAGCAACAGATCAGACAGTTTCAACAAAATGGCTATGTCAACGGCGGGCCGGTCCTGACCGCGGACGAGGTAGAAATCCTGCGGGCCGAAGTAATGCGGGTGATTGCGGAGCGGGACCGGCCGGATATCACCCAACCCATCCTTTGCCGCAATCTTACCGGTGATGAGGACGCCCCCGTCTGGCAAATCGTCAATATCTGGCAGGCCAGCCCGCCGTTTCGGGAGGTGATGGCTCATCCCGCCATCACCAAAGGGATCAGCCAGCTCACCGGCGCCCGCGAACTGCGCATCTGGCATGACCAGATCCAGTACAAACCGCCCCAAAAAGGGGGCACCACCGCCTGGCACCAGGACGCCCCCCTCTGGCCCATCATCGCCCCCATGACCGAGGTCACCGCCTGGGTTGCCCTGGATGACGTCGACGAGAGCAATGGCTGCATGAGCATGGTGCCCGGCTCCCACCGCTGGGGCAACCACATCGACTTTCTCAACAGCCTGAGCCATTACGACGCCATGCCAGAGGAATATGAAGGTCATGAGGTGCGGGTCATTCGCTGCCCGGTTAAGAAGGGCGAAGTCCATTTCCACCATGCCCTGACCTGGCATGGTTCCCACAATAACACCAGCGGCCGGCCGCGCCGGGCCGTTGCGCTCCATTACATGACCGAGGAAACCTGTTTCGTCGCCAGTGGCCGGCATGTCATGAAAGAATATGTGACCGTCGCCGACGGCGAAAAAATGCAGGGGGAGCAGTTCCCCCTGCTCTACGAGGCCAGCTAGCCATGAGTAACCTAATGCATATTGAACCGGGAATGAAGATCGCCGCCCAGGTATCCCCGGAAGCGGATGACAACGAACTCGCCTTTGTCCGGCAGATGGGCGTAGATTGGGCCGTTTGCTGGACTGATGGCGCCCACGCCGGCTATGAGTATTACGCACGCACCAAGGAGCGCTTTGCCAAAGCGGGTCTCCAGATTTATGGCTTCGGCAATTGGGATGTGCACAACCAGGACAAGATTGTGCTGGGGCTGCCCGGCCGCGATGAGAAAATCGCCGCTTACATTGATCATCTGCGCGCCCTGGGCAAAGCCGGCATCCCCTATACCACCTATGCCCACATGGCCAACGGCATCTGGAGCACCCAGCGGGAACCAACCCGCGGTGGCGCCTCCGCCAGAGCATATGATCAGGACGCCGCCACCGTCGGCCATTGGCACGGCCGGGATTACGCCCTGCCCCTCACCCATGGTCGCACCTATGAGGCAGCTGAGCTGTGGGAAAATTACCAATATTTCATCCGCCAGGCGGCGCCGGTGGCTGAGGAAGAAGGGGTGCGCATCGGCATTCACCCGGATGATCCGCCGCAGCCGGAATTGGGCGGCATCCCACGCTGCATCTTTAGCAGCCATGATGGCTATGCGCAGGCACTGGCGCTGGCCGATAGCCCCAGCGTGGGCATCTGCTTCTGCGTCGGCTGCTGGCTGGAAGGCGGGCCATTGATGGGCAAAGGGGCGCTGGAAAGCATCGCCGAGTTTGGCGGCCAGGGCAAGATTTTCAAGGTCCACATGCGCAATGTGACGGCGCCCCTGCCCCATTTTGTGGAGACGTTTATTGACGATGGCTACATGGATATGTACCGGGTATTCAAGCAGCTGGCAGCCATTGATTTTAATGGGGTGATCATCCCGGATCATATTCCCCTGATGGCCAATGATCACAAAGTAGGCACCGCCTACACGATCGGCTACATGAAAGCGCTGCTGCGCCGGGTGGCGGATGAAACCAGCTAAGCCCAGTTTTGCAAAGCAAGGAGCGGCCTACGCCGCCGAACATTATGAGAATTCAGCTAGATATTCTCAAAGCTAATTGCGCTTCGCTATTCGCTTATAGGATACTGATCGTGCTGTTTGCCCTGTCCTTGTCAAGCTCTAGAACTGCCTGAAACCTTAGCACCTGACTTATTCCCGGGAAAGCAATAGTCAGGGTAATGTGTTTCTATAAAGATGAAAATACTTGGTGAGATTATCCGCCACCGCTCAATCACCTTGCTGCTGGGTGCAGTAATTTTGCTGAGCGGTGCTTTTGTCTGGCGCAAGTTGTATCGCGATACAGTTGGGCCAGTCAGGTTCATTTGTGACCAGGAAGGGTTACGCCAATATCCTGCTGCACCGTCTTTGCCCGAGACACAATACCTCATTAGCGAAAACTATGGCTGGTTTGACCAGTCCCATTTCAACACAGGCAGGCCCGCCGAAATTATTGCGGCGGTGCAGGCAGCCGTCGACGGCGGGGCAGATACTTTCATTATTCGGCAGGGCGTTCGCAATAATGTGACCGGCTACTCTGCCGTCTACTGGGTCTCGGCACAGGCGCAACAAGCAGATGTGCTGCCAATCGCACTCGGGATTTATTATGATTGGAGTACCCGCTTTGAGACGTGGGAATCGCAGATGCCTCGCTGGTTTGCCGCACCCTTCTCGCCATTTGCAGTCGAAGATCTGCCCAGCCATTATCTGGGCTTCTTCGCCAAATCGCACCAGATGACAATTGAAGAGGTATTCGCCTGCTACCTGGGTCCGGTTACAGGTTCTGACGAAGGGCCACCGGAACTCGTCTTGCCGGATGATACCGTCACAACGACAGATGCGGGGATCGTGCGGCTGGAAAACAGATCCTTTACACCGATGGTAGAAACCAGTAACGGCTGGCAACAGGTAAACTGGCCGAAAGCTTTACGGATGAACTCGGTCACTTCCAGCTTTAACACCTGGCGGTACTTGAGTGATGAAACATGGTATCTAGACGATAGTGACGCCAACCTGCACCTGCTCAACACCGCGCTGACCAAGTACCGTCTGCCTCCCGTTGAATAGAAGTTGGGCTGGCCGGTAGCTGCGACTAACGGCCGGCACCTAAAGTTGTGACAACTTCCCCAGGCCAGACCGAATTTTGTCACCTCTACCCAATCTGCCAATCCTCTAAAATGAACATGCTGTCGCTCAGAAGAGCGTCTTGTCTTGCTCCGAATGCAGAGTAGCCACGCCAGCCCCCTTCGCTCGCAATCCAAAACGCCCTTCCTATAAACACGATCCTGGTGGTGACAGCGGCTTCTGCTGGTGTGGCTTAATGGAGAAAGATCATGAAACAAGGTTCCTTTGCTCGATGGTTTGTATGGTTCCTGCCCCTGGTCTTGCTTCTGGTTGCGGCGCCCGCCGCGCTCGCCCTGGATGGAAGAACCGGGGAAAACGTCGTCGTGGCAGCTGATGAAGTCATCAATGACGACCTTTACATCACCGGAACGGAAGTAACAATCTTAGGCACCGTCAATGGCGACGTCTTCGCCGCTGGCCAGACTATCCGCGTCGACGGCACGATCAATGGCGACTTCTTCGCCGGCGGTACAGCTATCACCGTCAACGGCTATGTGGCCGATGACGTGCGGGTGGCGGGTACAGCTATCATTATTGGTGAGGAGGCCAATATTGGCAGCGACGTCATCGCTTTCGGCTACAGTGCGGAGACCCTGGCTGGTAGTGTGATCGGCAACGATATGTTCTTTGCTGGTTTGCAGCTACAACACGCCGGTGTCGTGGACGGCAACCTGACGGCTGATGCAGGCGGCATCAAACTGCTCGGTACCGTCAATGGCGACGTCGAAGTGACTGTTTCCGCAACAGATGAAACGGCCGGGCCGGCGCCCACCGTCTTCATGCCGGGTATGCCAGCTGTGCCGACAGTCCCAATGGGGCTGACGGTAGCTGATGAAGCCAACATCGTGGGCAACCTGGATTACACAACCAGTGATAACGTTGCTATTCCGGCCAGTGCCGTCATTGGCGAAATTAGCCGCCATCTGCCGGAGACCACCACCATCGTGGTGACGCCACCGACCCGCACCGAGCGCTTCCTGGCCTGGGGCGGTGAGCAGTTGCAGACCTACATCGGCTTGCTGCTGTTCGGTCTGCTGGTTGTCTGGCTGGTGCCGACCTGGCTGCGGCGGACGACTGGGGCTTTAGGCCACCGGCCGGTAGCCTCCTTCGCCTGGGGTCTCGTTGTTTACTTCGGCATCATCATCGGCTTCGCTATCCTGCTGGTGCTGATGATCATGGTGGCCAGCCTGTTCGGCTTCCTGGCCCTGGATAACCTGGTCGGCAGTACGATCGTCCTCGGCCTGTTCGCCATCGTGGCCCTGGCTGTCCTGTTCGGCTTCGGCATCGCCTACTTCACCAAGATCGCCGTGGGCACCTGGTTTGGCAGCTGGTTCCTGGGGCTGTTCAGCGAGCGCTGGGGCAATTCCCAGGTCGCTTCCCTGTTCGTCGGCCTGCTGGCCCTGGTGCTGCTCACCAGCATCCCCTATGTGGGCGGCTGGCTAAGCTTCATCATCGTTCTGATGGGCTTCGGCGCCTTCTGGCTCTTTGGCCGCGGCCAATACGAGCATCAAGCGCACGCCGAAGAAGCGATCCAACCAGAGGCAAAACTCGGTTCCGCACCGGCGTAAACTTGCCTTTACGGCTGGGCCGGCCCGTCTAACGATGGGCCGGCCCTTTTATGATCTCCTCGAAAACAGGAGTTTTGTTATGCGACAGCAAGCCATCGACCCAACGCTCTGGCAAGAAGGTCTGGGCGCCCTGGCCATTGTAGGCACCGTGATCGGCAGCCCCTTGCTGCGGCCCTGGTACAGCCATTGGGGCTATGCAGACGATACGCCAGGCCAGGCGTTGCCCGGCGATCAATTTGTCCCCCGGCCGAACTTGCAAAACAACCGCTCGATCCTGATCAGGGCAACCCCTGAAGAAGTCTGGCCCTGGCTGCTGCAAATCGGTCAGGGACGAGGTGGTTTGTATAGCTATGTACGGCTTGAGAATCTGGTCGGCTGCAACATGAAAAATGCGGCGCAGGTCCTTCCCGAGCTTCAGGCGCTGGCCGTAGGCGATCAGATCAGACTGGCAGAAGGTGAAGGTGGTCCAACCTATACGGTGCGGGCCATCATGCCCAATGAGGCCCTCATCCTGGGCGGGGACTCACCCCCGAACTCCTGGGCCTTCATCCTGAAGCCAACAGCCAACGGGATGACGCGTCTCATCGCCCGCTACCGCATAGCCTATCCCAGGACTGTCGCTAATTTTGTCATGTGGCGGCTCCTGGTCGACCCGATCCATTTCATCATGGAACGGCAGATGCTTTACGGGATCAAGGCCCGGGCCGAACAGATGGCCCGAGCCCAATAATCCCAATCTGACAATCACCAATCAGTCGCGCCGGCTTATGGGCAGGAATAAGACATAGGTTGGCGCCAGCGCCTGCAGCACAGCGCAGTTAGAAAACTCCGAGCTGTTGGCTGTCTCCTGATGGGTGGCCGTCGCGCTCAGCGCCGTGCCAAAGGCGACCGCTTCCGGCACCGTCGCCTGGACCATTGCCACCCCGCTGGCATCCGTCGTCAACTGACCGGACCAAAGCCAATCCTGGCCCTCACCAAAACCAGTTGGATCACAGCTGTAGTTGCGGAACAAATCAATGGTGAACGTCGAGTTTGGCAGACTTTGCAGCTGAATGATCAGCTGGCGGCTGCCGGGCGTTGTCGTGAGCTCCGGCCGGTTCTGGTGGCCATTCGCACCATCGTCATCATCACCCGGATCAATGACATCCACGCCATCGTCACCCAGATCAATGCCCAAACCCCCATTGCCATAGATAGCATTATGCCGAATCGGATTACTCAGGGGAATTAGCCCCTCAACCTCGCGCAGGCTGATGCCGTGCCCGCCATTGCCGGCAATCAAGTTGCCCTGGCCACCCGAGCCGAGCAGTTCGGATGGCGTGGTGTCGTTGCCGCCAATCTGGGTGTGGCTGGCGCCCGCCAGGATCTCAATCCCATGCCCCTGGTTTGGCAGAAAACCCTGGCCGGTCCGGTCAACGCCGATTAGATTGCCCATGATGCCGGTGAAATCGGCATTGTTGATCAGAATGCCGTTGCCGCCATTGCCGCTAATCACATTGCCAACGCCACTGAACGAGCCAATCAGATTGCCCTCACCAATGATCAGAATGCCATGGTCGCCGTTTCCGGCGGCCGCCAGCCCATCCGCCGTGGTCCCAATCAGATTATTGGTCACCAGATTATCGCTGGCATCAATGTCCAGAAAGAGCCCTTCCAGATCATTACCGGATATGACATTGCGCCGGTTATGGAAGTTGCTGCCGCCAATCACATTGTGCGCCCCATTGACGTGCACCCCGAAGTAGACATTGCCGATTGGTGTGACCCCGTCCGCACCAATGCCGATCTGGTTGCAGTAGATGTGGTTGTCGTCGCTGTTGATCGACAGCCCCTGGTTGCTGAAGTTGCCGATCACCAGGCCGCGAATGAGGCTGCCATCGCTACCGGCGCCAAGGATGAGACCGGTGGCCGGGTTGCTGATGTGGCTGCCGTCCAGCACGATGCGCAGGTTGGCCGGCGCGGTCGCCGTGGGGCAGCTTGTGTCGGGCTGGGTGGCGCCATCCAACTCCAGAGGCACCAGGATTGGCGGAAGGGACATAGCCGGGCTGATGGTAATCACCCCGCTGGCGACGATGTCAAACTCAATCCGATACGGATCGGGGGCGGCGCCGAGCGCATTCACCTCCTGCAGGGCCGCCCGCAGGGAGCATTGCTCACCGGTCAGATTAGGCAGGGTATCGCAAATGCCATCGCCCGGCGTGTGATCACCCTCGTCGCCGGCCCGATTGACCGTCAACGTCAACCCGTCCCGCGCCCCCACCTGGACGCAGGCGGAAAACTCCGAGGTTTCGCCCGATGCGTTGGTGGCTGTCGCGGTCACAAAATCGCCGCCGCTGAGGGACCCACGCAAGTCCAGCTCAAAAGCAGCCTGGCCGCTGCTGTCGGTGGCAAACTCGCCGCTGAGCAGATACTCTTCACCTTCGCCGTAGCCGGAGGGGTCACAGCTACTGCTGCGGAAGATGTCGATGGTGTAGCTCTGGTCTGGCAGGGAATCGAGGGTGGCATCGATGATGAAACCGGCCGGTCGCGCCGTCAATACCGGATAATTTTGCAGCCCGTTCGGGCCGTTGTCGCCATCACCAGCATCGTTTGGGTCCACACCGTTGGTGCCGAGATCAACCCCCAGGCCACCATTATGATGAATATCGTTGCCGCTCACCGTGTGGCTTCCCGCCAGCACCCGAACACCATCACCACCGTTAAAAGCAATCTGATTGGCTAGATTTCCTGAACCGCCAACTATCGCCTGCCCATCGTTCAGAGCAATGCCATGATTTTGATTGGGCAGGGGGTTGGCACCAATCGCGTCAAGACCAACAAGGTTGCTGTAGATGCGATCATTGACAGCTTCAAGCGCCAGACCTATCCGGTTGCCGCTTATCGTGTTACCACGAATGAGATTGTTGCGCCCCGCCGTATGCACCCCAATATCGTTGCCGGCGGCGGCCAGCCCATCTGCGGTCGTACCAATGTAGTTGCCGGCAATAATCGTAGACGAATAGGCGTCAATGCCGTATTGGCTGTTGCCGGCAATCACGTTGCGCTGGCCAGGACCCGTCAACCCGCCAATCCGGTTACCCAGGGCATTTTCACTTAGCCGAATACCTCTGTGATTAGGCATGGCGGTGACACCATCAACGCTGACGCCAAGCAGGTTGCAGGTCATCACATTGTCGTCGCTGGCCTCCACGGCAATGCCAGAGCCAAAATTCCCAATGGCCAGACCACTGATAGAACTGCCGTCGCTACCGGCCCCCAGTTCCAGACCGGCTGCAGTTGACCCTGCCAGGCTCCCATCCAGCAAGACGAGTAGATTGGCGGGCAGGTCTGGGGTCGGACAGCTGGCGCCGGCCTGGCTTTGCCCCAGAATTCTGACCGGGACGCTTAACGCAGGCAAAGGCGTGGCCGGTCTGATGGTGAAGGGGCTGGCACCGGTCAGGTCAAAGCGGATCTCATGGGGCAGTTGGCCAGCACCCAGCGCATTTAGCTCTTCAATGGCGGCCCGCAAGGAACATTGCTCGCCGGCATTAATCGACCCATCACAAAGTCCATCACCGGGGTTCATGTCCGGTGCATCGGTATCCCGATTCACAGTGAAACTGTAATTGGCCGGTGGCGGCGGTTGATACTCATATTCGTAGGCACCGATATCGCAGCGGCTACTGCCGCTATTGTCGCCGTCCAAAGGCCGGGGGAAACCCCGCTGATCCTCGGTCAGCAGTTCCAGATCGGGGCCAACACAGGCCAGCGCGTTGCCGGCATCGATGGCCGGACTGGATGGCAGGAGAGCATGGGTCATCGTTGGGCCGCCATTATCGGCCAGCCTGCCGATCTGGGGATCCGTCGCGGTGATATTGCCCTGAGTATCACCGCTGACTTCGCAGTAGGACACCGCTCCAAGCAAGTTGAAGCCACGACTCAACAGAACACCGGCGCCACCGCAATCTTCATCATCCAGTCCGCGGTAATTATCGGCCACTAGGCTGTTCTTAAGCTCCAGCGTGTCATCAGGGTAAAAGCCCAGAAAGATACCGCCACCGGCACCATAACCGTTCAAGTCAGAATCAGCCCAGTTGTTGACGATGGTCACGTTATAAAGGTAGTAGGCTGTCACCCCAGAGCAGCAGACTGAGCGTAGATGCAAGCCCCCGCCATTGTCAGGCGCGGAGTTAGCGCTAATGGTGCTGTTCATTATCGTGATGGGGCTCTGCCCACTGGCAACGCCGCTATTGTAATTGTGGTCGATGAGGGAGTTCACGATCAGCACCGAGCCATAGCTACTGAGATAATCAAGCCCGCGCTCCTCGTTGTGATCCAGGCGGCTATCCAGCACAGTGAGAGTAACATCTTGAAAAGCGGCTGCATAGATGCCGCTGCCGCGGTTATCAGACAGGCGGCTGTCCTGGACCGTGACGTTAGCCGTGCCATTAATCGCCATCCCATGGTTGCCCCCACGGGCCCAGACACGATACAACGTGAACGTGACGGCTTCTGTCTCAGGCAGAACAAAGATATCATCTGTGAAATAACCATCGATGATAGTGGCCGTAGCGCTAAAGCCTTGAATGGAAAGGTTATCGGTCACAATCAGGGGTCCGAATGGTCCACTCGCCCCGTTGATGTTACTACGCAGCGAGAAAGTGCCCTCCGGCAACACAATGATGTCACTGCCGTGGCCGGCAGCGCAGCTATCAATCGGCAAATCGCTATTGGCAGCAGCAACGGCTTCGCGCAAGGAACATTCGCCATTAATATCTACTTCATCAGCTTCTGTTGTCACATGAATGATGGTCTGGCTCGACATGGGCAGCGCTGCTGCGGCCGGAATCTGGATGAGAAAAAGGGTGGCGATGACGGTCAGGACAAACAAGGTCTTAGGCATGGCAATCTCCACGGGGATGGCAACCGGCCGGTTCGTGACCGGCCGGTAAGAACTTAGCAAAGTTCCTGCCAGCATAGGCCAGACGAAGCTGGAGCACATCGGGCAGCCGCCCCTATTTTGTTTTCACCCAACCCTCAATTTAGGGGAATAGCTGGCGGCCCCGCTCAGCCGCCTCCTCGCGTGTGGCCACATCGAGTTTGCCCAGGATAGCCGACACATGATGCTCCACCGTCTTGGGCGAAATGTGCAGCCGCGTCGCGATACCGGCATTGGTTTCGTCTTCCAGGAGCAAACGCAAAACATCCAACTGCCGATTGGTGAGGCCAAACGGGTTGTTCTGCGTGGTCGCCCGCGGCCCGCGCGGGATGGCGGTGACGCCGGCTTCACGCAATTGCTGGCGCACCCGGTCACTGAGCGGCTGCGCCCCTAACGGTTCCAGCAACAGCAGCGCCTCTTTCTGAGCAACCTCAGTGCCAGCGGCCAGGGCACGCGCCTGCTCGTAGGGGCAGCCCAGCGCCGCCCAACCAGCCGCCGCACGCTCCCATTCACCCGCCAGCTCAGCCACATACGGCGCCACCATCCAGGGCTGCGTGGCCGGCGTCGCGCCAGTCTGGCCCAGCCAATAGGCCATCTCAGCAGCGAAGCCGGGCAGCCTGTTGCGGATGGCTGTCGCCAGATATTCGGCGGCCAGCGCCTCTATCTGCTCCGGCTCGTCAGCCAGCCAGGCCGCTTCAGCCGCCGCACAAAAGTAAATGCCGCTGCGCTGTTGATTGCCAATTTGGCGCGTCAGCCGGCCCGCTTCGGCCAGCCGTTCCGCAGCGGCAGCCGCGTCGCCGCGCCGGGCCAATAGCCGGCCAAGCGCCACCAGCGCCGGAATGCGGGCAATGGGCGCCGCCTTTGTCGCCAGAACAGACTGAGCCTTCGCCTCGCAATCGACCCAACGCCCCTGGTAAAGCCGCAACATCGCCTCCCAGGCCGTTACCATGTTCAAATTGAAGTCCAGATCATGTTCCTGGAGATAAGCCCTGGCTTCGGTCACCAGCCGATCAACCCCCGCCGTGTCATAGACATCGAGGCCGTGCATGATCAGGTTGGCGTAGAGGGTGCCGGCCATCCGGTATTGCCGATGTTCCAGCGACATCTCCAGGCAGCGGCGCAGATGGGCCAGACCCTCCGTGTGGTCCAGCGGCATGGTGCACAGGCCAAAGATCTGATACGCCTGTAACTGATCCTCTACCCGATCCAGCTGCTGGGCAATCTCATGCCCTTTGTCAGCATAGCGAATCGCTTCGGCCGCCTGACCCTGGAGCAACTGGCGCATCGCCAACAAGGGATACGTACCGACCAGCGCCGGGCTTGGCCCCAGCGGTTCCAGGATGGTCAACGCCTCACTGAGCAACCGATCACATTCGGTAAACTCGGCGCGCCGGTAATGAACCACCGCCATGCGCGATAGGGCATGGCCCAATTTCATGGGCATGTTGGCTGCTCTGGCCAGCTCAGCGCTTTGGGCAAAGGCAAGCCGGCTCTTTTCCAGATCTACAGACTGGTTATTGAGGCCAACCTGCTCATGCAGCGCGATCTGCTCGGCGACTTCAAGCTCGTGGACATAGGGCAGCGCCTGATCAAACCAGCGAGCCGCAGCCCGATGCAGGCCCAGCGCCGCGGCCTCCTGACCCGCCTGCTGGGTATATTGCAGGATGGCGGCATGGTCCTGCGCGCCCAGGGCGTGGTGGGCCAGCTGGGTGACGTCCGTGGCCGTTCCTTTCAGCACATCCAGGACCGCCTGGTGCCAGAACATCCGCTTGTTTAATGGCAGGGCCGCCAGGATAGTCTGGCGGGTCAGTTCATGACGGAAGCTGTAATGGGCTTCGTGGGAGCGAAGGATGCCGAGGGCCAGGCTCTCGGCCACGGCTGGCGCCTCCGCCTGGACCACCTGGGCCAGCAGCCACGGCTCAATACGGGCGCCAATCACCGCCGCCGCCTCAATGACCGCCCGGCCGGATAACGACAGGCGTGCCACCCGGGCCAGGACCGCATCCCGGATCGTAACCGGGATCTCGCCGGAACCGGCCGCCAGTAATTCACGGAGATAAAAGGGATTGCCGCCGGTCTGCGCCAGCAGCGCTTCAGCATCCAGTGCGCTATCTGCTGCCAGCCGGCGCACGGCCGCCGCCGAGAGCGGCTCCAATTCCAGCCGGCGCGTGGTCGCATTACGGCTCAGGTCGCCCAGCAGCAGACGCAGGGGCGGGGCGGCCTCAACCCCATCGGTGCGTAGGGTAACCAGGAGCAGCGCCCTGGTCTGGCCCAGGCGCCGGCCGGTGTATTTGAGCAAGTCAAGGGTGGCCTCATCGGCCCAGTGAATATCTTCGATGATAACAAGCGTGGGGCGCTGCAATTCGGCGAGGAAGGCGGCGGCGACGGCGGCGGGGTCTGTGGGTGTTTGCAGCTGAGCAGCGAGCGCGCCGCCCGTCTGCCGGGCGATATCATGCAGCGGCCCCAGGGGACGGGGCGTAAACAGATCATCGCAGGCGCCCCAGAGCAGGCGCCGGCCGCTGCGCTGCTGCCGGGCAAACTGTTCGATGAGACTTGTCTTGCCAATGCCTGCCTCACCGCTGACAAGGACCAGCTGCCCCGCTTCCCGCTCCGCCACAGCTAACGCCTGGGCCAGTTCAGCCAGGTGGAAATCCCGCTCCAGCAGTTCCATGGCGAGCATTGTAGGCCAATTGCGCAGGGGGTACAAGATGGGAAGCGCGGACCCGTCGGGTAGTGGATCCGGTCCGGGATTCCATCGGGACCAAATCGAGGTGGTCAGACCCAATCGGGTGGTGGGACCTGTCGGGTGGTGGACCCGTCGGGTGGTGGACCCGTCGGGTGGTGGACCCGTCGGGTGGCGGACCCGTCGGGTGGTGGACCCGTCGGGTGGTGGACCCGTCGGGTTGGGGACCCCTCGCCTTCTGCCCGTTCTGGCGTAGAATTTCTGCTACCCAGCAGACGCCGGCAACAGCCCGGCAGGAGGAGATGATGAAATATTTGCGCTATCTGGCTTTGCTTTTTATCCCCGTAGTCTGGCTCCTCTGGGGCGGGCGGCGGGCCTGGTACGCTCGGAAGCTGGGGCTGCCGCCGGTCCGAAACCGGGTGAAGACCAGCCGGAACATCCCCATCCCGATGCCGGATGGGGTCAAGTTAATGGCGGATCATTATGCGCCGGCCGGTGACGGCGACCATCCCACCATCCTCATTCGTTCGCCGTACGGGCGCGGCTGGGAGGCGTTTCCCGGCGGCCTGCTGCTGATCTTCGCCGCCCATCGCTTTGCCGAGCGGGGCTACCACGTCCTGGTTGCCGGCACGCGCGGTCAGTTTGACAGCGGCGGCAACTTTGTACCCTTCATTAACGAAACAGCCGATGGGCTAGCGACCGTCAGCTGGCTGCGCCAGCAAAAGTGGTTCAATGGGCAGATCGGCATGTGGGGCAACAGCTACCTCGGCCTGGTGCAATGGGCCATCGCCGGCGACGCCGGGCCGGAGCTGCAAGCACTGGTGCCGGTAACAACCAGCTCGGAATTGCGCCAGCTCACCTTCGCCGACGGCGTCTTTGCCCTGGAGCTGAGCCTGCGCTGGGCGCTGGTGGTAGCGGGTACCGGCCAGGGGGTCATCAGCCGCAAACTGAGCAAATGGCAGAACTTCCAGCTCTTGCGCCAGGTCGATGAGCTGGTACCGGCCGGTTACAATGCCATCGCCCTGCAAAACGCCGACCGGATCATTCTCGGCGAACCGGCCGCTTTCTTCCAGCATTGGCTGGAGACCGAAGGTCGCGCCGACGACCCCTATTGGCAAGCCGCTGATTTTCGTGACCAGGTGAGCCGAACCGGGGCCGCCGTCCATATGGTGGCTGGCTGGTACGACATCTTCCTGCACAGCCAACTGGCCGATTACGCGCTGATGTGCGCCGCCGGCAAGCAGCCGCACCTCACCATCGGCCCCTGGGGTCACCAGGACAGCCAGGTCATGAGCCAGCCTTTGAAAATGGCAGTTGACTGGTTTGATGCTCAGCTGCGTGGCGACAAAAGCCGGCTGCGGGAGCGGCCTGTCCGCCTCTTCGTCATGGGCGCCGAAACGTGGCGCGAGCTGGACAGCTACCCGCCCACGGCCACGACCACCAGCTACTATCTGCAACCGGCCAGCGGCCTCAGCCGGACGACCCCCACGTCGGCCGGAGCCAACAGCCGCTTCACTTACGATCCGGCCGACCCAACACCGTCGCTGGGCGGCAACCTGTTCAGCCCGGCGGCTGGCCGGGTTGACAATGCGCCGCTGGAAACGCGCGGCGATGTCCTGCTCTTTACAAGCGAGCCATTGGCGACCCCTATGGAGATCATCGGCCCGGTTAGCGCTACGATTTATCTGAAGGTAGATACCCCGTCAGCGGACCTGTTTGTGCGGTTGAATGATGTGAATCCGGCCGGTAAGTCGACCAACGTCTGCGACGGTCTGGCCCGCCTCGATATCGCCTCAGCGGAGCCGGACGAAGCCGGCGCCCTAAGGCTCACCGTCACCCTGGCGCCGACCGCCTACCAGTTCCGCCGGGGCCACCGGCTGCGCCTGCTCCTGGCTGGCGGCGCCCACCCACGCTGGGCCCGCAACCCCGGCACCGGCGAGCCGGTTGGCCAGGCCACGCAACTGCTGCCACAGGAGCATCTCATCTATCATGACAGTGAACATCAGTCAGTTTTGCGGCTACCGGTTGTGCCTTTCTAGGCAATGGGCTGGATTGATCTGAACTAAAAGGCAAGACGTTGCACAACCTGGCCATCTGCTGCCCGAAATATCTGGCCGGTTCGGTTAACGTAATGGGGCGAATCGTCCAGAAAGCAGAACTCAGTACAGTCATCCAGCAAATGCTCGGCGCATTTTTCGCCATTGACGTAATCAACGGTGATCAAACGACCCCGGTCTGCCGAAATCTTATTGAGGCAGTGAACACGGGGTTGCTCCAGGTCAAAGCGACAGTGGCTGATATTTTGTTTGCCCGGCTCGCGATAATGCAGAAGTTCGGTTCCGCCATCATCAAATACTCTAAGCCCGGTACGCCCCTCGGCGACAGCGATGTGCTGTTCCCTGAAGGCGACATCCAGGATGGCGAAGTAGTTCATGCCAATCTGATTGACTACCGCCATTTCATCATCGATGAGGATAATGTTATCGTCGGCGACTGCCACGTGCCTGGCCAGGTAAGGATGCGTGTAGAAACTGTGCCATTTTTCATAGCGGGCCAATTCTGTTCCGGAGCGCACATCCAAGACCACAACACCACCAAAGCTACCCGGTATGTAGTCAGGTGCCTCCAGCTCAACGTACAGAAGATCTGGTGAGGCAGCAGACATCTGCACGTTCTGGATGCCGAGCAGGTCGGTACGGTCCCAGAGCAGTTCGTGAGTATCGACCTGAACACAGCTGATGCCCGCGTCCCAGCTGCCACAGATCAGCAGGCGTAACAATGGGTTATACGCGGTCCGGTCCCCGCCATCGGGCAGGCAATGCGAGCTCTTGCCAATCAATTGGAGCGGGCGTAGCTGCCAGACCAGCGTCTGCCGGTAATCATTGGTATTGATAAAAAACCGGGTATCAAACGATGAGCGGTTTTGATAAAATTCCATGATTTCTCTGCTGGCGGCCAGATTGATATATCCAGCCAATTTGTTTGTTCCTGATAATACATGAGAATTCAATCTCACAACATTGGTATAGCCTATGCCTAAACGAAACCGCGTCACCCCTTTCGGCGACATCATCGCCAACCCGGCCCGGGGTACATTCACCGGCAACCGGGGCATCCTGCACAATGAACGGCAGGAGATCGTCGTACCGTATCGCTCGAAGGCGTGGATTATCTGCGCCCTGGAATTTAATGGTTGGCACCGGGAGATCATGCAGCCCGGCAGCTGGACGGAGTTGTTTTTCCTGGATGAGGCGACGGCGCTGGCAGCGGGCCACCGTCCCTGTTTTATGTGCCAGCGGGAACGGGCGGAGCAGTTTCGGGCGGCCTGGGGGCGGGCGCATGGGGCACCGGCCGGTCCCAACCGCCGCAAACTCAGCGAGATCGACGCCGTCCTGCACGAACAGCGGCTGACCGACGCTTATTATTTGTGGGACAAACGCAAGCGGACGCACCCAGCCACCCTGGGAGATCTCCCGGATGGGGTGATGGTTGCTCAAGGGGACAAGGCCATGCTCTGGTGGGATGGTGCCTTGCGCGAATGGGCACCGGCCGGTTACGGTCCACCCCAACCCGCTGATCCCCAGGCTGCCGTCGCCCTCCTGACACCACCCGGCACGGTGGCAGCGATCGCGGCGGGGTTTCGGCCGGGGGTGCATGAGTCAGTTTAGGCTTGTCGTAGGTTGGCATAGCGCGTCGCCCGGCAGCGCGAGGCGCTAAAGCGCCACGCTACGGGCGCGTCCGCTGGAAGCGGACTTTTTGTTCGTGTTTGGCTGATGGGTTCAGCCATTGTGGGTTCGCTTGATTGTGCTCAACTGGGGACTAATGGGCGGTCGCGATTGACAAAAAGAGACCTATTAGGCCTAAGCAGGTCACAATCATTGGCCCAAATGGCTCAACCCGCGACGCAGCCAAACACGAAACCTAAGTCCGCCTTAAGCGGACGCGCCCGTAGCGTGGCGCTTTAGCGCCTCGTGGAACGCCGTCGTGGGAACCTCGTGGAACCTCGCGGAACCTCGTGAAACCTCGCGGACCCGCACGTCCTCGCATTGGTGGGGTGGCGCCTACACGCCACCCCACCACTCTCCTAATCCTCCACCACCAGCACATCGCTACCGCTGCGGCCGAAGACCTCGGGGAAGTAGAGCTCTTCGGCGTGGGCCGGCGGGACGATGTAGGTGCCGGGCGTGGTAGCCCGGGCGTAGTAGCTGTAGGTGTAGCTACCTTCCCAGAGCAACGTCGCAAACGCCTCCGCCTGCTCCTCGCGCAGGTTTTGGTGCTCGTACCACGGACCCCACCACCACCAGGTTTCGCGCGCATCGGGCGTCAGGGAATCAGGCGGCGGGCTCTGGGTGTTGGCCAGGGCCGGGTTGATGATCTCCAGGCCAGCCGCCAGCGGATCGACCAGCGCCACATGGTAACGCCGGTTGTTGGTCACCATCGAGACGCGTACCAGCACGCGAGCGCCGGCTCGTACGTGCCAGACACCATCCTCATCCTGCCAGACATCCTCCGGGTCGTCGACCGCCTCGTAGCTACGCTGGACTGTGAAACCCATGTCCAGCGGATCCAGATCGAGGTCATCCGGCGCATAACTCAGCCCCAGCCGGTAGTAGAGCCGGCCAACCCCTTCCATGCCGAAGATCAAGTCTTCAGTGGTGCCGGGTTCGGCCAACGTGGCCAGCAGGTAATCCATCGGGATAAACGACTGCTGCGTCTCGGTGCTCCGGCCGACGAACTGATAGCTTCCGGTGTAAGTCTCACCCAGCCACAGGCTGGCCACAAACTCCGGCTCCGTCGCCTCAAAGGTGTTGAAGTAACGGTCCAGCGCCAGCAGCACAAAGACATTCTCCTGCGTGTTGAGCCAGCGGCCTCGGGTCTGATGGGCCAGCAAGCCGGTCACCACTTTCGGAATCAGGTCGCTATTCGGCGTCTGGCTGATCAGGGCGCTGAGGATGACGGCATCCGTGCGCCGATTGGAATGGAGCATCAAGTAAGCTTCATCGCCGTAAGAGGTGGTGAAGTTGGCGGCAGCGGCCGTTTCCACGACGCGGTTGGCGAAGTGGTCGGCAATCGCCGCGGTCTCAGCGTTGTAACCACCCTCGGCCAGCACCGGCCAGATCCAGGCCAGCCCTTCCATGGACATGCCGTCGAGGCCGGACTCGGTGAACAGCGCCGCTGCCTTGGCCGGATCGCTTTCGCCCAGCTCGTGCCTGACAAACAACGCATAGGCGCTCAGTGTATGGCGGATGTACTGGCCGTAGTAATGGGGGTAATACTGCTCGATGTTACGCAGGTAGTCCAGACCGCGGCTCAGCATGTCGGCCGGGACTTCGTACCCCTTGCTCTGGGCCATCTGCAGCGCGTACACCACGTGGATGGTGTGGAACGGATAGGATTCCCGGCCCCGTTCCCAGACGGGCCAGCCGCCATCGAAGTTCTGCATGCCATACAGCGTCTCGATGTCGCGGGCCACGGCTGCCTCAAGCTCGGCCGGCGACGGCAGCCCTTCAGCCTCGAACGCATCGAGCACATCCCGCAGGGCGGCAATGCCGAGGATGCGGGAGGCAAGCTGTTCGGAGCCTTCGTAGCGATAGCTGCTGAGATAAAGAACGGCGTCGGTCAGCGCTTGCAGCGCCGTCGAGGAGGTGCTGATCTCCAGGCCGCCGAACTGCGGGTAAACACCCTCAGGATAGGCCAGCGGCTGGGCCACCGCGCCGCCGTCGAGGACGCCGTAGGTGGCAAACGCCTCGGTCGTGGCCGGGGTGTAGACCGGCAGCGAGCCGGAGGCGGCGTCAGCATAGTCGCCGGAAACGGCGGCTACCTGGTAGCGGGCGGTGCCCACGCCGACGGTTGTGGCCGGGAAGCGGACTTCGACCCGGTTGTTGGCCGGGACGTCAACGCGGAAACCGGCCGGTCCTGTCATCTCCAGATTTGTCGTCGCCAGCACCACATCCACCACCAGCGGTTCATCCGTCTGGTTCTGCAGCACAACCGGGAACTCCACCTGGTCGCCAAAGTTCAGGAAGCGGGGCGCCGAGGGGCGCACCATCAGCGGCAGCCGGGCCGTCAGGTTGGCTTCGGACGTGCCGTACTGCTGACCGCCAGCCACGGCCACCACCATAACCCGGTAGCGGGTCAGATTGTCCGGTAGACTGACTTCAACAGTCGCCTGGCCGCTGCTGTCCGTGCGCACCGCCGGGGCAAAGGTCGCCAGCGGGTTGAAGTCGGTACGGACGGCGATGGGTGGTGCCGAGCCATCGTTGGTAGATGGGGCCGCAGCCGCCCCAAATTCATCAGCCATGTCAGCGTCATAGGCCATCTCCGCTTCTTCCATGACCATTTCGCCTTCAGTCGCGAAGCTAGCTGTGTCCTCACCACCAGCACTTTGAAGAGCGACCGATGTAGGAAAAGCCATTGGCGTTGCTGTCACTTCCGGCGCAAGCTGCTCCGGGTTGGCCAGGATGATGCTCTGCCGGCCGTAGACGGTCTGCGTGCCGCCCCAACGATTGGGATAGAAGATGTTGATCGGGTCCAGCAGTTGGTAATTGCTCAAGCCCAGAATCGCCTCATCGACCACGACCAGCAGCAGCTCGGCATCCGGCACCGGCTGGCCGTTGGCATCGAGCACGGTCACGTCGACGGCAGTGCTCTCGCCAGGAGCCAGGGCGCTGGCCTGCGGGCTGGCGCTGACGGTCAATGTCCGGCTCAAGGGCGGGATACGCAGGGAGAGGTTGCCGGATGCATAAGCTGGCCGCGCCGGCAGATCCGGCCGGGGCTGGCCCTCGTCATCCGTGCGCGGGGCGCTGCCGGCCAGGTCAACCTGAAGCTCCAGGTTAGGGACATGCTCTTCCGCGATGGGTATTTGCAGCGTGGCAGTGCCATCCTCGCCAATTTGGAACCGTTCCGTGTAGAGGATGCCGTTGCGGCTGACCGTCAGCAGCCCTTCAGCCGGGTAAAAGGGAGCCTGGACCAGGATCTGGGCGGTGTCGCCGGGCTGGTATTCGTCTTTGTCGGGAATGAGCAGCAGCTGTTCCTGCTCGATGTTGCGGGAGACCGGCCGGTTCCCGCCACTCACCCAGCGGGTGAACTCGCTCATGTTCTCGCGACCGCTCTCATCCTGAATCGTGGCCGTGATGCGGTATTCGCCGCCGTTGGGAGTGTCGAAGGTGCAGAGCACCGGCTCAGTCGTGGACTCGACCGCACAGAATTGCACGTCGGCCTCGACCTCCCCCCAGCTGCCCTGACGGTAACGCCACTCCAGCCGGGCGGCGCGGATTTCGATAGGCCGTCCGGCCACCGCATTGCCATCCAAATCAGTCACGATCGCCTGGATTTCCAGCGGCGTCCCCTTTTTGACGAAGGTCTGGTCGCTGTGCAGGCCAACGTAAAGATCGGCCGGGTGGACCAGCAGCGAGGTGGCGCCGGTCCAGGCCTGGCGGTTGACGTCAAAGACGGTCGCCTCAGCCATGACGCTGAACGGCTGCGGCCGGCTCATCGCCTCGAAGTCGATCTGCAGGTAATGGGTGCCGCTGGCGTCGGTCACACCGCTGAAGGTCTGCACGCGGCTTTCTTCGTAAACCGGACCGCCATAATAAACATCCTCTTCATAAGCGGGCGCGGCGTAGAAGTAATCGTAATACCACCAGGGCGTCCAACTGCCGAAGACAAAGCCGGGCCAGTTGGGCGGCTGATAACTGGAGGGGCTGGCCTGAACCAGCCAGTTGACTTCCGCATTGGGCAGCGGGCCGCCGGCGAAATATTCCGCCGTGGTCGCCACCGTGGCGCTGCCGCCGACGAAGTAGGGGCCGGTCGTCTCATTGCGCGCCGTCACCTCAAACTCCGGCCGGCGGAACTCCTGAATCTGGAAGTAATGGTAATAGGTGCGCCCATCGCCGGGGATGGCGCCGGTCGCGGTCAACTGGATGTAGGCATCGCCCAGGTTACTGTTGTCGGGCAGCTCAAAGCTGAGGTCAAAGCCACCCAGGCTGCTGGCTGGCGCAGTACCGCTGGTCAGCAGGTTGCCCTGCGGGTCGTAGACCTCGAAGTTAACGCCTTGCAGCCCGTCAACCAGGCCAACATCGCCGCCGAGCTGCTGGCCAATCAGGCGCAGCCAACCCTTGGCATGGATGGTTTCACCCGGCTGATACAGCCGGCGGTCATCGGTCACATACCAGCGCAGTTCGTCCTGGGCCTCATAAACGGCCCAGCTCGCTTCATCCCAGCGGTAATAGCTGTGTGGCAGGATGGCGACATCCTCGCCCAGCGTCGCTACCAGGACGCCGCCCTGGCGCGCATCCAACTCTGCCAGACCGTCAGCAGCCGTGGTGGCACTGCTGTTGCCGAGAGCAAGCTGGACGCCCGACAAAGGCGCGCCGGTGGCCAGGTCGGTGGCCCAGGCGACGAGCCGCTCATCGTCTGCCACCGCATCCAAGCCGATCTGGGTCACCTGCAACCAGACAACCTTCGTCTGCGAGCTTTCGGAGTAGCGATCGGGGATCTCGCGGGCAGGCGGTTTGATGATCACAAGCAGGTGGCCCGTCGTGCCGTCGAGCGCATCTTCCAGTTCGATGGGCACTTCGGTCAGGACATCATCGGCCGCATCCAGATCCACGGTCGTGTTGAGAACGCGTTCGCCGGGGGGCGATGGCGGGTTATCCTCATAACGATATTCGTCCTGGTAAATGAGATACGCCTGCCAATCGGCCGGCGTCACCCGGTATGCTTCAATCTCCAACCGGGAATAGTTGATGGCAAAGACGGAGAGAACGGGCCGTTGCAGCGATGGGTCCAGGGTGACAAAGGGCTGGTCCGGACCATATAGTCCCGGCAGCGCCGAACTGACCTTGAAGTTACGCGTTTCATCGTCGCCCAGCGTCTGGCCAAAGATATCCTGAATGTCGCCGCTCAGGAAAACGTTGTAGGTTGTCTGGCCTACAGTCGCGCCCCGAATACTGATGGTATTGCCAAAAACCTCGACAATGGCGCCAGGCAGATCAGGATCGATGCCGATCATCGTGTCGGTAAACACAGCGGTATCCAGCGGGTTGCTGAAGACGATTTGCAGCGGCGTCAGTGGCGGGCATTCGCCCGAGTAATAGGCACAGTCAGCCCGCACAATTTCCAGCGGACCATAGGTGTAGATGGAGTTGTTGTAAGGCTCTTCGGTAAGCAGCGGCCCTTCGGCTGAAGGTGTGCCGGGGCCGATGGTAATGTCGTAGGTGGTGTCCGGCTCTAGCCGCTCGGTTGGCCGGAACGCCAGCCAGGTGCCGGCACGCGTCGATTCAGCCATCAGGGCGACGGTTTCGTCTTCGGCGATCTCGTCAGCCGTGGCCAGGCGCAGGCTGGTGTTGGTCATGTTAATGGTGGCCAGAACGGCGGCCGGGTCAATTTGCTGGTTGAAAGCCACAAAAAAGAGGGGATCCAGCTTTTGGGGGCCGTTGCTGGGGTAGAAGCGGGTCACCTGGGGCGGCGGTGTGGTGAAAGTCCAGGTGACGGTTTCGGCCAGGGCGTTGCCGGCGGCGGAAAGGGTACCGGCCGGTATCTCGGCCACAAACTCGGTCGCCTTGGGGAAATCCTCATCTCCCTCATACTCAAAGGTCAATGTCTGCGTGCCCAGCCAGCGCCAGACGCCGGGCAGCGCCGGCGTCAGATTAACAGGCACCTCGGTGGCTGACAGCATCTCGACCGTCGCCAGCGGCACCATGGGCTGGTTGAACGTCACACTGAGGAAGGGCGCCAGCGGAATCGGCCCTTCCGGGCTAAAACGGAGCACTTCCAGCGGCCCAGTCGGCACTTCTACCACGGCGGGCGGCGCATCAGGCGGGGGGAAGGGAACGTCTACCCGGTCACCCGTCTGCGGTGGCGGCAGGGTTTCCGTGGGCAAGGAAAATTCGACCACATCCCCATCTTCCGGCAGCAGCTCTGGCAGCCGGGCCAGGATCGCCTCGATTTCCGCTTCGCTCAGGGGGGTGCCCTCGGCGAGAGCGATGCGGGCAGCGGTCTTGGGTTCGGCCTGGCCGGCGCTCAGGGTGAGCACAAGCTGGGCGTCACTGGTACCGCCGCCGGTCAGGACGGCTTCTGTGGCGGCGCCGCCAGTCTCGACGCGCACGACCAGCCCGCCTTCGCCGGGCTCGGCCCGGTCCCGATTCTGCCACCACCAGACGCCGCCAGCCCCGACAAGGCCGACGACGAACAGCGTCAGAATCAACAGTAGTGAGCGTTTACGGCGAAAATTTGGTTTCGCAGACATGTTCTAACTCCTCGTGGCAAGGTAAACCGGCCGGATCAGCCCCGACCCTACCAGTCAAACGCCAGCCAATGGCAAAAGGTTCCCCGACACCTCAACAGTTTGGCACAAATGTCGATTTTGTGACAGTGACGAATATCGGCTACTGCCTGAGGTAAACTGGTAGAGGCAGCGTCTGGCTGCCATAAGGGCTCTCGCCAAGAGAAAAGGAGATAGGAAAACATGCAAGCATTGGTTTGGACCGCCCCCAGTCAGATGGAAATGCAAGATCTGCCCCGGCCGGAAGCCGGATCGGGTGAACTGCTGATCAAGGTTGCCTATGCCGGCATTTGCGGCTCAGAGTTAGGCGGCTACCTGGGCCATAACTCGCTGCGTGTGCCGCCGCTGATTATGGGTCACGAATTTTCCGGCGAGGTTGTTGCGCTGGGCGACGGAGTGGACGCCGATTTTCGCATCGGCCAACCCGTTACCGTTAACCCATTGGCCTGCGACCCGGATTCGCCCTGGATCGGCCGCGGCCTGGCCCAGCTCTGCCCGACGCGGCGGCTGGTGGGGGCGCACCGGCCGGGCGCCTACGCCGAATACCTCACCGTGCCGGCCCGCTCCGCTTACCCGCTGCCAGAGAGCCTCTCGCTCCGCCTCGGGGCGCTGACCGAACCGGTTGGCTGCGCCGTCCGCATCGGCGAGATCGCCGGTGACGTTCAGGGCAAGAACATCCTCATAATCGGCGCTGGCCCGATCGGGTTGCTCGCGCTGCAGGTATTGCTACGTTCGGGCGCGGCCAACGTGTATATCGCCGACCTGGAGCCGGCCCGTCTGGCGATGGCGGCCGAACTGGGCGGCCGGCCGCTGAATCCGCAGGCGCTTGACCTGGTCCCGACTGTGCGCGAGGCGACTGGCGGCGAGGGGGTTGATCTGGCCCTGGACGCGGTCGGCGCTACGATCACGCGGGCCCAATGTGTGGCGGCGACCCGGCCCACCGGCACGGTCATCCTCAGCGGCCTGCACGAAGAAGTCGGCCCGATGCCCGCCGCCGACATCATCCGTCGCGAGATTGTGGTGCGCGGCTCATTTTCCTATTCGCCGGCCAACTTCCAACAGGCGATAGGCCTTCTGGACGAGGGTGCCATCCGTCTGGATCCCTGGATTGTCGAAGCACCGCTGGCTGAGGGTGGCCCCTGGTTTGAACGGCTGATCCACGAGCCGGGCAATGTGGCCAAGGTGTTGCTGGTACCCTGAGTCGGCTCAGGCGTCCGGCGCCGCCGCCAGCAGCCGCAACATCCGTTCGGCCCAGGCGATCTCGAAACGATACCGCTCGATGCCGTAGTCCAGCGTAAACTCGTTGCGGGAGAGGCCGTGCTGCAAGCTGTCCTCCGGGAAAGGGATAGTCAGGTTGATTTTGGCTGCATTGGCCTCCAGCTCAGCCAGCTGTTGTTGCAACCATGCCAGGTGCTCCTGCAGCACGACGGCTTGAGCGGCCGGTGGGACAAATTCGCTAAAATGCATCTGCACCAGAAAGGCGTTGCGCGGTCGCTCGACCATGCGCTTGCCCGGCTCGGCCAGCCAGCGCCGTAATTCAACCAGGCCGCTATTGGTAAGCGAATAGACCTTCTTGTTCGGATTATCCTCTTGAATAAAGGTCTCAAAGCTCACCCAGCCACTGTCCACCAGCCCATTGAGCGTCCGATAGATCCGGCTTTGATCTGCGTCCCAGAAATAATGGACCACGGTATTGAGGGCTTTGTTCAACTCATAGCCGGACCGCGGCCCCTTGTGCAGCATTCCCAACAAGACATGTTTTAACGACATAGCAACCTTGACATGAACTATTTTGCCATTACACTATATGCGCACGCATATATAGTCCTTTGCACATATAATCTGGCTGTTATTGTACCATGAAAAATCCTGCCAAAACGACATTCTGGCTCCTCGTTTGCCTGTCTGGCCTCTGGTCTCTAGCTGCTTGCACACAACCGGCGCCCCCTGAGCCGACGGCGACAGTCCCGGCTATCGCCTCACCAAGCAGTGAGCCCACAGCGACACCGACTGTGGCGGCAGCGGATACTGAATCAGTTGTCGCTGTCGATGAGTGGCTGGCCGACCTGGCCTATTTTCGCGAACGTATCGACCAGCTTCATCCCAACCCGTACTATCGCGTCCCGGCGGCAACGTATGACGCCAAACTGGCCGCTCTGGCCGCCGATCTACCGAATCTGAGCGAAACCGAAATCATCGTCAGGCTGACCGAGATCATGGCCTTCGTGGACGGCCATAGCAGCATTCATCTGCTGGACGACCCGGTTAATTTCCAGCTCTATCCGTTGCAGTTTTACAGCTTTGCCGACGGCGTGTTTCTGATTAACGCCCAGGCGCCTTTTGAGGAATACATTGGCGGCCAATTGTTGCGTGTCGGGAACCGGCCGGTTGCCGCTGCCCTCGCCGCTCTCCAGCCCTACATCCCGCACGACAATCCGATGACCATTCGGCAATCAGAACCGTTTTGGCTGATCCGGCCGGAATTCCTGCAGACGCTGGGTATCATCGGAGATGCTGATGCTCCCGCCTTCCTCATCAAGCTGGCCGATGGCAGCCAGCATACCCTTAACCCATCGCCTATCAGCAGTGAAACCTACAGCGCCTGGCTTGATGGCCCGGCTACCGGGCTGCCGCTGCGCCCGGGCACACTCTATCTGCAAAACCGGGACCAGCGCAACTGGTCCACCTACCTGGCCGATTCACAGACCCTCTACATCCAGTACAACCAGGTGCTGGGCAGCACCAGCCGGCTCATCGACGACATCAACCAGGTTCTCGCCAACGAGACAGTAGAGCGGGTTGTCCTCGATATCCGGCTGAATGGCGGAGGCAATAACAATCGGTATGGTGATTTGCTGGCGCTGGTCAGCAGCCATCCGCAGATCAACCGGCCGGGTCACTTTTTCACGATTATCGGCCGCCAAACTTTTTCGGCGGCGACCAACCTGGCCACCGAATTGGAGAACCAGACCGAGACGATCTTCGTTGGCGAACCAACCGGCGGCAGCCCTAACCTGTATGGCGACACTGTCGTCTCCCGGCTACCCAACGCCGGCATCGCCTTTGCCGTCTCCAACCGGTATTGGCAGTTCAGCACGCCGGACGACACGCGTGTCTGGCTCCCCCCGGACATCCCCGTCGAACTCAGCTCCACCGACTTCTTCAACGACCACGACCCCGCCCTCGCCACCATCCTCGCTTACACCCCGTCTCCGTAGAGGGGTTGGCGAACCCGACGGGTACGCCAACCCCTCAGCCAATTTCCACCTGGAGGATGACGACAGGAGCCCGCGCCGGTGGTATCATGGCGGTATGGAGTTACCTATGAGTACCAATAATCAAGATTTAATCCCACGTGAAATCCTTTTTGGCAATCCGGAACGGACGCAGGCCCGTCTCAGCCCGGATGGCAGCCGGATCGCCTTTCTGGCGCCGGTCGACAATGTGCTCAATGTCTGGGTCGGGCCGGCGACGGAGCCGAACGCGGCCCAACCGGTGACAACTGACACCTACCGGGGCATTCGCATGTTCCAATGGGCTCACACCAACCAGCATATCCTGTTCATTCAGGATGTCGGCGGCGATGAGAATTGGCGTGTTTATTGCACCACGCTGGCAACCGGTGAAACCCGTGACCTGACGCCATTCGACAATGTCGCTGCCCAGATCAACAAAACCAGCCCCAAATTCCCGAACGAAATCATCGTCGGGCTTAACGACCGCAATCCGCAGCTCCATGACATTTACCGGATCAACATCGAAAGCGGTGAGCGCACCCTGCTGGAGCAGAATGAATGGTTTGTCGGCTATCTGTGTGACGACGATTTTAATGTCCGTTACGCTGTGCGGCAGACGGCGGATGGCGGCATGGAGATGCATACGGTTGGCGATGATGCCAGCAGCGATCCGTTCATGAGCATCCCGGCCAAGGATTCATTGACGACCAATGCGTTGGGCTTTGACAAGACCGGCCGGATCCTCTACATCCTGGACTCTCGTGACCGGGATACCGCCGCTTTCTACGCCCTGAACCTGGACAGCGGCGAGAAAAAGCTGATCGCCGAAGATGATCGCGCCGACGCCAATGGCGCGCTGATCCATCCGACCGAGAAAACGGTCCAGGCCGTTTCCTTTAACTATGATCGGGTCGTCTGGCAAATCCTGGACGAAGCCATCAAACCAGACCTGGATTACCTGGCCACGGTTGCCGATGGCGACATCAGCGTCGTTGCTCGCACGCAGGATGATCGCTATTGGACGGTCGCCTTTATGCTCGACAACGGCCCCATCCGCTATTACCGCTATGACCGGACAGCGCGCCAGGCGGAATTCCTGTTCAACAACAAGGACGCCTGGGCCGAGCTGCCGCTGGCCAAGATGCACCCGCAAATCGTCAAATCCCGCGATGGCCTCAACCTGGTTTGTTACCTGACGTTGCCGCTGGCCAATGACCCCGAGGGGACGGGCCGGCCGAACGAACCGTTGCCCATGGCTCTCCTCGTTCACGGCGGTCCCTGGGCCCGCGACGCCTGGGGCTTTAACCCGATCCATCAATGGCTGGCTAATCGGGGTTACGCCGTGATGAGCGTCAACTACCGTGGTTCAACGGGCTTCGGCAAAGATTTTATCAACGCCGCTGACCTGGAATGGGCCGGCAAAATGCATGATGACCTGATCGACGCGGTTGATTGGGCAATTGCTGAGAAAATCGCTGATCCGGAGCGGATCGCCATCATGGGCGGTAGCTATGGTGGCTATGCCACCCTGGTTGGTCTGACCTTCACGCCCGAAAAGTTTGCCTGTGGCGTCGACATCGTCGGTCCGTCCAATCTGATCACGCTGATTCAATCCGTGCCGCCCTATTGGCAGCCGATGATTGAGCTGTTTGCCCAGCGCATGGGTGATCACCGCACCGAAGAAGGGCGCGCCTTGTTGCAGGAGCGGTCGCCGCTGACGCATGTGGACAACATCGTGCGGCCTTTGCTCATCGGCCAGGGCGCCAATGACCCGCGCGTGAAACAGCATGAATCCGACCAGATCGTGGCTGCCATGCAGGAGAAAAATATCCCGGTCACCTACGTCCTTTACCCGGACGAGGGTCATGGCTTTGCCCGGCCGGCCAACAACCTGTCGTTCTTTGGCGTGGCTGAAGCGTTCCTGGCCCAATGCCTGGGTGGCCGCTACCAGCCGTTGAATGGCGATCTGGGTGGCTCGTCGATCACGGTACCGGCCGGTGCCGCTGATGTGCCCGGCCTGGCCGAGGCGCTGGCGACACAAAGCTGATCTGAGCAAACCGGAGAATTTGCCGCACCAATCTGGCAAATTCGTCAGATTGGCTGTCGATCTGGCAGCCCCTTGCGCGACGTATTCATGACGCTAAACATGAAGCTCGAATCGTGAGCAAGGAGAAATATCATGACGAAGTTTGTTTTGGTCTACACAGGTGGTGGGTATCCGGAAAGCGAAGCGCAGCAGGCAGAGGTGATGGCGGCCTGGGGCGCCTGGTACCAGGATCTGGGCCAGGCGATTGTCGACGGCGGCAACCCGTTCGGGGCGGCCAAGAACGTGACGAGCAGTGGTGTTCATGACGGCGCCGCCAGCGCGCCGGCGCCCACCGGCTATACCATCATCAGCGCGGACTCGCTTGATGCGGCCGTGGCCCGCGTCCAGAACCATCCCCACCTGACCTACGGTGGCCAGGTCTCGGTCTTTGAAACTTTCGATATGTAAACCGCTTTGCCCCTTCAGCATACGTGCTGGCTTTGATCAATGAAACACAGATGGCACGGATTGTTTTATGACAGCCGTGCCATTTGTGTTTTCTTAGTTATTGCCGGCCACCAGGTTACGGCCATTTTCCGCCTACATACGCGTAGCGTCGGCCAGGCGTGCCGGTCCCGCCCGGCAGCCAGTGCGACAAGCAACGATAATGGACCCATGAAACGTCACTACGTCATCTGCTGCCTCCTCTTCCTCCTCAGCAGTTGCCGTCCGGCGGGGCCAGGCGCCGAACCATTGCCAACTGTGGTTACTACGGTGACCCCAACAGCCCTGACGGCGACCGCCACGCTACCCACCAGCGTGCCAGAGGTCACCAGGCAGACCATTGCCCTGGACCCAACAGCCAGCGCCACGCCGTTCACAGCACTGCCATCCCCAGTTCCGCCCACCGTAACCGCTACCGCAGCCGGGCCGCTGCCAACGGCTGACCTGGGCGACGAAGCCCGCCTATTTGGACTCTACTTTGGCCCGGCCGAAGCGACGCTGTCACAACCGGTTTTTCCGGCCGGTACTACCGAAGTTTTCGCTTACTGGACCTACTGGAACCTGACGGCTGACGACGTCCTGCGCCGGGAATGGCGTCGCAATGGCCAGCCCTGGCTGGAACATGAAGAGCCCTGGGACGTCACGCGATACGGGTCCAGCGGCGTCCGCGGCGACGTTTCCGTCTATGATTTCACCGCCCCAGGTCTGCAACCCGGCGTCTACTCCCTGACGCTCTTACTCAATGGGCAATTTCAGGCCAGGGCCACTTTTGAGATTCAGGCTGCCGGCGCGACTGGCGCCCCGCTGGCGCGAAGCGGCGACCGGATCGCGCAGGTTGTTGATCATCACACGATTATGGTGTCGAGCGGGGGCGTCGAACAACTCCGCTACGAACATGAAGATCCCGTCTCAGAACTGCTCTGGCTGCCCGACGGCGAGCATCTTTTCTTTGTCGGGAACCCGACGGCTGGCCTCGGTCTGGCGCACTACCTTTGGCGGCTGGACGTGGCCAGCGGCGCGGCGGAACAGATCCGCGTCTTCGCCGTGGAGATGTGGCGCCTGGCGTTGTCGCCGGATGGCCATTATCTGCGCCTCATCACCGGCAGTGATTTCGCCTATGGCTGCAGCCTCGACCGTGACCTGGCCTTTTTGCAGCTGGACGACGAATACAACATTGTCAGAGAAATTCAGCTGCGGGAGTTGCCTTCGATTTGGTCGGGAACCGGCCGGTTCCCCTACCCAACCGATGCCGGCCAATGGCTCAGCCCCACGGTTTACGAAGTCAACCTGACCGTCCCTTGCCTCAATCTCGCGGCCGGCAGCAGCCCCACCGATCTGGCAATGATGGGTCTTTACCAGATAGACCTGATAACCGGCACGGTCAGCCGCAGGCCAACGGATTAGCACGAAGTTTTAATCGCTGCTACGATCAGCGCGTCTCTCATTCCCCACCCAACCAACCCGTTTCCTGCCCAAATGTTCCTCGGGGCAAAGGACAGCTGTCTGCGCTATGCTTCAGTTTTGGCACCGGGATCGCCGGTAAAGTATCAGAAGGGAGTGGTGGTGGCCAGCAAAAAAACAAAACGCGCCGCTGAGGTGCCTCTCTCCTGGGCGCAGTTACAACAAGAACTGGGCAGTTTTGCGGATGCGCTGACCACTGCCCGCGCCCGGCGCGATCCGGCAGCGGAAGCCGCAGCCAACTTTGACCTGGCCGAAGCCTACCGGGCTCGCTGGCAGCGTCTCAAGATCAGCGCAGTTGTAGCGGCCCGGGCCAATGCCATCGCCGCTTATGAAACAGCCATTGCCCTTTACCAGAGTCTGGACGATCCGGGCGCCGAGACCAGAACTCGCCTGGCCCTGGCTGCCTTTTACCAACAAACCCATCAGCATCAAAACGCGCGCGAACAGTTCGAGATAAGCCTGGCCCTGGCCAGTTCGCTGAACTCGCCAGAATTGTCACTGACCGGGCATCTGGGCCTTTGTGAGACCTTGCTGACGCTGGACCACCAGCTTTTTGGCCGGCGTTTCAGTTATGTTTCGCACCACACCAGCCATACACAAATAGCCGATCCTGCGCTGGTTAAGGCCGCCTGGCAGAGCTGCCTGGCGGCTGAAAAACTGATCCTGGAGATTGGGACCCCGGCCGTCAAGGCACAGCTATGGCTGAACAAGGGGATCATCAGACTCAAACGGCAGGAGCCATTGCTGGCGATTCCAGAGTTCAAGGCTGCCTGGCTTCAGGCCAAAGAGGCCCGCCGGAAGGACATTCGGGCGGAGGTAGCGGAGAATCTGACGCTGGTCTACAGCCGATTAGAACAATGGTCCAAGGTCAGTCATTATGCCAAACTGGCGCGATCCTTGCGCCCGGAACCGGCCGAGATCGTCCCGAAACCTATCGCGGAAGAGCAGCTGGCCTTCACGGCTGACAACCAGCATCTTGTTTATCTCAGCCGCTTTGGCCTGGCCCAGATCTGGCGGCTGCCGGCTGGTGAACAAATACAGACTATTCATACGGGACCCTATGAACATGCTGCGCTCTCCCTGGATGGAACTTTGGTGGCCACGGTGGCAAATAACAACATTCGCATCTGGCAGACGCTGACGGGGAAGCTGGTGTCAGCCTTCGAGGTGGAGGGGCGCATAGCCGGGCTGGCGATCCGGCCGGATAACCAGCTCCTCCTCACCTTCCATTACCTCGAAATTTTGCCCAAATACACAAATAAGGGGCTGTTCCCATTCGTCCGTTTCTGGGATCTGGCCAGCGGCCAACAAACCGGCGAGATTGAATTGCCCCCGCCCGGCTTTTGTGGCCTGTCTCCCAGATTTGTGGACGCAGAGTGGCAAGCAGTGGTCATTGGTCTGATCTACGAGTCGCCTTATGGCTACGATCGGGTGCGCCTGCACATCTGTCCCTTGAAAACGGAGCCACCCTATTTCGACGGTGGCCCGGGCCATAAGCAACGTTTCCAGGACGCCAATATCACGGCTGTTGCCACCGTTGCTGGCGGCAACCAGGTGGCCCTAGCCATCAGCGTGGCCGGAAACAGCCATTTGCGCCAACAGGCTGAGCAACGTTGCCAGCTTTGGCGGCTGGGGCATCATTACCCGCTGAACCCTGTAAACATAGTGAAAACCATGGCCGCCACCGCTATAGGGCTACCGCTAGGCCTCCTACTCGAAGGCCGGCGCTGGCTCACCGCTTCTCGTTCCACTGAAACCAGGCCACAAAAACCTTTCCTGGAACAAGTTGGCGGGCGGATCGAGGAGACCATCAGCGGTTTCCCAACATTCAATAAGCAGGCCGAATTTGCCAGCAGCCCAGCTCACAGTCGCTGGCTGCGGCTGACGCCAGACGCGGCTGTTTTGATTAGCGGCAATCAGGATGGCACAATTCAGCTACGACGCTTGCCGGACGGATTCCAGCTCAAAAGCCTGCAACAGCACGAATGGGCTGTTACCCTCGGCAGCCTTCATCCAGATGGCAACAGGCTGGCCACCGCTGATGAGACCGGGCAGCTCATTTTCTGGGAAATACCGGCCGGTTCCTGCCTGCATGTCACCCAGTTCCCCCTCCCTCTCACCAAACTGGCCACCAGCCCTGACGGCGCCCGCCTTGCCTGTAGCCGGCAGGATGGCCAGATCACGATTTTCGCCTGGGCTAATCCCCAGGCCGAACCCCTCGTGTTCAACCCACCCGACGATTTCTAGACACGCTACTGCGCCAGGCCGCCGGCCGACTGTGTTATGATTGCCTGAAGAAAGCACCTTGTCTCGGCCAGCACCGCGCCCCGGCCGAGCAGCCCTAATTGTGATCAAAGGAGTCCCGGGTGGAGAATGAGTCGCTAGATACGAACGCTTATATTGACTGGCTGTTGGCACGAGCTATGCTGGCGGGGGCCGGCCAGGTGGCCGCCAGACTCTCCGGCCAAAAAGAGCAATGGCAGCGCCCCTACGCCCACACCCAACCGGCCGCTGCGGCAGCACGCGCTTCAGTCTGGTTTACCGCCTACCCCTCCGCTATCATGACTCAACCCGGCCAGACTGTCCTGCAGGCGCTGGCCGACCCCGACCTGTGGGCCGCCTTTCGTGATATTGGCATCGCCGCCGTCCACACCGGGCCACTTAAGCGCTCTGGGGGCGTGACCGGCCGGAACTACACCCCCACCATCGACGGCCACTTTGACCGGATTGGCCTGGAGATCGACCCCCAGTTCGGCACCGATACCGATTATCGACAGATGATGGCCGCCGCCAACGCTGCCGGATTGGTCGTCATTGGCGACATCGTCCCGTTACATAGCGGCAAAGGGCCGGATTGGCGGTTGGCCGAACGAGCCGTGGACGACTATCCCGGCCTCTATCACATGGTTGAAATTGCGGAGAGCGACTGGGATCTTCTGCCAGATGTCCCCCCGGGCCGGGATTCGGTCAACCTGAAACCAGAGGTTGTCGACGAGCTGGCCAGGCGACAATATATCATCGGCCGGTTGACGCGAGTCATTTTCTACGACCCGGGCGTCAAGGAAAGCAACTGGAGCGCTACCGCTCCGGTGCGCGGCGCCGACGGCGTTGTCCGGCGCTGGGTCTATCTGCACTATTTCAAGGAAGGGCAGCCGGTTTTCAACTGGCTGGACCAGAGCTTTGCCGCCCAACGCCTCATCGCCGGCGACATCATGCATTCGCTGGGCGTCCTCGGCGAAGGGATGGTGCGGCTGGATGCCAACGGTTTTCTCGGCGTCGAGCGGGATGAGCAAGGCCAGGTCACATCCGAAGGCCACCCGCTGGCCGTGACCGGCAACCAGCTCATCGCCGGGCTGATTCGCAAGGCGGGCGGCTACAGCTTCCAGGAGTTGAACCTGACCCTGGATGATATGGCTGCCATGGGCCAGGGCGGCGCCGACCTCTCCTACGATTTTGTCACCCGGCCCGCCTATCACCACGCCCTGGTGACCGGCAACGCCGCCTTCCTGCGCCTGATGCTGGGTCTGATGGGTGACTTCGGCATTCGCGCCAATAGCCTCATCCACGCCCTGCAAAACCATGACGAATTGACGCTGGAACTGGTACATTTCTGGACCAAATATGCCGAAGCGTCATTTGAGCTGGATGGGGAAACTCTGCCTGGTCTGGCCCTGCGCGAGAAAATTCGCGAGCAGATGTATGACCGGCTGATGCGGGCGCCCCATGCCAGCTACAATCTGCAATCCACGACCAACGGCATCTCCTGCACTACCGCCAGCATCATCACAGCGACCCTCGGCCTGGCCGACCTGAACCAGATCGACGAAACGCAAAAAGCGCTCATCAAGCAGCTCCATCTGCTTCTGGTGGTCTACAACGCCTTCCAGCCCGGCGTCTTCGCCCTCTCTGGCTGGGACCTGGTCGGCGCCCTGCCGCTGCCCCCGGCCGAGGTCGCAGAATTAATGGCCGATGGCGACACGCGCTGGATCCACCGGGGCGGCTACGACCTCCTGGGCAAAGGGGGCAGCGCCGACCTGCCTGCGGCCCCCTCACTTTACGGCCCCCTGACACAACAATTGGCTGATCCCGACTCGTTCGCCAGCCAGCTGAAGCGGTTGCTGGCCCTGCGCGAACAACACCAGATTTACGCGGCCGAGCAGGTTGGCGTTCTGGGCGCCGGTGGGCTGCTGGTGATGGTGCACCGGCTGCCCGCGAGCGGCGCCATCCAGCTCACCGTCATCAACTTCTGCAGCGAACCGTCGGCGCAGACGATCACGTTGCCCCGGCCGGTTCAGGGCGATTTGCAGGATATGTTGACGGGTGAGCAGATAGGGGTAGTTGGTGCGGATAACACCGTAACCCTGCCGCTGGCCGGTTACAGCTACAAGCTCGTGCTGGTGGCTTAAGCAGCTGGGGCGAGACTGGCTTGCAGCCCGGTGACAAGCTCGCTGACAGCGTGC
Source organism: Ardenticatenales bacterium (assembly GCA_020634575.1). The sequence goes on along the minus strand of JACKBM010000018.1, from coordinate 38,074 downwards.
GCTACCGGGCGCGACAGTGGGGCGCCCAGCTCCGTACCGGCCGGTTGCACCCCCAGCAGCGCCACCACGCAGCCCAACTCCGCTTCCAGGTAGCGGGTGAGCATGTAGGGCGGCAGCGTATGGGTACTGGCACTCAGGCCGCTCGTCGCCGCGGCAGTCAACCAATGGATGGTGCCGGGCGGCGCGTCTAGCTGAGCAGCATCGATGAGAATGATGAGATGGGGTTGATGGCGCCGGATCCGGCCGGTGTGGTTCTCCGGGGCATGGCCCGCCGCAATCACCAGCAGCCGCTCGTCAGCCAGCGGCTGCAACCCTTGCGCCACCAGCAGCCCGGCCGCATCATCACCTCGCAGTTCGTGGCCAATGCCCACGATGGCTACCCGCGGCGCTGGCTCACTCAGCGTCGCCAGAGTCAGCGTCAGCGCCGCGCGCCAGGAAAGTGGCGACATCCGCTTCATCTCCATAATAAACGGTAAAAGGTTCCCGGCTGGTCGCGGCCAGCTCCCACTCCTGCGGCGACATCTCCAGACAGTTAAAGCGGCAATTCTGCACACATTGCGAACAATAAATGCAGCGATCCGCATGGTAACGGAGCACAAACCGTTTGGCCTTGCGATCCACCGTGATCAGTTCCAGCGCCTGGGAGGGGCATTCGCGGCTGCACAGACAGCAACCGGTGCATTTAGAGGAATCATAATGCAGCCGGCCGCGCAGCCGCTCCGGCGCCGGGCTCTTTTCGAACGGGTAGCGGCGCGTAAACGGCCGTTGCCAGAGTGAACGCAAGACATCCAGCAACATCGTGACCCGTTTCATCCTAACCTCCTCAAGCCAGCCAGATGAGCAGCAGCCATTGACCCAGCGCCAGCAGCGCCCCATAGCGCCACCAGAGCCCGACCGTCTGGTCGATGCGCAGCCGGGTCATCAACGACTGCCCCACCGCCATCAGCAGAATCAGCAGCAAATTTTTGGCCAGAAATAACAACGGATGGCCTATGCCGCCCAGATAAAAAGTGACGATCAGCGCCAGCCCGATGACCAACTCCACACCGCGTCCCAACTGGAAAAGAGCCAGACCCCGGCCGCTGTATTCAGTCAGAGCGCCGGTCACGATCTCCGTCTCCGCTTCCGGTGCGTCAAACGGCGGCATCTCCAGCTTACCCATCAGGCCAATCAGCGCCACCAGGAAGCCAATGGGCTGGGTCAGGATTAGCCAATGGTCGGTCGCATACCCGACGATCTCGTCAATTTGCCAGCTTCCGGCGACCAGGGCAGGCCCAATGAGCGCCAGCAGGAAGGGCGCCTCGTAGGCAAACAGCTGCGTCAGCGCCCGCACCGCGCCCAACAGAGAAAACTCGCCCTGGTTGTTGGCCCCGGCCAGCCCGGTACAGAGCGTCAGCAGGCTGAGCAAGTAAATCGTCACAATCAGATCGCCGCGAAAACTAAACGACGGCGCCAGCCCCCACAACGGCACGTAAAGCGCCGCCGTCAGGGCGCCGGCGAGGGCGATAATCGGTAACGTGGTGAACAGGAGGCGATTGACACCGGCCGGTATCACCTCTTCCTTGGCCAGCAGCTTCAGCACATCGGCCGGTAGCTGGAACCAGCGCGGTCCCAGCCGGTTTTGCAGCCGGGCCAGCAATTTGCGGTCCAGCCAGGTAAAGGTCAGGCCGAACAATAACAGCGCCAGCCCACCCGGGAAAAATAGCAGCGCCAGCACATCAACCATGATGGGTCCCCTTCCCGGCATAAAAATCGATGCCAAATTGACGTAGCCGCTCCCAATCCCAATAGTCAGCACCCGCCGCGCGACGCAGAGTGACACCCCGGTCATTGCAGGAGAAACAGGGATCAATGCCGACCAGGATCATCGGCACGTCAGCCAGGTGATGGCCAACGGTCAACGTCAGCACCGAGGCCATGTTGCACAGGGTCGGCGTGCGCACCTTGATCCGTTCGGGCAGCTCCGACCCATTGCTCTTGATGAAATAAAATAGCTCGCCTCGCGGCGCTTCGACCCGGCTGATGACTTCTCCCGGCTTGATGCGGCGGGGCATCCGTTTGGCGGTGAGCTCACCGGCCGGTAACTCGTCCAAAATCTGTCGGATGACCCGGTAACTTTCAAACAGCTCTTGCAAACGGACCACAAAGCGGGCTTCCAGGTCCCCGGCTGTCGCCAATATCGACTTGACCGGGAAGGCGTCATAGGCCGCGTAGGGCGCTTCCACCCGGATATCCCGGCCTACGCCAGAGGCCCGCGCCGTCGGCCCAACCACGCCCAGCCGCGTCGCCTGCTCCCCCGTCATGATGCCGATGCCGCGTGTCCGCTGTAGGAAAACGGGATCTGCCGTGACCACATCCAGGTAATGATGGGTCCGCTCCTCCAGGTATGCCAGCCCCTGGCGAATCGCCGTCGCCTGCGCCTCGTCCACATCGTATTTCACGCCGCCCAGCACGTTGGCTGAGTAATTGACCCGGTTGCCGGTCAGCCCCTCCAGGATGTCCATGACCGTCTCCCGGTCCCGCCAGGAGTACATAAACAGGGTGTCAAAGCCGGCCTCGTGGGCGGCGACGCCTAACCAGAGCAGATGGCTGTGAATCCGTTCCAATTCGGCCACGAGCACCCGGATCGCCTGAGCCCGCGGCGGCACCTCAACCCCGGCCAACTCCTCGACGCCCAGACAAAACGCCGTCGCATGAATATGCGAACAGATGCCGCAGATTCGCTCCAGGAGGTACAGGTTCTGGGCCCAGTTGCGCGACTCCGTCGCCTTCTCAATGCCGCGATGGGCATAGCCCAGCCGGACCGAAGCCGCGGTCACGATCTCGCCATCCACGGCAAACTCAAAATGGCCCGGCTCCTTCAGCGCCGGATGCTGCGGCCCAATCGGGACGATAAATTTGCCAGCCTGTCCGCTTTGTTCATTCTTGTGCATCGTCCATTCCTCGAACGTCGCCAATGGTTATTCCTAAAGTCCTGTCCCCCGCTTACTCGCCAGCCCATCACCATGGGATTCGACGCGAACATCTGGCCTTGACGGCTGGTGGCTGGTCTGGCGGCTCGCCTTTTGCTTTAGGCCGGTCCTTTCTGCGCCGCAAAGAGGGGTCCCTCGCGCTCTCTTAATGAGCGCTTTTCACGGCAGACAAAGCTCGGGATGACGTCATAAGGTGTATTATCAATACCAATTTGACCTCCGGACAAGCCTTAAAGCCTTTACTATGAACCTTTGGTTATCCTTCTAAAAGTGCCCATCATTCCTGCCCCGCCGGCTCATAATCCTTGCGCAGCGGGTGAACCCCTGCCGGCCATTCATCCGGCAAAAACAACCGCGCCGGATTCGGCGTACCCTCAACCGTAATGCCAAACATCTCACTCAGTTCCCGCTCGAAAAAACTGGCGGAGGGGATGATGCTGCAGATGGTGGGGATAACCGGCCGGTCCCGCTCCAGCCCCACCCGCAGCCCCAACACCGCCGCACCGTGGCAAAAATGGTACAGCACCTCGATCACGCCAGCCTCGACACCCAGATCCAGCCCGGTAATCGCCGCCAGGTAACCCCAGCCGGCCTCATGCAGCTTCTGCACCGCGGCCACCAGGGCATCTGGCGGCAAGCTCAGGTCAAGCCGATGCGGCGCCGGCGCTGTTTTCTCGGTCACCCAATTCGCCAGGAGCGCTTCAGCTTCCATTAATCGTGTTTCAGTCTCGCTCATTCGCTCACCTCGGGGGCTGCCGGCTCGCCCTGCCCGCTGATTTTCCCCAGCAGCTTGACGACACCGTCAATGATCGCCTCCGGCCGGGGCGGGCAGCCGGGCACATAAATATCCACCGGCAACACCTCATCGATGTGGCCGACGACGTTGTAGCAACCCTGAAAAACACCGCCGGAAATGGCGCAGGAACCCACGGCGACCACAAATTTCGGCTCCGGCATCTGCTCGTAAATCCGGCGCAATCGCTCTTTGGATTGCAGCGTCACCGGCCCGGTACAAATCAGGACATCGGCATGACGCGGGCTGCCCTGCAACCGCACGCCCAGCCGCTCCACGTCGTAACGCGGCGTCAGCGTGGCCAGTATCTCGATATCGCAGCCGTTGCAGGAACCGCTGTTGTAATGGATGAGCCAGGGCGAGTTAATCCGCGCCCACGTCCTCACCTTATCCAACGCCTCCTGCCACACCTCACCCAAATCTAACGCCATCACATCTTCTCCATAAATTCAGGATCTTTGCCACGGATTAACACGGATTTGGCACGGATTTTTGAATTGTGAAATGAGTGTGCCAAGCAGGATCCCACCAAAGAATCCGTGAAAATCCGTGTTAATCCGTGGCAAAAACTCCCCTCCCTAACCTAAAATGAGGGCCAGCAGGGCCAGGATAAGGCCGAGCAGGTAGATGCCGGCCAACGGCCCCAGTTCGCTGCTGCCCAGCATCAGTACGCCCAGGTGCAGGACGGCGAAAAACAGGGCCACAACAAAAAACGGCCGGTAGCCGGGCACGCCCTCGCTCTCCGGTTGCAGCTCGCCGCCGGTGTACATGCTGCTCTTGAGCGGGTTGGGCCGCTCCTCACCGGCCATCACCCGGCCGATGCCGGACAGGAAGCCAACTAGCAGCAGATAAGCCAGAAAAGCAAGCGGCGGTGTCAGAAGCCAGGTCATTCTCAACTCCTCATGAGCCCAGCGCCAACAATGCCAGGCCAGCGTCTTGTGTCAGGCCGCTGAACAGATCGGGCCAGAGGCCAACCAGAACGATGGCCAGCATCAGGATGGCGATCGGCAGCTGCATGGTCGCCGGCAGGGGCCGCGCGGCCTGGACAGCAGCCGAAGGCTCACGACGGTAAACTATCCCCAAAAGGGGGATGTAATAAGCCAGGGAAAGCAGGCTGTTAAAAGCCGTAAAAAGGGCGGCGCCGATAAGCAGGGACCGGCCGGTCGCCAACCCCGCCAGCAACACCTGCCACTTCGACATAAAACCGGCCAACGGCGGTACCCCGCCCAAACTCAGCAGTGCCACCGCCAGCGCCAACCCGGCCAGCGGATAACGCCAGCCCGCGCCGCTCATCTCCTCGATGGTCAACGGCGCGTGTTCGTCCTGGGCCTGGTGCAATCCGTAAAGCAAGGCGCCGGCAATCAAAAAGGCCAGCCCCTTCATCAATCCGTGGGTCAGCAGATGGAACAAAGCGCCCTGCATCCCCAGCAGCTCGCCGCTGTACACGGCGGTGCCAATGCCCGTCAGCATCACGCCCACGTGGCTGATGCTGGAAAAGGCCAGTAGCCGCTTGAGCTGCGTCTGCGGCAGGGCCAGCAGGTTACCCACCAACATGTTGATGGCGCCCAGCCCCAGCAGCAGCAAGCCCCAGGAGGCAGTCACCCCAGCCAGCGCCGCGACGACCCGCAGCAGCGCCACCAGCCCGGCCTCAATCACTGCACCAGACAGCATCGCGCTGATGCCGCTGGGTGCCTGTGAATGGGCATCCGGCAGCCAGGTATGCAGCGGCACGATGGCGATCTTCACGCCAAAGCCAGTCACAAACAGGGCCGCCGCCGCCAACATGACGGGGGTTGACGACGCCGCGACCCGAATCTCGGCCAGCACCAGGCTGCCCGTCGCCGCCAGCACCACGGCCACGCCGAATAGGACCAGCACCGAGCCGGCCACCCCCTGCACCAGGTATTTGAGCCCGGCTTCCAATGAAGCCGGTTGTTGCCGGTAAAAAGCCACCAGCAGATAGGACGCCAGCGCCGTCGCCTCAAACCAGAGCCACAGGTTAAACAGATCCGTGGCGCTGCTGAGGCCAATCATGCTGCCGCAGAGCGCCAGCAATAAGGCGTAATATTTCTCCTGTCCGGGCAACCCCGCCAGCGTCGCGGGGGAATACAGGATGACAAGGGTTGTCAGGCTCAGGCTAACGAGCGCCAGCAATAACGTCACCCCATCCAACCGGAGCGTCACCTCGCCGAGGGCAAATTGGGGGCCGCTGGCGCCAGTCCAACCTGCCCAGGTCAGCCCCAAGGCCACCCAGGCCAGCAGGCAAACGGCCAGGGCCAGCCAGCGGCACAGCCATTCTGGCAGCAGCCGCCCCACGAGATAAACCAGCGGCGCCGCCAACAAGGGCAGCCAGATCAGCCAGAAAAAGGTCGGGTCACTCATGCCCACCTCAACAGCAATAGCAATAAAACCAGGCTCAACACGATGCCCAGTACGTTCCAATTCAACTGGCCAGTCTGCCCCTGGCGCAACCAGCCCGCGCCGCCGCGCACGCCAGCCGCCAGCCCCCCCTCAAGCCAGTGAAAAACGGCCCCATCCGCCCGTACGAGCCAGCGGCTGAAGCGGCGGTAGGGCTCACGCACAAATTCTTCGGTGAGGTCGTCGATCCACCGGCCGGTTGTCAAAATCAGCCACCACGCCACAAACTCCTCCCAACCAGACAGCGGCTCAGCAGCCGGCGGCCCCAGCCGGTAACGCCGGTACGCCAGGCCGCCACCAAGCAACGCCAGCAACGTCGCCGTCCCGGCCAGACCCCAGTTGAAAGGCAGATGCTCACTCTCAGCCAAAGTCTCCCCCAGCCAATGCCCCAAGGGCAGCCAGCCGGGCAAGTTCAGCAGGCCGGCGAATGTGGCCAGCAGAGCGAGCGCGATCAGCGGCAACGTCATCAGGCGTGGGCTCTCGGCAGCCCGTTTGGCCGGCTCGCTGCGCCCCTCGCCCAGAAAAACAAGGCAGATCTGCCGGCCCATGTAATACGCGGTGCCAAAGGCCGCCAGCAGCAGTAAATAAAAGACCGGCGCATTCTCGGCCCAGGCCGCCGCCAGGATCTCATCCTTGGAGAAGAAGCCAGCCAACGGCGGCAATCCAGCCAGCGCCAATGCGCCAACCAGGTAAACGGCAAAGGTGACCGGCATCCGCTGGCGCAGCCCACCCATCTGACGCATATCCTGCATGTCGTGGCCACCGCCATGGGCCAACCCATGAATGACTGAGCCGGCCGACAAGAACAGCAGCGCCTTGAAACAGGCATGGGTGACCAGGTGGAACAGCGCCGCCGTGTACGCACCCAAACCCGCTGCCGCCACCATAAAGCCGAGCTGGCTGATGGTGGAATAGGCCAGCACCCGCTTGATATCAACCTGACCGCCGGCGACCAACGCCGCCAACAACGCCGTCGCCCCACCAACCAGGGCCACAGCCAGCTGCGTTTGCGGCGCCAGAGCAAACAAGAGCTGGGCGCGCGCCATCAGATAGATGCCGGCAGTCACCATCGTGGCCGCATGGATCAGGGCCGAAACGGGTGTCGGGCCGGCCATCGCGTCCGGTAGCCAGATAAACAGGGGGATCTGGGCGCTTTTGCCGGTGACGCCCAGCAACAGCAACAGGGTAATGGCCACCACCATCGGTTCACCGACACTGAATGTCGCCTCCGCCCGGGCAAACACCTCGCGGAAAGAAAGCGTGCCCAGTTGCCAGAAGAGCAGAATCATCGCCATGATCAGGCCAAAATCGCCCACCCGGTTGGCGATGAACGCCTTGCGGCCGGCGCTGGCGTTGGCCGTCCCGCCCTCGCCGCGGTCAAACCAGAAGCTGATCAGCAGGTAAGAGCAAAGACCAACCCCTTCCCAACCCACAAACAGCAGCAAAAAGTTGTCAGCCAGCACAAGGAGCAACATCGCCGCGATGAACAGGTTCAAATAGATGAAGAAGCGACTAAAATCGGGGTCGCCCTGCATGTAGCCGATGGCGTAAATGTGGATAAGCGTGCCCACGCCAGTGACGACGAGAGCCATCGTGACCGACAGGGTGTCCACCTGGAAGGCGATGGGGATGTCCAGCGTACCGACCTGGAGCCAGCGACCGAGGGTGATAATGGCACCGGCCGGTTCCGACCTCAACCCCACCAACAGCAGAACCGCCACCCCGAAAGCGAGCCCCGTCGCTACGGTGGCCACGACGCCGGCGGCAGGTTCACGCCAGCGCCTGCCGGTCAGCAAATTCAGAAGCAGCCCGGCCAGAGGAAAGATCAATAGCAGCGGAACCAGCGCAAACATCATTCAATTTTCCCGCACCGAACGCGTCGCCCAGGGGTAGTTACCCCCGCAACGTCGCCAGCGCCTTAACATCCAGCGTCCCCCAACGCCGCCGGATTTGCACGACCAGAGCCAGACCGACTACCGCCATAATCGTATCGGCCACAATCACCGTCACCGCCAGGCTTTGCCCCAGATTGGGCCGCCCGCTGGCCAGACCGGCCGCGACCAGCGCCAAAACAGCCGCCTTGGCCAGCAGCTGCAGCGCGATGATGATCTGAATCAGGTTACGCAGCCGTAGCAAGCCGTAGAAACCAATTACCAGCAGGCCAGCCGCGCCGATAAACAGTAGCGTGGGCAGATTCATGCCTGGCCCTCCTGCGAAGCGACCGGCGCCAGCGGCTGGCTTCGGGCCGTTTCCGGCAACCGGGCCGTCACCCGGCGCGCCTCACCCAGCAGACCCAGGATGCCCAACACCCCGGCAAAAATCAGCCCGATCTGGACCATAACGTCCAGGCCGCGTAGCTCCCAGAGTGTTTTACTGAAGGAAGGTTCACCGGTTAAGGGCGGGGTTTGCTCAATGGGCCAGAACGCCCAGGCCAGGCTGACGCTGACGGCAATCAGGGCCAGCCAGCGCACCATGCGGGGCAGAAGCGCCGGGGCACCTATGGCTTCATCGCCGGCGATCGTGATGGCAAAAACAAAGAGGATCGTGACCAGCCCGGCGCCCACACTTAGTTCGATCACAGCGATTTCGGCCGTGCCAGCCAGGTACAACAGAAAAGCTAACGACGCACTGGCGCCCGCCAACCAGAGGGCCGCGGTCAACAGCGCCTTTGCCCGAATCGCTCCCAGTCCAAAGGCCAGAGCCAGCAGGACCAGGAACAGCTCTAGTTCCATGCTACCACCTCCGGAAGCAGCATAGATCAGCCCCTGGCAGCCGGATAGTGACAGTTATCACATCAGGGAGCGCGGGGAATAATGTCTGGTCCCCCTTCGGTGAAGCTGATAATATGTCCCCAACCTGTTACCCAATCCAGGCTGAACGAACAATGGACCCGATTACCGAGCTCGACACCCTATCAGATCCTGACTACCTCGCCGCTTTTGCCGCCGGCAGCCTGCCGCCGCGCCTCTGGACCCATTACGCCCATATTCGCATGGCCTGGCTGGTGCTGAGTGAATTACCGTTTCCACTGGCTGTTCAGCGCATCCGCAGCGGTATTCTTAATTACAACACCGTCGCCCTGGGCCGGCCGGAGGCGTATCACGAGAGCATCACACTCTGCTACGCGCATCTGATAGCCGGCGCGCTCCGGCCGGATCAACCCTGGCCCGATTTTGTCACCGCCAATCCTGATCTTTTCAGCAACAGCAAGGCGTATCTGGGCCGTTTTTACAGCCAGGACAGGCTGTTCTCCGACGAGGCACGCCAGGGATTTGTATTACCCGATCTGGCGCCGCTACCCCGGCAGGCGGCGCTGGAAGCTTATCTGGCAACTGGGCCATAGAACCGGCCGGAAACAATCATTTATGGAAAACCTGCCCAAGCAAAAAACAAAAATTGTGGCCACGATTGGCCCTGCCTCCGCTGATCTGGAAACGTTGCAGGCGCTGCTAGAGGCGGGCCTCAGCATCGCCCGCATCAACTTCGCTCATGGTGACTTTGCCAGCCACGAGCAAACAATCGCCAATGTGCGGGCGGCAGCGGAAAAAACCGGCCGGCGCGTCGCCATCTTTGGCGACCTGCCCGGCCCCAAAATGCGCATCGGCCAGCTGGCCGAAGAACCCATTCAGCTGGAAATCGGCCAGACTTTCACCCTGCAAACGGAGCCGATGATTGGCAACCGGGAACGGGTTTATGTCCAGTTTGATGGCCTGACCGACGCCGTCAAACCCGGCGATGCGATCTACATGAACGATGGCTACATCCAGCTGCGCGTGGAAAGCGTTGAGGCCGATACCGTCCACTGTCTGGTCCGGGTAGGCGGCGAGTTGCGCTCTTACAAAGGGGTCAATTTCCCCGGCATCGATCTGGGCATCTCCGCTTTCACGGACCAGGACCGTGAGTTCCTGGCCTTCGCCGCCGGACAAAGGCTGGATGGCGTCAGTCAATCCTTTGTGGCGACAGCGGCTGATATCAAGGCCGTGCGCGAGGCAGCCGCAGCGCTGGACTATCATCCGCTGCTCATCGCCAAGATCGAGCGGGCCGGCGCCCTGGAACATCTGGAAGAGATTATCGCTGCCGCCGATGGCATCATGGTCGCCCGCGGTGATCTCGGCGTGGAAATCCCCATCGAAGATATCCCGGCCCAGCAGAAGGCTATCATCCTGCAAACCAATCTGGCGGGTAAACCGGTCATCACCGCCACCCAGATGCTGGAATCGATGACCAACAATCGGCGACCCACCCGGGCGGAAGTGACCGACGTGGCCAACGCCATCCTGGATGGCACCGACTGCGTCATGCTGTCCGGTGAGACGGCCATCGGCAAATACCCGGTCGAGGCGGTCGCCACCATGGCCCGCGTCGCCGCTGCTACAGAGCGCACCACGGACCGGGAGACCATCGCCCTGGTCGACGTCCTGCGGGCGCAGGAAGCCAAAGGGGCGCTCACGACCAACGAGCTCATCTCCTACTCCGTTTTTCGCATGGCCAAGCGGCTTCAGCCCACGGCGGTCATCGTCCCGTCACGCAGCGGCGCCAGCGCCCGGCGCACCACCCGTTTCCGCCTGCCCCAATGGATCATCGCGCCGAGCCGCAACCCGGCCTGTAGCCAGAAACTGCAATTCTCCTACGGCGTTTTCCCGCTGGACGCTCCGGCCGATGTCACCGATTGGAAAAGCTACTTCCTCGACCTCGTGGCAGACTTTGATCTGGATGATGGGCTGCTGATGTTGGTAGAGGGGGCCGGCACCCTGAACCGGAGAGACACCAAGCGGATCGAAATCATTGATCTGAGCCAGACAGCGCTCATCGCAAACCCCTAAATGCGATCTGCCTTGCTATCGCGGCATAAGCAGTACAACTACTCTAACCACAGGAGAGCCATGAAAATCGCCGTATTCAGTACGAAGGCTTACGACAGACGCTTTCTCACGCAAGCCAACGCCGAATTTGACCATGACCTGCACTTTTTCGAGTCCAAACTGGATCAGTCCACCATGCCATTGGCCAGGGAATTTCCCTGCGTTTGCGTCTTTGTCAACGACCAGCTTGATCGGGCGCTCTTGCAACAGCTCGCGGACGGCGGCACTCGCCTGATCGCGCTGCGATCGGCCGGCTATAATCACGTTGATCTGGCGGCGGCCCAGGCGCTTGGTCTTACGGTTGTGCGCGTGCCGGCCTATTCACCCCAGGCGGTTGCTGAACACACCTTAGCCCTGCTGCTGGCCCTCAGCCGCAAAATCCATCGGGCCTATAACCGGGTTCGTGACGGCAATTTTGCCCTGGAAGGGCTGCTCGGCTTCAACCTGAATGAGAAGGTCGTCGGCGTAATTGGCACTGGCAAAATAGGCGAGGCCACCTGCCGCATCCTGCAAGGCTTTGGCTGCGAACTGCTCGGCTACGATCCGTATCCCAATCCGGCCTGCACAGACCTGGGCCTCCGCTACACGGAACTGGACGAGCTATTCGCCAGCGCTGACGTCGTCACCCTGCATTGCCCGCTGACACCTGACACCCACCATCTCGTGAACGCCGATGCTATCGCCAAGATGAAACCGGGCGTTACCCTATTAAATACCAGTCGCGGAGCGCTGATTGACACACAGGCGGTGCTTGACGGTCTGAAATCGGGCCAGATAGGTTACCTGGGCATTGATGTCTACGAAGAGGAAGCTGATCTGTTTTTTGAAGATTTGTCCAACCAGATCATTCAGGATGACCTGCTGGCCCGGCTGCTGACGCTGCCCAACGTGCTCGTCACCGGCCATCAAGGCTTCTTCACCGACAGTGCCCTGCACAATATCACCCAGACCACGCTGGCCAATGTCCACGAGTTCGAGGTAACCAGCAGCTGCCAGAATGAGGTCAGGCCAAGTTAGTGTAGCCGACACACTGTTAGCAAGACGAAGTTGTTTCTCTCCCAGGGTCTCTGGCAATCTGATTTGAGCTGAAATCATCTTCTCGCCAGCCGATTTAGTGTTGACACCGGTGTACCACAAAAGGTACAATCCCTCGATGAATGGATCGCCCCCAAATAGCGTCGTTTTCTTCCGCAACGAAAATGGCCGCGAACCTGTGCGTGAGTGGCTCAAAACGCTCGACAGGGATGATCGCAAGAAAATTGGTGAAGACATCAAGGTTGTGCAATTTCGCTGGCCGTTGGGCATGCCACTGGTCCGCAAGATTGACCCAGATCTTTGGGAAGTGCGCTCTCGTTTAAGTCAAGGTCGCATTGCCAGAGTTTTCTTCACCGTTCACTTACAGGAAATCGCATTGCTTCATGGCTTCATCAAGAAGTCGCAAAAGACGCCGGCAAACGAACTGAAAACTGCCCGGGTTCGTAAGGATCTCTGGCAGCAAGGATGGCAATGAAATGAACGAGTTTAGTGGTAGTAGTTTCGACTCCTTCTTGGAAGAAGAAGAAATTCTCGAAGAAGTAACCTTGCGTGCCCAAAAGCGGGCATTGGCGTTACAGGTTGCCGATATCATGAAAGATACTGGCCTAACTAAGTCGGAGGTGGCGTCCAGAATGGGAACCAGCCGTTCCCAATTAGACCGCCTTCTCGACCCGGATATGACAACCGTTACCCTGGATTCTTTGGCGAGACTGGCCCAGGCTATTGGTCGCCATCTCAAAATCGAATTTGCTTAAACGCTTGCTAACAAAGCGTTGTGCTCTTTTGTACATGGCTTCGATTTGGGCTTTCATTCTGTTCCGCACACGCAGGCCGATAAATGGCATGATATGGGCAGGCCGCCAATGAGCACAGACCGCCCGCGAAACCTTCATTAAAAGCATCAGCCTTGTTCATGCACCAGGCCTCCTCGCCGCTCAGCCAGCGCCGCCTGGATTTCGGCGTGACGCTCGCGGGTGATGGGGTATTTGTAGGCGATCGGCAGACTGAGTAGCAGAATGACCAGCGGCACGAAGCTAACGAAGAGCCGGAACGCCAGCAGCACACCATCGTTCTGGACCGGTATTGGCTCGCCAGGCACGGCGGCGATGTAGTTGACCCATTGCAGGACAAGATTGGATAGGGCCAGCCCCAACGAAATGCCCAGCTTTTGCAGGAAAACAAAAAAGCCGTAGTACACGCCTTCCCGACGCAAACCGGTATTGAGCTCATCTACATCGACCACATCCGGCAGCATGCTCCAGGGGATCAGGTAGGCGACACTGGCGCCGGCGCCAGCCAGCACCGCCAGCACAATCAGCAATGTCATCTGGCCCGGCTGAACGAAGTAAAGCGCCACTTCAACCAGAATCCAGATGCTGATGCCGGCAAAATAGGCATGGCGCTTGCCAATTTTCTCGCTGACCCTTGACCAGACCAGCAAGAACAGAAAGATCGAGATTTGCAGGGCCATTGCCAGGATGATGAACTGGTCCTCCGCCCCCATCCAGTAGCGTACGTAGAAGAGCATGTTGGCCTGGATGAATTGAATGGCAAGCCAGGACATCAGGTAGATGCCGGTCACCATCAGAAACGGCCGGTTGCTGAAGGCGATCTTGAACCCCTCGATAAAACCGGGTTCGTCGGCCTGCTCAACCGGGACATAGCGCTCCTGAACGCTGGCGAAGGTAATCCAATTCGTGACGATAATGACCGCCCCCATGATGGCGGCGCTGATCGCATAGCCGGCGGCAACATTGGCCGCCGAGCGCAGGATGGTGTCATGGATCAGCAACGAAAACATGCCACCCAGGATTGAGAAGCTGAAGCGATACGTGTTGAGATCGGTACGCTCGTTGTAGCCGGGGGCTATTTCCGGCGTCAGCGCCGTATAGGGGACATTGACAGAGGTTACGGCCGTGTCCAGCAACAGGGCGACAACCAGGTAATAGGCAAAGAGAGCCCAGCCACCCAGATCCGGCACCAGCCATTGCAGCAGCCAGGCGATGCCAAAGGGAATGGCGCCAAACAAAAGCCAGGGACGGCGCCGCCCCCAACGCGTGTTGGTCCGGTCCGTCATGGCGCCGATGATCGGGTCGTTGAGGCTATCCCAGATCTTGACGATGAGGAAGATGGCCGCGGCCATGTAGGGTTCCAGACCGGCAACATCAAGCAGGAAAACATTCAGGAAAAAGCCAGAGATGGTGGCCACAAGAGCCGGCCCCACATCGCCAGCACCGTAGCCGAGTTTGCGGGCAATTGTCAGAGGTGGCACCGCATTTGTCTGAGTGGCCTGACCGGCCGGTTGCTCAAGCGCCATCACCTTCCTCCTTTGGACCAAGCCAGAAATTGACCAGGGCCGCGCCAGCCACGTAGGATGCGCAGATCACCTCGTCAGGCGTCACGATAATCGTCTGGCCATCCCCCCGCTCATCCCAGAGCTGGCCGTGGCCAAAGACGTGTAGACCATAACGGGCGCCGCTGGCCGGCAGCCGGCCGGGTAGCGCATATTTGAGCCAGGCCTCTTTCTCCAACAAGCGGCCGACATCAGCGCTGTCAACATCAGCCGGCACCGGCTCAGCGGCGTAGCCGGGCCAGGGCACATCCCAGGTCGCCTGGAAATTGGGCACGATCAACAGCTCGACGCCGGCGGCAGCCAGGGGCGCATAGGTTTCGGGGTACCAGGAATCAGCACAAATGAGGATGCCGAGCCGACCGGCCGGTGTCTCGTACACCGGCAGCGCCGCCGGGCTGGCCGCCTGCAAAAAGGCCGTTTCCAGATGCACCAGCCGGACTTTGCGCGTGAGGTGGGGGTGAAGGGTGCCATCCGGCCGGAACACCGCTGTCACATTTTGCAGGCCGCCCCGGCCCACAACCAGCCGGCCATCTTCTACCTCCGGTTCAGGCAATACCAGGGAACCGGCCACCAGCGTCACCCCAAAACTGCGGGCCAGATCGGCAAACGTGGCCTGGTAGATAGCAGCCATCCCAGGCGCCTTGAAGCGAAAAAGGGCGTCCAGCAACCGGTTTTGCCCCAGGGCATGGCGCAGGTTGCGCACCAACCCGACCGGGTGCCGCGCCGCCGTCAGCATAAGCGCCGCCGCGACCGAACGAGCGCGCAGGATCAGCCCCGGCTCGCCGGCAGCCACCAACCAGGTGCCAATATGTTCGGGAAAAGCGACGATGGTCTGTTCATTCAGCCAGCCAGCGGCGGCGGCCTGAGCCAGGTATGCATGAAGTCTGGCGGCAAAATCGGCCGGACGGCCGTAATCGGCGGGTTGCATGAAGGTTTGGACGGCGACGAAGTTGCCGCAACCCTGGTCGTGACCGAAGCTGCTGATTTCGTCCAGGCGCAATGGGGGTGCACCGTTTCCCATCCCCGCTACGTAAAGCTGCTCTGACATAGAACGCACCTCTGAGATGATGCGCAACTGGCTTGAAGGGCGAGCAATCTCTATACTCCGTTACAGTATAGCAGAGAACAAGATGCCGCAGCCAGCTCGCCGCGAGAAAGCCTGGATGACGACGCCAATCCTGACCACCAAGCTCTATATCCCCCAGCCCCGGCCGCATCTGGTGGTCCGGGAACAGTTGCTGGCCCAGCTGGATGAAGGACTGGCCGGCAAGCTGACATTGGTGTCGGCTCCGGCCGGTTTTGGCAAAACGACGCTGGTGGCGGCCTGGGTGGACCGGTTGGACCGGCCGGTCACCTGGCTCTCTCTGGACGAGGGCGATAGTGATCTCAACCGTTTTCTCACCTACCTGGTGACCGCCCTCCAGGCGCTCGCGCCCGGCGTGGGCCATGGGCTGCTGGCCGCACTCAATACGCCGCAGCCGCCGCCCATCGACGCCGCCCTGACTGGACTGATAAACGAATTGAGCGCCCTGCCCCAGGCATCACTGCTTGTCCTGGACGATTACCACAATCTCGATTCAGTTATGGTTGACCAGGCACTGGGCTTCCTGGTTGAGCATCTGCCGCCGCAGCTACATCTGGTCATCACCACCCGCGAGGACCCGCCGCTGCCACTCGCCCGCCTGCGCGCCCGCCGCCAGCTCAGCGAGCTGCGGCTGGCCGATCTGCGTTTTGCCCCGCACGAAACAACCCATTTTCTGAACCAGGTCATGGGGCTGCAGCTCACCACTGCCCAGATAGCGGCGCTGGACGGCCGCACGGAGGGCTGGATCGCCGGCCTGCAGCTGGCGGCGCTTTCCCTGCAACGCCAGAGCGACAGCGCCGCGTTTATCCACACATTCAGCGGCAGCCATCATTTTGTGCTTGATTATTTGGTCAGCGAAGTGCTGGAGGGGCAGCCGGCCGAGGTGCAACGTTTTCTGCTGCATACCGCCATCCTGGACCGGCTCTGCGGTCCGCTCTGCGATGCGCTCTTGCCGGAGCTGAATGGCGCTGGTCAGGCCACGCTGGCAGCGCTGGAGGCCGCCAATCTGTTCATCGTACCGCTGGACAACGAGCGGCGCTGGTATCGCTACCACCACCTGTTTGCTGACCTCCTGCGCCAGCGCCTGGGCCAGAAAGCGGCCGACCTGCCGGCCGAACTACACCGGCGCGCCAGCCGCTGGCACGAAGAAAACGGGCTGGAAATCGCGGCCTTCCACCATGCGGCAGCGGCCAATGATTTCGCCAGCGCCGAGCGGCTGATCGAAGGGGGCGGGATGCCGCTCCATTTCCGTGGTGGCGTGGCGCCAGTTTTGCATTGGCTCGCCTCATTGCCGCCCGAGCGGCTGAATGAATACCCGTCACTCTGGACGGCGTACGCCTCCGTCCTGCTGGTCACCGGCCAGGAAGCCGCCGTCGAACCCACCCTGGCCGCGGCCGAAGCCGCCCTGGCGCCGCTACCGGCCAACGCCACAACGAATGATCTCCGCGGCCGCGTGGCCGCCATTCGCTCCACGCTTGCCGCCACGCGGCAACAGATCCCGGCGCTCATCAGCCATTCGCAGCAGGCGCTGGCTTTGCTCAAACCGGCTAATCTGGCCTTTCGCACCTCTACCAACTGGAAATTGGGCTATGCGTTCCAGCTGCAAGGGGACCATCAGGCAGCCCGCCAGGCGTATAACGAGGTGGTGGGCACCGGGCAGATAACGGGCAACGTCATTTTTACGGCCATGGCCCTGCTCGGGCTGGGCACGATGGCCCACGAGGATGGCGATCTGCGCCGCGCCAAACAGCATTTTTCGGAAAGTCTGACCTTGCTTGGCGAACAGCCGGTGCCCATCCGCGGCGCAGCGTACCTGGGGCTGGCCCACATCGCCTACGCTCAGGGCAACTTCACGGCCGCCGAGGCACAGGTGCGCTTGGGCCTGGCGCAGATAGAATCATTTCCGGATCATGAGCGCCAGCTCACCGGCCAACTCTTGCTGGGCGCGGCCAGATTGGCCCAGGGCGATCACAGCGACGCCATGGAACATTTAGGGGCCGCAGAGCGGCTCCTCGCCCGCCAACCTGCCGGCGAGGCGGCGCTAGACAGGGCAACCAATAGCTACCTGGTGACCTTGCGGGCAGCTGGTGAGCAAAGTGAACGCCAGCAGGGCGGCAACCAGGCATTAATTGAGCCCCTGAGCGAACGGGAGCTGGAAGTGTTACAACTGGTTGCTGCAGGGCTATCCAACCGGGAGATCAGCGAGCGGCTTTTCCTCGCGCTCAGCACCGTCAAAGGCCACAACCGCAACATCTACGACAAATTACAGGTCCAGCGGCGCACCGAAGCGATAGCGCGAGCACGAGAACTGGGCATCCTGTAAGGGATCACCAACAGGCCGACAGCTCCGGTACCGGAAAAGTCGGGCAGGCGCGCCCCTCATCCTCTATCCTTGGCTCAACTGGAGAAACGGCATGGACGCACTGCAGCGCATAAATCAGGCGCTAGCCCATATTGAGGCCAACCTGGAAGAGGAAATTGATTATCGGCAGATTGAGACGATTGCGCTCTGCTCCGAATATCATTTTCGCCGCCTCTTTTCCTTCTTGGCGGGCGTTTCCCTGGGGGAATATGTGCGGCGTAGACGGCTGACCCTGGCGGCCTTTGCCTTGCAGGAGCCAGGCAGCCGCATCATCGATGTGGCCCTGCGCTACGGCTACAGCTCACCGGATGCTTTCAGCCGCGCCTTTCAGCAATTACACGGCATAACCCCTTCAGAAGCCAGGAAAGCGGCAGCCGCTTTCACAGCTTTTCCGCAATTAACTTTTCAGCTCAAAATTGATGGAGCCACGGAAATGAATTATCGCATCGTAACCAAAGAGAGTTTTAACATTGTCGGCCTCATGAAACGGGTGCCGCTGATCTACGCGGGGGCCAATCCGGATATCGACGCCATGTGGCAGGGGTTGACTGAAGCAACGATTGGGACCTTGAAGGCATTGTCGACCGTCGAGCCCACCGGGCTGATCAGTGCTTCGACGAATTTCAGTGATGATCGGCAGGAAGGCAGCCAACTGGATCATTACATTGGCGTGGCGACGGACCAGGCAGCACCGGCCGGTTTCGCATCACTCTTAGTCCCCGCCGGCACCTGGGCCATCTTCACAGCTAGAGGCCCATTTCCGGAAACGCTACAAAAGGTCTGGGGCAGCATCTACGCCGAATGGTTCCCCACGGCCAGCTATGAGCAGGCCGTCGGCCCAGAAATCCTCTGGAACGCTGGCAAAGATACCAGCGCCCCTGACTTTCATAGCGAAATCTGGATCCCGGTGCAACGACGTCAGCAATAAACAGCCGTTTCTTCCAACCATCGATCCCTACGCAAATCAATACTTTAGTATCTCCCAGTAACCCAGCACATCCGCTAAGCTTCCTGCAGATGAAACACGAGCCACCATGCGCTCAATAACCTGGCAGGTAGCACGATGCCTTCGCCTGGCAACAGTCAGCCATCACAACCGACGCTTTACGAAATCCGCGTGCAGGGCCATTTGCGCCCGGAGTGGGCGACCTGGTTTGACGGGCTGACTATGGAGATACGCGGTGAGCATACCCTGCTGACTGGCCCTGTTGCCGACCAGTCAGCCCTGTACGGGCTGCTCAAACGAGTACGTAATCTCGGCCTGCCGTTGCTTGCGGTCAACCAGATTGGGACCGATGTTGAAGAGGAAAAATGAAAGCGATTGTTGCGACACAATACGGTTCGCCAGATTTGTTGAGCTTACAGGAGATTGACCGGCCGGAGCCCGGACCTGGCGAAATTCTCATCCAGGTGGCGGCGACAGCGGCCAACCCACTGGATTGGCGCCGCCTGCGCGCCGAGCCGATCCTGGTACGCTTCGGTGAAGGGCTGTTCCGGCCCAAATTCTCGGTTCTGGGGGCTGACGTGGCCGGCACGGTCGTGGCGGTGGGTGAGCAGGTTAGTGGCTGGGCGCCGGGCGATGAAGTGTTCGGCGAGATCGGCGGCGGCGGCTTTGCCGAATACGTTTGTGCCAAAGCAGAGACGGTGGTGGCGAAACCGGCCGGTCTCTCTTTCCCTCAGGCCGCCGCCATCCCGGTTGCAGGGCTGACGGCCCTGCAATCGTTGCGTGACCATGGCCGGCTTCAGGCAGGCCAGCAGGTGCTGATCAACGGCGCTTCGGGCGGCCTGGGCACCTTTTCAGTGCAAATCGCCAAAGCGCTGGGAGCTGAGGTCACCGGTGTGTGCAGCAGCCGCAATGTGGATCTGGTCCGCTCGCTGGGCGCGGACCACGTCATTGATTACACAAAGGCCGATCCGACGCGAACCGGCCGGACATATGACCTGATCCTTGACAATGTGGGCAACTTCCCGGTTGGCGCTTACCGGCGAGGATTGAAACCGGCCGGTATCGGCGTTTCGGCCGGCTTCAAGACTTTGGGCCATATGCTTAAGGTGGTCCTGGGCGGCGCCTGGCTGTCCCTCACCGGCAAGCAGAAAATCGGCCTGATGATGGCCCGCATGAATCAGCCTGATCTCACCTATCTTGGCGAGCTGGCTGCCGCCGGCCAGCTGAAACCAGTCATCGACAGGTGTTATCCATTAGCGGAAACGCCCGAGGCGCTCAACTACCTGGAAACCGGCCGGGCCCGCGGCAAGGTCATCATTCAGGTAGAGTCCTGATACGCCAGATCCAGCTGTTAACAGAGCCGGCTGACGCCAGGTCTGACAATGAATTGCAGGGCTGAGATGGTTGCCCAAGGAGCAATCTTTGGCGCTGGCCGCCCGACTTTGGATAGAGCGTGGGCTCAGCACTGCATTTGTCGATTTTAGGCTGGGCTCATGATAAGATGGCGTCATGTCTACGCTTGGCAGCCTTACAACACGAATTCGCCGGCAGCCCTGGCCCTGGCTGGCCCTGGGCGGGCTGCTGACAGCCATCCTTTTTCTCCTCTACCTCGCGCCGGAAGAGGCGACCCTGGGCAGCGGCATCCGCTCAGTTTACATCCATGTCGCCCTGACCTGGACCGGCATGGCCGGCTTTGTGCTGGCCGGCCTGCTCGGCCTTGCCGTGCTGGCAACTGGCTCAGAGCAATTGCTCAAATGGATGCAGACCCTGGGCTGGGTCGCCTACGGCTTTTATGTGGCCGGCGTCGCCATGAGCACCATCGCCTCTCGGGTGAACTGGGGCGCGGTTTTCTGGCAAGAGCCGCGGATGCAGGCCGCTTTTGACAGTCTGGCGGTAGCGACAATTATCATTGTGCTGAACAGCTGGGTACCCTGGGTCCGCGTACGAGGGCTGCTACAAGCGATTATCCCGGCCGCCGTGGCCTGGATCACCTACCGGGCGCCGCTGGTCCTCCACCCCCGTAACCCGATCTTTTCCTCTGAAGCTCTGGGCATTCAAGCCGCTTTCATAGGTCTCTTTTTACTTGTGGCCGCGACGGCGGGCTGGCTCGTCTGGCGCCTGGTCAAAACGGATTAGGCGACCATGACCGAGGAAACCCCCAACCCCGATGTCAAACGTTTTGGCACATTCGAAGGGGTGTTTCTCCCAACCCTCCTGACCATTCTCGGTGCGGTAATGTATCTGCGCACGGGTTGGGTTGTCGGCCAGGCAGGGCTGGCCGGCGCCTTGCTGGTCATCATCTTCGCCAACTTGATCACCATCTGCACCGGCTTTTCCATCTCCTCGGTCGCCACCAATATTCGCGTCGGCGCCGGTGGTTCCTTTTCGATTATCTCTCAGTCGCTCGGGCTGGAGGTCGGCGGCAGCATCAACCTGCCTTTCTATCTGGCGCAGGCGATCTCCGTCGCCTTCTACATTTTTGCCTTTACCGAAGGCTGGCTCTCTGTCTTCCCAACTCATCCGGAAGCGGTTGTGCTTTTTCTGGCCTATGGCGCCTGCTTTGCCATCGCCTTTGTCAGCGTGGGCCTGGCCGCCCGCATCCGCTATCCGATCCTTTTCATTGTCAGCTTTTCGCTTTTCTCGGTGCTTCTGGGTAGCTCACCGCGCCTGGCTGATCCGGGCGCCGTCTACACGCCGCAGCTCTGGGGCAGCTTTCCCGATCTCGATTTTTGGGGTGTCTTTGCCGTCTTCTTTCCGGCCGTGACCGGTGTCCTGGCCGGCGTCAACCTGTCCGGCACCCTGGAGAACCCACGCCGCAGCATCCCCACGGGGACAATGGGAGCGATTTTTGTCAGCTTTGTCGTTTACATGGCGCTGGCCTACTGGACCTCACTCGTGGCCACGCCCGATGAGTTGGTCAGCAATTTCACCATCATGGTTGACCGGGCTGCTTTTGGCTGGGCCATTCAGGCTGGGATTCTGGCAGCCACCTTTTCGGCGGCCCTGAATTCGCTGGTGGGCGCCCCGCGGGTGTTGCAGGCGATGGCCGTCCATGGCGTCGTTCCCTTTGGCCGTGTCCTGGCGGTGGAGACGGAAAGCGGCGAACCACGGCCGGCGCTGTACCTGACTGGCATCATCGGCATCGTTACCCTGCTGTTTGGCCTGTCGGGCAACGGCATCAACAAAATTGCGCCTCTCATGACGATGTTCTTCCTGGTAACCTACGCCACCCTGAATGGCGTTGTCTTGCTGGAGCAATCCTTGGACCTGACCAGTTTCCGGCCGCTCTTCCCCATTCCGCGGGTCGTGCCGCTCATCGGTTTTGTGGGGGCGCTGGTCGTGATGTACCTCATCAACCCAGTCTTCAGCCTGGTGGCGACAATCACCATCGTGGTGTTGTATGAGTATCTTTCCCTGCAGCACCTGGAAACACCCTGGAGCGATGTGCGCAGCGGTATGTTTGTGACTCTGGCTGAATGGGCCGCCAAACGGGTACAGCGGCTGCCGTCCGGGCAGGAACGGGCCTGGAAACCCAGTCTGATGGTCCCCGTGCAATCGCCGGCGGCGCTCCGTTATAGCTACCGCTTTCTGGAAGCGATCACCAAGCCGAACGGCTCGCTCCACATCGTGGGCTGCTACCCGCCCGGGGAGCGGGAACATCTGGCCTCGCTCAAATCGTACGAGCAGACCTTTGCCCATGACGGCATTTTTGCCCGGGTAGCGCTGCTGGAAACGCAGCAGTTCAGCTACACCCTGCACATGGCGATGGCGATGTCCAGCAGCGCCTTTTTCCGGCCGAACACGCTCTTCTTGCCCTTGCTACCTCAAGGCGGCAGCAACGAAAGCGACCTGCAATTGCTGATGGATCGGGCGATTGAAAACGAGATGGGGGTGATCCTGCACCTGGACAATCCGGACACGGGGTTGGGACGGGAACAGGTGATTAATGTCTGGATGCGGGAGCAGAGCCCGGACTGGACTATCGGCCTGCGCCTGCCCAACCTGGATCTGTCCCTGTTGCTGGCCTACCAGCTGGCGCGCAACTGGGGCGGCACCATCAATTTGCTGACAGTTGTGGGGGACGAATCTGAGCGCGCCAATGCGGAGAATTACCTGCACCGGCTAATGGATCTGGGCCGGATGCCGCGGGGCACGCAGCCAGTGGTCTTTGTCGGCAGCCTGGCCGACTTTATGCCGCAGGCGCCGGAGGCGGACGTCAACATTTTTGGTCTGCAGAGCCACATCAAGCTGGAATTTATGCAGCAAATGATTGCCCGGGTACAGACTTCCTGTATTTTCGTCCGCGACTCCGGCCGCGAAAGCGCCCTTGTTTAGGCGCTGGCCATTCAATTAATCGTCACCGCCGTTGCCATGGCCATTACCATTCCCGTTGCCGTTGCCCTGACCATTATTGCCATTGCCATGGCCATTATTGCCCTGACCATTGCCGTTACCGGGGTTACCATTGCCATGGCCATTATTGCCGTTGCCATTACCGGGGTTGGCAGCGTTGCCATTGCCGTTGCCGGGATTGTCGCCCTGGCCCTGACCACCGTTCCCGTTGCCATTGCCCCGACCAGCCCACGGCGGCGGCCCATTTTCCAGGCCAAGTTCCTGGCGAATTTCGCCCCAGCCCATACCGGCGGCCATCATAGCCATGGCCTCTTCAAAAGAGACGCCGTAATCCGCATTGGCGATAGCCTGGGCATGGATAATCGGCCCCCAGCCAAAGCCTGATTCGCGCAGTTCCAGCAATTGCTCGGCGGTGATGCCCAGATCGCTGAATTGCTCGGCCAATCCGTAAGCACGGCTGATCTGGCCCCAGCCAAAATTCTCTTCGCGGACTTCCAGCAGCATCTGCCAGGTCGTCTCCGGATCTTCCAGACCACCGGCAATCACCATTGCCTTCAGGATCTCGCCATAGCCAAAGCCAGCGTCATGCAAAGCGATGATCTCTTCACACGTGACATCACCGCGCTCAGCCAGATAAGCGACCTGCGGGTTGTCGCAACCAGGTTCGTCCTGGGCGGCCACCTGGCCAATGTTGGCAACAAATACAAACAAGAGAAGCAGGGGAAGGATTAGTCGTTTCTTCATCATATTTACTCCGTTGGGGGACAATCCTCAATTTCGATGGCCAGTTCCGCCAGAGCTGCCTGCAGCTCGGCAAGTTCCTGACCGGTTGCATCACGGTCGCCCAGCTCAGCCTCGGCCGCGCGAATTTCCGCGCAGACCCGGTCAATGACCTCTTGTAGGGCCTGGTCGACTTCAGCGTCTTCAGCTGGTCCGTTGGCGGTAAAACCGGCCGGTTCCACCTCATTTCCCGCCGCCGGCGTGTTCATCAAAGTGGGTAGCGGCGCGACAGTGGCCGCAGCTGTCGGCGCCGGCTGGGTCACAATCGGTGCCTCAGCACCAGCCGCCTCCACCGCGCCAGGGCTGGTGGCTGTGCCTGAGATACCACAAGCCAGCAACAAAAGGGTGACGGCGAAAAGGCCAAACAGCCGGGTTTGCCAAGAAGTTATCATTTCCATTAGCCTCTGGTTATCATTGTGAGCAGCCGGCAATTGGCGCTGGCTGCAAGTCGTTCCCTTGCCCGCAAACCTATTGCCCGGATTGGAGGTCTCCCCATGCCCAAACGCATCCGCATTAACGCCAAAATGATTGTCGCCTATCAAAACGGCGAGCATCGCATTCTGACAAATGGCTGCCTTGTCATTACAGATAACGAAATAACGCACGTCGGCGTCACGTACAATGGTCCTGTTGACGAGACGATTGAGGCGGGTGATCGGGTCATAACCCCCGGCTTTATCAACACCCATACCCACCTGGCCGGCTCGCCGCTGGACAAATCTTTCCTGGAAGATATCGGCAGCCGGCAATTCTATCTGTCCGGCCTGCCGGTCATGCTCAAGGCCCGGTCCGGCGCGATGGGGCCGGCCGAGCAGCAGGCCTGTGTCGACTATTCGATGGCCGAGCTGATCCGCACCGGCACCACCACGGTGATGGAGATGGGGCCGATTGGCGCCTATGTCGCTGACGCTGCCGAAAAGGCGGGGCTGCGGGCCTACATCGCCAACATGTACGCCTCGGCGCGCTGGATCGCCCCGGAGAGCAAGCGGGTGGATTATGCCTGGGATGAAGCAGCCGGGTTGGCCGGCTTTGAGCGGGCGGTGGCGCTGGTTGAAGATCTCAAGGGACGGGCCAATGGCCGGATTCAGGGCTTCCTCAGCCCAGCCCAGGTGGATACCTGCACGGAGGAGCTGCTGGAGTTAAGCCGGCAAGCGGCTGAGGATCTGGATGTGCCGCTGACTCTGCATACCAGCCAGGCGGTCTTTGAATTTCAGGAGATGGTCCGGCGCCATGGGCTGACACCCATCGAGTGGCTGGAGTCTATTGGCTTCCTGAGCAAGCGGGTCATTCTGGGGCATGTGATGTTTCCGGCCGGTCACAGCTGGGTCAACTTCGCCGGCGACGATCTGGCGATCCTGGCCCGGCATGGCGTCTCCGTGGCTCACGCCACCTGGGTCTTCAACCGGCGCGGCCTGGCCCTGGAATCGCTGCCGGCTTACCTGGAAGCCGGCGTCAACCTCTGCCTCGGGACGGACACCTGCCCCCAATCCATGATCGAGGCGATGCGCTGGGCCGCCGTTGTGGGCAAGATCATGGTCCGGCAAACGGAAAAGGCTACCGCTGCCGATCTATTTAATGCGGCTACCCTGAACGCCGCCAACATGCTCGGCCGCGACGACCTGGGCCGCATCGCCCCCGGCGCCAAAGCCGATCTGCTCTTCTGGGACGCCACGTCGATGTTCATGGTGCCGTTGCGGGACCCGATCAAAAACATCGTCTACAACGCTACGCCGGCCGATCTGGCCGAAGTCATGATTGATGGCCAATGGGTAATGCGTGAGCGGGAGCTGCTAACTGTAGATGAACAGGCTGTCAATCGAGGGCTGCAACAGGCTGGCGAAAAAGTGTGGGCCGCCGTCAACCCGGCCGTGGCGGCTCATATTGACGAACTGGCGCCACCCACGTATAAAACCTTTCAACTGTAGGAGGAAAAACTCATGAAGCTAGCGTTTTTTGATAATTATCGCCTCGGTGTAATCGACGGTGAGCGGGTATTTGATGCGCAGCAGGCGGTGCAGGAGTTTGGCCAGCAGAGCCCGCAGGCGCTCCTGGAGATGCTGATCACCAGCTGGGCGGAGATGGCGCCACGGCTGGCCAGCGCGATTGAGGGACAGGCTGGCCAACCGTTGACCGCGGTGAACTGGTGCCCGCCAGTGCCACGGCCGGGCCAGCTGGTTTGTGCGGCGGTGAACTATATTGAGGAGAACCGGCCGGATCGTGGCCCCTTCAACGCCTTCCTCAAGGCAACCTCCTCCCTCCTGGGCAGCGGCGGCACCGTCGAACTGCCGCCGGCTGAGGCCACCGTCTTTCACTTCGAGCCGGAGCTGGCGCTGGTGATCGGCAAACGGGCCAGCCGGATCAAGGCGGAAGAGGCCATGGATTACATCTTTGGCTACACCCATTTTATGGATGTCTCCGCCCGCGGCCTGCCCGGTGGCTTTTTCCTGGGCAAGAGCTGGCACACCGGCGGCCCCCTCGGCCCGGCCCTGGTCACGGCTGACGAAATCGCCGACCCCAACCAGCTCAACGTCAAACTGTGGGTTAATGACAACCTGCGCCACGACTTCTCCACGTCGCTGATGGCCCGTCACATCCCCGAACTGTTGGCCGAAGTCACCAACGTGATGGCGCTGGAACCCGGCGATGTGGTCGCCACCGGCACCCATCATGAGGGGCTGGCCCCGATTCAGGACGGCGAAACGGTACGCGTCCAGATCCAGGGGCTGGGTCCGGCACTGTCTGTCAAGGTCCATGATCCGCTCAAGCGGTCCTGGTAGCATTTTCCTTAGCCTGTTATTCGGGTAATTGATCGCCTATCAAATCGAGCTTGTCGGGTCACCGGCAGGCTCGATTTGTTCTCCCGTTAATCCGCCTGACCTCCTGTCATCCCCCCATCATTAATCCCATTAAGCACCAATCATTAACGGCAGCGCAAAGCCTGTTAATGATTGGTTAACGGCTCGCGCCATACTGATTCAAAACAACGAACAAACGGATTTAGCGCGAGACACATCATGAAAAACAGCACCATTTATCTTACAGGCACCGGCATCAGCAGTTTTGGCGATGGCATCCACATGGTTGCCCTCTCCCTGGCGCTCCTGGACAGCACCAACAGCGCCCTGGCCATCGGCCTGATGATTGCCACCTACTATGTGCCGGTCTTCCTGCTGTCGCCCTTCGCCGGCGTCTTCTGCGACAACCGGGATGCCAAGCGGATCGTCGTGCTTACTGAATTGAGCCGCTTCCTGCTCATCCTCGGCATGGCCTATATGATTCATTTTCATAACGACGTCATCCTGCCCCTCTACCTGCTGCAGGCGCTGCTGGCGACGGCGCGGGTGTTGTTCAAGCCGGCGTCGCGGACTGTCATCCGCGAGGCATTTGATATGAACGGCTGTGTTAAGACATTTTCGTTGGGCAGCACCATCGGGCTAATCACTACCATCGTGGGATCTGGGCTGGGCGGCTGGCTTATCACCAACCAGCCGGCTGTCCTCTGCTTCATCATCAACGCGTTGACTTACCTGGTCTCAGCCATCGCCTACACCCTGCTGGAGCGTCTTTTTCGGGCAGAACTGCCGGCGACATCGGGAGCCTATTGGCCACAAATTAAAGCGGCGTGCCGCTTCGTCTCCCTCCAGCCCGGTATGCTCTCTATCCTGGTCTTCTCCATGATTGGCAGCGCTAGCTACCGCCTCGTCATCACCATTCTGCCGATCTATGTTGCCCGGGACCTGGGGGGCGACAACAATCTCTTTACCCTGATGAATGTCGCCTTTATTGCGGGGGGCGCCGCGGGCGGCATCTGCGTCTGGCGGCTGCTGAAAACGTTTGGCCAGTGGACGGCTGTGGTGACCTTTGCCGGTATCGCCTTTTTCTCACTGCTTTTGGGGCTGCTGGATCAGACTGGTTTGCTCATGGTCGCTCTTTTTGGAATGGGCTTTGTCACCATCGCGTTGCTGAGCGCGATGAACAGCCTGATCAACACAACCAGCCCCCAGGCGATGCTGGGCCGGATCGTCAGCTTGCAGTCGATCATGGCGGCCATGAGCAAAGCCATTTCGGCCAGCGGAGCCGGCTTTCTGGCTGAGCTGACAACTTCCCATCATATCTTTTTAATTTTTGGCCTGCTTGTGGGTGCCGGGCTGGCAACCCTGGCCCTGGCTAGCTGGACCCAGGCCCGGCCGGTTCTCACCCATGCCCCCATCAATGCCTGAAACGAAACGGGGTGGGCAAACTGTTGTCTGCCCACCCCGCACTTTTTGAGGATCAGCTTCTGCCGTTCAGGCTGCGCCAGTCCAGATTACTCAGTGACCGCTACCGGTAATTCCACCGTGACGAGAGCCGGCACAATGAATTCGACGAGGTCGCCCTTGTTGGTCGTCCCGGTGAAGCGCCAGGCCGGAACCAGGTGACTAAAATCGTTGGTAAAGAGCGGCACCTGTGAGTACGGATAAAACGCTTCGTACGGGTACAGGTATTGGTAAACCAGTTCCACCGTGGTGATGTTCACGCCACTGATGTTGCTAAACGGATCTTCAACGATGACACCGGAGTCAACGGGAACGTTGTAGAGCAGGTCGATCATGACCCAGTCGGTGATGGCGCTGACGCCGTCGTCAGCCACGCGGACGCTCCAGCTCAACATGCTGATGGCGGTATCCTGCGGCAGATCGGCCGGGGCATTGGCGATCTCGATGGGGAAACCGCCAGGCAGCTCCAGGTGCATCACACCATCGATCAGCCGGGTTGTACCACTCAGGTACATGTCGGAAGGACCGTTGATGGGTTCCCACGAGGTGACATTCAGCACCAGTGCATTCGGCTCGCCACCGACAACACCCTGGAGGCGGATATTGTTGCCGTTGGTCGCCGTCTGGGCAATTGATTCCAGCGTGTCATTATCGGCGACCAGGATCATGCCCCGGTCATTGGTCAGGCGTGGGGTCGCTGACCCATCGACCGGCCGGAAAATCTGAATCCAGCTATTCAACGTCACTTCCTGGCCAACCACATACTCAAGATCCCAGTGCGTCTTCGTGTCGCTGGTCACAGACGGCGCGTAGTAAGCCGGGTCGCTGGCGATGATGTTGAACATGTAGTTATTGGTCTGGAAGTTCTCCTGCAGCCACTGCCATGCTTCAGCGGCCGGCCGGATCGCCTCATTCTGCAGCTGGCTCAGTTCGGTCAGCGGCCGGATGGAGACCGAGACAACCTGACCATTGCCGGCAACGTTGACAGTGATTTTGGCCCAGTTGTTCAGCGCCTGGCCATCGATAACTTCCAGGAACTGGACCTCACCACCCCAGCCAGGGTGCACCTGGTAGGCGAAATCCAGCAGATTGCGCTCCAGCAGATATTGCTCGGCGATGTTGGACCGCTCAGCAAAGGGCAGCGGCGGCAGGTTCAGGGAAAACAGGCTCGTATCTTCATAGTACATTTCGCCACTGAGGTACGCTGTGACCTGACGCTTGCCTTCAAAGACACGATAGACTGTTGGCACGTTGCCGCTACCGTCATCCTGGCCATCCACTGGCAGACCGGCATACCAATCAAAGTAGACGGACCCATTCACACCCATCGTTGCCGCAAAGGCCTGCACCTGGGCCAGGTCCAAAGTTCCAATAGCACCATTCATAGCCGGCGCCTGATAGACCATGGTTTCGGTCTGGCCGGGCAGCTCAGCGGCCAGGCTGACTTCAGCCTCGGTGAAGGGCCCCTGGCCTTCGCCAAAACCGTAGCCACCGCCACCGCCGCCACCGCCGAAGCCGCGAGGTATACCCTGGACAATGCTATCCTGGGTAACTTCAGCCACTTCCTGCTCGGGCGCAGGCTGTTCCAGGGCCGCCGTCGCCTCCGGAGTTTCGGCGCCGGTTGAAGATTCATTGACCGCGCTTTCACCGGTCGGTACCGGTTGTTCGGCACTCTCCGCCTCAGCTTCTACTGCGGCTGTTGGCAGGGCCGCGACATTATCATTGTCATTGGCGTTGTTCGACAACGCCCGGAACATGAGCCAGCCAGCGAGGACTACGGCAAAAAGCGCCGTTACCCCTGCAAGAGAAATAATTGTACGTTTCATGGTTAAGTTTTCCGCCCATTCTTCAATGTAACGAAGCAGGGCTGCTCCTTTTTTTTCAGGTGATTTTCGGTTGGCCTGCGCGACCAGACGGGCGCGCAGGCTGTTGGTAAAGGTTTGTTCTGGCTGGACGTCAGCGGCGTATTGCAACAGCTGCTGCACCAGCTGCTTCTCTTCACGTGGCCCAGGTCCAGATTGTCCACGCTGCAGGGCACCGATTAGCCGATCCAGTTCCTCTGCAGCTCGTTGTTCGTCTTCTCTCGGTTGCATGGTCATGATGCACTCTCCCGGGAAGCGGTTGGAATACGGGTTTGCAGGTCCCGCAAACCGCGATGAAGCAGCATACGTACGGCCGTTTCCGGCT
The DNA here is from genome assembly GCA_020634575.1 of Ardenticatenales bacterium. Next base: position 7,673 of record JACKBM010000018.1, on the reverse strand, counting down.
TGCGCAGGGCCTGGGCGATTTCACTCACTTCCAGCCCGGCAAACAGCCGGAGCGACACGACCTCGGCCCTGTCCGGGGAGAGCGTACGCAACTGCCGCAGCACATGAGCGATGGCCAGGGCATTGGCCGCAGCCGTTTCCGGCGATTGCTGGCCGCCATCCACGTAATCCGCATCTTCGGCCCAGGCTGTATCGCGCTTGTGCTTGCGATAATGGTCTATTGATTTGTTACGAGCGATCCGAAACAACCAGGCTCTGAAGTCGCCATTCCCCCGATAGCGATGCAGATTTTCCAGCGCCTCCAGAAATGTCTGGGAGGTGAGATCTTCTGCATCCTTGACATTGCCGACCATGGTGAGCAAGTAGCGGTACACGCCGGTCATATGTCTATCGTAGAGCAGGGCAAACTGGGCGGGCGATCGCCGCGCCAACTGCACCAGTTGTTCATCATCCGGAGGCGCTGCCTCTTGCGGAGGGGGCGCGCTTATGACTGTCGACATTGATTTCATGGAATCATTACCTGCATCTGGAAAAGCGGAGCGCTCCACTGTTTTTGTTCCATCTATATACTATGTCGTAGCAGGATAACGATTTATAACAGGCAATTTCGAGGATCTTTGGACGCAAATCAGATTACGTCATTTGACGTAGGGTGGTTGGACCCAATCTGGGGGAAGAAAAAGGGGAGAAAAGGCGGGAGGTGGGAGGAGTGGTCACGGTCCTCCCACCTATTACTTAACCGTGTAGCGCCTGGCGCAGCAGATGCATCTGCTCGCCAACAAAACGTTTGGCAATATCTGTCTCCGCGGCAAAACCATCAAAGCCGTGGAAACCATCTGCATAGACATGGAACTCAGTCGGTACACCGGCGGCCATGAGCCGTTGGGCGTAGGCAAAATCTTCATCCCGGAACAAGTCCGGTGTCCCCACCCCGATATAAGTCGGCGGCAGGCCGCTGACATCTTCGGCCCGGGCTGCGGCTGCGTAGAGCGAGACATCGTCACCGCCCGGCTCCTCGCCAAGGTAAGCACGCCAGCCAGCCAGGTTGTTGGCCCGGCTCCAGACCGGCGCGTCGGGCACGCCGTCGCCAGCCTGCTCCACATTGCGATCATCCAGCATCGGGTAGACCAGGAGCTGATAAGCCAGATCGATCTCAGCCCGGTCGCGGGTCAACAGCCCCAGACAGGCGGCCAGGCCGCCGCCGGCGCTGGCGCCGCCAATTGCTACCCGCGCGGCATCCACGCCAAAATCTGCCGCATGGGCCACAAACCATTTGAGCGCCGCGTAACAATCTTCCACACCGGCCGGAAACGGATGTTCCGGCGCCAGCCGATATTCGACCGAAGCCACAACACAATTGAGCTGCAGCGCCATCACCTTCGCCTTGACATCATCTTCCGCCACGCTGCCCAGGACGTAGCCGCCGCCATGGATCCAGAGCAAAGCCGGCAGGGTATCCGGCCGGTCCGACGGCTGATAAACCCGCACCATCACCTCTGGCGCGCCCTCAGGGCCGGGTGCGTAATGGTCACTTGTTTCTACGCCCGGTATTTCGGGCGCCTGTGCCGCCATCGCGCCAAACAACTGCTGCAAAAAGGCCCGTGCGGCCGGGATATCGCCGCTCAGATCGAGACCGCCCGGCAAGAGCTGCTCAAAAACGGCCAACGCGGCCGCCACTTCAGGATCACGGATCGGATGCATGCTATTTCCTCCAATTGATGATGATTTTTGTGGTGAGACAGTCGGACCAGCCCATTGTAGCAGAACTATCGACTACAATCCGGCTAGTGGCGGTGGGGATAGAATGGAAACATTAGGTGGCGGCGCTGGAAGCGCCGTGCTGATAGGGGTTAAGAAGTGCCCTGAACGGGCACTGGCGCGCAGGATGGTCCTGTTGCTGATGCAGGTTGAGTGCCCGTTCAGGGCACTTCCCGATTGCCCATCAGCACGGCGCTTTTAGCGCCGCCACGCCACCATCACAACCTGCTACATACGCTAGAAGCGTGAGGTGAACCATGAAACGACAGCTACTCCTAATCACAGCCGCCCTCTGGCTCATGGCCGGCTGCCAGGCAGAAAACGCCACCAGCGAGCCAACCGGGGCCGCCACCAGCCCAGAAACAGCCACCCCCGCCCCCCAACTGGGCAACACCCAATTGGCCTGGGAGTTCACAACCGTCACGCTACCTGGCGGCGAACTGGAGTACGCCACCCTGCTGCCCCTGGATTACGAACCCGACCAGAGCTACCCGCTGCTGCTTGCCCTGCCGCCGGGCGGTCAGGACAAAAGCATGGTCGATGCCGGCCTCGGCTCGGTCTGGCAGTTGGGGGCGTTGTACGGCTTCATTGTCGTCAGCCCGGCCAAACCGGCCGCTGCCAACTTCATGAGCGACGCCTCTCTGTTACTACCTGACTTTGTCGCCCATCTGCAGAGCGAGTTCAACATCGCCGGCAAGCCCCACCTGGGCGGCATCAGCAACGGCGGCATCAGCGCTTTCAAGGCGGCCCTGGAACGGCCCGATCTCTACCAATCGCTCACGGTGCTGCCCGGCTACGCCCGCAGTGCCGATGGCGACATTGCCGGTCTGGCCGACCTGCGCGTCACGCTGTACGTTGGCGAAAACGACGGGGGTTGGGTGACCAACAGCCAGAGCACATACGACCGCCTGGTCGCCGCCGGCAATGAAGATGTGATCCTGGAAATCTTTCCCGGCGAGGATCATTTTATCCAATCTTTGCGCGGCGACGGAGCAGCCCAGATTTTTGCGCGGTTGCTTGGGGATTGATGGGGCCGTCTACGCCGGTTACTTTGACGTGACCCGCAAAAGATCGTTTAATAAAAACCATGTCCAAACGACGCCCCACCAACTACGACCCCGTCCGCGATCAGCGCTGCCCGAATTGTGGCCGTTATCCCTGCCGCTGCCCCAAAGTAGTCAGCTTGCCGCCGCAACAGCAGAGCCCACGCGTCTTTCGCGACCGCAAAGGGCGCGGCGGCAAGACGGTCACGGTCGTCCGCGATTTGCAACTGTCAGCGGAAGATCTGGATGCTCTCGGCAAGAAGCTGAAAAAGATGTGTGGAGCCGGCGGCGCGGTCAAAGATGGCAATGTCGAGGTTCAGGGCGACCATCGCGACAAGGTGGTGGCGGAGCTGGTGAAGCTGGGTTACCAGGCAAAACCGGCCGGTGGCTAATTAACCCTCCACCCTGACCTGAATTTCCCGGGCCACTTCCGCATCCAGCGACACCATCGTTTCGCCAATGCGCAGAACGTAGGCCGGACTGCGCTGCTGCAGCTTCAAAAAGACACCCGGCACCAGGCCAAAAGCCGACAACTTCAGCAACCGTCCCTGGCTCTCGGATTGGATAGCCACCACCTGGGCCACCTGGCCCGCCTCCAGTTGCGCCAGACTGATCATGATGCTTCACTCCCGTTCAGATTGACCGCACGGCCCGGTCTGCGCCGGAAACGGTTCAATAGCGTGACGATGGTGGATCGCGATTCGTCGACGGTCTGATAGCCACATTTCGGGCAGCAGATAACAGCGCAATGGTGAGCCAGCGGGCAGCTACTGTGACAGCTCAGCTCACTCGCCGCAAATTCATGGCCACACAAAGCACATTTCATGTTCATCCACCTCGGCCATCTCAGAACTGGATGTGGAGCCAGTTAAACAGATGGTTCAGGAACGCGCCCACCAGAAAGGCAAAGGGAAAAACAAAAGCCACCACCGCCACCGCGGTGCGCCGTCCCTGCTCGCGCACAATCATCAGCACATTGGCGATGCAGGGGATAAACAGGGTGATGACGACGAGGCTAACCACCAGTTGATTAGCGGTCAGCAAGCCCTCGCGGGCCAGAATAAATAGCCCCGCCGCGCCAAAGTCCCGGCGCAAAAAGCCAATCAGAAAGACCCCCGCCGTGCTGCCCGGCAGCCCCAGGCCGCCTTCGATGATAGGTTTTAGCCAATTTTCCAGAACCAGCAGCCAGCCAAACTTATCCAACACAAACAGCAGCGCAGTGCCGATAACAAAGAGCGGCAGGACCTCTTTGAGATACCATTCCACCCGCGCCAGCGTCTTGATCACGATGTTGCCCAGACCGGGCCGGCGAATCGGCGGCAATTCCAGGATGAAGTCAGATGATTCACCCGGCAAAAGCCGTGAGGCCAGCCAGCCCACCGCCAGCAGCGTCAGCAGCACCGTCCCCAGCCAGACAAAAACCGCTGTTTTGGTCAGGATGGCGACCATCCCCAGCAAAACGCCAAGCTGAGCCGAACAGGGGACGCCCAGGGCCAGCAACAAAGTCACCTGGAGCCGCTCCTTGCGTGTTTCCAGGATCCGCGTGGTCAGCGTCGCCATGGTGTCGCAGCCCAAGCCGAGGATCATCGGCAGGACTGCTTTGCCGTTCAGTCCCATCAACTTAAACGGCCGGTTGGCCATCACCGCCAGCCGGGCGAGGTAACCAGAATCTTCCAGCAGACTAAACGCCAGGAAGAAGGTCAGGACAATGGGCAAAACGATGGCGATGCTATAGGAAAGCGCCATGGTGATCAGACCGTAATCGCCTACCAGGAAGTCGCGCAGCAGGGGCAGAGGTAACAGACCCACCACCTTGACAGCCAACGGGTTAATCCATTGACCAAAAACGACATTCTCCAGCCAATCCACCATGATGCCGGCGCCAAGCTGGCCGACAAACAGGTACAGCCCCGCCAGGACAGCGGCGAGTACAAACCAGCCCCAGACCGGATGGAGGGCGATTTTGTCCAGCCGTTCGGTGAGGGTGACCGGCCGGTCCTCAACCGTCCGCCACACCTGGGCCAACAGGCAATCTACACAGCGCAGCCGCTGCTGCGTGATGATGTAACCCAGCGGCTGATCATAGACAGAACCCGTTTCCGCCACAATCTGATCCACTGACGCGACCAGGGCAGGCCAATCGGCTACGCTTGCCGCTGCGCCGTCCCGGGTTTTTTGCAAGGGTGTTGGGTCGCCGGCCAGGTAGGCCAGGGCGAGGGCACGTGGTCCGGGCCACGCCTCAGGCAAAAGCTGGCAGATCCGGTTGACGGCTGCCTCAATGGTGCCGTCATAATGAATCTGGTAGCCCACCGGCCGGGGCTGGCCCAGGCTCAGACGTAGTTTGTCCACGCCCAACCGCCGGGTCGCCACGGTCGGCACCACCTCGGCGCCCAATATCTGCGCCAGCCGCCGATCGTCAATCTCGATGCCCAGCGCCCGGGCCTCGTCATCCATGTTCAGCGCCAGAACTAACGGTATTTCATATTCAGCCAGCTGAATGGTCAGCAACAACGCCCGGCGCAAATTTTTGGCGTCAGCCACCTGCAACACCGCCCGCGGCCGCTCCGCCAACAGGATGTCGCGGGTGATACGTTCATCCTCGGAAGTCGGCAGCAGGCTCTGGATGCCTGGCGTATCGATCAGGACCATATCCTGCCCATCAAGTTGCAGCTGCCCCTGCGTGATTTCTACCGTCGTGCCCGGGTAGTTGGAGATATCGACCTGCCGGCCGGTGAACTGGGCAAACAGGGCGGATTTGCCCACATTGGGATTGCCTACCAGGATGACCGGCCGGTCGTAATCAAGGATTGCTTGCATTGATTCACTCAGTTGCATGAGCTGTCCAAAAGCGTGTACGCTCACACCAGATTCAGTTTTGCCGGTTGTTTCCGCAAAAGCACCAGCCTTTCCTATATTAGTGTTTTCAACTTGCTGAGGTTTATGTGGTTTGTCACCGACCACGTATGATCAGCGTCACCCGAAATGGCTGCACGAGTTGGCAGGCGCATAAGCGAACAATAGCCGGTATAATCGACCGGGTACGGTTTAGCCAGCCCCAGACAGGAGGAAACCATGTCCCCGGCCGATCAACCCTCACCCATGGACCAGGTCGAAAATGCCATTCGCACCGGTTCGCGCCCAACCGACCTGAAAATTACCGACATCCGCATTGCCGTCGTCGCCAGCAATTACGACTACCCAATCATCCGCATAGACACCAACCAGGGCATCTACGGCCTCGGCGAGGTCCGCGACGCCGGCCACCGCGAAAACGCCCTGCAGTTCAAAAGCATGTTGCTGGGCCAAAATCCCTGCAACGTCGACATGATCTTCCGCGCCATGAAACATTTTGGCAGCTGGGGCCGCGAGGGCGGCGGCGTCTCCGGCCTGGAAATTGCCCTCTGGGATCTCGTCGGCAAAGTGTACGGCGTGCCCTGCTACCAGCTCCTCGGCGGCAAATACCGCGACGAGGTCCGGCTGTATGCGGATACGCCTGCCCCCAAGGAACCCACCGTCGACGGCTATCGCGAGGCCCTGATGGGCCGCCGCGCCCTGGGGCTCACCTTCATTAAGTTTGATATTCGCCCGTCGCTCTTTGCCAACCTGCCCGGCGGCCTGGTCGGCCAGGCGACGCGTGGTGAATATGAGTTGGGCCGGCATTGGTGCGCCCCCGGCACCGGCGCCGGCGCCCGCCTGACCGACCACGGCATCCAGGCTGCAGCCGAGATCGTCGCCGCCATCCGGGAGGCGGTCGGCGACGATGTTTCGCTCTGCACCGACCATTTTGGCCATGGCTACCTGACACTGGACGAGATGATCCGCCTCGGCGAAGCCTGGGAACCGTATCACCTGGCCTGGATCGAGGACCCGATGCCCTGGCACGATGTCGAAGGGCACAAAAAAGTGGCGGACGCCCTGCTCACTCCGATTGCCGCGGGCGAGGAGCTCTATCTGTGGGATGGCTTCCGCCCCTGGATTGAGCAACGCGCCATCGACATTCTGCATCCCGACCTGCTCACCTCCGGCGGCATGATGGAGACCAAACGCATCGCCGATTATGGCGAGCGCTATGGCATCCCCACTGCCCTTCACTGCGCCGGCTCCCCCATCGGCTTCATGGCCAATGTCCATTGCGCCGCCGCCATCCCCAGCTTCCTCGCCCTGGAGCATCACGGCCTCGACCTGCCCTTCTGGGAAAGCCTGGTCACTGGCCTGGCGGATGATTACATGAAGGATGGCTATGTGAAGGTGCCGGAGAAACCCGGCCTCGGCGTCGACCTCAACCTGGAAGCGATCGAGGCCAACCTGCGCACCCCCGGCACGATGTTCCTGCCCACCGAGGAATGGAACACGCCCAAACTTGGTTTCTGGCGGCCTGACGACCGCTGGCCGGAATAGGAGCTGCCATGGCCCGCTTTGACCATTTGAAAGGCTGCTTTGGCCTGCTGCCAACGCCTTATCACGACGATTACGAAATCAACTACCAGGATTTGCGCGCCGCCGCCAACTTCTGCTGTGAGAGCGGCCAACACGGCATCGTCTGGCCGGTGATGGTCGGCGAGTTCTACTTCCTCGGCGAGGAAGAACGGCTGCGCGGCCTGGATCATGTGCTGGAAGAAATTAACGGCCGATTGCCGCTCATCTTTGGCTGCTCCGGCGTTTCCTTGCCTCAAGTGTTTGCCTTTGCCCGCGCCGCCCAGAAAGCCGGCGCTGACGCCATCATCGCCATGGCCCCAGCCCGCACCGACCAGGCGGTCGCCATCGAGATGTTCCAGCGGCTGGCTGATCATTATGATGGGCCGATTGTGCTGCAAAATGCCGGCATGTACGCGCCGCTTAATGGCGAGCAGATAGCTGAATTGGTCGAAAAGGT
>JACKBM010000017.1 GCA_020634575.1 Ardenticatenales bacterium | reverse complement strand
CCGCCTACCGCAGCGAGGAGGTCGAGGATAATCCGTTACTGCCCACGATCCTGCGCGACTTGGGGCGGGCGGCGCGGCTGGCAACCATCGAGCTGCCAGCGCTGGGACCGCAAGAGGTGGATGAGCTGATTCGTCAGATGTGGCCGGCGCTGCCGCCGGGCTTTCGCTCGCCCCATGTGCGGGACCGGTTGTTATCAGCCACCGCTGGCAATCCCCTGTTCCTGACCGAAGTTTTGCGGGAGCTGGCAGAGGCTGAGAGGCTACCCGAGGAGATGCCTATCCCGCCACGGTTGCAGGAATTGGTGGAGCGACGGCTGGTCCAGCTAGCTGAGAGCGGGCGCCAGGTGGCTGAGGCATTGGCTGTGCTGGAGCAGCCGGCCGATCTGGGTCTCATCCAACAGGTCAGCGGCCGGTCTGAAGATGAAGTGGCGGCGGCCCTGGATGCCGGATTGCGCTGGCGGCTGCTACGTGGGGCGGCGGAGGCACCGGCCGGTCGCTATGATTTTGCCCACGATCTGTTGCGCGCGGCAGTTATCGACCAGATCAGCGGGATCCGGCGCCAGCTCCTGCACCGGCGGGCGGCCCGTAGCCTGAGCCAGCGCGTCACGGCCGCGGCCAAGATTGCTTACCATTGGCAGCTGGCGGCCGACCAGGAGCAGGAAGCGATCTGGTGGCAGAAAGCGGGTGACGAAGCAGCGCGCATCTACGCCAACAACGATGCCGAGCGGTATTACGAACGCGCTCTGACGCTGAGCCACGAGCCGGCGGCGCGGGCCAGACTGATCCTGAGCCTGGTTGATATCTACCTGATTGCCAGCCGCTGGAATGAAGGGTTGGCCCGGCTGGAAGCGAGTAAAGACGAGATGGAGCGGGCCGATTCTGATTACTGGCGTGGACGCTGGCAACAGCGGCGGGGTAACTTGCTCTATCAGCAGGGTGATTACGAGGCGGCGCTGGTCTGCCTGACCCAGGCACAGGGCTATTTTGACGCCAGTGGGGCGCTGCTGGAACAGGCCCAGGTCGCTGGCGCTGTCGGTTCTATCTACTGGCGGCGGGCCCAGTTTGACGAAGCATTGGCAGCGATGCGGCAGAAGCAGGAGATCGCCGAGGAGTTGGGCGATTTGCGGCTGGAGGCCGAAGCGTTGGGCGGCATCGGCGCCGTGCTGACGCAGCAAGACGAATGGGCGGCGTCGTTGGAGATGCAGCAGCTGGCCCTGGCGCGGGCCCGCCAGAGCAATGACCCGCTGCGCGTCGGCAAGCTCCAGGGCAACATTGGCGTCACCTACGCCCGGCAGAAGAAATACCAGGAAGCGGCTGAATATTTCTTGCAGCAATATTTGAGCGACAGCAAATTAGGTGACGAGGCCGGCATGGCCAACAGCATTGGCAATCTGGGCACCGTATACCGGATGTTTGGCCAGTTTGGCCTGGCGCGAGCCTGCGCCAAAGTGCGCCTGGATGTGGCTCTTAATCTGCAAGACCGGCGCGCCCTGGCCATTGCCCTGGGCGACATCGGCGCAACCTACCTGGATGAGGAACAACCGGAAGCGGCGTTACCGTACCTGGAACGCGCCATTGCCGTGGGTGAGTTTTTACAGGCTCGCTTCCTGTTATGCAGTTATCATCATTTTGTGGCCCAGTGCTGGTGGCAACAGGGCGAACAGGCGCGGGCGCTGGCAGCGATGCGAGAGGCGTTGACAGGGGCAGCCGCCATCCAAAGACAGGATGTACTTTTTCAAGCCAAACTTCATCTGATCAAATACCGGCTGGGCACAGGTGAAAGCTCTACCGGAGAGGCTGGCAAGGCTTTGGCTGAGTTGCTGACTGAGACAACCGACGAACGTAGCCAGGCGCAAATTCAGTACGAACTCTGGCTTCTGGACAAGACGCAGAACGCCTATCGTGAGGCCGCGTTGCCCGTTTATCAAGCCTTATTCGCGACGGCGCCTGAGCATAGCCTGCAGGCGCCGCTGGCAGAAATGCTGGGGCAGCCGATTGCGGGCGATGTCAGCCTGCCGGGTCTGCCTCGCCAGGTGTTTGTTGGCGCCCGGACTTTGACCGCGTTACTGGCTGAGGTGGATGCGCTGTTACCAAGACTGCTTCATGACCCGGACCAATAGGGGATACGTTGTTTACAGCTGAAGCCATCATTCTTCATATACTGAATAGGTACCTTAAGAAATGAATCACGAAGTAGAGCTGGAGCCACCTGTGATTCGGATGCCGCCCTTTGTTCAGGGCGAATGGCTGAACAGCCCACCGTTAACCAGAGAGCAGCTGCGGGGCCAGGTTGTCCTTATTGATTTCTGGGACTACACCTGTGTCAATTGTGTGCGTACGTTGCCTTATCTGCGGGCCTGGCACGAGCGTTACAGTAGCCTGGGGCTGGTGATCGTGGGCATTCATGCGCCGGAATTTGGTTTTGCCCGGGATCAGGCACAGGTAAAGGCGGCTATCGCCGAGTTTGACCTGCCGTATCCCGTCTTTCTCGACAATCAATACGAGAGCTGGGGCCATTTTGCCAACCGGGCCTGGCCGACCAAGTATCTGGTGGATGCGGCCGGCTACATTCGCTACAAAAAACAGGGCGAGGGTGCCTATCAGGAGACGGAGAAGGCGATACAGCGGTTGCTACAGGAACGGGACCCGGCGGTAGCGTTGCCCGACATTCCGCCGTTGCTGCGGCCTGAGGATGCGACCGGCGCGGTCTGTTACCGGCCGACGCCGGAATTACATGCCGGTTACGACAAAGGTAGTCTCTTCCACCGCGGCTTGGGCAATCCGGCCGGTAACATCCCGGACAGCCCCATGATTCACGATCTGCCGCCGGCGCGGCCGGAGGGCCATTTTTACGCCGCCGGTATCTGGCGCTGGCAGCCGGAAAACCTGACCTTTGCCGGCGAGCTGGAAGGACGTATTCATTTGCCGTACAGCGCCGTTGGTGTCAACGCCGTCTTGAGCCCGACGGCAGATCCGGTGGCGTTGATGCTGAATCTGTGGCAGAGCGAGACCGAGCCGTTGATTGTCGTGACACAGGACGGGGCGCCGCTGCCGGGGTGGGCCGCAGGGCGTGATATTGAGTTTGATGAGACCGGCCGGTCGCTACTGCGCATCACCCGGCCGCGTTTGTATGAGATCGTCGATAATGGCGTTTATGGCAGCCACGAGTTGGTGCTGCATTTTTTGACGCACGGGGTGGCGTTATTCGCCTTTACCTTCACCACCTGCGTCGCGCCGTCTACATCGGCCGGGCCAAATGGCACGTTTGCGATGGGCTAGCCAGCGAGGCTGGTCACCATTCCGCATTGGGATGGCTCAATTAAATATTGTTTTCCACGGCTAAAACCTTTCTGGTTTTTCCGATGTACCCATTCAACGCTTTTTATTCCAAGGAGTTATTCTCATGTTGTTTATGCGTGAAGAGGGTCAGGGATTAGTCGAGTATGCCATGATCTTGATGTTGGTCGCGCTCGTGGTCATTGCCGTGTTGGCTTTGATTGCCCCACAAATCGGGGCGGTCTTCAGCACAACGCGCAACTCGCTCATGTTTGACTAATCCGTCTCATCCTGGGAGATGCCCGCAAGGCATCTCCCTTCGTTTTTTCTACGGTCGGACGGCGTTTTCCCCATCCTCACATCCGGGGCGCAGTGGCTGTGTTATAATGGCGCCATTACACCGGCGGATCTGATTCGTATAGCCCTCAGGCCCCGGATGTGTGGAGCTACTGATTCGATGACATTTCCCACCCTGGCAACGCTTGCAGATTATCTGGTTTTTGTCTGTGCCGGCAGCGGGGCGCTGCTGGCGGCCCTCTGGGTCAGCCTGGTTATCTGGGCCTTTCGGGATATGCGCTCCCGTTCGCGCGACCCGTTTGCCCAGATATTCGCGGCGCTGGTTGTGGCCATCTTGCCCGGTGTTGGTCTCCTGATCTATGTGATTCTGCGGCCGCCGGAAACGTTGAGTGAAGCGTATGAGCGAGCCCTCGAAGAAGAAGCGTTGTTGCAAGAGATCGAGGAGCGGCCGAAATGCCCTGGTTGTTCGCGGCAGGTAGATAGTAGCTGGATCCTCTGCGCGCATTGTCACACACGGTTGAAAAAGAAATGTCGCGATTGTGAGGCATTGCTGGAATTGCAGTGGAATCTGTGCCCGTATTGCGGCAATCATCATGTGGATCTGTACCACGTGGAGCCGCCACAAAGCAGCTACGAGAGTGAGCCTGAATATGACGCGCTGGCGGAGCCAGTTGTCCGTTCGGAGCCGTACGAACTGACGGGGACGCCAACTTACATGGCGACAGATGATGGCGATTATCTGGTTGAAATGACGGATCCCCCGGAGCCACCTGTCGATGAGCCAACCGTTGATCTGGCGGGCAGCCTGGTTGACAGTGAAAAAGATGCATGAGTGCCAACTGGGCTATTGAATTCCAACAAGTAAGTAAAACTTTTGGCCGGCGCCGCCGCCGGGTTGAAGCAGTGCGCGAACTGAGCCTGCAAATTGCGCCGGGTCAGGTGTACGGCTTCCTCGGCCCCAATGGGGCGGGGAAGTCGACGTCGATCCGGATGTTGATGGATCTGATCCGACCAACGGCGGGGCAGGTGCAGCTGTTTGACCGGCCGGTCCAGCACGAGCCCGCTATCCTGGCCAATAAGGTCGGCGCCCTGGTCGAGGGGGCCGTTTTTTATAACTACCTGACCGGCCGGCGCAACCTGGAAATCCTGGCCCGCACCCAGGGGCATTTTGATGCGGCTGAAGTTCAGGCGTTGCTGGAGCAGGTTGGGATGGCCGATCGGGCGGACCGCAAGGTCGCCGGCTATTCCACCGGTATGCGCCAGCGGCTGGGCATCGCCGCGGCCCTGCTGCATGACCCGGAGCTGGTTATTCTGGACGAGCCGACCAATGGGTTGGATCCGGCCGGTATCCAGGAAATCCGCACCTTTATCCGTGACCTGGTTGATAAACGAGGCAAAACGGTCTTCCTGTCGAGCCATATGCTGGGCGAGGTGGAGCAGGTTTGCGACCGGGTCGCCATTATCGACAAAGGCCGCCTGATTCGTGAGGGACAGGTCAGCGAACTGCTGGCTGAAGGCAGTGCCCTGCGCCTGGAGGTGAGTTCGGCTGCGACCGCGGCGGCCTTGCTGACCACTTACAACCCCATCGTCGAAAACGAAACGCATCTCGTCGTCACCGCTGAGCGGGAACAGACCACCGCCATTCTGGGCCAGTTATTGGCCGCGAATATCGCCATCTACCAGGTGACAACGGCCCGGCGCCGGCTGGAAGATGTCTTCCTGCACGCGGTGAAGGAGGAGAACGGTGCGTGAGTTGCTGATTGCTGAATGGCAAAAAATGACCGGCAACCGCTGGCTGGCCGGCTTCCTCATCTGGATATATCCAGTTGGCGCAGTCGCCACCGTCCTTGTCATGTCGCTCATCGCTCTTGTTTCTGATTCATTTGCCGATTTTATTCGCCAGGACCCGGGCCTGTGGACCGAGCAGGTGGTTGGCGCCCTGGGCCTACCGACCAATGCGTTTGGCCGGATCTTGTTGATTGGCTTTGCCGTGGTGGTCTTTGCCGGCGAATACCAGTGGGGGACCTGGAAAAACACGGTGCCCCGCAGCACGCGCACGAAGCTGATCGTCAGCAAATTTATCACGCTGCTGGCGCTTGTTTCGGTGGCCTGCATTCTGTTTGCCCTGATCTGGGGGCTGGGGCGCGGGCTGATGGTGAACCTGGCTGGGGCTGAGTATGGTCCGGCTTTGACCGGCCCGGTTTTGCGCGACTTTCTGGGCGATTTTGCCGGGCGCTATTTACTGGTCATGGTCACCGTATTCATTTCGGCCAGTCTGGCGGCGTTAGTGGCGATGGTGACGCGGTCGATTATGGCCGGGTTGATGTTTGGCGTGGGGCTGGCCATTGCCGAGCCAATCGCCTTTATCGGCTTGACGCTGACGGCGTCGGTCCTGAAGGCGCCCTGGATATTGCATCTGGGGCGGGCACTGCCCTATTACCATTTTGACAATGCCGTGAGCTGGATCGTCAATGAGGCGCCCAGCAGCCTGACCAGCTTTGCGCTGACATTGGGGCCGGAATACGCTTTTCAGGATTCATTAACGGTTTCCCTCGTCGTACTGGTGAGTTGGGCGATTATTTTGCCGGCGTTAATCATCTACCTGTTCCAACGGCAGGACATCACCTCCTGAGTGGCTGAACGCCTGTGGCGAAGCGATTATTTGACATTTTGCTGGCGCTCTGGGCACTGTGCCTGTTTGCGCCGCTTTTGCTGGCGCTCAGTTTGCTTTTGCGGTTGACGCAGCCGGGGCCTGTTTTTTACGGCGTGACCCGGCTTGGTTATCAGGGCCGCCCCTTCCAACACTGGCGTTTTCGCACCAAATTTGGCGACCCGCCACGAACCAGCCGGACCGGCCGGTTACTCATCAACAGCTCCCTCGACGAACTACCCGCCATCTGGAACATCCTGCGCGGCGACCTGAGCCTCGTCGGCCCGCGCCCCCCGAAGCCAGAGGAGGTGGACCTGGCGGACCCGGCCTGGCCCATTATCCTGTCGGTGCGACCGGGGCTGATGGGTTTGGGGCTGCTACGCTACCTGGAGCGGTACAACGAGACGCCGGTGGCGGAGCGGATCCGGCCGGATGTTTACTATGCCCAAAATGCTTCTCTTTGGTTGGATTTGCAGATATTGGCCCGAGCGGTGCCGTTGTGGCTGAAGATGGGGCATTTGAAGGGGAAGGTTTAGGGCAGAGGCCGCGACGTTGGAAACGTCGGGCTGATGGGGGGGAAGTGCCCTGAAGGACACTTTCAAGAGGGGAATCAGCTTGTGGTTTGGGCTGAGGCGAAGGTGAGGATGCGGCGGATGATCTGGCGGGCGGCGTCGGTGTCGTTGCTGATGTCGAAGCCGTGGACGCCGGCTGGGTAGTTGATGAGTTCGAGCGGTATGTTGCGGGCCAGGGCGGCGGCGGTGAAGGCATCGATGGAGTCATTGACGCCGGGCAGTTCGTCGGCGCCGCAGCGGACAAGGAGCAGCGGTGGGGGACCGGCCGGATCCAGCTCGTCCAGGGCGGCGTTGGCAGAGTAACGGGCTAATGCCGTGGCGGGCAGCGGCGGATCAATCTGGGCGGCGATGGGGTCCAGGGCCAGCCGACCGTAGCAGGCGATGAGCGCGCGCAGACCGGCCGGTCGGTTGCGCAGCAGGGTGCTGACAACGGCCGGCGTCCCCCCCGAGCAGACCCATACAACCAGTTGATCGAGATTCAGGCCACAGGTAGTCGCATTGTCGCGCAAAAAAGCCAGGCAGGCATTCAGGTCAGCCTCGACGTCAGGCAAGCGCTGGAACCAACCTGAGGAACGGTGGGTGAAGGTAACGCCGGCAAAGCCGGAAGCGGCGGCGAGCTGGCCCCAGGAGACGTATTGCCCCCAATCCTTGGCATCAAACAGGATCTCGGCAGGCCCTTCACCGTGGACAAATAGGATGGTTGGGTGCAGCTGGCCTGGCTGATGAGATGGGGGCAGGTAGACATCGCAGCCGTAAGCGGTCCCAGCTACTTCCTGATAAATTAACTGGTGACTCGGTTGGATAGCTGCCATGCCGGGCAGCTCCAGAACGACGCGTGCCTGCTTCCAATCATCCATCGGCGATCCCTCGTGCTGGCAACCAGCGCGCTACGATATGACGACGTCGCTGAAATCCCCTTTGGGTTTCGGATATTGCGGGTTCATCTCTTTGAGCGTGTCGACCAGGACGCGGGCGATGGCCAGGTTGCGGTACCATTTCTGGTTGGCCGGGATGACGTACCAGGGGGCGTATTCGGTTGAACAGCGGCTCAGCATCTCCTGGTAGGCGTCCATGTAATCTTCCCACTGTTTGCGCTTGTCCAGATCACCCAGCTCAAATTTCCAGTTTTTGCTGGGATCGTCCAGCCGTGCTTGCAGCCGCTCCCGCTGCTCTTCCTTGTCGATGTGGAGGTAAAACTTGAGGATGCGGGTGCCGGTATCGCTGAGCAGCTTCTCGAACTGGTTGATTTGCTCATAGCGGGGCCGCCAGACCGCTTCGGGGACGATATGGTCGACGCGAACGACGAGCACATCTTCATAATGGGAGCGGTTGAAGATGCGGATGTCGCCTTTAGCGGGTACTTCCTTGTGGATGCGCCAGAGATAGTCGTGAGCCAGCTCCTCGCTGGTCGGCGCTTTGAACGACGTGACCTTGACCCCCTGCGGGTTCACACCCTGAAAGACCCGGCGGATGGTGCCATCCTTGCCGCCGGCATCCATCGCCTGGAAAACAACCAGCAGCTTCTGCTTATCCTCGGCATAGAGACGATATTGCCAATCGCGCAATTCCGCCCGCAGCGCTTTGAACTCCGCTTCGGCGCTGTCGCGGTCGTCGTGGAACTGCTTGCCGTCGGCGCTGATCGCGTCCAGGTTAATCGGGCTGTCGGGGGAAAGGCGATGGGTGTTGGGCATGGGGTGGGGGCTCCTTTTTGGGCTGTTAGCTGTTAGATTTTGGCTGTCAGCGGTCAGTACGGCGCGGGGCGCCTTTTGGTGGTTAGTGGGGGGAAAATACCATTGATTGGGGTTGTGGGCAATAGAGTGGAAGAGCGGGGTCGGCCCGTGGCGGCGTTGGAAACGCCTTGCTGATTGAGCCGGAAGTGCCCTGAATGGACACTGGATGACGCATTCTCTCAAAACGCGTGCGGTCTATAGCTCGCGTAAGTGCCCCTTGCGGGCACTTCTCCCCAACCATCAGCACGGCGTTTCTAACGTCGCCACGCCTTCGATTTTCCTAACAGCTAAAAGCTAAAAGCTAACAGCCAACAGCTACTTATGCCGCGCGCTGATAATCTCCGCCATCACTGCCACCGCGATCTCTTCCGGTGTCTGGGCGTTGATATTGAGGCCGATGGGGCCGTAAATGCGGTCAATCGTGGCGTTGCTGAAGCCCGCTTCAGCCAGCCGTTCGCGGCGGGCTTTTTGGGTTTTGCTGCTGCCGAGGGCGCCGATGTAGAACGCCTTGCTGTTGAGGACCACCTTGAGGGCGGGGTCGTCAATCTTGGGGTCGTGGGTGAGCATGGCGACGGCGGTGGCCTGGTCGAGCTGGATGTCGGCGAACGCTTTGTCGGGCCAGGCCTGGATGAGCCGGTCGACATGGGGGAAGCGCTCGTCGGAGCCAAAGGCCCGGCGCGGGTCAACGACGATGGTGCGGTAGCCGAGCGTCTTGGCAATGGCGGTCAGGGCGACGGCGATATGGACACCGCCGACCATCACCAGGGTGGGCGGCGGCAGGAGCACGTCGACAAACATCGATTCGCCCGTGGCCAGCTCCAGGACCGTTGATTTGCTGCCGTCGAGGGCAGCGCTGATGGCACTGGTGGCGGTCGTGTCCGTCGCATCGCCCAGCAGGACACCGTCGTTGCCGACGACCCATTTGGCACCCAGCCGGCTGTCGCTGGCGATGATGGTGCCGACGGCGATCGCTTTTTCGGCGGCGATGTTGTCAGCGATGAGCTGATAGGTGCCGGCCGGCATTGGTTCGACGAACACCTTGATCTGGCCGCCGCAGGCCAGGCCCACTTCCCAGGCTGTTTCGTCGGCGACGCCGAAGCCGAGCAGCTCCGGCCGGTTCTCAGCCAGCGCCGCCGTGCCGGATTCAAACACGGCCCCCTCGACGCAGCCGCCGGAAACGGAGCCGCTGATTTGACCGGCCGGTGTCAGTGCCATCTTGGCCCCCACCTTGCGCGGCGCCGAGCCCCAAGTCTGGATGACGGTCGCCAGGGCGACGGGTTGTTTTTCTTCGAGCCAGCGGGAGATGTCGGTTGTGACTTCTTTCATGTTGGGAACCCTGCGAATTCAGTTTATTAGCGACGTCATTCCCGCCCCCAAGGGGGTAAATTCCAGCGGGAATCCACTGTGTGCATCGAGAAGGACGATAGCCAATGAAAAGTATTTCTCGGAAAGTGGCGTGTTACCCAATGAACTACTGGATTCCCGCGTTCGCGGGAATGACGTTGCGAAGTTAAGAGATTAATCGATAAACGTGTGCCGCTGCCTGCGGCGCACAACAAAAACTGTGGCACAGGCAGGTTAATATTCTATTTGATGAACGCAGATCCAGTTAATCTGTGGCGGCGGCGACGGCGTGGGCCGGCGTCGTCCAGGACCTGGAGATGTTGGGCCAGATCTTCAAGGCTGGCCAGGTTGTGGACCGGCAAGAAATCGTCGACATAGGGCAGGGCGGCGACGAGGCCGCGGGTCAATGGCTCGTAGCGTTCGGAGCTGAGCAGCGGATTGAGCCAGATGACACGGTGGCTGTTGCGCTGCAACCGGGCCATCTCCTGACCCAGCAGCTCGGGATCGCCCCGGTCCCAGCCGTCGCTGATGATCAAGACCACCGCGCCGCGCCCCAGGACGCGCCGGCCCCATTCAAAATTGAACTTCTTGATAGCATCGCCAATGCGGGTGCCACCAGACCAGTCAGGCACGGCTGTTGAGACCTCGGTCAGGATCTGGTCGAGGTCTTTGCCTTCCAGCTGGCGGGTGATCCGGGTTAGCCGGGTGCTGAAAACAAAGGTCTCGACATGCTGCTGCATGCTGGCGGCCAGGCTGTAGCTGAAATACACCAGCAGCCGGGAGTACCGCTCCATCGAACCGCTGATGTCGGCCAGGATGACCAATGGGCGCGGTTTCTCTTTCTTTTCCCTTTTGGGCCATTCCAGAATTTCGCCGTCATAGCGCATGTTCTGGCGCATGATGCGGCGCAGGTCAAGCAATTTGCCGGGGCCGGAGCGCAGGCGGCGCGTTTGCCGCTGCCCCAGCTGCCAGACCAGTTCGGACATAAAGCGCTGCACCTGGGCCAGCTCACGCGCCGTCATCTCGCCGAAATCCTTGGTATGCAGGATCTCTCGGGCGCTGTAGGTGCGGGTGACCTCGATGATCTCCTGCACTTCTTCGTTCTCATCCTCTTCAGGTGGCTCCTGGTCGTCATCACTGGCTTCCAGTGGAGCCGGGGAGAGGAGCGTTTCCGGCTCTTCCGGCCGGAACTCCATCAGCTCGGCCAGCTCACGGGCCAGCTCTTCGCGGGCGGGATTTTTCCAGAAGCGGTCAAAGGCAGCGTCGAACAGCTCAATGTCAGCCCGGTCGTGGACCAGCAGGGAGCGGACGGTCGCCTTAAAATCCCCGCGCCGGCCGATCTCAATCAGCGGCAGCGCCTGGACCACGTCGATCATCCGGCCGGGGCTGATGTCCAGTCCCAGCCCGCGCAGCAGGCGGCCAAAAAGGATGAGATTATGCAGAAATGCGCCCGGCGTCGCCATTGTTAGTTGCGGACCGAGGCCCGGTTGAGCAGTGCCTGGGTTGTTTCGCCCTGGATCTTTTCGATGTCGTCCTGGTATTTGAGGATGACGCCGAGGGTTTCCTCGATGATGGCCGGGTCCAGCTTCTGGGCGTTGAGGGCGACAAGCGCTGTCGTCCAGTCGATGGTTTCAGCCACGCCGGGAATCTTGTACAGATCCTGTTCGCGCAGCTCCTGAATAAAGCCGGTGATCTGCTCTGCCAGCGCTGCTGGGGCCTCTGGAATTTTGGCGGTGACGATGTCCAGCTCCTTGGCAAAGGTCGGGTAATCGATCCAGTGATAGAGGCAGCGCCGCTTGAGAGCGTCATGAACCTCGCGCGTCCGGTTGGAGGTGAGGATGACGACCGGCCGGTGCACCGCGCTCACGGTGCCAATCTCCGGAATGGTGATCTGGAAGTCCGACAACAGCTCCAGCAAAAATGCCTCAAACTCCTCATCACTGCGGTCGACCTCGTCGATGAGCAGGACCGGCGCCTTCGTCCGGCTCTGTTCAACCGCCTGTAGCAGCGGCCGTTTCAGCAGGAACCGCTCGGTGAACAACGACTCTTCATCCGGCCGTTCACCGCGCGCCTCCTGCAGACGGATCTGCATGATCTGACGCGAATAGTTCCATTCATAGACCGCCTGGCTGACATCCAGCCCTTCGTAACATTGCAGGCGGATGAGGTCGGTCTCGAGCAGGTTGCTCAACACTTTGGCGATTTCCGTCTTGCCTACGCCCGGTTCCCCTTCCAAAAAGAGGGGCCGGCCCAGCTTCAGGGCCAGGTAAATCGCGGTTGCCAGGCTGCGTTCAGCGATATAAAGCTGATCCCGCAGCGCGTCCTGTAATTGGTCAATCGATTCAAACTGCAAAGCTCTTCCTCTTCACGTTGGTTAGCCGCAGACAGCCTGCGGGAAATTAGTTCCGGAATTTTGGCCACGGATTAGCACGGATTTAACACGGATTTTCTTAAAGAAAAGAATCCGTGCCAAATCCGTGCTAATCCGTGGCAGCTCTTTCTTCCTCAGCCAAGCGCCACCTCTACTGAAGGCGACTTCGGGGGGCGGGGCGCTCGGGGACGTCCTCGAGCAGGCCGCCGTGGCCCAGGTCGATAATATCCAGTTTGGTCAGGTAGTCGCCCGCCAGCAAGCGAGGCAAGACGATGTCGACGATGTTGTCCTTGGGGCTGCGGATGCAGCCGGGCGCGCCCAGGACCGGTTTGCTGCCGAGATAGCCCAGCATCAGCAAATTGCCCGGATCAACCGGCGCCCCGAAACAGGTTACCCGTCCACCGGCCCGCTCTACGGCCCGCGGCGCGATGTCGTACCGGTCCATGATAGCCGTTTCTCCCGCCAGGACCACCATATCGACGGAACCGATCGTGGCGGCGATGGTCTCGGCCAGCATCAGCTCGCCCTGTTCATCCTCGAGGGGGATGAAACGGGTAGCGCTGATGGTTGAGCCAAGCTGTTCCAGGCGCGCCTGTAGGGCGTTGTAGAACCCTTTTTCAATGCGTTCCCGGGCCGATGGTGATCCGGACAGGATCAGGGCGACGTTTTTGGCCGGCAGGGGGGTCAGCCAGAGGAGCGGGCCGCGCTGGCCCAACATCGCCACCTCTTCCAGGACCCGCCCCGGGACGGCGTAGGGCAGGATCTTGATGGTGCCAACCATTTTGCCGGGCCGGACTGGCAGATTATGGGGCAGTGTGGCCAGGGTGATCCCTTCCAGGGCGTTGAGTTCGCGCAGGCGGGCGCTGTCGACGCGCAGCAGGCCGAGCGATTCAGCGAACAGATTTAACCGGCCGGTCGCCGCCCCCGACTGGCGCAAATGGTCGCCGGCTACCACGGTCGCGATCTGCCGGGCCGCTTCGTCCTCGCGCACATCGCCCGCTTCCATCTCGGCGACATAAACCGTCGCCCGGCCCAACCCGGCCAGCAACTCGATATCGGCCGGTGTCAGCGGCTTGCCCTTGCGCAGCGCCCGCCGGCCGTCCGGCCCGGCGATGTTATGGCCCAGGATTTTGCCCGTGGCGTCGTTGAGAGGGACAGGTCCAAATTTCATCCTGGATCAACTATACCCCGTGTTGCGCATCTGCTCCAGTAGAGCGCAATTGTGCAGGGTCGGGGCGGGCGCAACCCGACAGGTAGGCATTCTCCTGTAGGGTTGCCGCCCGCCCCGACGGCGCGCTTGCGCGCCCCCTTTCGACTGGCAACACACCACTGACGGCGCCCTGCGGGCGCGCTGCCGGGGCGGCAACCCGTCGGGAGAAGACGACCCAACGGGTTGCGCCCCGGCGTTGAGGTAGGCCTCTTGGTATTCGCGCTTAATTGTGGCACGATAGTGTCAGGCGCGCACGACGCCATAAGGTGGCCCATGACCCTGGATTCACAGCTCCACTCTGCCCAATCGCAAAACTCAGCCCGGCTAGAGGCACTTTACCACCTGGCGGTGGAGTTGTCGGCTTTGCGCAGCGAGGAGTCGGTGCTGAATACGGCGCTGCAGCATTGCCTGGATTTGACGGAATCCCAGTTTGGCTTTGTTGGGCTGAGTGACCCGGCGTCCGGCTCGCTGGACGTGGTGGCGATCAATGGTTTTCGGGCGACGGACGAGTTCTGGGCCAATCACCATCTGATCCCGATGCGCTTCAACATTTTTGCCCGCTCGGTGATTGAGAACCGGCCGGTCCGCTCCGATGATGCTATGGTGGATCCGCTGCGGGTGGGTCAGCCGGCCGGGCACCCGCCCGTGCGCACCTTTCTGGGTGTGCCGCTGCGCCTGCGCAATAAGCCTATCGGGATGATCGGGGTGGCCAACCGGCCGGAGCCGTACTCGGATGCCGAAGAGCAGTTGCTCATGACCTACGCCGCGCAGGTGGCCATCGTCATTCGCAATGTGCAGCTGTTTGCCGAGCTGACCCGGGTCAATGAGGCGCTGGAAGTGACGGTCGCCAGCCGGACTCGGGAGCTGGAGGCGGCCAAGGAAGCATTGGCCCAGAAAGCGGCCCAGCTCCAACAGCTGCTTTCAGAGACGGTTGACGTGCAGGAGCGGGAGCGGCAGCGTATCGCCCAGGATATGCATGACTCAGCCACCCAACTGCTGGTCGGCGCGATGCTGGAGCTCAAATCGGCCCAGAAGCGATTGGGAGTGGCGGAACTCGCCCGGGCGGAAGCATCCCTCGAGAAAGTGGGCCGGGTCCTGCACCAGGCGGAAAAGGAGATCAAGCGGGTGATCCACGACCTGCGGCCACCGTCGCTGGATGCTCTGGGGCTGGCGCCGGCTTTGCGCCGCTACATCGAGCGTTATGCTGAGTTCAGCCAGATCGACTGCACCTTGTCGGTGCTGGGGCAGGAGCGACGGCTGCCGGCCCGGCTGGAGATTGGCTGCTATCGGCTGGTGCAGGAGGCGCTGCAAAATGTGAGCGCCCATGCCGAGACCGATAGCGCCCGGGTGATCCTGGCTTTTGCCCCACAGATGCTGAAGGTGACGGTCCTGGATGAAGGTTGTGGCTTCGATATGGCAGCGGAATCGCGGCCGGGGCAGGAGAGTTTGGGGTTGCTCGGTATGCGCGAGCGGGCCGAGAGTATGGGCGGCCAGCTCACCATCCATTCCCGATTGGGCCAGGGCACTCGGGTCGAACTCCTGGTGCCGCTGGAACGTGAGGGGGCCTCATGAGTGAACCGGCGCGCATTCTGGTCGTAGACGACCATCCTATCGTGCGTGAAGGGATCAGCAGCCTGTTGTCGAACTATCCCGAGTTTGCGATTGTTGGCGAAGCGGCTGATGGCGTTACCGCGCTGATGATGTTCCGCGAGCAGCGACCGGATATCACGCTGTTGGATATTCGTATGCCCGGCATTACGGGGCTGGACCTGTTAGCCCAGATCCGGCAGATTGAGCCGGAGGCGACTGTGATCATGTTGACCTCGTTTGATGACGATGAGTATGTGGTGCAGGCGCTGAAAGCCGGGGCGTTGGGCTATGTGCTCAAAAGTGCGTCAGATGAGATGCTGGTTAAGGCGATCCGGGCGGCCCGGCAGGGGGAGCGAATTCTGAGCCCGCAGGTGACTGATGTGGTGGTGCGGCAGTTGCTGGCGAACCGGCCGGTTGAAACCCCCGCCCTCGACCTGGATGCCGACGAGAAATTGATCCTGCGCCTCCTTTGTGACGGCGCCAGCAACGCCGACATCGCCGGTGTCCTCTATCTCAGCTCCACCAGTGTCAAACGAAAATTACGCCAGATCTTCCAGAAAATGGCCGTGACAACCCGGGCCCAGGCGGCAGCCGAAGCGGTTCGCCAGGGCATCGTCTAGTTTTTGGTCCGTTTGGACCATGAGAATGGCCCTTTAGTTCTTGGAAATTTGGCGCGGCCACGATAGCCTTGTACGTTAGAACGTAAATAATCAGCGGCGCTTGACCGACGGCAACCTTCAGACCAGCGCCGCTCGCTGAGGCACCAGCACGTTGACCCACAAATCCCCTGTCCCTGATTCTGTGCCCGCCATGATCGAGCTGCTGGCGGCAAATGATTACATGGCCGACGTTGGCCTGGCGACCAGCCTGTTCCTGGCTCTGAAGATGGGCAAGGCGATCTTCCTGGAAGGGGAGCCGGGGGTGGGCAAGACCGAAATCGCCAAAGTGCTGAGCCGCGCTTTTCAAACCCCTTTGATTCGCCTGCAATGTTATGAAGGGCTGGACATCAACCAGGCCGTCTACGAGTGGAATTACCCCCGCCAGCTTCTCGAGCTGCAGGCGCGCGGCGGTGGTGAGCTGAGCGACGACATTTTTTCCGAGCGCTTTCTATTGCGCCGGCCGCTTCTCGAGGCGATCAGCCAGAGCCAGGCTGGTGCACCCGTCCTGCTCATTGACGAACTGGATCGCGCGGATGAGGAATTTGAGAGCTTCCTGCTGGAACTGCTCTCGGACTTCCAGATCACGATTCCCGAGATTGGCACCATCCAGGCTGTGCACCGCCCGATTGTTATCATCACCTCCAACCGCACCCGCGAAATCCACGACGCCCTGAAACGGCGCTGTGTCTACCAATGGATTGATTACCCGGACCGGGAGAAAGAGCTGGCCATTGTGCAGCTAAAGGTGCCGGGCATTGCCGCCGGCCTGGCGGCACAGGTCGTGGCGTTTGTCCAGATCCTGCGCAACGAGGAGCTGTATAAGCTGCCCGGCGTGGCGGAAACAATCGATTGGGCCGAGGCGCTGACGCATCTGGGCACGGCCAGGCTGGATGTGGCGACTATTCGCGCCTCGTTGGGGCTGATATTGAAATACCAGGACGATGTCGACAAGCTGCGCGGCGAACGCCTGGACCAGCTGCTGGCCCAAAGTGAGGAGCTGGCGCGATGACGACGGCCGTCGTTCCCGACCAGATCCTGGAGAATGCGCTGCTGTTTGGCCGGGCGCTGCGGTTGGCGGGCTTGCCGGTCTCACCGGTTCAGAGCCAGAATTTTGTTGAAGGGCTGACGCATGTTGATATTGGTGACCGCGAGCAGTTTTATCACACAGCGCGATCGTTTTTGGTCACTCGGCAGGAGCACCTGGTCCTGTTTAACGTCATATTTAACCAGTTCTGGCACAAGCAGTTGGGCTTGTTTGCCGGCAAAGGCCAGCCAATGCCGATCGCGCCGCGTCACAAGCGGCCGCGGGAAAAGCGGTATGACATCGTTGGCCTGATGGCCCAGAAGGCCCAGCCATCGGATCGGGAGCTGGATTTGCCGGAGCGAGCCGCCACCTATTCTGATCTGGAACTGATGCGGCGCAAATCATTTGCCATGATGACGCCCGAAGAGCTGGCGAACATCAAACGGCTGATTCAGGAGATGCGCTGGCAGGTGAGTCTGCGCCGGTCGCGGCGCTGGGTGCCGGAGCGCAAAGGGACACAGCTTCATCTGCGCCGGATGTTGCGGGGGGTAGGCCAATATGGCCAGCTGCCGCCCCGCTTTCATTGGCAAAGCCGCAAAGTCAAGCAGCGGCCCGTTGTGTTGCTGGCCGATATCAGCGGTTCGATGGAGAAATATGCCCGGCTGCTGTTGCAGTTTTTTTACAGCGTTGAGCAGAGCCTGGACCAGGTCGAGGCATTTTTGTTTGGCACCCGGTTGACCCGGGTGACACCCCATCTGAAATATAAGAATATCGACCGAGCCGTGCATGAAGCAGCCCGGTCGGTGTACGATTGGTCGGGCGGAACGCGTATTGGCGAAAGCCTGCGCCAGTTCAACCGGGCCTGGAGCCGGCGCGTGCTGCGCCGGGGCGCGCTGGTCATCATCGTCAGTGATGGCTGGGAGCGGGGTGATGTGACCGGCCTACGGCAGGAGATGCGCTATTTGCAGCATCGCTGTCACCGGCTGATCTGGCTCAACCCGCTCCTGGGGGCGCCGGGCTACCAGCCCCTGGTGGAGGGCATGGCGGCGGCGTTGCCGTACATCGACGATTTTCTGCCCTGCCACAATTTGCAGAGTTTGACGGAGCTGGCGGATCATATCGGGCGGTTAGGCACCGGCCGGTCCACCAACCGCAGACTGGCTGCAAGAAACGAACACGTACACAACACAACAGGTTGATGAAGGAGGTTCTTAATGGACGTACAAGGTGAATATACATTTGATGCACCTAGAGACATTGTTTGGAACGCGTTGCGCGATATCGACGTGCTGGCCCAGGTGATGCCCGGTGGTGAGGATTTCAGTGAAGTCGGTGAGAACCAGTACACCGGCAGCCTGAAGATCAAGGTCGGCCCGGTTCAGGGCAAATTTAAGGGCGACATCCAGCTGTCCGATATCGTCGAGCCGGAGAGCTATAACATCGCTGTCGACGGCAAAGGGGCGCCGGGCTTTGTCAAAGCAACGGGTGGCTTGAAGCTGACAGAGCAGGGTGAGCAAACACATATGGCCTATGAAGGCACAGCCCAGGTCGGTGGCCGCATCGCCAGCGTTGGCCAGCGGCTGATGGATACGTCGGCCAAGGCGATCATCCGGCAGAGCCTGGAGGCCCTGAACGAATACGTCAAGTTCCAGGCTGCCAGCGCCCAGGCGACCCAGGCCGCCGAGACGGCTGACGTAGCCGAAGCCGCTGAAGCAGCCGAGGCAGCAGAAGAAAGTAGCGTCGCAGCGGCCGAAGTCGCCGCTCCAGTCGCGCCGAAGCCGGAAATGCCGACCTACACACCACCAACCCAGGCTGAAATGGCCGCCCGCGTGGCCAAGGATGTGGCCGGCGAGTTGATCCCGGCCCAATACCGTCCCATCCTGATCGGCGCCGTCGTCCTGATCATCCTGGTCATTCTCTATTTCATCTTTTTCTAGTTCAGGTTCGCTTTACTAACAGCTAACAGCTATCAGCTAATAGCTCACAAGGAGGCCCCTATGATTCCCGGCGAGTTTGAGTATCACGCGCCGGCTACGCTGCAAGAGGCGATTGCGCTGCTGCAACAGCACGGCGATGATGCCAAAATTCTTGCAGGTGGCCACAGTCTGATCCCCGCCATGCGGTTCCGGCTGGCCATGCCCGAGGTGTTGATTGATATCAACAACATCGCCGGGCTGGAGTATGTGCGGGAAAGCAATGGCCATCTGGCGATCGGTGCGTTGACCCGTGAGGTGGATGTTGATGATTCAGCGCTGGTGCAGGGTAGCTACCCGCTGCTGGCTGACGCAGCGCGGGTCATCGCTGACCCGGTGGTGCGCAATCGGGCAACCGTAGGCGGCAATATTGCCCATGCGGACCCGGCGAATGACCACCCGGCGGTTTTGCTGGCGTATGGCGCTGAGGTGGAGGCGGTGGGACCGGCCGGTTCCCGCACCATCGCCATTGACGATTTCTTCACCGATCTGTTTGAAAATGCCCTTAGCGAGGATGAAATCCTGACCGAAATCCGCATCCCGCGGCCCGGGGCGGGCTCGGGCGGCGCCTACATCAAGCTAGAGCGTAAGGTGGGCGATTACGCCATCTCCGCCGTAGCCGTCCAGCTGACAATGCAAGATGGCGTTTGCACCGCTGCCCGGGTGGGCTTGACCAACGTCAGCCCGGTGCCGATGCGCTCCTCAGGCGCAGAGGCCGCCCTGATCGGCAGCCGCCTGACCGATGCGGATCTGGAAGCGGCGGGCCAGGCCGCCGCCGCTGAATGTGACCCATCGGCTGATTTGCGCGGGTCCGTCGCCTACAAGCGGGATTTGACGCGGATTTTGCTGAAACGAGCGGTGCGCAAGGCTGCTGAACGAGCGCAGGGAGGTTAACCATGAGCAAACATCAAATTTCCATGACCGTTAATGGCGCCCAGGTCTCCGCTGAAGTGGATTCCCGCCTCCTGCTGGTGCATTTTATTCGTGAGAATCTCTCCCTGACCGGCACCCACATTGGCTGTGACACCACCAGCTGCGGCGCCTGTACCGTCCTCGTCAATGGGCGCACCATCAAGAGCTGCACCATGTTTGCTGTTCAGGCCAATGGGGCCACGATTGAGACGGTCGAAGGGTTGGCCAACGGGCCGGAACTGCACCCGCTGCAGGAAGGGTTCCATGAGAAACATGGGTTGCAATGCGGTTATTGCACGCCCGGCATGATGTTGTCGGCCAAATATCTGCTGTCCAAGAACCCAAACCCGACCGAAGAAGAGATCCGCTGGGGCATTTCCGGCAATCTGTGCCGCTGCACCGGCTACAACAAGATCGTCGAGGCAATCCAGTACGCCGCTGAGAAGATGCAAGCGACCGAGGAGGTGGCCCAATGAGTTACCACGATCCGCAAAAACCCAAACAACTAGACGACCGCTTTGAGCACCATTCGCCCAAGCCCGAAGGCACATCGGAAGTTGTGGCGACCACGGAAGAAGTCCGTATCACGACCCCGCCCGAGGTGTGCGGCATGGGGCACCGGATGAAGCGCAAGGAAGATTCCCGCTTCCTCCAGGGACGTGGCAACTACGTTGACGATATCAAGCTGCCGGGCATGCTGTACATGGATATCGTGCGCAGCCCGTACGCCCACGCCAGAATTGTCAACATCGATGCCAGTGCGGCGCTAGAGATGGAAGGGGTCCTGGCGGTCATCACCGGCAAGGATTTAGAGGCGCATGGTTTGCATTGGATGCCGACGTTGATGTCGGACACGCAGATGGTGCTGCCCACGGACAAGGTCGTTTACTACGCTCAGGAAGTGTGCGCTGTCATCGCTACTGACCGCTACATCGCCGCTGATGCAGTGGAGAATGTCTACGTTGAGTATGAGCCGTTAGACCCGGTCGTTGATCCGTTTGAGGCAATGACAGATGCGACCATCGTCCGCGATGATAAAGAGCAGAAGACCAACCGGATCTGGCATTGGGAAGCCGGCGACAAAGCCGCGACAGATGCCGCCTTTGCGGACGCGGCCCACGTCGTCAAACAGTACATGCACATCCCGCGCATCCATGTCTCCTCGATTGAGACCTGCGGCATGGTGGCCAACTACAACACGGCCACGGGCAAGATGCAGCTCTACATGACCACGCAGGCGCCGCACGCCATCCGGACCGTTTTCGCCCTGGTTTCCGGCCTGCCGGAGCACAAGATCCAGGTCATTTCGCCGGATATCGGCGGCGGGTTTGGCGGCAAGGTGCCGGTCTATCCTGGCTATGTTGTCTGTGCGGTGGCCAGTCTGCTTATCGGCAAGCCGGTGAAATGGATTGAGGACCGCAGCGAAAATTTGCAGGCGGATAGCTTTGCCCGCGACTATCATCTGGAAGCGGAGCTGGCGGCTGATGCTGACGGCAAGTTGATTGGTTTGCGCGTCAATGGTCTGGCGGATCATGGTTGTGCGGACGCGGCGGCCAATCCGTCGAAGTTTCCGGCCGGTCTCTTCAGCATCTGCACGGGCTCTTACGATTTGAAGGCGGCCCATGTCAATATGGATGCCGTCTACACCAACAAGCCGCCGGGTGGTGTAGCCTATCGCTGTTCTTTCCGCGTCACCGAAGCGGTGCAGATGGTGGAGCGGCTGACCAGTATGATGGCCCATGACCTGGGCATCGACCCGGCCGAATACCGGATGAAGAACTTCATCGGTGCTGATCAATTCCCCTACAAGTCGCCAACTGGTTGGGAGTATGACAGCGGCAACTACGAGGCCGCGCTGCGCAAGGCGATGGACATCCTCGGCTATGAGGATCTGCGCCAGGAGCAGGCCGAACTGCGTAAGCAGGGCAAACTGATGGGCATTGGCATCAGCAGCTTCACCGAAGTTGTTGGCGCCGGTCCGTCCCAGGATTATGACATTCTGGGTATCAAGATGTTTGATTCGGCTGAGATTCGCATCCACCCGACTGGCAAGGCGATCGCCCGTTTCGGCACCAAATCGCAGGGGCAGGGTCATGAGACAACCTACGCC
Organism: Ardenticatenales bacterium; assembly: GCA_020634575.1. The sequence goes on along the minus strand of JACKBM010000017.1, from coordinate 83,849 downwards.
CAGATTATCGCCGAAGAGTTGGGTTTGCCGGCTGTTGACATCGAAGTGGAAGAAGGCGATACCGACACAGCACCATACGGCCTGGGCACCTATGCCAGCCGCTCGACGCCGACGGCCGGCGCGGCTGCGGCCATGGCTGCACGCAAGATCCGGGCCAAGGCGAAGAAAATCGCGGCCCACTTGTTGGAAGTCAATGAGGATGACCTGGAGTGGAACGTTAACAAGTTCCAGGTGAAAGGGTCGCCCGAGCAGAGCAAGACGATTCAGGATATCGCCTTTGCCGCTTACACCAACCATCCGCCGGATCTCGAGGCCGGGTTGGAGGCGACGGACTATTACAATCCGCCCAACCTGACCTTCCCCTTTGGCAGCTACATCGCCGTGGTCGATATCGACACCGGCACGGGCGAGGTGAGCGTGCGCCGCTTTGTGGCGATTGACGATTGCGGCAACATCATCAACCCGCTGATCGTTGAGGGCCAGGTGCATGGCGGCCTGACAATGGGGCTGGCGCCGGCGTTGTTTGAAGAGATTGTCTACGACGAGAACGGTACCTGCCTGACCGGTACGTTCGCTGATTACCTGGTACCGACGGCGGTTGAGTCGCCCAAATGGGAGACCGGCCACACCATCACGCCTTCCCCGCATCATCCGATCGGGGCCAAGGGGGTGGGTGAGTCGCCGACCGTGGGGGCGCCGCCGGCCATCGCCAACGCGGTGATCGATGCGCTGTGGCACCTCGGCGTGCGTCACATCGACATCCCGATCACGCCGCAAAAAGTGTGGCAAGCCCTGCGCGACGCAGGCGTAACGGAGTAGGAGCTTTTTGCCACGGATTGGCACGGATTAAACACGGATTTCTTTTTTGGGGGAACAGGTTAGCCTGAAAATCCAAAGAAGAATCCGTGCAAAATCCGTGTTAATCCGTGGCTCCTCTTCCCCCCAGGAGCCGCTATGTTTGATGAGTTTTTTACCCGGGCGCATGAGTTGTTGGAGAAAGGGATACCGTTTGCGACGGCGCTGGTGGTGCGGGCGGAGAACCCGACGTCGGGTAAGCCGGGTGACAAGGCGATTGTGACGGCTGACGGGGTGATGCATGGCTGGATAGGCGGTAGCTGCGCCCAGCCGACGGTGATTGAGGAGTCGCTCAAGGCGCTGGCGGATGGCGAGCCGCGCTTGATTCGGTTGAGCACGGAACCGGCCGGTCCCCTTCGCGACGGCCTCATCGAACTGCCCATGACCTGTTTCAGCGGCGGCACCCTGGAAATCTACATCGAACCGCACCGGCCGCTGCCCCGGTTGCTAATTGTCGGGAGTTTGCCGGTGGCCCGCTCGCTGGCCCGGTTGGGCCAGGTGATGAACTACCGGGTGGTGCTGGCGGACCCGGAAGGGGCCGGCGCTGGGGCGGAAACGCTGGCGGATGTTATCCTGACCGATCTGGCGGAGTTGGCTGACCATATCGATCCGTTGACCTATGTGATCGTCGCCAGCCACGGCAACTACGATGAGATTGCCCTGGAGACGACGTTGCGCTCGCCGGCGGCATATGTGGGGCTGGTGGCCAGCCAGAAGCGGGCGGAGAGCGTACGTGAGTACCTGCTATCAGCAGGCGTAAGCGAGGCGGAGATTGGGCGGTTAAAGGCACCGGCCGGTCTGGACATCCAGGCGCGCCGCGGCGACGAGATCGCTCTCAGCATCATGGCCGAGATTGTGCAGCGGCGCCGGCTGACTGAGCAACTGGACGGGACCTGGCTGGCCTCATTGACCGGGCGCCAGGCGCCGGCCCAGACCACCGCCATCGACCCGGTTTGTGGGATGACTGTGGTGATAGAGACGGCGCAATATAAGAGCGAATATCAGGGCGAGATGGTTTACTTCTGCGCGGCGGGCTGTAAACAGCGCTTTGCGGCCGAGCCGGAGCGATATGTGGTTAAGGCCCCAGCCGGTGGCATTAGCATAGACCTATCCGACATGATGTTAGGCTAATTGCGGATTGCATAGTTCCAAGTGCCCTAAGGCACTTGATCTATCTCAGCCATGGAATTTATTCCTTGGCTACATCGCCGGCCACCTCAAATCAACCACGCCAACACCGACCCCACCACCAAAATCAACACAAAACCGGGCAATAACGCCTTACGCAGGCTGGCCGAACCGGCTGACAGCACGATCCCACCCTTGACCACTGTGTTGGACATGGTCGCCAGGGTGATTGCTTTGGCCGCCGTGACTGAGGTGATGGTGCCGTTGCCGCTTAGCTCCGACATGGAGAGGGTGATCGCGTCGACATCGGCCAGGCCGGAGAGGATGCTGGAGACGTAGATCCCCGTGTCGCCGAAAAAGTGCTGGGCGGTGCGCGCCGCCAGCAGGATGACGCCGTAAAGCAGGCCAAAGGTGATCGCTGGTCCCAGCTCAAACGGGTTGGAGCTGGGGATGTCTGTGTCCGCGTTGCCCTGACGGCTGAGGAATAGATAAATCCCGTACACCAGCCCGACCAGGCCAGCCGCCACAATCGGCAGCCAAACGACGCCCAGCAGCGGCATATTGGTGACGGCCACCTCGACCAGAACGCGGGCAAACATCACCGTCCAGGCGACAATCACAGCCACGGCAAAGGCACGCGCCAGCTGATTCTCTTTCTGGCTGCGCTGGGCCATGGTCAGGGTGACCGCCGTGCTGGAGACAAGTCCGCCCAGGAAACCGGTCAGACCGATGCCCTGCCGTGAACCGACCAGCTTAATCAAGACATACCCCAGGAAGCTGATGCCGGAGATAAGCACCACCATCAGCCAGATCTTGTACGGGTTTAACACGTCAAAGGGGGCTGGCCAGAAGGATTGATTGGGGAAAACAGGCAGGATGATGGCGGTGATAATGGCGAACTTGAGGGTGGCGACGATGTCCTCATTGGTGAGCCGCCGGGCAAAGCCACGCAGCTCGATCTTGAACGAAAGCAGGGCAGTCATGGCTACGCCGGCGGCTACGGCAATTTCCAATTCACCCCAATAACAGAGCGCGCCGATGATGGCGGTGATGAGAGCGGCCACTTCGGTTGTCATACCCACGCCGCCATGTTGGGCGATCAGGGCATAGGCAGCCACGATCAGCGCACCGAGAACCCCGATGATTGTGATAAAGACCCAGGGAGTCTCCAAAATATCAGTCAGGTAGGCGGCCATGCTGCCCGCGAGGCTGATAAGGGTGAAGGTGCGCACACCGGCAAAGAGGCGATGGCGACGATCGTCACCACCCTCGGCGGCGTGTTCGCGCTGTAAGCCGACCAGGGCGCCGATAAAAAGGGCCACACCAAAACGGAAAAAGAGGGAATCTACCATGGGCAAAGGGTAACAGAACGGGTTGGTTCGACAAGGTGATTGATGGCACCAATGTTAACAGAAGATGATCATGCTGCGCAGGGATCAAAAAACCGGCCGGTATCCTGTACCGGCCGGTTTCTTATTTGTAATCAGTCGAGAGGCAGCTTAGCTCGCGTTTTCAATCGCAGCAGTAAGCGCCCGGCGCACAAAGACGGGGGCCATCTGGCGGCGATATTCCGCACTGGCGTGAATGTCGCCCATTACCTCGTCGCCCAGGTCATTGGCGACCGCAGCCGCGGCGGCGGCGATGTCAGCGGCGCTGCCTGCCGTGCCATTCAGGGCGGCGGCGACAGAGCCACAGCTCATCGGTTTGGGCGTGAGGCCGCCGATGGCGACCGAGACATTGGTGCATTTGCCACCGGACATGGTGACGGAAGCAGCCACACCGACCATGGCGTAGCGCGAGGCCGGGTTGAACAGCTTGGCGTAGGCGGAGCCGGTGCCGGCGCCTTCGATGGGCAGGGAGATGTTGGTGATCAGCTCATCTTCCTCCAGCGCCGTCTCGAAAAGATCGACGAAGAAATCAGAGGCCGCCACCGAGCGATCCTTCCCCTGTTTGGCCATGTGGATGGTGGCGCCCAGCGCCAGTAAGACCGTGGGCAAATCCGAAGCCGGGTCGGCATGGGCAATGTTGCCGCCGATGGTGCCGCGATTGCGGACCTGTGGGTCGCCGATACAGGCGGCGGCGCCGGACAGCGCCTGGGGCAGATCTGAGGAGGCCGCCAGCATCGCGTGGGTTGTCAGTGCGCCGATATTGACGGTGCTGCCGGAGACAGAGATGCCTTTGAGGCCATCCAGACTGCCGATGTCAATGACGGTGCCGGGATCGGCCAGGCGCAGTTTCATGACCGGGATCAGGCTGTGACCGCCAGCCATTAACTTGGCGCCCTCATGTTCCTTCAGTAATTTTTGGGCATCCTTGAGATCGGCTGCCCGGTAGTAATCAAACTTGGGTGGATACATTAATCTCCGCCTCCATTGCTGTTCAGAGCTGCGTGTAATTTTTGTGCGGTCAGGGGCATATCGAGATGGGTGATACCGGCCGGTGCCAGCGCATCCATCACCGCATTGGCTACGGTCACGGTCGCGGCGATGGTGCCCATCTCGCCGGCGCCTTTCACACCCAACGGGTTGTGCGGCGACGGCGTCACGGTGTTCGCCAGGTTGGTCATGGGCATGTTGTCGGCCCGGGGCATCGCGTAGTCAAGCATGGTGCCGGACAACAACTGGCCGTTGTCATCATAGACACCGTGCTCCAGCAATGCCTGGCCCACACCCTGGACGATGCCGCCCTGCACCTGGCCTTCTACCACCAGCGGGTTGATGATCGAACCAACGTCGTCAACCGCGGTGTAATGGGTGATTTTGACTTCACAGGTGTCCTTGTCCAGCTCCACCATGCAGATGTGGGCGCTGTTGGGGAAGGTGAAGTTGGCCGGGTCGTAAGTCGCCATCTCTTCCAGGCTCGGCTCCATATCCTCGGGGATGTCAGCCGTCAGGGCGGAGAAGGCGATGGTGGCGAAGTCCCGATTCTGATCCGGCGCGCCAGTGACATACATTGTGCCATTGCTGCGGTCGTAGACGATGTCTTCGACGGCGGCTTCCAGCTGATGGGCGGCAATGCGCTTCATCTTGTCGCGGATCTTTTCAGCGCTCTTGACCAGGGCGCTGCCGCCGACGGCCGCTGAGCGGCTGCCATAGGTGCCGAGACCAAATGGCGTCCGGCTGGTGTCGCCATGGAGCACTTCCACGTCTTCGACCGGCACGCCGAGCTCATCAGCCACGATCTGGGCGAAGGTGGTTTCATGGCCCTGGCCATGGGAATGGGTGCCGGTCAGGACGGTGATCTTGCCGGTCGGGTGCACGCGAATGGTGCCTGCTTCCCAGAGGCCGACGGCCGCGCCGAGGCTTGTCGCCACGCGGGACGGCGCCGGGCCGGAGGCTTCGATACAACCGCTGACGCCAACGCCTACCAGGCGACCTTCCGCGCGGGCGGCGTCGCGAGCCGCGATCAGCTCGTTGTAGCCGGACACTTCCATCGCCTTATCAAACAATTTGTCATATTCGCCACTGTCATAGACCAGCGCAACCGGGGTCTGATAGGGGAACTCATCTGGTTGGATGAAGTTCTTGCGGCGGATGGCAATCGGGTCCATGTTCAGCTTGCGCGCGGCGATATCGATGAGGCGCTCCAGCATATAGCTGGCTTCGGGCCGGCCGGCGCCGCGGTAGGCATCTACCGGGACCGTATTGGTCATCGTGCCAAACGCTTCGCCGTAAATGACCGGGATTTTGTAGAGGCCGGAGAACAGCGTGATGTAGAGAGCGGTCGGGATCATCGGGGCAAATGTGGACAGATAGGCGCCCATGTTGGCCCAGGTAGAAACATCCAGAGCGGTAAAGGTACCATCACTGTTGACGCCAAGTTTGGCCGATGTGACATGGTCACGTCCGTGGGCATCGGTGATGAACGCTTCGCTGCGAGTGGAGACCCATTTGACCGGCCGCTTCAGCTTTTGCGAAGCCCACGGCATCAGGATCTCTTCGGCATAGTGGAAAATCTTGCTGCCAAAGCCGCCACCGACGTCCGGGGAGACCACGCGTAACCGGTTTTCCGGCACTAACAGTGTAAAAGCGCTGAGTAGCAGGCGGATAATGTGCGGATTCTGGCTGGTCGTGTAGACCGTCATTTCACCGGCCCAATCATCCCAATGGGCCACACAGGCGCGGGGCTCCATGGCGTTGGGAACTAGGCGAGAGTTGGTCAGATCCAGCTCAATGACGTGATCAGAGGCAGATAGAGCGGCCTGAACGGCAGCGCGGTCACCGAGGGGCCAGTGGAAGCTGACATTACCCGGGATCTCATCATGAACCTGGGGGGCGCCGGCTTCGGTGGTTTTCTTGGCATCGACAACGGCCGGCAGTGGCTCATAGTCGACTTCGATAGCGGCCAGGGCGTCGTGGGCGGCGTACGTTGTCTCGGCCACCACCATCGCCACACCATCACCTACGTGGCGGACCTTGTCGGTGGCCAGGGGCATGTGAGGAGCGAGCTTGATGTCCGGAGGCGTAAAACCGCAAGGAATTGACCCAACCCCTTCCAGGTCAGCGCCCGTGTAAACGGCAATGACGCCGTCCATAGCCGCGGCGGCACTCGTGTCAATGCTCTTGATCACGGCATGTGCGTAAGGACTCCGCAAGATAGCCGCGTGCGCCGTGTTGGGCAACTGTAAGTTCGCCACATAACGGCCACGGCCCTGAATGAAGCGAGGGTCCTCGACCCGCTTCATGCGCTTGCCCATGTAGTTACCCATCAGTCTCCTCCTGCCATTTCTTGGGATGCCTTCATGACCGCTTTCACAATATTCTGATAACCGGTGCAGCGGCAGAAATTGCCTTCCAGCCCGTGCCGGACATCAGCTTCAGACAAGGGACCGTTTTCAGCCAGCTTGACCGAGGCCATGATCATGCCTGGCGTGCAAAAGCCACATTGCAGCCCATGCTCATCCCAAAATGCCTGCTGCATCGGGTGCAGGGCGCCATTCTGGGCCAGCCCTTCAATGGTGGTGATGTCGGCGCCATCTGCCTGGACAGCGAGGACAGTGCAGGATTTGACCGCCATCCCATTCATATGAATGGTACAGGCGCCGCATTGGCTGGTATCACAACCAATGTTGGTCCCAGTGAGGCCAAGACCGTCGCGCAGGAAGTCAACCAATAACATACGTGGTTCCACCGCAGCGCTCCGTTCCTGACCGTTTACGGTCATGGAAACATTTACCTTGTTCGTCATAGAAAATTCCTCCGGATTGGAATTGGGTAACCTATCTGAAAAACAAAAAAAGACTCTGGCCGTCAAACGGCGCAGAGTCTTTAATCAACATATGGGAAACGCGGTATGCTGGCCAGCTCGCAAGAGACCGGTTGTCACAAATTTTGCACAGATAGCAGATCGGCAAATTGTAAGCATTGACTGTAGGACCACGTTGGTAAAGTTTTTATGGGCACTATTGGCCGCTAAAAGAAACAGCAATTTGGGCAGTTTGTCAGGGATATACCCATCTCAGATGGACAAGTTTCACATAGCTAATCTATCGGATATAATTGGGAAAGTCAAGGCAAAAACAGTGGCCCAAACTGCACGTCTGTTACAGTTCCTTTTCCCTGCCAGGCAAGGCAACAGGCGTGTGGTCTGCGCTTGATTTGCTGGCCACTTCTTACACCCATAAACGCCATCTTTGGAGGAACAAATGTCCGATCAAAACGACATGGTAGGCGATGTGTATTACCCTGCACCTGAAGTCGTTTCCCGCGCCCATGTCCCTGATTACGAAAAAGTTCATGCTGAGGCGACAGCCGATCTGCCCGGTTTTTGGGCCAAGATCGCCGCGGAGAACTTTGAGTGGTATAAGCCCTGGAATACAGTCCTGGATGATAGCAATGCGCCATTTTTCAAATGGTTCGTTGATGCCAAGGTGAACATCATTCACAATGCGCTGGATCGGCACATGCGGACGGCGACGCGCAACAAAGCGGCTCTGATATTTGAAGGAGAGCCGGGGGATTCGCGCGTCTACACTTATCAGCAGTTGAACCATGAGGTCTGCAAATTTGCCAGTGTGCTGCGCTCGCTGGGCGTAACCAAGGGCGATCGCGTCACCATTTACATGGGTCGTACGCCTGAATTGATGATCGCCATGCTGGCCTGCGCCAAGATCGGGGCGATGCACAGCGTGGTGTACGGCGGCTTTTCGACAGAAGCGCTGCTCGGTCGTATTGAAGACAGCCACTCCAAGGTTCTTATCACCAGTGATGGCGCCTGGCTGCGGGGCGGTATTGTCGAGCTCAAGAAAATTGCCAATGCGGCGCTGGATCGCGCCGGTACCATCCAATCCTGTATTACCGTGAAGCGGACCGGCCAGGAAGTTGAGATGGTCCAGGGGCGTGATTACTGGTACCACGATTTGATGTCCCAGCCTATCGCTGATCCCAACGCAGCGACTGAGGTCATGGACGCGGAAGATCCGCTCTTTATTCTTTACACTTCCGGTACGACTGGTAAGCCAAAGGCGATCCTCCATACGCACGGTGGCTACATGGTTGGTACAGCGACGACGCTGAAATGGGTCTTTGACCTCAAGCCGGAAGATGTCTGGTGGTGTGCCGCCGATCCGGGCTGGATCACCGGGCACAGCTACATTGTTTATGCGCCACTTTTGAATGGGGCTACAAGCTTCATGTACGAAGGCGCCCCAACGCATCCCTACCCGGACCGCTGGTGGCAGCTGGTGGCCAAGTATCATGTCACCATTCTCTACACGGCGCCGACGGCAATTCGTGGCCTGATGCGCTTTGGTGAGAGCTGGCCGAACCGTCACGATCTCTCCAGTTTGCGCCTGCTGGGGTCGGTGGGTGAGCCGATCAATCCTGAGGCGTGGAAATGGTATTACCGCGTCATTGGCAAGGAAAAGTGCCCGATTATGGACACGTGGTGGCAAACTGAGACCGGTAACTTCATGATTACGCCGCTGCCCAGTGTACCGCTCAAGCCTGGTTCAGCCACGCGAGGCTTCCCCGGCGTGCAGATCGATGTGGTTGACGAAGAGGGTAACCCGGTACCCGCCAATGAAGAAGGCTACCTGGTCATCAAGAGCCCATGGCCGGCGATGTTGCGGACCATTTACGGCGATCCTGACCGGTACGTTGAGGCGTACTGGGGCAAATATTCGGAGCAGGGCTGGTATATGCCGGGCGACAGCGCCAAAAAGGATGAGGATGGTTATATCTGGGTTATCGGCCGCATCGATGATGTCATCAAGGTTTCCGGTTACCGGCTGGGAACGGCCGAAATCGAGAGCGCCCTGGTCAGCCATCCGGCGGTGGCGGAAGCAGCGGTCATCGGCGTGCCGGATGAATTGCGCGGCAATGTGATCTACAGCTTCTGTATCCTGCGCCAGGGTTTTGATCCGAGTGAAAAGCTGGCTCACGAGGTGCGCGATCATGTTGGCGAGGACCTCGGTCCAATTGCCAAGCCCACTTCGGTGGAGTTTGTCGATAGCCTGCCGAAGACCCGGTCCGGCAAGATCATGCGCCGCGTGTTGCGTGCCAAGGTGATGGGCCAGGAACTGGGCGACCTGTCAACATTGGCGGATTAATGTACTGCCTGGGCGAAGAAGCCTGGCCCGGTTATTTACCGGAGCGATAAGCAAAGTAATGAAGGGCAGCCTGTCTAAAATGCGGGCTGCCCTTTTTTTGTAGGTAGATGAGGTGAGGGAGGGGGACCGGCCGGTCCCCCTCCCCAGAGACGGAGGAACTATGTTGACCACGAGCTACGTCAGCGGCGCCAGTGACACACCCTTGATTGGCCAGACGATTGGCGATCTGTTTGATCAAACTGCCGGCAAATTTGGGGATCGGACAGCCCTGGTCTCGCGCCATCAAGGGTTGCGTTTCACCTATGCCGAACTTCAGGAGGCGGTAAACCGCTGTGCCCGTGGGCTTATCGCCCTGGGGCTCAAGCCTGGCGATCGCATCGGCATGTGGTCGCCGAATTATGCGGAGTGGGTGATTATCCAGTTCGCCACGGCCAAAGCCGGTACCATCCTGGTCAACATCAACCCCAGTTACCGCAGCCATGAGCTGGAATATGCCCTGAACCAGTCGGGCTGCACGGCCTTGGTGACCGCCACTCAGTTCAAAAGCTCCGATTACACCGGGATGCTGTATGACCTGGCCCCAGAATTAAACAAGTCGACACCGGGCCAGTTGCAGGCAGCGCGTCTGCCGGCGTTGCGGACTATTGTGCGGTTGGGCGCTGAGGCCAGCCCGGGTATGTTTAGCTGGGAGCAATTGATGGCCCTTGGCGATACGGTGACCGCTGAACAGTTGACCGCCGTCCAGAGCCAGTTGCAGTTTGATGATGCCATCAATATTCAATACACCTCCGGCACGACGGGCTATCCCAAGGGGGCGACGCTCAGCCATCACAACATCCTGAACAACGGCTACCTGGTCGGTAGCATCATGCGCTTCAGCGAGCAGGATAAGCTGATTATCCCGGTGCCGATGTACCATTGTTTCGGCATGGTGCTGGGGACCATGGCCTGTGTCGCCTTTGGCGCGACGATGATGTTCCCGTCAGATGGCTTTGACCCGCTGACCGTGCTGGCTATGGCTGAAGAGGAGAAAGCGACGGCCATTCATGGTGTGCCGACCATGTTTATCGCCGAGCTGGAGCACCCGGAATTCACCCGCTTTGATCTCAGCAGTTTGCGGACCGGGTTGATGGCCGGATCGCCCTGTCCAATTGAGGTGATGAAGCAGGTGATCGAGCGCATGAACATGCGCGAGGTAGAGATCGCCTACGGGATGACGGAGACCAGCCCGGTCAGCTTCCAGACCCGCGCTGATGCCCCGCTGGACAAGCGGGTGAGTACGGTGGGGCAGGTGCTGCCGCATACCGAGGTTAAGATTATCGATTCGGACGGGCGGGTGGTACCGGCCGGTGAAATGGGTGAGCTGTGCACCCGCGGCTACTGTGTCATGTTGGGCTACTGGAACGATGAGGCCCGCACCCGTGAAGCGATCGACGCGGGCCGCTGGATGCACACCGGCGACCTGGCGGTGATGGACGCGGAAGGGTACGTCAACATCGTTGGCCGTATCAAGGATATGTTGATTCGTGGTGGCGAGAACATCTACCCGCGCGAAATAGAGGAATTCCTCTACAGCCATCCCAAGATCAGCGATGTTCAGGTCATTGGCGTGCCGGACCAGAAATATGGCGAGGAAGTGATGGCCTGGGTCAAGCTGCGCGAAGGTGAGGTGGCGACGGCTGAGGAGATCCGTGACTACTGCCGCGGCCAGATCGCCCACTACAAAGTCCCTCGCTACATCAAGTTTGTCGATGGTTTCCCGATGACTGTTACGGGCAAGATTCGCAAGGTGGAGATGCGACAGGTCAGTATCGAGGAGCTGGACTTGGGAGAGGCCGCCGCAGTTAAGACAGCCTGACGCTGCCGGGAAAAGTTTGACACGGTTAGCCCGGATGACACGGATATTCCTTTTTGTTATAGGTGTTCTCCGTGTTTTTGACGGCTTTTAGGTTGCGGTGCGGCGTACCATCTGAGGTTTACTGCCAGGTACACGTTCGATGAGGCCGCGGGCTTCCAGGTCAAGCTTGACCGTGGTGGTCCACCAGCCGGGGGAGGTGGTTTCGCTGAGACCGGCCGGTAAATGGGGCAACACCAGCTCTCGCAATGCCGTAAAAGGAACGCCGTCTGCCGCGGCCGGGATCACCTGTAATAGGGCCGCTCGGTAACTGTCGTATGTCGCTTTGGTGACGCGCGTGCCTTGCTTGGCTGGGTCCGGGTGTAAGGCGACGATCATGTCCTGATCACTCATGTTTTTATCCTTTTGGGTGAGGGGTCGGCCAACCCGTCGGGTAGGGCAACCCGTCGGGTTACTGAACCTCTCGGCTTATCCATTCAATATGACAAAATGTCATATTAAGCGTATAATATATAACAAATTGCTATATGTCAAACAGTTATATAGGATGACGCATGAAATCGTTGCCAACCACAAGTTATCTCGTCCTTGGCCTTCTTTCCTGGGGCCGGCCGATGTCTGGCTATGAGATCCGCAAATGGGCTGAACAGATGCGGTTCTTCTTCTGGAGCCCGGCGCAAAGCCAGATTTATGGGGAGTTAAACCGGCTGGCGGAGCGGGGTTGGGTAACCGCCAGTGAAGTGGCGCAGGCCGGCCGGCCGGACAAACGGGTTTTTACTATCACACCGGCCGGTCAGACAGAACTCTCCCGCTGGCTGGCTGAAGATCCGGCCGGTCCTACCATCGTCAAAAACGGCACAGCGCTCAAACTTTACTTCGGGCACGCTACCACGCCGGAAACCCTCGTCAGGCTGCTTAATGAGCACCTGGCCGAGCTCGATGAGATGCTCGGCCAGACAGCCATCGTACAGGAATTTCTGGAGGCGGATGAAGGGACCATCTATCCGTCCCTGGTCGTCGAATGGGTCTACCTGCAGTTGGAGGCAGAACGAGCGGCGGCGCGGCAGATGTTGGCACGCCTGCAAGCTGGGTTACAATCTACTTAAGCTGCTTTTGCCCCTTTCAATCCCCAAGGAGTTACCATGAGCCAGCCAGTCAGTGAAGAAGAATTTGCCTCTATCCTCAAACAAGTACGCCGCTTTGTCGACGAAGAACTGATTCCCCTGGAACCGGCCTTACTGGGCCAGGGCTTCAAGGCCATCCTGCCGCAACTTAAAGAGAAACGTCAGAAGGTCAGGGAGTTGGGCCTGTGGACACCGCAAATCCCGGTGAAATTTGGTGGCCTGGGCCTGTCGGTGGCCCAATTTGGCCGGGTGAGCGAGCAGCTGGCCCGGACTCCTATCGGCCACTATTGCTTTAACTGCCAGGCACCCGACGCTGGCAATATGGAAATCCTGATGGAGTTTGGCACGCCGGCCCAGCATGAGCAGTTTCTCAAGCCCCTGTTGGCCGGTGACGTTCGCAGCTGCTTTGGCATGACGGAGCCGGAACACGCGGGCAGCAACCCGGTTTACATGAGCACGACGGCCGTTCGGGATGGCGATGAGTACGTCATCAACGGTCACAAATGGTTCACGTCGGGGGCCGATGGCGCGGCATTTGCCATAGTGATGGCCGTGACAGATCCGGATACGGAAAATCGTTATGGCAAGATGAGCCAGATTCTGGTGCCGCTGGATTCGCCAGGCTATGAGCTGGTCCGCAATGTGCCGATTATGGGCGAGGCCGGTGACGATTGGCTGACCCATGGCGAAGTCAGGTTTACCGATGTGCGTGTGCCGCAGAGCAACGTGTTGGGTGGTGAGGGTCAAGGGTTTGCCATCGCCCAGGAGCGGCTGGGGCCGGGCCGCATCCATCATTGTATGCGCTGGATCGGCATTAGTGAGCGGGCGCTGGCCATGATGTGTGAGCGGGCCGCCAGCCGGGAACTGTCGCCGGGGCAACCGTTGGCCACGCGCCAGGTCATTCAGCATTGGATCGCCGAAAGCCGCGCCGGTATCCATGCCTCCCGTCTGATGGTGTTGGACGCGGCGGCCAAGATCGATTCGGTCGGCGCCCGCGAGGCGCGCCAGGAGATCTCCATGATCAAGTTTTTTGTAGCGGAACACATGCTCAAAATCCTTGATCGGGCCATCCAGGTGCATGGGGCCCTGGGCATGACCGAAGACACGCCGCTCTCCTTCTGGTACCGGCACGAACGGGCCTCGCGTATCTACGATGGTGCGGATGAAGTTCACAAGACGGTGGTCGCGCGCTACGAATTGCAGCCGCACGGCATCAAAGTGAGGTTGTAGACGATGAGTGCGCCCGAACCTGTTCTTGTGGCCTCCCTGTTTGCGCCGCTGCTGGAGGGCTTGATTGAGTTGTTAGGCTCGCTGGATGCGGAAGAGTGGGAACGGCCCACGGTTAATCCGCAATGGTCGGTCAAAGATATGGCGGCTCACCTGCTGGGTGGGGATGTGAGTATCCTGTCGCGCCACCGCGACCGCTTCCTGTTTTCGGGTGATCCGTTTCGCCAGTGGAATAGCCTGGTCGAGCTAATCAACCATCTGAATGCGGAGTGGGTGGCGGCAACCGGCCGGTTAAGCCCCCGCTTGCTCGTCGATATGCTCCGTTTTACCGGTGAGCAGGCGACTGCCTTCTTCCAAACCATCGACCCATATGAGCTGGGTGGGCCAGTCTCCTGGGCCGGCAATGATCCCGCGCCCAACTGGCTGGATCTGGCCCGGGAATACACCGAACGCTGGCACCATCAGCAGCAAATTCGCGATGCGGTGGGCAAGCCCGGCTTCAATGAGCCGGCGTTTATGGCGCCGGTTTTGCGCGCCTTTGTGTTTGCCTGGCCAGTGGCGAATGCGGCCATTGTGGCGCCAGAAGGGACGTTGCTCAAGCTCCAGATTGCTGGCGAAGCTGGTGGTGAATGGTTTTTGCGCCGCGAACCGGCCGGTTGGCAACTTCATACTGAGGTCGATGGCGACCCAGCCTGCCTGATCGAGGTTGACCAGGAAATCGCCTGGCGCTTGTTCTGCCGGGATATGCAACCAGAACAGGCCGCGCCTCACTTTGAATTTAGTGGCGACCGGTCGCTGGCAGAACCGATTTTGCAGATGAAATCAGTCATTGTCTGACCATGCAGTGCTGTCTGGGTAGTGGAGCGATGCCTCACTTGGCCGGCAACGTCCGGGCAAAGGAAAGCGCCCTATCGCACCAGCGCTGGAGTTCCTCATCCTCGGCGATGCCCTCTGCCGCAACATAGACGTAGCCGCCGAGGGATTTCCCGGTGAAATCCATCTCGCGGGCGTGCGGCTCTGCCAGAGCAGCCGCGTGGTTTTCCTTGCCGACCCGCACCATCAACTCATCGCCGATAACGCCGACAAACATATTGCCCTGAAACATCAAGGCCAGCCCGCCAAACATCTTGCGCTGCGTAATGCGGTCGTCGTCGCCGAACAGCTCCTGCAGCCGGGTAGCGAGCCCTTCATCGTATGCCATCCATCACCTCATTCTGGGTTATGTGCCGGCGTGCCGTGCCAGCTGAAACGGTGCCAGATCGGCTGGCAATTGGCCGGAGAGAATTGTTTCGCTCATCAGCTGGGCGGTGATAGGCGCCAGGAGAATGCCGTCCATGTAATGGCCGGTTGCCAGGTAGAGCCCGGCCAGGGGGGTTGGCCCAAGGTAGGGCAGGCCGTCCTCGGTGCCCGGCCGAATACCGGCCCAGCTCTGGCCAAAGGGCAGCTCGCGTAACGCCGGGATGTAGCGATGAGCGGATTGGAGCAGGTCAGCCAGGGTGCCGCTGTGGACTGTTTTGTCGCGCCGGCCCGGCAGCTTGCTGCCACCGATGACCACGTCGCCAGCCCGATGCGCGACCATGACCCCGGCTGGCCGGCTGATCATGTGACGGAAAATTGGCTCGCCAGGCGGCATTTTCAGGCTGAACATCTCACCCTTGACCGGTTTGATACGCGGTCCTGCCTCTGCTGGCAGATCAGCGAGCAGGTCTGACCAGGCGCCGGCGGCGAGGACAAGCGTTTCGGCCGGAACATCTTCGCCATTGACAACGAGTCCGGTTACCCGGCCGTGCCTGTGTTGGATGGCGCTGACCGCCATTCCCTCATGAAGCTGGCCGCCGGCTTGCTGAAAGGCCGTCAGCAGTGCCTGGTTGGCCAGCCGGTTGTTCACAAAATGCCAGTAGCGATTGAGGCAGGCGCCGGTCACCGCCGGGCTGAGGGCCGGCTCCAGGGCGCGAGCCTCGCTGCCGGTGAGCCAGCTGGCATCCCAACCGCGCGCTTCGTATTCGTGCAGCCGGCTGCGGGCCAGGCCGTGGCTTGTTTCATCCAGGGCGACACTCAGGTGGCCCGTGGTGCAATAGTCGATCAGTTGGCCGGCCGCGGCTTCCAGCTCCGCGGCGAAAGCCGGCCAGATGGCGCGGCTGGCCATCATCAAGGTGAGCAGATCGTGATTGTCAGCCCCGGGGGCGACCATGCCCGCGGCCGCCCAGCTGGCTTCCTGGCCGGCCTGGCCCCGTTCAAAAATAGATACTTGCTGCCCGGCCTGCGCCAGTCGCCAGCCCAGGCTCAAGCCAATCATGCCAGCGCCAATGATGGTTATCATGCCAGCCTCCTGTTTTTGCGGAATTATCCTCTCAATTTTAGATGTTTTGTTGTTTTGTGGCTTCTGCCGGGTTATTGAGCGGCAGGGTCATGGCGATAAATGGGAGTTGTTCGGCGCCCATGTGGATGGCGACCGACCGGGTGGGCTGAAAGCCCGCCTTTTCGTAGAAGGGTTGGGCGTTGAGGGTGGCCGTCAGTTTGATTTCGCGGACACCCTGGCGAGCCAGGCGCAGCGCATGGTCGAGGAGCTTGCCGCCAACCCCCTGGCCAGCGGAGCCGGCGTCGACAAACATGGCCAGGATGATACCGGGTTCAGCGTGAGCAAAGCCGACGGCAGCGCCAGCTTGTTCAGCCAGGAACATGTGGCCGGTGTTGATGCCGCCGTGGTAACCGGCCGGTGTTCGTCCCGCCAGCCAGGCCGCGATCTGTGCCTCGCTGTAATGATCCTGGCAAGAGCCCTGAACCGCCTCGGTGTGGATCCGGTGCATGGCCGCGGCGTCAGCTAGCGTGGCCGGGCGGATGAGGAGCGGTGAGGGTTGTGTGTCAGTCGTTATTTCCATGACGATGCATGGCAGCATTAAAATGCTGTGCTGATTGGGCTTGAAGTGCCCTCAAGGGCACTTACATAGCGCCCTTGAGGGCGCTTCCCGGCCATCAGCACGGCGTTTTCAACGCCGCCACCCGAAAAAAATCTAATACGGTTATGGACAACAAGTCAACATCATACCGCAAAATCAGCCAAAATGGCCGAAAGGCACAAAAAAAGGAGTATGCCATTAGCGAGCATACTCCTTTTACCCTATTGTCAGGGACTAGCTATTCAGCCGGGATCTCGTCGTCGGGCCGCGAGCCGGGATCGTCCAGGCCGCTGCTGGCCAGGGTCATAAGAACGTCAACGTCCATTGCGCCGTCACAGAGGATGTGGCAGGAGAGCCGGAACTTGCCCAGGTTGCCACCATCTTCCAATTTGGCTTTCTCCCGAGGATGATAGTCAGCCGGTTCACCTTCATTAAACGATACGCGGCAGGTAGTGCAGCGGGCATGCCCACCACAGCGGTGCAGGATGTCAATGCCCGCATCTTCAATTGCATTAACCAGCCGGGTACCATCGGCCGCTTCAAAGGTCTGCCCATTGGCAGTAACTTTCGCCATGTCTTTCTCCTTTAGAACTGAATTCACCAAGCCAACCTATTGTGGCATAGATTGGCGACATGCCACAAAAATAAACGTTTACCCTTTTAGAAAAACTAAGCCTTAAACAGCCGCCGTTAACGCCTGATCCAGATCGGCCAGAATATCGTCGATCTCCTCGATGCCGACACAGAGCCGGATCATGTCCGGGGTGACCCCGGCCGTTTTCAGCTCGGATTCGCTGAGCTGGCGGTGGGTGGTCGAGGCCGGGTGGGCCGCCAGGGATTTGGCGTCGCCGATATTGACCAGCCGTTTGAACAGCTTCAGGGCGTCGTAGAACTTCTCGCCGGCGGCAAAGCCGCCCTTGATGCCAAACGAGAGCAGGGCTGACGGTTTGCCGCCGGTATATTTCTGAGCCAGCTCGTAGTAAGGCGAGTCTGGCAGGCCGGCGTAAGCGACCCAGGCGACAGCGCTGTGCTCGTTCAGGTAATTGGCTACTGCTATCGCATTATCACAGTGCCGTTCCATACGCAGGGGCAGCGTTTCAATGCCCTGCAAGATGGCCCAGGCGTTGAAAGGGGAGATCACGGAGCCGGTATTGCGCAGCGGTACGGTCCGCGCCCGGGCGATGAAGGCGGCTGGCCCCATCGCCTCCGTGTAGACGACGCCATGGTAGGATGGCTCCGGCTCGTTGAGCATCGGGAAGCGTGCCGGGTACTCGTCCCAGGGGAACTGCCCGCCATCAACGATGAGGCCGCCCATGGAGGTGCCGTGGCCGCCCATGTATTTGGTCAGGGAATGGACGACGATGTCGGCGCCGTATTCGATTGGGCGCGTCAAAACTGGCGTGGCGACCGTGTTGTCGACTATCAGCGGCACGCCGTGCTCATGAGCCATGGTGGCCAGCGCTTCGATGTCGACGATGTTACCGGCCGGATTGCCAATCGACTCACAATAAACCGCCGCCGTCTTATCGTCGATTAACGCCGCCAGGCTGGCCGCCGAATCGTCAGGGGCAAAGCGGCATTCGATGCCCAGTCCGGGCAACATATGGGCAAACAGCGTGTAAGTGCCGCCATAGAGCAGCGGCACCGAGACGATGTTGCTGCCCTGTTTGGCGATGTTCAGGATAGCATAGTTGATGGCAGCGCTGCCGGCGCTCAGAGCCAGCCCGCCGATGCCCCCTTCCAGCTCAGCGACGCGCTTCTCCAGCACGTCGTTGGTCGGGTTCATGATGCGGGTGTAGATGTTGCCCTCGACGGCCAGGTTAAACAGGTCCGCCCCGTGCTGGGCGTTGTCAAACTCGTAGGCTACGGTCTGGTAAATCGGCACGGCGACCGATTTGGTGGTGGGTTCGGTCTGATAGCCACCATGAATAGCGATTGT
This sequence comes from Ardenticatenales bacterium, assembly GCA_020634575.1. The sequence goes on along the minus strand of JACKBM010000017.1, from coordinate 65,275 downwards.
TCCCAGTTTCATACTACTCCTTCTGTGCCAGGCTGTTCATACCCAGCGGATCGTCGGGGTCGATGCCGGGGCAGAACGCTGTCTTGCGGTCCAGGTCGGTGAGCTGGTAAACCAGGCCGAGCCAGTTGTTGAACAGCGCTTTGCCGGTATCGCCCCAGGTGTTATCGAGATGATGGGCAATGGCGGCTTCGGGAAACTCGGGAACGGGCTGGCGGCGCGCCTTGGCTTGCAGGACCGCAACCTGGTGGGCATCGGCGAGGGCGGCCGCGGCGCGACCAAAATAATTCTCCGGGTGCGGCGGGTAATCGGACCGCTCACCCTCGGCAAAGCGGGTTACTTCCCGCTTGTACTCCTTCAGCAAACTGTTGAAATCATATTCGGGATGGCCCTGAAAAAAGACCAGCCGGAACTGGTCCGGGCTGGTGGCCACATGAATGTCATCCTCAGGCGTGGCGACCAGGATTTTTAGCTCGGCTGCCTCTAACTGAGCGCGGGTGACTTCGTTATAACGCGAGTGGGGCACGTCAAAGCGGGTGTTGATGCCCCGCAGCAATGGGTGGCCATTGGGCGCGATGCGGTGCGGGTAGACACCCCATTTTTTCTTGGCCAGGGGCTGCCGTTCGATGCCATACAGATATTTGACCAGCGCATGGGTGGCCAGACAGGAGCAAAGCACCGAGGTCACATTTTCAAAGGCCCAGGCGATGACTTGCTGCAACGGTTCCCAGAATGGTTCCTGGTCCAGGGTGGGGAACTGAGGATTGGCGCCGGTGATGACCAGCGCATCCAGCCCCTCTTCCTTCATTTTGTCGAACGTCTCGTAATATTGCTCTACATACCGTTTGGCGCTGCCTTCGCGCTGGAGGCCGGGGATTTGGAAGGGATGAACGTACAGCTGGGCGATCTGATTGCTGTTGCCGATGAGGCGCATGAATTGTTGTTCGGTGACGCGCAGGGCGGCATCCGGCATCATGTTGAGCAGGCCGATGTGCAGTTCGCGGATATCCTGCTTCAGCGCCCGGCTAAGTGTGAGGACTTCCTGTCCCTGATCGCTCAGGCTGTCAAAGGTTGGTAACGGGATGTGACGGACAAGCGGCATAGAATTGTTTATTGGACAAGGTTTGGCTAAACTCAGCGCATTATGCCCTATCTTACGGTGAACAACCAACATCTCTTTTACCGGCATAACGATCGCGAGGCTGATTTGCCGGCGCTGGTGTTGATCCACGGCGCTGGTGGTCGCGGGGGTGATTGGCCATTCCAATGGCAGCAATCCGGCTTTGTGCAATCGCGTGGGCAACCCCGTTGGGTAACCGATTTTCCGCTTTTCTTCCTGGATCTGCCGGGTCATGGCAACTCCGAGGGGCCCGGCCGGGATAGCGTGTTAGGCTATGCCGAGATGGTTGTCGCTTTTGTGCGTGAGCTGGGCTTGCGGCGGGTCGTACTGGCCGGCCATTCGCTGGGTGGGGCGATTGCCTTGCAGGCGGCGTTGCTGGACGCGAGCCGGTTGGCCGGGCTGGTCCTCATCGGCACCGGGGCACAGATGCCGGTCAGCGAGATGATCCTGACCGGCCTGCAGACACAGTTTGCCGAGACGGTGGCGATGATCAACAAATTTGCCTGGCGGAAAAATTCAGCCCCGGTGCAGCGCGATGTGGCCGTACAGCACATGGTGGCGACGGGGTCGGCTACGCTTTACGGTGATTTTTACGCCTGCAGCCAGTTTGATTTACGGGCACAGATTGGGCAGATTAAGTTGCCGGCGCTGGTGGTAGTTGGGGCAGAAGACAGAATGATGCCTGCTGCGCATAGTCAGTTTCTGGTTGACCATATGCCGGCCGCTGAGCTGCTGGTCATTCCCGAAGCCGGCCATTTTGTGATGATTGAGAAGGCGGCGAAACTCAGCCGTGAGCTGGTGGCGTTTTTGAACCGATTGAGGGATGAGGCCTGACCGGCCGGTTCCTCCCAAAGCCACCGCTGGTAAGTAAAGGAAACCTGAACAGAACATGAATGATTCACATGCCGAAATTGTGATAGCCGGCGCCGGTATCGGTGGGGTGGCGACGGCGTACCATCTGGCCCGCAAATATGGCAAAACTGACGTCCTGATTATTGATCCGGAGCCGCCGCTGTCTGTCACCAGCGATAAATCGTTTGAGGGGTATCGCAACTGGTGGCCGGGGCCGGATGACGCCATGGTTAGCCTGACCAATGACAGTATCGACATGATCGAGGCCATTCACCGGCAGCATCCCGACTACGTGCAGATGGATCGCAATGGTTATGTTTTTGCCTCCCAGGATCCGGGCAAAGCGGCTGAGGTGCTGGCTTCGGCCCGCGAGAGCTGTGCTTTGGGCGCGGGCGAGCTACGGGTCCATCGCGGCCAGCCGGGCGATCCGCTCTACCGGCCGGCCTGCAGCCACGGCGTCTGGGATGCCCCGGACGGCGCTGATGTCATCCTGGACCGCGCCTTGATCCGGCAACATTTTCCCCATCTGCATCCGGACACAGCCGTCGTGCTGCACACCCGCCGCTGCGGCATCTTCTCGGCGCGGATGTGCGGCTCGTTTATGCTGGAGCAGGCCCAGGCACACGGGGTGCGCTTTGTAACCGGCGAGGTTGTTGGGGTAACCTGTCTGGATGGGGCGGTTACGGCCGTAGACGTCCAGACACCGGCCGGTCGCCAGACGATTACCACCGACAATTTTGTGGTAGCGGCCGGGCCTGGCCAGAAGCGCGTGGCGGCGCTGCTGGGTGTGGATCTGCCGGTGACGGCGGAATTGCACATGAAAGTATCCGTTGAGGATCGGGAGCACGTTTTGCCGCGCGATCTACCCATCACCGTCAGCCTGGACCGGGTCTATCTGGATTGGAGTGACGAAGAGCGCGAGCTGTTGGCTGAAAGTGAGGAGACGGCCTGGCTGCTGGCGGAACTGCCGGATATGGCGATCGCTCGGGCAGAAGGCGGCCCGGAAAGCAATAACATTTTGCTGCAATGGCACTATCGGTTGCAGCCACCGGAACCGGCCTTTCCCCTGCCCATGGATCCGGACTTTCCCGAGTATGTCCTGCGCGGCGTGAGCAAGATGCTGCCGGGGCTTTCAGTCTACAAGGATCGGCTGCCGAAGCCTTTTGTCGATGGCGGCTACTATGTGCGCACGTCGGAAAACCGGCCCATTATCGGTCCGCTGCCGGTCCGCGGCGCCTTTATCATTGGCGCATTGAGCGGGTCGGGGATGCAGCTGGCACCGGCCGGTGGTGAGTTACTGGCTGACCACATCGCCGGGGGAACCTTGCCCCATTATGCGGCTGCTTTTCGTCTGGAGCGTTTCGACGATCCGGAATACTTGAGATTGATTGAGGCGTGGGGCTACACGGGTAATATCTAGCCCGCCCCGCACAAATGGCAGCGCCAGTTTGACAAGATGGCGATCTGGCGCCCTGAAGGAGCAAAGAAATGAGCTTTGGTATCACCAAAACTATCCCGGCCCGCGAAGGGCAGGCCGGCGTCGACAGCCTGTATGATGGCAGCTTGAGTGAGTTTGAGTTTCATATGGCGGGCAAGCCCAGCAAGCTGAATGTCGGTGATTACGTCTATACCATCTTCAACGACATGTTGATTGGGCGCTGCCCGATTAAAGAGTTGATTGGCGGGGCCGTCAATCCGGATTCCGGCAAACCGCGTACGCTTATCATGGTCAGCTGCCCGGGTGAGAAGCTGGCCCAACCGATCCCTCGCCAGGGCCATCGCGGCACGCGTTATTACGATGGGGCGGATTGGCCGGGGTGATGGGGTAGACGAGCGCTTGCCCCGCCCAAGAACGCGAGGCGCTAAAGCGCCACGCTACGGGCGCGTCTGCTGAAGGCAGACTTTCTGTTCACTGCCTCGGGTCTCCGGGCGGGTCAGGCGCCAGAATTTTCACCAGTTTCGCCACATCAATATTCCCTCCTGACACCACGCAGACCACCTTGCCACCGCCCGCCAGCCCGGCCAGGGCGGCGGCCACCGGAGCGGCGCCGGCGCCTTCGGCCAGGACGCGATTGCGTTCCAGCATCAGCCTGAGGGCGGCGGCGATCTGCTCCAGCGAAACCACCAGCGAGCCATCCAGCAGATTGCTCACCCGGGGCCAGATCTCTGGCAGAATCCCCTTGCCGCCGATGCCGTCGACAAAACTTGGCGTGTAGTCCACTTCGACCGGGTGGCCGGCGGCCAGCGAGGGCGCCAGCGGGGCAGCGGTGTCCACTTCAGCGGCGAACAGTTTTGTGTCTGGCTTGAGGGCGCGGAAGGCAGAGGCGACGCCGCAGGTCAGGCCGCCACCGCCGTACGGGGTAATGACCGCATCTACATCGGGCAGATCTTCCAGAATTTCCAGGCCGATGGTGCCGTTGCCGGCCATCACCGCCGGCTCGCTGACCGGGTGAATGAAATAGCCCTTTTGCCCCGGAAATTCATGGGTCAGGATAATCTGCCACCATTCGTCAAACGTTACCTTAATAATCTCACCACCCAGCCGGCGGATGGCTGCCAGCTTGGTCTCCGGCGCATGATCGGGCACGATGACGGTGCAGGGCAGCCCCAACCGGCGCGCGTTCCAGGCGACCCCCTGGGCCATGTTGCCGGCGCTGGCGGTGTAGACGCCGTCCTTCAGTTGCTCTGGGCTGGCCATAGCGATGGCGTTGCCCGCGCCGCGTAGCTTGAAAGAGCCAATTGGCTGCAGGTTTTCCAGCTTGAGATAGATATCGGCCGGGGCGTCGTCAACGTTCAGGCGGATGAGCGGGGTGCGGATGACGGAGCCGGCGATGCGCTCGCGGGCGGCCTCGATGTCGGCAAGCGGGATAGCATAGGGATGACTCATCTCAATTCTCCTCAAAGATCTGGCTGATGGCGGTATGGGCATTGGCGTCCAGCTCGAGGCTGAGCGCTTCCCGCACCGGGTCTAGGTGGGCCGGCCGGCGCGGCCCGACGATGGGAGCGGTCACGTCTGGATGGTGGCGCAGCCAGGCGAGGGCGAGGCCGGCCATTGAGACGCCATGGCCGGCCGCGGCAGCGCGGAAACGGTCCAGCCGGGCAAATGTGGCTTCGTTCCACCAGGCCAGGTAGGGTTCGGGGCGCAGGGTCATGCGGGAACCGGCCGGATACCCGCCATCCCACTGATACTTACCCGTCAAAAAGCCGCCGGCCAGCGGGCTGAACGGCGTGTAACCCAACCCCTGGTCCCGGCACAACGGCAGCATCTCCCGATTGTCACCTTGATCAAGCAAACTGTACGAATTCTGTACCCACTCGAACCGATGCAAACCCTGTTTGTCGGCCAGCCAGAGCGCCTTGGTCAGTAGCCAGGCCGGCATGTTGGAGGCGCCCAGGTAGTTGACCTTGCCCTGGCGCACCAGGTCGTCCATCGCCCGGACCGTTTCCTCGATGGGCGTCGCTGGGTCTGGCTCATGCATCAGGTACATGTCGACGTGGTCGACGCCGAGCCGGCGCAGGCTGGCCTCAATCTGGCGCCTGATGTGGCGGCGCGACAACCCCCGGTCATTGGGGCCGTCGCCGACCGGGTTGAATACCTTGGTGCTCAGGATCAGGCCATCGCGCACCCGGCTGCCTTTCTGCTTGAGCCATTTGCCGATGGTTGCCTCACTGCGTCCGCCGCCGTAGGCGTCAGCCGTGTCAAAGAAATTGATGCCCAGATCGACGGCGGCGTCCATCAGGGCAAACGCCTCCGCCTCGCTCTCGCCCTTGCCGAAAAAGGCCGGTGCGCTACCGATCCCGCCAAAGTTGCCGCACCCCAACCCAAACTCCGACACCATCAGCCCTGTTCGTCCCAGGTTTACGTATTTCATGATTACCTCAGGTTTTTTTGCCGCAGATACTTCGCTTCGCTCAGCACAAGTTTGCGCAGATTAGGGGATTTTTTGATCTCGCGACAGTAGATTAATTGCGAAGCCAAAAATCCAGAGAATCTGCGAAATCTGCGGCAAAAACTACTCCGGCTGCCCGATCCAGTCGGTGCTGACGCCGCCGATCCAGAGGCGGTGGGCCAGTTCGCCGACGTGGCTTTGCAGGTGGCGCATGTTGTAGAGCTGAAGCTCAAATTTACTTAATGGAATCCAGAAAAAGCCGGATTCCGCCGCCTCCAGGTCAACGGCCGCGATCTGTTTGCGCACCTGCTCACGGCAGAAGTTGATGTATTCGCGGATGTCGTTTGGTGTATGGGATGCTGTGGTCGACGGGATCATGCGGGGGGAATGGCATGGTGTCGCCCAGGACGTTGTAGTTTTCCCGCGCCTTGGGCCACGGTTCCATCTCTTCGTCTTTCTGCGAAAGGTAGAGGTGCGCGTAAAACAGGGCATGATACGCGACGTGCCAGACTTTGTTTTCGTCAGCCGGATCGTCCCAGATCGCATCCGGGCAACGGTCAACGATCTGATTCAGCATGGCCAGCGTGGCCAAAAATTGTGTCTCCAGGGCAGCTTTTGCGTTCATAACGTACTCCTAAAATTGGCTGCGAATACTTCGCTTAGCTCAGCACAAGTTGGCGCGAAGTTTCGCTAATAAAATTCGTGAGAATTCGCGCCATTCGCGGCCAAGCTATCTTACAATACCGGCCGGATCGCCACCGGTACCCCATTCAGGGCCGCATTGCCGGTCAGCTCGTCCAGGAATTGGTCATCGGTCAAATCGTTGGCGCTGATGCCGGGCCGGCTGGCGGCGACGCCCAACTGTACACCCGACCGGCCATGCCCCCAGCCGTGGGGGATGCTGACCACGCCCGGCATAATCTCGGCCGTCAATTCGGCCGGCAACGTGACAGCCCCGGCGCGAGAACTCACCTCGACCGCCTGGCCGTCGCTGATGTCATACTGGTCAGCGTCGTCCGGGTGCAGGAGCAGCGTGCAGCGCGGCTTGCCCCGCACCAGGCGCTCGCTGTTGTGCATCCAGCTGTTGTTGCTGCGCAGATGGCGCCGGCCAATCAGGCGCAACGGATAACTCGCAGCCGCGGAATCCACAAGCGCGGCCTCCAGCCGGGTCAGGTCGGCCAGGAATGGGTCGGGCGCCAGCTGAATTTGGCGGCCATTCAACCGGGAACGCAGGCAGGGGCGCAATGGCCCCAGGTCGATGCCGTGGGGGGCAGCCGCCAGCCGGCGCAGGGTCAAGCCCGCCCCCTGCCGCAGCGGCCCCCGGCTACCATACGGCCCAAAACGGAAGCCGAGGTCCAGCACCTGTTCCGGCCGCAGCCGCTTCATAAAATCAAATTTGTCCCGGCCGGTTCGCCCCGACGGTTGACCGTGCCAGCCTTCCAGCCGGGCCCGTAGTTCGTGCAGGATTTGCCAATCGTGGCGGGTATCGTCGGCCGGCTCAAAGAGGGCCGGGCTGTATTTGGCGCTGTTCTGCACGGCAAAGAGGTGGAAGACCAGATCGTATTGGGCGGTTTCCAGGCCGGTCGTCGGCGGCAGGATGATGTCGGCGTGGCGGGTGGTTTCGTTGATGTAGATGTCAATGGCGACCATGAATTCTAGACCGTCCAGCGCCTCATCCAGCTGCCCGCCATTGGGCGTCGAAAGGACCGGATTGCCGGCGACCGTGACGAGGCCACGAATCTGGCCCTCGCCGGGCGTCAGCATCTCTTCGGCCAGGGCGGCGGCGGGTAATTCGCCATTGAACTCAGGCAGGTTGCGGACCCGGGAGTGCCAGCGCCCCTGGCGGCCGTTGCTGCCGGTCGCGGCGGTGATGCCGACCACGTCAAAAGCAGGCAGGGTAAACATGGCGCCGCCCGGCCGGTCGCAGTTGCCACTGACGATGTTGAGGGCGTTGATCAGCCATTGACACAGCCCGCCAAACTGCTGCGTCGAGACGCCCATGCGCCCGTAACAGACCGCTGCATTAGCCCCCGCGAAGGCGCGTGCCAACGCCCGAATTTCGCTGGCCGGGATGCCGCAGGCTGGGCTGACCCGCTCCGGCGTAAATGAGGCTACAGCGCGGGCAAATTCATCCCAGCCCGCCACCTGGCCGGCAAGATGGCCCGGGTTCGCCAGCCCTTCGGCCAGGAGGACCTGGTTGAGGGCCAGCAAAAGCAGGGCATCGCTGCCCGGCCGAATAAATAGATGGTGGTCGGCCAGCGCCGCTGTCGCCGTGCGGCGCGGGTCGACCACGACTACCTGGCCGCCCCGTGCCTGAATCGCTTTCAGGCGCCGCTCCGCACCGCCCGCCGTCATGATGCTGCCATTCGAGACAACCGGGTTGGCGCCCAGGATGAGCATGAAGTCAGTGTGGTCGATGTCGGGGATGGGCAGCAGGAGCTGGTGGCCAAACATGGCCAGGGCGGCAGCGTGATGCGGCAGCTGGTCGACCGAGGTGGCGGAAAAACGATTGCGGGTACGCAGGGCGCGGATGAAGCCGGCGCCGTAGAGCATACTGCCCAGGTTATGGACGTTGGGGTTGCCGAGGTAGATGCCGACGGCGTCCTTGCCGTGCTGGCTCTGGATCTGGCGCAGCCCGTCGACCGTCAGGCTAAACGCTTCATCCCAGCTGATTTCCTCCCAACCGTCGGCGGTGCGGCGCACCGGCCGGCGCAACCGGTCCGGGTCGTGATAAATGTCCTGCAGGGCAACGGCCTTGGGGCAGATGTGGCCCTGGCTGAACGGATCGGCTGAATCCCCCTTGATGCTAATAATTTCCTGACCGCGATGGCGGATTTCCAGGCCGCACATCGCTTCACACAGGTTGCATGTGCGATAATGGGTCTGCACTTCTGGCGACATGGGACCTCCTGCCAGTTCGTCTCAGCTGGCGGGTCCATTATACCTGAGGGTGAGGAACTATGGGTTGGCGTAAACGATTATGGGCCTGGCTCTGCTGGCTGCCGCTGGTCGGCTGTGCCGCGAATGAATTTCCGGAGCCGATACCGGCCGGTGCTGAGCGCTTTGCCGGCTACGCCGTTGGCTACCTGACGCCGGCGACGCTCGAGCGGGATGGGGTAGAACGGTCGTATTGGGTTTATTTACCGGCCGGTTATGATGCCAGCCAACCGCTACCGCTCGTCGTCAACCTGCACGCTTACAATGCCGCCGGCCCCAAACAGGAACAGATCAGCCGGATGCGCCCCCTGGCCGATGTCCACGGCTTCATTCTGGTCTACCCGGAGGCCCGTGGCGAACCGGCTGCCTGGGATTTTACGCCCGGCCTGGCGGCCAACGCGGACACCCAATTTGTTGCGGCCCTGCTTGATCAACTTGCCGGCCAACTCGCCGTTGACCAGGATCGGCAGTTTGTGATGGGTCTCTCCAATGGGGGCGGGATGGCGCACCGGCTGGCCTGCGATCTGGGCGACCGTTTCCGGGCGGCGGCAATGGTGGCGGGGGTTTATCCGGCCGGTTCACCCTGCGCTGCAACCACGCCGATCCCCATCCTCGCCTTCCACGGCGATGCCGATAGCGTGGTACCCTACGCCGGCGGCGGCGCCAACAACCTGTTGCCCGTTCCCGACTGGGCCACAGCCTGGGCCGAACGCAATGATTGCCAGGATCAGACCGAAGAGATCACCCCGAGCTACCGTCACACCCGCTGGACTAACTGTTCCAGCGCAACCACCGTCCAACTCTACACCCTCACCACCTGGGACCATTTCTGGCCCGACCCGGCCAATGTCCCGGAAGACATGGCGGACCCGGGCCTGGATGCGTCGGAGCTGATCTGGACGTTTTTTGCGGGGGAGTAGCTGTTAGCTGTTAGCTCGGTCGCTTCGCTCCCTTTTAGCTGTCAGTACGGCCTGCGGCCTTTCGGTACGGTCGCTTCGCTCCCTATCAGCGGTCAGTACGCTTCGCTTTCAGCGGTCAGTACGGCCTGCGGCCTTTCGGTGGTGGCTCACTAAAAACTGAAAGCGCAGCGTACTGAAAGCGCAGCGTACTGAAAGCGCAGCGTACTGAAAGCGCAGCGTACTGAAAGCGCAGCGTACCGAAAGCGCAGCGTACTAACAGCTAAAAGGCCGCAGGCCGCGCTAACAGCTACCCGCTATACTCCGGCAACCACCCCTCATGCGCCTCCACCAACTCATCCACCATATCCCAGATCTGCTCCAGGCTGAGTTCGGCGGCAGTGTGGGGGTCGAGCATGGCGGCGTGGTAGATGTGGTCGCGCTTGCCGGTGAGGGCGGCCTGGACGGTGAGCTCCTGCACGTTAATGTTGGTCTGCATCAGGGCAGCCAGGTGCGGCGGCAGCGTGCCGATCTTGGTCGGCTGGATGCCGTTCTGGTCGACCAGGCAGGGAACCTCGACGCAACAATCAGCCGGCAAATTGTCGATCAGGCCATCGTTGCTCACGTTGCCGTAGACGACGCGCGGGGTGCCGGTTTCCATGCTGTGGATAATCAGTGAACCGTATTCATGGCTCTGCTTAATCTCGTCGATTTCGTGGAACGACTGGACCACCAGCGGCATATGCTCTTCGGCGACGCCGGCGGTGCGCATGGCTTCGGAGAAGCGTTGGGTCAGGCCCGCCATGTCTGCGGCAGTGGCCTCGAGGCGCTGGCGGACAAACTCCCAGGCGGTAATCTGCACTTCACAGCGGCGCAGGTATTCGTCGAGGGGGATATTGAACTGTTCGATGAGATCCGGCCGGTCCCGCTTAATGAACCAGGGCACGTACTCGGCAAAATGTTCGCTGGATTCAGTCACAAAATAACCCAACCGCTTGAACATCTCGTAGCGGACCAGGTTCCAGTCCGGCGCGTCGCCCCGCTCAAGTACCTGGCGGATCTGGGGATACAGATCCTGGCCGTCTTTCTCAAAGCGCAGGTAAAAGGCCATGTGGTTGATGCCGGCGGCGATGTAGTTGATATCCTCGTACGGCACTTTGATGTCACGGGCCAGCTGCATCGCTGTGCCCTGGACGCTGTGGCAAAGGCCAACCGTATTGATGCTGGTCGCCCGGTTGATGGCCATACAGTTCATCGCCATCGGGTTGACGTATTGCAGCAGCGTTGCGTCCGGGCAAAGCTCTTCCATATCGCGGCACATTTCCAGCAGGACCGGAATGGTGCGCAGGCCGCGCATGATCCCGCCAATCCCCAGGGTGTCGGCAATGGTCTGGCGCAGGCCGTATTTCTTGGGGATGTCGAAGTCGGTGGTGGTGCCGGGTTTGTAGCCGGCGACCTGGATCATGGTAATGGCATAGTCGGCGCCATCCAGGGCCTCACGCCGGTCCAGCGTCGCGCTGATTTTCGGCTTCGCGCCGAGGGCATTGGCGACACGGTGGGCGACCACTTCGGAGGTGTCCAGTCGCTCCTGGTCGATATCATGCAGGACCAGCTCCGATTCGGCCAGCTCGGGGTAGCCGAGGATGTCGCCGATCAGGTTTTTGGCAAAGACGGTGCTGCCGGCACCAATCATCGTTATCTTGGGCATAGTTGTTACCTATTTGGATGCGTATTCCCTGAGTAAGCTGCGAATATAAACATGAGACGCCAGCAGGAGTAGCAGCATTTCGCCGACGTTCCACCAAAAATGTACTTCGATGCGCTCCGCTGTCGCCAGGCCGGGTAACCGGCTCAGAAAGGTGCCGCTGGTCCAATGGCTCTGGGCCAGCGCCCATACCAATAATAACCATGACCACGGGCTGCGCCAGCCAAGACAAAACAAGCCGACGATGACGATGAGCCAGTTTTTCAGGGAAATCGAGGGGCCGAGATCCATTATCGGTCACGTTATCGGTAACGGGTGGATGTAAAAAAATAGAGGCTGTCAAGAAATTCGTGGCAAGGTTGTTTCCCGGAGCTTTAGGGAGATGTCAAATTCGACGGCCGGCAGGGTATGATTGGGCTCCTGCAGCAGTTGCAGGGTGCGCAGAAACGCCTGCTGGCCGAGGGCATATTTATCAACGTGGACGGTGCTGAGTGCCGGCGAACTCATGGCCGCAAATTGAATATCGTCAAAGCCGATGATGCTGATATCTTCCGGGATCCGTTTGCCTAACTCGTGACAGGCGCGAATGGCGCCGAGCGCCATCAAATCGTTGTAAGTGAAGATGGCGTCTGTGTGCGGCATGGTCGCGAATAGCCGGTGGGTGCCTTCCCGGCCACCTTCCAGCGTGGCGTGCGCCTTGACGATCGCTTCTGGCTCCTGCTGGCGGTCAAGGCGGCGCACCGCATCGCGGAACCCCTGCACCCGGCGTACCTCATCCAGGGGAATGCCGACGTTGGTCAACATGGCGATATGCTGCCGCCCACTGGCTACAAAGTGCTCCACAGCCAACTGCGCCCCGTGGCTATTGTCGACCATGAACTCGCTGATGCCCGGCGCCCTGACATGTTGATTGATGACCAGAATTGGCCGGCCGCCTTCGGTGAACTGGGCCAATGTCTTGAGGTCGGTCTGAACCGACCACATGATAAAGGCGTCGCTGGATTGTTCTGTCAGTAAATCCAGGAGGCGCATCTCTGTGGCCTGATTGCCATCCGTGTTGCAGAGCAGGACGTTGTAATCATGATCCAGGGCCGCATCCTGAACGCCGCGGGCCACTTCGGCAAAGAAAGGGTTGGTGATGTCCGGGATGAGCAGACCGACCATTAAGCTTTGCTGCGTGGTCATCGCCTGGGCCATGCGATTCGGCCGGTAGCCAAGCTCCGCGATCACCGACATGATCCGTTCTTTGGTTTCGGGGCTGATTTCACCTTTGTTGTTGATGGCGCGGGAGACGGTCTGCTTGGAGACACCAGCAACCTTGGCCACATCGGCAATGGTGACCCTTTGTTTCATTGTTACTCCTTTGGGCCTGGTGGTGGGCTAGGCCGGACCGCCACCGTGACTGGTCACGAGGCTCCGGGAGTATAGGCAACGGCCCGGCCTGTTGTCAACCTAACGAGCGCCAACCACGGCGCCGATGCCGTGGCTTTGGCCATCGTGGACCCAGACCTCATCGGCAAAGGCGAAGCGGCTGGAGGCGACGAAGTAGGTGACACCTTGCACCGTCGGCCGGCGCTGTAACTCCTGCCAGAAGCGCAGGTATTCGCGCCCTTTATCGGCCGGCGAGACGCCGCCTTTGTTGTTGCTGGCTTCGGTCACCCAGATCGGCTCATTAGGATAGCGGCGTAAATAATCATCCAATTGGCCCAGCGCCTGACTCATGGGGAAGTTGTTGGCCCAGTAGATGTGGACGCCCAACCCGTCTGATTCGTTGATGGCTGGCCGGCACGCCTCGATGAAGCTGGTGTGCTCGTGGCGAATACGATCGATGCCGCCGCCGGGGGAAAGGCCGGGGAAGATATAGCGCTGGTTGGGCAGCCGGCGCCGATATTCACGCAGGACGCTGAGCCACCAGCTGTTGAAGGCGGCGGCCGTCGCCCAGGAGTTGCCCCAGCCCTCAACGACCAGGTTGGGCTCGTTATGCAGTTCAATCACCACATCACGGCCGCCGAGCTGACCGAGAGCCCGGGTGACGTCGCCGATGGTGTCGTTCACAAACTGGCCCGCGCTGATATTGCGCTCGCCCTGCTGGCCAAAGGAGAGGAAAGCGCGCACGATGAAGCTGGCGCCCGGGTGGGCCTGGGCCAACCGGCCGATATCCGCCGCGCTGTGATGCGACAGCACCTTGATGATAGCCGGCCGCAAGGTGCCAAACTCCCGGTGCTCCGTTTCGCTGATGTCCGGGTCCGCTGAGGCGTGCAGGCCGATCCGGGCTTTGCCCAGGATGGGCAGTGAGGCCGGCGGTGGTGCAGGTGTGGTGACGGGCGGTGGCGTTGTTGCGCTGCTGCTGGCACCAGCTGAGCTGCCGGCCGAGCCAAATGGTTTCTGTAGCTGGCTATCCTCGACGCGGATGGGCGTGTATTCGCCAGTCGGGTTGCCGGTGACGAGCATACGGACACCGGCCGGTACAAAGCCCACATTGGCCCCATCCCGCCGTGGCGCGTCGCGCAGATTAATGCCCCAACGGCCGGCCAGCGCATAGTCACCCTGCCGGTCGATGGCGCCGCTGAACGCCCAGCCAGGCGTGGAATCCTGCATCGGTTCCGGCGCCGGCTCAGGTGGCCCGCCGCCGGGGCGGGACGGTTGCTCAATTTCCAGGTTCTCGTTGGTGATCTCCAGCATGTCCTCAAAGTGGGCCATGATGGGAGTGTATTCGCCGCGATTGTCGCCGGCGATGGTGACGGAGGCGAAGCCTTTGACGACGCCGATTTTTGCGCCGGTTCGATCCGGCCGGTTGCGCAAGTTGACCCCATACTGGCCTACTTCTGCCTGGTTGCCCATCACCTTCAGGTAGTTGCTCCAGGCCCAGCCCACAAAGACATCGCCGCTGCTGGCGAAGCTGGCCCCCATGGTGAAGTCCGGCGCCGCCTCGGGCATGTTGATGGGTCCGACAAAATCCATCCGGCTGACGCGCACCGGTGTGTACTCCGCGACCGGATCGCCCATCACCTGAACAGTGGCGCCGCCCCGGACGACGCCCATGGCGGCGCCCATTTTGGCCGGAGCGGCACGCAGGTTGATGCCGTATTGGCCAGTGACCGCCAGGTTGCCTTCGACGCGCATGTATTCAGTCCAGCCCCAGCCGTCAACTGTGGCGACGGTAGGCGGCAGATCGGGCAGCATGGCTGGTTTGCGCGGCTCTGTCGGCTTGCCGATGGCGGCATTGGGCACCTCAACAGGCGTGTAGTCGCCCTCACCGCCGCCGGTGACGCGCATCATCGTCCCTTCCGGCACGACTTCAATGCGCTGGTGGTTCTGGCTGGGCCCTTTACGCAGGCTGATGCCGCCGGCATTGGCCTGCGCCAGATTGCCGTAGACGGTGATAGCCGGCGTATAGGCATACCCTTTGGTGAAGGGGCCGACCGGTTCCGTGAAACCGAGCAGCGGCAGGACAAAAGGCGTTGGGTCGATGATGTTGTTCGGCCAGGGGGGCATAAAGGTGCCCTGCTTTTTCAGGGTCAGGTGCAAATGCGCGCCCAGGCTATTGCCCGTGTTGCCGGAGAGCCCAATTACCTGGCCCGCTTTGACCTGTTGGTTCATGCGAACGTCGATGCGGGAGAGATGGGCATAGATGGTTTGATAACCATCCGCGTGGGCCAGCGTCAGATGAAGCCCGTAGGGGTTGGCCATCTTTTCGCCAATGGTGCGTTGTATCTGGACGACCGTGCCGTCGGCCACGGCAAACAACTTACTCCCCTCCGGCCCCATAAAATCTATCCCCTCGTGGCCCGGCAGGCCGAAGCGGCGATAAAACGCTTCGTTGACGCCGAAGGATTGGGTGATAGATCGGAATTCGGTGGGCCAGTAGGCAAAGGCGAAATCACTCATCATGCTCTCCTTGGAACGGGTTGGTCGCAGGTTATCTAGTTGGTGACAAGGCCATCGAAACCGAGCGGGACCAGTTGGATGAAGCTGTTGCCCGGCGCCAGAGGCAGGGCGTTACCGTCCAGGTCGTAGAAGGTCAGCATTTCGTCCGGATTATTGCGCACCCAGCGCCCTTCGATGCGCAGGCCGTCGCGGAAGATGGAGACGGGTCCCTCGCCCCAGACTTGAATCTGGATGGAGTAGCTGCCGCCATTGACGAAATCTTCCAGGATGGTGGTGTCTTCATGGTGGGCGCCGAGGACGATGACGTTGCGGAAAGCAAGCTGGGCGCCGGTATTGGCGTCGCTGTGGACGACGCCATCGCTCCAGCGGGCGTACCGGCCGGTGGCGGCGTTATATTGCCAGTAGGCGTTGGTGGCCCGGTAACGGACTTCGATAGAGTTGACAGGCGTACCGGCCGGTGGCGTCTGGCTGAAGCTCATGGTCACCGGATAATTGGGCGGCACATTCTGCCCGCGACTGTCGAGCTGGAAGCGGAGCAGGTCGGTGCCGGTGAACAGCGTATGTTCAAACGGCTTGCTGGGATCCTCAACGCGGAAAAAGCCAGCATGGCCAAAGTCGGGCGAAATGACTCGATCGAAGAAGACGCTGTCCCGGATCATCTGCTGCACCGGGCCACTGGAGCCGGAATAGGCAAAAGCGGCATCGTACATGCGCGGGATCTCAAGGTCGATCAGGCGGCCGCTGCGGACGGAGCCAACCGGGTTGGCATCGTTGGTGTAGAAGACGGCGGTGAAACGGGTCACGCCGCCTTCAGCATAATGCTCAAATACCAGGTCAGCGCTGCCCAGGCCGGACTGGGGACGGACGATGGGCGGGTAGTTGGAGATCTTGATGGCCAGCGGCCGCCGGTTCAAAACAGCCGGGTTGCTGACGACAAGACCGGTTAATGGGTTTACGTCTGCAGCAAAGCCATTCAAGCCATAAATGTCGGCGATGGGATGGGGGGCGGCGGGCGCCTCGGTGGGCGGTAGCGCGGTGGTGTCGATCGCCGATGGTGTGTCGGTGGCGACGACCGGTGCGGGCAGTTCTGTTGGCGATGTGGCGCTGGTTGGTGCGGGTTGCTGGGCGGCCGGGGTGTTGGTGGCGGTGGCGGCGGCGGCGCCGGCGGGTAAAGTGGCGGTCGGCGGTGGCGCGTCAGGCGAGCCGCAGGCGACCAGGACAAGAGCCAGGGATAGCATAAAGAGACGGCGCCAGCTGCCGGGCCGTCGTGATTCTTTTGTCACAGGGATTCCTCACAGGTAAGTGTCACACACTGAAAGGAAAAGTTTCCAGCATGAGGGGCGGATTGTCAACCAGGGCAGCGGCTAATAGGTCCTACGGGACCAATATTCTTTCACGGCCAGTTCAGACAGGTCATCGCTGGTGATAAAATCCTGGATCAGCCGGTTGAACTTGACGGGTTCATCCAGCATGGGGAAGTGGCTGCAATCATTGAGGGCGATGTAATGGCGCCCGGGCGAATTGAGCAGATGTTGGTGTTCGCCGTTGGGCGGGGTGACCACGGTGTCCCGGTCGCCGAAGACAATCAGGGTGGGGCAGGTGACACGGGCGAGATCGGCGGCGAAGCTAAGCGATTGCATCTCGCTGGCCAGGGAGTTTAGCGCGGCCACATCGGTCTTTTTCGCTTCAGACTCAACCTCGGGGAAGGCCGCGCCCTTACCGATGCGGGTGATGAAGGATTGCGGGTCACTGCGGGTGAGCCGGTCCGGGACGTGGTGCCCTTCGACGGGCAGGGCCACGGTTACCAGACGTTTGACGCGATCCGGCCGGTCACAGGCAAAACGCAAACTGACCGCCGCACCCAGTGAATGACCAACCAGCGTGGCCGGAGCCATAATGCCCAGCTTGTCCATAAACTGGTCCAGCATACGCACATAATTGTTGAACGCATACTGCCCATCCTGCTTGGAGGAATCCCCCCAACCCCAGAGGTCAAAGGCAAATGTCCGGTGGCGGGTGGATAGCGCCTGCATAGAGGGCCACCAGTAGCGCCAGGAACCGAGCCAGCCATGCACAAAGATGATCGGCTCGCCTCGTCCGATGGCTTCATAATGTATGAGGTTGTCGCCTACGATTGCAATGCTCATCTGCCTTGCCTATCTCTGTAGAACGTGGCTGACCTAACTCAAAAAAGAGTGAACTTTGGCGGCCAATTCATCCGGTGCAAATGGTTTGACGATATATTCTGAAGCGCCGGCATCCAGCCCTTGCTGGACTTCACCTTCCTGCCCTTTGGCGGAGAGAAAGATGATGGGTATCTCCCGGGTGGTTTCGATCTCTTTCAGGCGCGCACACGCCTTGTAACCATCCATCCGGGGCATATAAACATCCATCAGGATGAGGTCAAAGACCTCTTTCTGGGCTATTTCGACGGCTTCGGCGCCGTCACGGGCGCTGACAACGTCATAACCATTAAATGTCAGCGTCAGCTTGATCAGCTCACGGATATCGGTTTCGTCCTCAGCGATGAGTATCTTAGCCATTACCTATTTCCCTGGTTACCAGCTCCGCCGTTTGGCCCTTAACGACCGGTTCAAAGGGCAGGGTGAAGGTAAAGCGACTGCCTTTACCCTGCTCGCTCTGGACGTCCATTGTGCCGCCATGCATTTCGACCAGGCTGTGGACGATGGCCAGACCAAGGCCGGTACCGGGCACGGCGCGCACTTCTTCGCTTTCGGAGCGGTAGAATCTATCAAAAATGTTATCCAAATGTTCAGCGGGGATACCAATACCAGTGTCTGCTACAGTAACGGCGAGTACATCCCCCAGGTTACGGGCGGAGACACGAATTGTGCCACCGGCCGGTGTGTAGTTAAACGCATTGTCCACCAGATTCGTCAAAATCCGGGTTACTTTTTCTTTGTCTGCCGACACCGTAGGCAGATCAGCCGGGATATCACAGGTGATGTCCATCTCCTTGCCCGCATCCTGGCGCCGGCCGCGCAGATGACCGTTAACCACATCGTTGACGACGTCGCCGATATCCAGATAAACGCGCAGCAACTTGGTTTTGCCGGTCTCGATCCGGGAAATATCCAGCAGGTCGTCGACCAGGCTTTTAAGCCGGTCCGCATTGTTCTTGATGACGGTCAGATAATGCCGCTGTGAATCGCTCATACCGCCGGCGGCGCCCATCAGCATCAGGTCGGTATACCCTTTGATGGAAGTCATCGGCGTCCGCAATTCATGGGAGACATTGGAGACAAATTCACTCTTGATCCGGTCAACTTCTACCGCTTTGGTGATGTCGCGGAAAATGGAGACGGTGCCCAGGAAATCGTTGGCATTAAAGACCGGTGAGAGGCGCACATTGATGATGCGATTCTCCACGTGGAGGTCGTCCGTCAACAGGGCAAACGGCTCCACCTGGTCCGAATTATGGGCCCAGTTCTCGATCGTCTTGCTCCAGTGCAGCCCGGAGGTGCCATAGATGCCCAGCATTTCGTTGATGGGCCGGCCGATCAGATCTTCATCCTGCAGAGAGAGCATCTGGCCGAGGGCGGCGTTGGCCAGAATGACCCGGCCCTCGTCGTCAGCAACCAGCAGGCCGTCGGCGATACTTTCCAGGATGGCCTCGTTCTTGGCCGCCTCTTTTTGCTCTTCGCGCAGCAGGCTGCCAATTTGCTCCGCCTGGTCCTGGATGAAGAAGTAGAGCTGGGCGTTGCCGATGGCGTTGGCCACCTGGACGGCGACAGCGCGGACCAGCTGCATCTGCTGCTGGCTAAAGGCGCCGGCCGCTTCGTGGAAGAAAAGCAGGACGCCGATGGCATCATCCCCGGAGAAGAGCGGTGCGCCCAGGACGGAGTGATATTCCGGCTCGATCTCGCCGGCAATTTCCTGCCAGCGCTCGTCTTCATGAATGTCATTGGCGATGAGCGCTTCGCGGCTGTTGAGCAGCCAGCCGGCGAGCCCTTCGTGGCGGTACCGGCCGGTAGACAACCCGCCCGCCGGCAGCTGCATGTGTCCGCCCAGAACCGCTCGATAATGAAACATATCCGTTTCCGGATCAAGCAGCAGAATCATCGATTCGCTGGCGTTGACAATTTCGTTGACGAGCTCCAGGGCCCGGTTGAGGACCCGGTCTTCGTCCAGGCTGGCCGCCAGTTCGCTGGTGATGCGCAGCAGGAACTGGACCCGGTCACGCTCGCGTTCCAGGTCAATGGTGCGCTGGGCCACGCGGCTGTCCAGGTCTTCATTCAACCCGCGCAGCTCGTGGACGAGGTGGGCATTCTGGATGGCGATGGCCGCCTGGCTGCCGAATTGCAGCGCGCGGGAAACATCGCGCTGGTTAAACTTGTCGGCGGTGCGTGTATCCGTCAGCACCAGCACGCCGATCGTCTCTTCTTCGCGGCGCAGCGGCACACCCAGGACAGACAAAATCGGGTCATGCTGCGGCAGCGCCAGGGCCAGATTGGGATGCTTCTCAAACTGGTTGATAAAGGTGGCTTCACCTGTTCGGGAGACGATGGCGCTAAACGCCTGGGCATCTTCAAGCGCGATGCGGCTGGCCAGGAAATCCTCCGTGCCGTAGCCGATCGCGGCCAGCCCGACCAGTTCATCTTCGTCCCGCTGCCAGATATAGATGCCATCCACCTGGAACGTGGTGATGCTTTCCTGGCAGATCAGGTTTAGCACAGATTCCAGATCCAGCGTGGCGCTGGTGGCCAGGCTGACGCGGCCCAGCGCATTGGAGAAGCTCTCCCGCTGGTAAGTATCGGTGAACAGCCGGGCATTCTCGATGGCCAGGCCAGTATGACTGAGCAAAATTTCCAGCGATGTTTGCAGGACAGCGGAGAAGGGTTCAACTTCTGCCTGCTGAAATAGCGCCAGCATTCCGTAGGGCTCTTCGTGTAGGGTCAGAGCCATTATCAGGATCTGGAATGGGCCGGCGCCAAATTCGGCCGGCGTGGGCCAGGCCCCGGCGGTCGTCCCCGTCAGGACCACTGGCATGAAGTCAAACAGGGCGTCTTCGAGCGGTTCGAGCTGTTGCTGTTTGATGATGGCAGCACTCTCGATTTCGCTCCCATCCTGACTCAGGCCGTAGGCTTCGGCCAGGAGATTGTTGACCTGGTCATACTGGTAAAAAATCGCGCCGGCGGCGCCGCCCAATTCTCGAGCGTAGCTGACCAGAACCTGGATGACCTGGGATTGCTCAAATGTGGCGCCGATGGCCCGGCTGGCTTCCAGCAGAAGCTGGCTCTGCCGGCTTGGTGATGCCTCTTCGGCGGTGACGGCGCCTTCAGCCGATTGGATCGTGATCTTGAGGAAATTGGCGTCGCTCTCACGGTAAGGTTCGGTAGACAGCCAGAAATCACCCAGGCCGGTCTCGACCAGCTGGTGCTGCGGGACATTTTCGACCACCGCTTGCCAGTTCACCCGGGGCGCCACATTGGCCAGCAGCATTTCCAGGGAGAATGTGACGCTGGTCAGGCCCCATTGAGATCGGGCCGCCTGGTTGGCGTAGACAATCGCCCCATCAGGTGCAGCGATAAAGACCGCTTCGACTGCCTGGTCGAGCGCCCGGAGGCCCATAGGTTCTTGTGGCTTTCGGCCGTTTCCTGAGCGTTTAATCACGGTTACCGATACACGAGCTAGGGGCAGGCTGCGGTTGCCTCGACAGCACCGCTTTTGCCCTGTAGCCGCAAAATAATAGTTGCCAACTTCTCTGCAGAATTATGCTTCCGTCACCTGGGCCCGCCGTCTTTCGGCCGCCAATTCGGTGATCTCGCGAATATCAGAAAATGGTTGTCCGCTGGATACCGTTCCCATCGACAACGACATGAACGGGGCGAGTGAGCCGTCATGCAGCCGAATGCCGCCCTGTTCCCGATCCATAAAGTTGTAATGCGCCTGACTTTCTTCGGCGAACCGCTCCTGGAGCTGTTTCGTCAGCGGTTCAGCATGTTCGTTATCGGTGATGATAATGAAGATCTCACTGCCGGTGTGGCCGATGAAGTCGTTGATGGTGCCGTGATCGTCCACTACCTTGTTCAGAAGTAGGGCGGTGAAGCGAAGCACCTCATTGGCGGCCACAAACCCATACACGTCATTAAACGGCGCCATGTTCTCAATGCCGACTTCGATGAGGGCCCAGTCAGAGCGCGACGGCAGATTGCGCAACTCTTCCTCGATCAGGCGGCTGCTGGGGAGGCCGGTACGCGGGTCAGAATTGTTGGTGCGCTGGTGAGTGCGGATGGCGCCACGCACGCGCAGTTTCAGCTCTTCGATATCAAAGGGCTTGGTGATGTAATCATCGGCGCCCAATTCCAGCCCTTCGATCCGATCACCGCGCTCATCTTTCTGGGTCAGGAAGATGATGGGGATATGGCTGGTGCGCGTGGTGGTCCGCAAGACGCGGCAAATTTCATAGCCATCCATATCCGGCAACATGATGTCGAGAATGACCAGATCCGGTAGCTGGCGCCGGGTCATATCCAGGGCGGCATTGCCACGATTAGCGACTTCCACCTGGTAGCCCTGACCGGCAAAATAGATTTGCAGCATATTGGCGATGTCAAAATCATCTTCGACGATCAGAATGCGACCGTTATTCATAATAACCTCTTACTCTCTGCGGCAGCGCTACTGCCGGCGAAACTACCCTGCATGATACAGCAAGTTGGTCCTTATTTTGCACAAATTCTCGCGTTATTAACATGGATGCCCCAGATTGGTTCCCTGGTCATGGGGCAAAAGTCCCGGCTGCTGTCACCAGCCGGGAAGCACGCTTTATCTGATCAATTTCCGACTCAGTAATGGCCCGTTCGAAGCTGCGAAAGCCACCGAGCGTGAAGCCATGTTCCGTAGCGATCCGGTCGATGGTCTGTACCTGATCCAGCGAAATGGATTTGCCCAACGTGAAATTCTCGTAGCGCCCTTCCAGTGTCAGGGCAATGGTTTCCGCCATGCAGGCAAAAGCCATTTTCGGTGGGAAGCCAAAATCAAAGCCGAAATCAACCGGGCCGGGGACTTCGACCATGCCGCCTTCGATGACCAGGACATCGTGACGTTCCTCGACCACGGCTCGCGAGACATCCCGCGGCCGGGAGACATCACAGATGACCGCGCCTTCGCGTAGATGGTGCGGTTCGATGATGGTGTCGATGGCGCTGGTCACGGTGACGACCAGGTGAGCGGCCCGCAGGTCGTCCATTTCGGTGCTGGTGACAACTTCCGGGCAACCGGCGGCGCGGGCCTGGGCGGCCACTGCCTGCAATTTTTCCGGCCGGTTCTTCCCCAGCAAAATCAACTTCTTCACCGACGGCGCCAGCATCTCCGCGCACACCGAGCCGATGGCGCCGGAGCCCCCCACCACTGCCAGCGTCGCCTCCCCAAGGGGAATATCCATCTTTTGGGCCGCTGAAAGTATGGCTTTGACGGCGATAGCTACCGTGTAACTATCACCCGTAGTAACCGGGATATCGAGCGCATTGGCGATGGTGATACCGCCGTCGCCAACCACGGAGGTGAAGGCGCCGAGCCCTAACATGCGGGCGCCCAGCTTCTCCGCCATCTGGCCGGTCTGGATGATTTTGCGATAGACGACCGGGGCGGGCAGGCTCATCATGCGGGCCGGCGTCAGCGGGCAGGCGACAAACCAGCCCTGGACAGACCGGCCGGTTTTTACCGACCGAATCCCATTAATTTCCGAAATGTAGACCGGCGGGAAGAAGAGCGACAGAAAATTGATCAGCCAGAGCGGTAAATGACCCAGCGCGGGCCATTTGCGCGCCACATCACGCTTCGGGTTTACCGGATGGATAATAAAGGCGAACGAATCGTTCATTAATTAGCGGTCCAGATTTTTGGGCACCATTTGGCCTGGTCCCCTGAAGTTTTCTTCCCGGACGGCAAGGCGCCGGGAAGGCATGGCTCATTGATTGGCTAGCCCCACGCGCTCACGAGTTTCGTTCATCTCCGCCGGAGGCTCCTTCCGGGGATAGAGGCGTGGGTAGTCGATGCGGTCGCTGTACTGATGATGGGCACTGTCTTCGTAAGCGACGTTGCTGGTGATAACATGCCGTCCGTTCAGGGCTTGTAACACCACATCTGATTCAATCATTCGGGCGGGATAGATTATCAAGCCAGAGGTTAGCCGGCAATGGTGGCCCACGCAGCCGCCCAGGATTTTCAGATTAGCTTCCATCAGATGCCCTTTCACATTGGCGCGAATAGGGCTGGGCAAGACGTTAAAATCGGTAAAAGTCGTGGTCGCGCCGATGAAGCTGTCCCGGCCGACAACACAGAGCTGCAGGCAGGTATTCTGGGCGACGCTGGTGTTCTCCATCAGGCTGGTCATAAACAGCGAGGCCCGAAAGGGCAAAAAGCAGCCGTCACTGATCACGCTCAGCATGATCTGGCAGCCCTGCGAGATGATCACGTTGTTGCCGATGACGGAATTGTCAATCACGACGCCGGCGCCGATGGTGACGTTGTCGCCAATTTCGGCCGGGCCATGGATGATGGCCGAGGGATCGATGTTGCAATTCTTGCCGATCTTGACCAACGCCGAGGAACGGAGGACCTGCTTCTGTTCCAGCAGTGATTTCCAGAGTACTTTCAGCTTGACCCGCCACTCATCATTGATCTTGTCCTCTTCCTCGGCGCCATTGGCGAAGCAGCCAAACAGGATGTCGCTGATGAAGAGATGGACCCAGCTTTCAATCATCACATACGCTTTGCGCGGCAGCTGGTAGACCAGGTCGCCAAACGGGGGCGCGTGGTAATAGCCGCGCTCGCGAGACTCCGTGTCGATGACGAGCGGGGCGGCGTCCAGGCTTTCGGCGATGCCATTAGGCAGATACCAGATATCGCCCAGGACGAGATCTTCCTGGAAGTGGAAGGAGCGGGTGAGGGGGAGAACGTGTTCGCGGATGGCCGGGTCATTTTTGCGGAAGGCGATGCGAACCGGCCGGTTCCCTGCCCGCGCCCGCTTCACAAACTCATCCACCAACATCTGGTTAAAATACAGATTGTCCCGATGGACCAGCATCTCGCGTCGTTCTGAGCCTTCGATCCGCTGGGCAATCTGCCAGTTCGGATACTCGCGCTCATCCTCGACATAGGGCGCCAGAAGATCCCGCTGCCATAGCCAGAGCGGTTTATTCAGCACCCGCAGGTCGCGGGCCGGTTCATTGAAGGGATCGATATAGTGATCGTCCACCAGAACAATTCGGCGCATAGAATCTCACGAGCCGTGTAGCGGCTTCTTGTTGATCGCGATCAGGCAGGCTTCATCGCCGGAGGCTTTGCAGCTTTCCTGGACGATGTGAAACCGTTTGCCATTGCTTAACCAGAACAGTGACTGCTCCAGCACGCCCACGGCCAGATGACAACAGGGCGCTTCTGTCTGCCGGCCCCAGCAGATGGGGCAGCGTTCGATAATCCAGAGGTAGCGGGCGGAATCTTCACCCAGACGGACAACCTGGTCTGTCAGCTTGTTAAACGATTCGGCGAAGACATTTAAGCCGATCTTCATTTTGATGCCCATGGGCAGGGCCCGGGTCGCCAGGTCGGCAATGCCCATCACCGGCATAAAATCCTTCAGCAAATACTTAAACGTTTCCCGGCCGGCCCGTTGCGAGAGCCCCCGGCCGGCGCGCCGGCCAAACATTAGCTCGATTGTTTCCTGCATCCGGCCAAACTCATTAAACGTAAAGCCCAGCTGCAGGTTGTTGGGCGGGAAATTGTTGACGTAATGGTCCAGGTCAGCCAAATTCAGGATCGCGTTGACCCCATGACGGCCCACAACATCCTCAATCGCTTTCAGGACGATGCGCCCCCCACGGTTCGGGTAAAAGTAGGCACCGTCCGGATCGCTTTCAATCCCCTTAAGTCGCTGTGACAATGGGCCGGTAACGGGACGGGTCACGTTAAATCTACTGTTTGCCATTGACGCTCCCGTTTAGATGGACATGGTGACCGTTGACGCTGCCATTGCTGTTGCCGTTGCTGCTGCCATCCTGCAAAAAACGGCTCAAAATCTCGACAAAACGCTCCGGTTCGTCCGCCATCGGGAAATGGCGGGACTGTTCCATCATCGCCACTTCCGCTTTATTGACGAGATTTGACAGGACATTGGCGTTCTTGGGCGAGACGATGTTGTCACGGGAGCCATAAATACCCAGTGCCGGTGGCTGCAACGTCTTAATTTGCTCACTTAAATCCGTGCGGTACAGGTCGCCAATGCTGCGCACAAAAGAGTCAATTGTCGTTTTCTGCACATCCCGGGTAATCATTTCCTGAACCCGTTGTGAGTCACCATTCAACACGATTTTCATGGTGGACATGATGACTGCTTCGGTCACGGGCTGGAATGCATTGGGCAGGTTGGTGATCCAGTTGCCGCCGGCCAGTTTCAGGAAGGGATTGAGGGTTTTGCCATTGATGGGTGAACCGACGACGGCCACGCGCGAAACACGTTCTGGATGATTCAGGGCCATTTTCAGGGCGACGGTGCCCCCCATGGAATGGCCAAAAATCGGGGATTGCTGGATACCGAGCCGGTTCATAAATTCGTGAACCATCTCGACGTAACTATCCATGCGGAAAGCAGTAGTGGCTGTTTCTTTGGCCGATTCGCCGAAGCCCCAAAAATCGAGGGCGTAGACGCGATACAACCCGCTGCTGGCGAGGGCAATCATGGAGTCACGCCAGACATCCCAGGAGTTAATCCAGCCATGGAGAAGGATGATGGGTCTCCCCCGACCCAACGACTCGTAATGCAGGATGCCTTGCTCTGTTACGATGGAGCTCACGCTAACCTCAATCCGGTACTGCTGGAATTGATTCAGTCAGCCAACCGGCACAAATAGGCGTTATCTATGAAATCGTAACATCGACCTTTTGTTACCCCCGTGAAAAAGACGTGAACGTACAGTAAACGGAACGTAAAACAAAAGGCGTCAAAGATCGAGTTTGTAGACCGCTTGTCCTATTGACTTCAGGCACTCAGAACAGGGACAAAATGAGCCGGTAGGAAGCATCATAAACCGAGGTGGGAAGGCCGCGATCAGGCGACTTTTTCCTGCTCGTCCAACTGATCCAGAATGGAGTACAACAGTTCCAGAAGTGCGTTCTTGACGCTCTCTTTGTCGATGGATACGCAGGGTAACACTTTGACGTCGGGGTCGAGTCGCAGGATGATGCGCAGGTCTTCGGGCTCCCAGGCATCCTCATGATCCTGTTTGTTGGCGGCGACCACGAAGGGGGTGTTGGCGTAAGATTGGAAGGTTTCCAGGATGCGCTTGGCCTCGCGGAAGGTTTCCGGCCGGGTGCTATCGACCAGGACGATGAAACCAAGCATACCTTCGGAGAGGATTTCCCACATGAAGTCAAAGCGGCGCTGGCCCGGCGTACCAAACAGATACAGCACCAGGTCGTCGTCAACGGTGATGCGGCCGAAGTCCATCGCCACTGTCGTCGATTCTTTAACCTGTTCTGCGGCGCTGCTGATCTTGCGCTCAGTGGAAACCACGTCGATTTCACTGACTGCCCCGATGAAGGCAGTTTTACCTGCGGCGAAAGGACCTGTGACGACCATTTTGACTGCTTGCATGAGACCTACTCTTCGATGTGAGCCAGCTCAATGGCTCAATCTATCTTGATAAAAACGGCAAATAATCAATTCGGCCATGACGTCCAGACGATTAACCTGTTAACAGGAAATATAATCGTTGGCTGTCATGGTGGCTGTATTCTACTTAGCTATCAGTACCATTACGTTCGGAATTTAGCCGGTTGGCTCCCCGCCAAAACTAGATTTTCCGAATTCGGCTGATCAAACGGGTGACGATTGATCGTTTTTCTGATGGTGATGGATCCGGCGGGGCAGTACGTGATGCCCGGCGGCTGCTTTGATCAACGGCCACCGCTTCCGGCTGGCGCACTGCAGCGCGTATCGGCTGGACAATCCCAGCCTGCAACAGGCCATAGACAATGCGGCGAATCTCAAAATCGCTCAAATTGTTGGCTTTGGCGATCTGTTGCATGGTGTTGCGTGGATTAATAAGCGAGATGACGCGCCATTCTTCAACCGTCAGGCTGATGTTGCGCAGGCGTGCATCTGGTTTGTCAGTAAATTTCAGGGTGACATCCAGATCGGGCAGTTCTTCCTGCAGCCGTTCCCACTCCTTGAGACGGCGGCTCCCTTCCATGATCACGCTATCCAGCTCGATCGGGATGGTGATCCGGTTGGAGGGAGGGGCTTCGGCCGCGTCAAAGCGGAAGAGCCCATCAGCCCAGGTGAACAGCTTGTAGACCACATCCAGGATGTATTGGCGTACGCTCTGGATGATGTCGCTCTGGGTGACGATGCCGCGCTGAATCAACATATGACCAAGCTGTTTGTCGCTGGCGTCCCCGGCGCGCGCATGAATGATGCGAGCCTGTTCGCCGGAGAGCTTGCCATTCTGATGCAAGATCTGCGCCAGGCTGCCCTGGTTCCTGCCCAGGGAGGCATAGATGAGCTTGCCATCCTTGAAGGACATTTGCGCTTCCTGACCACTTTCGATCGTCAGGGTGCCAGTTTTGCGCGCCAGGTTGATGAGATTCAACAGCTGTGTTGTTGAAAAATCGCGGAGATTACCTTTTAGGGCCATGGTCTGTCCATCTCGACACGTAATGCGGGAGTGGGCATCATCACCCCTCATGAGGACAATGCCGATTGTGTCGCTACCGTTATATTCTATCGTGTTGCCGCAGCAGCACTATAGTATTTATGGCATGGTCGATATCATTCTGTCACGTTATGTCATGACGGCTTCCATGCGGCATTATACCGATTGCAAAATCTGTAGTCAACGCAACTGCGGATAGTCAGTTGGTCTCAACAAGGATGCAACAGGCTGGTTTTGTGTTTTTAGCCAAGTTCTGCCGGCGCCTAATCGCAAATCGGCTGTTGGAAATTCCGGCCATCTCGTTATAATCCTTGGCACGCTTGGCATTCAAACTTTCCTTTGGTAGGCTTGAGTGAATTGAAGAGCCAGGGGTGGTGGCGAAATGGCAGACGCAGGGGACTTAAAATCCCCCGGGGGAAACCCCGTGTGGGTTCGAATCCCACCCGCCCTATGTAGGTAATGACCCGTTTCGGCGGGTCATTTTGTTTGAGGCAGGATGAATCTGGAGATAACGGTCAAACATATGGTCGCCGGCTGGTGCCTAGGCCGCCGTCAGCGTCCGCTCTTGTCGCCGCGCAGCCGGCTTATCCTGGCTGTCTCTGGCGGGCCAGATTCACTGGCGTTACTGCATCTCTTTAGCGAGCAAGGGCTGCACCCGCGGCAAAACCTCATCGTCGCCCATTTGAATCATCTGCTCCGGCCGGATGCCAGCGCCGACGCTGCCTTTGTACGCGAGACTGCCGCCGCCTGGGGTGTGGGCTATCGGGAACAGACGGTGGACGTGGCGGCTCTGGCGCAAGCGGAGAAACGTACGGTTGAGGAAGCCGGCCGGTTGGCGCGTTATCGCTTTCTAGCGAGAGTTTGCCGGCAGGAGCGGGTCCATTTTGTCCTGACGGGCCATCAGGCTGATGACCAGGTGGAAACAATCCTGCACCATTTGCTGCGCGGGACAGGACCGGCCGGTCTGGCCGCCATGGCCCCGGTCGCCCGGCTCCCCGAAGCGCCCGATTGGCCAGCCTGGCTCTTGCGCCCCTTGCTGACCAGCAGTGCGGCCGATATTCGCGCTTATTGCGCGGCCCATAATCTGCAGCCCCGGCAGGATAGCACCAACGAAGAGACCGATTACCGGCGCAACCAGATCCGGCTCGAGTTAATCCCTCAGCTCGAGCAGTTCAATCCGCAACTGCGCGAGCGCTTGCTGACGCTGGCCCGGTTGACCCGAGCTGATGAGCATTATCTCAGCACCCAAACTGATGTTGCCTGGCAGCAACTCCTGCAAACAGAGGGGCCGGGCTGGCTCCGCCTGGCGCGGGCGGCCTGGCTGGCGGCGCCGATTGCGCTGCGCCGGCGCCTGCTGCGCCGGGCTACGGCGGCGTTGTTGATGGGCAGTGAGGAGATGGGTTTTCGCACCCTCGACCAGGCGTGTCAGGTGGCGGCAACCGGCCGGACCGGCGCCATGGCGCGGCTCCCCGGTGGCATCACCCTGGAAAATGAACGAGAGCATTTGCTCCTGTACCGGCCAGAGATGCGCCCGATCAAGTCGGTTCCCCAGCAGGCGGCGACGGCTGAACTACCGATACCAGGCCAGATTCTGCTGGCTGATGGGTGGTCGCTTAGCGCCGCGATCGTGGCTAATCCCGGTGTGGAACAGATCCGGCGCCACGCTGACCCAATGACGGCCTTTGTCCGGCTACCGGCCGGTCCCCTGCATGTACGTGGCCCGCTGGCCGCGGACCGCTTTTTGCTGCCGGGCGGTGGCAGCCAGCCGCTGCGCAAATACCTGGCGGCTCGGGGCGTAGCCGCGGCCAGGCGCGCCCAATGGCCGCTGGTGGTGTCAGAAGGCGTTGTCTGGGTGCCGGGTTTTGAGGTCAGTCGGGATTGGCTGGTGCCGGCAACGGCGACCGACGTGCTGCGGCTGCAATGCCGGCGGGAGGTCACGTGAGAATAGGGTGGCGGCCATTTTTCTGGCTGGTTGCGCTGTTGGGCCTGACCGCCTGCCAGGCTGATACGGCCGGTAGCGGGCGGGCTACTGTAGGGGAGGCGCTCTGGGAATCTTTTGGTCTGATCCTGAAGCTGGACCCGGATCTGTGGGACATTGTGCTTTTGTCCCTATTTGTGACCGGCTCGGCGCTGCTGGTGGCGGGGTTGCTGGGGGTACCGGCCGGTGCCTGGCTGGGCCTGCGTGATTTTCCTGGCCGGCGTTGGCTGACGGCGGCCATCTACACCGGCATGGGCTTCCCGCCGGTGGTGATCGGCCTGCTGGTCTATCTGTTGCTTTCCCGCCAGGGCGTCCTGGGTGATTGGGGCTGGCTGTTCACGCCAAAGGCGATGATCCTGGCCCAGATCGTCCTGGCGCTGCCGCTGGTGACCGGGGTGACGATGGGGGCGGTGCGCGGCGTTAGCCGGGAGCTGCAGCCGCAGCTGCGCGCCCTGGGCGCCACCTCACGCCAGATAACGTGGACCATTCTGCGCGAAGCTCGTTTTGGCGTCATCCTGGGGCTGGTAGCTGGCTTTGGCGGGGCTATCAGCGAGGTCGGCGCGGTGATGCTGGTTGGCGGCAATATCGATGGCCAGACGCGGGTGCTGACAACAGCCATCGTGCTGGAGACGCGGCGGGGCAATTTTGGCCTGGCCCTGGCCCTGGGCATTATCCTCATGCTCATTGCTTTCCTGGCCAACCTGGTCGCCGTGCGGCTGCAAATTGGGTCGGAGTGAGATGAGCGAACCTCTGTATCAGATTCAGGGTGTGCGGCATCGTTATGGCGAACGGACCGTGCTGCAACTGGACGAGCTGGCAGTGTATCCAGGTGAAGTATTGGCGCTTGTCGGGCCAAGCGGGGCCGGCAAGAGTACCTTGCTGCGGCTGCTCGCCTTCCTGGAGGCGCCGACGAGTGGCGCGTTACATTATCAGCAACAGTTGGTACGGCCGGGGGTCTGGCCCGATTTGGCGGCTCGCCGCCGGGTGACGATGGTGTTTCAACGGCCCCAGCTGTTGCGCCGGTCGGTGTTTGCCAATGTTGCCTATGCGCTGGAGCTGCGCGAGGGCAAAGTGGCTGGCGACGATCCGCGAATCGGCTCAATTCTGTTTCGCCTGGGGCTGGGCGACCTGGTCGTGAAGCCGGCGCAGACCCTTTCAGGGGGGGAGTTGCAGCGCGTGGCGCTGGCCCGGGCGCTGGTATTCCAACCGTCGGTGCTGCTGCTGGATGAGCCGACCGCCAATCTGGACCCCGGCAACATCGCCCGGATCGAGGCAATGGTTCTGGCGGCGCGTCAGGATTGGGGCACGACGGTCATCATCGTCACCCATAACATTTTCCAGGCGCGCCGGCTGGCGGACCGGGTTGCTTTGTTGCTGGATGGCCGGTTGATTGAGGTAGATGACAAAGAGAAGATGTTTACGGCGCCGGACCGGCCGGAAACCGCCGCCTTCATGAATGGAGATCTGCTGTATTGAAGGGGTGGACAGAACCACCTCTTGACGCCTTATCAGGGGGTCAGTATACTTCCAACCTGGTTTTTGCTCGGGGCATAGCTCAGCTTGGTAGAGTGCTCGGTTTGGGTCCGAGAGGTCGTCGGTTCGAATCCGGCTGCCCCGACTTCCCCTCACTTCGTTCGGGGTGACAGTTCCTCGCTTTGCTCGGAATGACAGCGTTAAGCATTGTCAGTATGAGCGAAGGCGACTATCCTCTTCATTGAGGCCAAGTGTCATCCTGAGCGAAGCGAAGGAAGTGCGGGTGTGGTGTAGTGGTAACACTAAAGCCTTCCAAGCTTTCGTCACGGGTTCGAGTCCCGTCGCCCGCTCCTGAACCGGGACCATAGCTCAAGGGCAGAGCAGTCGGCTCATAACCGATCGGTTCTAGGTTCGAATCCTAGTGGTCCCATGTATCTGACGGGCGCCGGCCAAAATGGCCGGCGCCCGTTTTGCTTACATGACCAGGTCACGCAACCGCTGGGCTTCCATTTCTGAGGGGTGGACAAAGCTGATGAGCTTTTGACCAACGGCCGGTTTAGGCTGGCTGGCCGCGGAAATAACTTCCAGATGGTTTTTATCCCGCACAATGAACAGCGGCACCAGGGCCGGCCCAAAATGGCCGCGCAACTGCTTGGCGCTGAAATCTGTGGCGACTTCTCTGATTTCTATCTGGGCATTTTGCATGCACCAGCTTTCAAAATGGTCATAATCCATTTCTGAATCAAAGAGGATATTGCCACGCATCACCTCCCGGATCTTCTCTTCGTCACGGCTGCGATCGGTCGTCAACTGATACACATTGTCCCGACCAAAGAATTCGGCAAAACGGAGCGCTGCCAGCGCATTGAGCTCGCTGTTGCTGGTGAGTGCCAGCAGGCGCCCCAACCGTTCAAAAGGCAATTCGTTGAGGAGTTCGTCGCCCAGGATGTTGGCTTCTACAGCCCGCAGGCCGGCCTGGCGGGCGTCGGCAACGTGGTCCGGGTTGGAGTCGACCAGAATGACCTCAAAACCGGCATCCTGGATGCTTTTAGCGATCAATATGGCCCAGCGGTGGGCCCCGACGATCAAGGTGCCCTGGGGGTTGGTCTGCACCACATTGAGCAGGCGGGCCAGCGGTTTGGCCGTGAGCGCATACACTGTGACCGTGCCCACCACAACCGTAAATGTCACGGAAACAAGCCGTTCGGTATCGGCAAAGCCTAATTCTTCTAAATCAAAGGCAAAAAGGGAGGCCACCGCTGCTGCCACAATGCCGCGCGGGGCAACCCAGGCCAGAAAGGCCCTTTCGCGCCAGCTGAAGGGGCTGCGGATGGTTGAAACCAGAACCGCCAGTGGGCGCGCCACCAGGATCAGTAAGGCCAGAAAGGCGACATTACCCAGGCCAAAATTGGTAATGTCCTCGAGATTTAACCGGGCGGATAGGATGATGAACAGTGAGGACAGCAGCAAGATGCCCAATTCCTCATCAAAGGTGGCGATATGCTGGATCGAGACCCGGCGTTGATTGGCCAGGATGACCCCCATCACGGTGACGGCCATCAAGCCTGACTCCGGGAGTAGGAAATTAGAGAGGGCGAAAAAGGCGACGACCAGCATCAGCGAGGCGGCTGTCTGCAGATTGTGGGGCAGCCAGCGCCGCTCGATAACGACTACAGTCACAAATGCCCCGATGGCGCCAATCAGAAAGCCGACCACCAAGGTGGTGAGGACCCAGAAAAAGATGCCCAGGATGGTGAAATTGCCAAACTCATCGTGAATAAGTGCCTCAAAGACGAGCACGGCCAATGTGGCCCCAACCGGGTCAATCAGGATTCCTTCCCATTTCAGCGCGGAGGAAACGCGGCTGGAGGGGCGCACGTGGCGCAACAGGGGAATCACCACCGTCGGGCCGGACACCGTGAGAATGGCCCCCAAAATCGCCGCCAGCACCGGCTCAAAGTCCAGGAAAAAGATAGCGCCGGCCGTGGCCAGCCCCCAGGTGATAAGGACGCCGACGGAAATCAGCAGCCGAACCGTCCGGCCGATTTCACGCAATTCATCCAGACGTAAGGTCAACCCCCCTTCAAACAGGATGATGCCGACTGCCAGCGAAACCAGGGGAAAAAGGGTGGAGCCTAACAGGGCATCCGGGTCAATTAGATCAAAGATGGGGCCGGCCAGGAAGCCGACAATCAGCAAAAGCAAGATCACGGGCATGCGAATACGCCAGGCCACCCATTGGGCACCAATGCCGAGAACAAGAATACTGGCCAGACTTATTAAGGTCAGCTCTTCCATAAATCTCCTACAGGTTTAGTTTTTGGCCCGGCCAAGCGTGCTCTCGACCCAGGGCGAAGCTGCATTATACCGCTCATCCAGCGGAAGCAGCGGCTCATTGGTCATTGTGTTGTAGAGGCCCAGGATGACGCCCAGCTGTTGCGCCGGCGTAGCCTCAGGGGAGACTGTTAGCCGATGGGTGTCATAGACCTGGCTGCCGCCAACCCATTTGAGCGTCGGGATGGCGCCCATAGCCGGAACGCCGAAGCGGTCATCGAGGTCGGCCCAGGCCCATTGGCGGCCCCCAGTTTCATAGCCGACAAGGCGGATGGCTACGGCGTAGTCGCGGTAGACCGGCCGGTTCCCCCCCCAATGCCCCCACAAATGAAGCGAATCGCCCGCCCGCGCCACCAGACCATCGGGCCATAAAGGACCCAACCAGACAATCCCGTCAGGGAAAGGGACGTAAACCGCGCCGTCAGGGCTTGTGGTGCGCTGGAAGCGGAAGCCCCAGGGGCCGCGCCAGGGGGGCAGGTGGTAAACGCCATTGCTCAAGGAGGGCGTTTCCGTCACAAAACCGCCCGGCACCTGCCAATGTAGGTAGAGGCGTGGCTCGTTGGCCCAGGTCGTGTCCCAATCATAGCCGATCAGGATGCGGTCGTTGTCCGGATCCGGCCGGTAGGTCGGATGTTGGGTCACCGGTGGCTGGGTTCGCGCCACCAGTTCGAGCTCACCGACAGGGATCCGGGTGTCACCGTCTGGAGCAAGCAGTGGGGTGCTGCTCCCGGCCTCGTACGCCCCTAGCATGAGCTGATAATTGCCCGGCAACGCCTGCAACTGTGGTGTCAGCGTCAACCGGAAGTCTTGCCAATCGCTTGCTGCCGGTATCAGGATATCCTGTTGGGCCACCAGGCGGCCATCAGCGGCGACGAGATGGGCGAACAGGACGGAGGGTGGTGCCGGCCCTTCCAGGCGGGCGCTGATGAGGATGGCAAAGGTTTCGCCGGCGGCGGCGGGCGTGCCTGGCAGCTCCGGCGGGATTAGCCGCAGGTTGTCGCCGAACTGCAAAACATCAGCTTGCTGGCCAACGGGCGTGCTTGAATCAGCATTAAACAGGAATGCCTCGCCCAGGGGTTGGGCCGGCGGTAGGCTGGCGAAGGCGCCAGGATCATAGTGAGTGGTGATGACCGGCCGGTCACCTGCCTCCCGCACCCGTCGCGCCCAGGTCTCACCGTATGGCTCGGCCGTCGGAAAGACATAATTTACCGTCACATCCGGCCGCTGTCCTTCAATTTCGCTGGCGTACCAGAGCGGCGTCGCCCAGTGCCAATCAGCCAGAATCAGGGCACCGGCTGGCGCTTCGTCCAGCAATGTCTGCACGTAGACGCGCGTATCGTTGTCCAGCCGAACCTGCCGGTATTGGGGATAAAGACGGCTGAACTGCCAGCCGATCAGCACCAGCAGAAGCGCCATCAGAGCGGGCCAGAGCTGGTTCTGCCAGCTGGTCCGCGGTTGGAAGCGGCGCTGCGCGGGCCAAAGCCCGGGAAGTGCCGCCAGGGCGATGGCCCAGGGCAAATAGGCCGGTAACATGTACTCCACCGTCTGTGGGGCGCGGTAGGTGGCGGTGATCAACGTATGGGTCAGGCTGAGCGCCAGCAGCAGGAGGGCGACCGGGCGGCGTTGCCTGAAGAGCAGCAGCCAGCCGGCTAACGCGGCCAGCAAGAGGCTGGCGGGCCATTGAAAAAGGTGGACGTCGACCATCACCCGCAGCCGGTCGGCGAACTCCGGCCAGCTCAGAAAATGGAACAGGTCGCCCTGAAAGCCGCGGGCCAGAATGTGGTTGAATAAGCCGGGCAGGGTAGCCAGGTCGTCCGGTGCGCCAGGTGCGCCGGCTGCCCCGCGCAGCCAAAGGTAGCTCTGGGGCAGAAGGCCCAACAGGGCGGCGCCGGCCAGTCCTGGCCAGATTCGGGGCTGCCACCAATAGCGGGGTGCGGCCCAGATCATAAAAAGGGTCAGGATGGCGCCCATAAATATGAGTGAGGCATGATGGCCCACGCCCAGGACGAGCAGAAAAGCAAAGAGAGGCGGCCAATGGCTGGCAGCGCGCTGAACCTGATTAGCCGCATACCATTCCAGGGCAACGGCCAGCAGTGAAGCGGCGAACAGGGCGGTCAGGCTGCGGATGTTGGCCGTCGTGGCCTGGGCCCAAAAGGTGGTGGCCACGCCCAGAAAGGCTGCGCCGGCCAGCGCTGCCAGAGACGAGCGAAAAAGGCGATAAGCGACAAGGTAACAGACCGCCAGCGTTGCCAGGGCGCAGAGCAGGCCAAACAGGTTGACCCGCCAGGCGGCATTGGTACCCAGAGGCAGGTGGCTGAATAGGCCGGCAATCAGCGTGTATAGCGGAAAGCCGGGTGGATGGGCAACGCCGAATTGGGCGGCGCGCAGCTGAAATTCGCCGTTGTCGGCCGGCAGCAGGTCGGGCGCCAGCGTTAGGGCGTAGGCGATCAGAAAAAGGGCCATCAAGCCGGCCAGGGTCAGGCGGCTGCCGCGCTGGGTCTCATCCAACCGGCCGGTGCGGGCCGCTTGCAGCAAGAAGGTCATTAATGCCAGCAAGACGCTGAGGATGAGCCAGTGCGGCGCGCTGTTGGGCGCAAGGACGTATAGGCCTAACCAGAGCAGCGGCCAAAGAGGGATGCTCTGCCAGCGCCGGCTGATCTGATAACTGCCATAAAGGCCCAGAGCTGTCAGGGCCAGGGCTGTGAGAAGCTGCCCGGGCCAGCTGTCGTTAAGCGGCCAGCCGGCCTGGGCCAGCAGCTCGGCCAGGAACCGGCCGGTAAAAAGCCCGGTAACAAGGGCGGGCACCTTTTGGGACAGCATGGGCGTCATTATACCGGATCGTGTCCTGGCGCTGGCTCTTGGTACTAGTCGGCATGAAAATCGGGTGAATCGTAATGCAATTTGTAAGCAAACTTATTAAACTGTTAGCCAGGAAACGTAGCCGACTTTTTCACATCTGTTGGAAGAGGACTGACTTAAAAGCCACAAGAGAATAGTTTGGATCATCTTCCCTGGCGTTGTTGCGGTATTGGTTGAATGGGGATAGATAAGCCTTTTCTGGTGTCACCGGGTCCTTATCGTTTGCCTACAGATGTATAGCGAGTACAGGTAATAAAGTAGCCATGCAACAACCAAATGGTAATGGAACTTCTCCAGGAGCGCGCCGGAAGACCAAAGTTTTTGCGATTGTGAATCGCAAAGGCGGCGTCGCCAAGACCACCACCGCCATCAATTTAGCCCACGGGCTCTCCCGCAAGCTGCTTTATAAAGTAAAGCCGGAAGATGTTGAACGCGTTCCCGATCGGAATCGTCTCTACCTCTATCACGATCAGTATTACTACATCCACGGTCACGTCCTGCTTGTGGATCTCGATCCGCAGGGCCAATGTGTCCACGGCCTGGGTCTGGAACCGGGCGAAGCGGATCTAGGCCAACTGCTGCTGGGCAACCAGACGCTTTCCAAGGCTATCATTCCGGCAGATCGCGCTGAGCATGGTTATCCCCGCCCCAATCTGTGGGTTATCCCCTCGTCGGATAAGCTGGAAACTGCCAAAGTTGAGCTGATGATCCGGATGCTGTCGCCCCAGGCCATCAAGGAAGGCAACGGCCACGATCGTCTGCAAGATTTGTTGGAAGAGCGGTTGGGGCTGGCCCTGCATCATTTTAATTACATCATCCTGGATTGCCCGCCGTCGCTGGATATTTTTGCCCGGGCGGTTTACCAGTTCGCCGACGCGGCCATTGTGCCGGTTAAGCCGGATTACCTGAGTATGACCGGGATGAGCCAGCATATGGCCAACATCAACGAAGCTCAGTTGCGCGGCATTGATATCCAGATTCATTCGATTGTGCCGACCTTTTTTGTCGGCCGGCAGCGACTTGATCGGCAGATGGTCACGGCGCTGCAGGACACACACGGTGAACGGGTGTGCAGCCCGGTCCCGCGCAGCCAGATGGTGGCCGAAGCCCCGGCCCACCACCAGACGCTCTTTGAATTCGACCCACGCTTCCGCAACAATGCCACCGTTGCTTACCAGCAACTCGTCAACAAGGTCTATCATGAGCAACTCCAGGCGTGAGGACGGGCCGGGTCATTATTCAGAACAAGCCCAACCCTTAACTGATGCAGAAATTGAACAGGCGGCCCGCGGCGGGTCATCCACCTCGGCTCATGGGGCTGACGTGTTGCCGGCCGAGTCGTTGGCCTGGATCTGGCAACGGGCCAATCAGCAAATTGAGCAGCTCCGGGTTGAGCTGAAGCTGGAACAGCAGCGCCACCAGGTTCTGGCCCAGCGTAAGGCGCAGCAAGAAGTCGAATTGACCACGCTGCGTCAGCAGCTGGACGCCAGCAGGGCGGAACGAGAGCAGGCCCAGGTGGCGCGGAGCCACAGCGAACGGGAGCTGGCCTCCTTACAGGCCGGTTGGAAACATCTGCAGCAGGAACACAGCAAGCTGGAAAATGAGCGGGCGACCCGGCTGAAGATCGAGCGGCGCCTGGCCTTGCTGGATACGCAGAGCGACAAGGCGCTCGAGCTGGCGGCGCAGCTGGCCAAGGAGCGCAACCTGCGCCTGAAGCTGGAGCGCGAGAAGGGGATGTTGCTCAACGAAGTGAAATCCCGCCGTGAAGTCGAAGCGCATTTGCAGGCGTTGACCGAGGAAAATGCCACATTACGCGCCCAGTTGCTGGAAAAGAGCCCCCGGGCCGCGCAGTTGGACCTGGCCCTGCACCATGTCAACCGGCTGGAAAAGATGCTGGCCGAGGAAAAGACTGTGCGCCTCAGCGCTGATGTGCGGGCAGCCAATGCCCTGGCCAAGCTGTCGCGCATGGAGGGTGAGCTCGCCGCGCGCCAGAAGTCGCTGCAGGCCGTGCGCAAACCCCAGCCACCGCGCCATTGGTTGAGTAAGCTCCTGTTAGGTTAGAACAAGCTGATCAGATTTTGCTCGAGCTCGTCGAGGCTGTTGACCGGCCGGTCCAACCGTAACCTTAGCATCTTCCCACTCGAGCGCGGTTTAGCATGGGCGGCAGTCGCCAGCCGCAGCTGATTGCGGTAGACGCGCTCGACGCCATCAGCAACCGCAATGTGGCCGCAAACCAGCAGCCTTTGTGGCTGGAATCCTTCACTCAACAACGCCAAAAATGCCGTCACCATCTGCTCGTATTCCGAGCCAAAATCCTGTTCATTTTTGAGAAAGAAGCTGTTCCAGAGCAGATCGAAGAGCGGTTCCATCATGAAGAGCTGGTTGAGGATCCAGTCGTCATAGAAGGGATCGGCCGGGGATTGTACGTTCCACGCCTCACGCACGAGCTCATCGTAGCTGACCCGCTTCAGGTCGCTGATTTGGGCGCGGATCTGATTGCATGTCTCAGGCGGATAACGGGCTGCCAGACCGGCCCAGACAGCCTCATGGTCCAGCCAGCGCAGCGTGTGCCAATTGTCTGCCTCCAGCATGGCGCTGCCGGCGCCGGCATGGGCGATGGCGACGCCTGCCGCGGTGCGCACGTAGAAAGGCAACGTGGCCAGATAATCCAACAGTTCGGCTCGCTTTGCGCCCATGGCCGCCGCCAAGCGTGGCGTGTACCGGTAATCACCCTTGCGTAGAATAATCCGGTAAATGTGCGACAACTCGTGATTGCCCAGCAGATAGATGACGTGTTCCGGATCTGAGGCCTGCCACGCTTGCATTTCAAGCAGCATGGCCAGGGAGTCGTCCTCCTCTGGTGGGCTCTCCCGGTGAATCAGGTCCCCGCAGCAAATGAAGTAGTCCAGCTCACCACGTGCCTGGCCCGCCAGAAAGTAATCGCGGCAACGCCGGAACGCAGCGCCATCACCATGCAGGTCGGTGACGATGAGGGCGGTGCCTTTCGTGAGGGTGCGAACGCGGTCTGCAGGTGGCGGAGTCATCATGTTTAAATTTTAAGAAGGAAACCTGAGGCGTCAATGGGCTGACGGCATTGGACTGCGGGGCGGGGGGGCGCAACCCGACAGGTAGGAATTCTCCTGTAGGGTTGCCGCCCACCCCGCCGGCGCGCTTGCGCGCCAGCCGCACCCTCGGCAGCGCCGCGCGAAGAGACCCGGGGCCTATGGCGATCATGGCTGTCAGGCGCCGTTCGCAGGCTCCGCGTCACTGGCCAGCGCCGCTTCACTGCTTGACGTCAGGACGGGTTTCCGACACAATCCCGAAGCGCCATAACCCAGTAGTTTAAGTAAGGAAGGTATACCCATGGCAAGCGATGATTTGAAGAAAAGCATGGCCGGCAAATTAGGCCGGGCGGAGAAAGGGAACAAGGCCAAGGTGGAAAGCCTGGGGCAGGACGCCAAAGAGCGCTCCGATAAGCTGGCCGAGGCGGCCAAGGGCATTCTCGCGGGCAAGCGGGTCGAGGCGGCCAAAAGCCAGAAATCATACACCGTTGTCGCGGGCGACAGCCTCAGTGCTATTGCCCAGAAACAATATGGCTCTGCTGACAAATGGCAGGCGATTTACGAGGCCAACAAAGAGCTGATTGGCGACAATCCCAACGCGATTCGGGTCGGACAGGAGTTGATTCTGCCGGATCTGGATTAGGCTGAGGCTATGTTCTCCCCCGAAAAGTAGAGTTGGAACCAGGTCAGTGCGGTGAAAAAATCGTGAAGCTGCCGAAAAATGGCCCTGTTTTGCGGTTTAATACAATGTGATTCAGGCTCTCAAATCGACTGTCGCGAAACGTGCTGCTTGAACTTTGAGGAGATGACCAGTTCCTTGTCGGGACATGAGAAGGATCCATGCCCATAATCTTAGTCGTTGAGGACAACAAGCTGTTGCAGGATATCATGCTGCGCCAGCTGCAGAGATTCAAATTTCAGGTGATTCAGGCAAGGACTGGCCTGGAGGCGGTCCGCAAGGCAAAAAGTGACCAACCCGATCTGATTGTCATGGATTTGCGGCTACCGCTGTTAAGCGGGGGGGAGGCCATTCGGCAGATCAAGGCGGATCCGTCTACGGCCCATATCCCCATTATTGTGATGACAGCGCAACCTGACGAGATCGTTGAATCTGTGGCGCGTGAGGATTTTCTCCTCAAGCCATTTGACTTTGACGAATTATTGGGACGGATACATAGCCATCTGGGGTTAAGTGCATGAACAGGCATGTGGGCCACATGCTGGTCATCGATGATGACGAGGTCAACCGCGATCTGGTCAGCCGCTATCTGCGGCACGATGGACACCAGGTCACAACAGCCGCGAGCGGCCCAATGGCGCTCCAGTTGCTGGAGCAGCAGATGTTTGACGTCATCCTCCTGGACATCATTATGCCGGAGATGGATGGCTATACGGTGCTGGCTCAGCTCAAGGCTGATTATCGGCTGCGCGAGATACCGGTTGTCGTGATTTCGGCCACAGCCGATATGCAGAGTTTTGCGCGCTGTATCGAATTGGGCGCAGAAGATTACCTGCCCATCCCCTTCAACCCCACCATCCTCCGGGCCCGAGTTACCTCCTGCCTCTCCAAAAAACGGGTTCAGGACCAGGTCCAGGCGCATGTGGCCGAGCTTTCCTTGATTCAGGAATTGGATCGCCGGCTGAATGCGTCGCTGGACGGGCAGCGGGTGTTGCAAATCCTGCTGGACTGGACCCTGCGCCGCTCGGGTGACCAGGCTGGTATGACGGGGGTGGTTGAGCAGGACGGGGTGCGTATCCTCTCCACATTCGGCTATGGGACGGAGCTGGAGAAGTTCCCCGGCGCCATTCTGCCCCTGGACTGGGAGCCAATCGCTGCGGCCGTGATCAGCCGGCAGGAGCAGCATATCCCTGATTTGCGTGGTCAGGGAATCCTGACGGATTCGCGGAGTATGCTGGTGGCGCCAATCAACCGGGAAGACCGGGCGATTGGTCTTATCATCCTGGAAAACAGCCAGCCCAAAGCGTGGGATGACGATGTGCGCCAGTTCATTGCCCGGCTTTGTGATCATGCCGCTATCGCGCTAAACAATGCCCAGCTTTACAGTTCCCTGGAAATGGCCAACACGGCCAAAAGCGAATTTATCGGCTTTGTGGCCCACGAGCTGAAGACGCCGATGACGGCAATTCAAGGGTACACCAGCCTGTTGATGACGCAGCGGGCGGGAGCGCTGAACGAACGCCAGGTGGGTTTCCTGGAGACGATGCAGCTCAACTTGAAGCGGATGACCGGCTTGATCTCCGATCTGTCTGATATTTCGCGGATTGAATCCGGCCGGTTAACCCTCGACTTCGAAGGCATCCAGATGGCCGAGCTGATCGACGAATCAGTCCGTACCCTGCGCGGCCAGTTTGAGAGCAAACGGCAAAAATTGACCGTCAAGGCGCCGCCCGATTTGCCGCTCATCTGGGGCGACCATCTGCGCCTGAGCCAGGTCCTGACCAACCTGCTCTCCAATGCCAACAAATACACGCCGGAGGAAGGGCAGA
Organism: Ardenticatenales bacterium; assembly: GCA_020634575.1. The sequence goes on along the minus strand of JACKBM010000017.1, from coordinate 23,099 downwards.
TCGTCGTCAGCGCCGAGAAGCTGCTGATGCCGGTAGCTGGTGACAGCGAACAGGAGATGGTCCACGTCGCCGTCAAGGACAGCGGCATGGGCATCGACGAAAAGGAGCAGCCCCGCATCTTCAACCGCTTCTTCCGTGCCTCTGACGACGAGGCGCGCCGTCAGCCCGGCACTGGATTAGGGCTGCACATCACCCGCTCCCTGGTTGAAGTCCACAACGGCCTCATCTGGTTTGAGAGCATTTTCCGCCAGGGCTCAACCTTTCACTTTGTGATCCCGGTGGCCGTGCCGGAGAATCTGCCGCTGCTCAAACCGGGCGGTACACGCGAGCTGGTAGCCACTGATTAGCGCTATTTTTGCCGGCGCGTCAGTTCCGCGGCAACATCTTGCCAGCTTACCCCTTTACTGACCAACAGGACGGTCAGATGATAGGCCAGGTCAGCGCTCTCTTCGATGAGCCGGTCGCGGGTCTGGCTTTGGGCGGCGATGAGCAATTCAATTGCTTCTTCGCCAAACTTCTGGGCGATACGGTCCGGCCCGGCGGCAAACAGGCTGGCCGTGTAGGAACCGGCCGGTGCGTTCAGCTGCCTATCCCGAATAACCCCTTCTAATTCATCAAGCATCTCGATACTCCTCCAAAGTCTGAAAGAAACAGCTGACGGCGCCAGTGTGGCAGGCAGGACCGGCCGGTTCCACCAGCAGCAACAACGTGTCCGCATCACAATCGACGCGAATTTCGACAACTTTCTGGGTATTGCCCGAGGTCCCGCCCTTGTGCCACAACTCCTGGCGGCTCCGGCTCCAGAAATGGGCCTCGCCGGTTGCTTCGGTCCGGGCCAGGGCCAGCTCATTCATCCAGGCGACCATCAGCACCTGCTTCGTCTGATTATCCTGAACGATGGCCGTGATGAGGCCCTTGTCGTCAAATTTGAGTGGGTTGGCTGAGCGAACGGTGACTGGGCCGGGTTCGACCTGGCGCACCGGGATGCCCTGCGCTGCCAGATACTCTTTCACGTCGGCGATGCGCATCTGCCGGTAATGGAACAGGGAGGCGGCGAGGGCGGCATCAGCCTCGCCGAGGGTGAGGGCGGCGGCGAAATGGTCCAACCGGCCGGCGCCGCCGGAAGCGATGACCGGGATGGAAACCGCCCGGGAAATCGCCCGCGTTAGCTCGATGTCGTACCCTTCCTGGGTGCCGTCGCCATCCATGCTGGTCAGCAGGATCTCGCCGGCGCCGAGCGCTTCGGCCCGCTGGGCCCATTCGACCGCGTCCAGCCCCGTCGCCTCGCGGCCACCGCGCACGTAAACCTCCCAGCCAGGCCCTTCCGTCCGCCGGCGAGCATCGATAGCCAGGACAACAGCCTGGCTGCCAAACTCGCGGGCGCCGTCGGCCAGGAGCTGCGGGTTACGCACGGCGGCAGAGTTGACGCTGATCTTGTCGGCGCCGGCCCGCAACAGGGCGCGCATATCCTCGACGGTGCGGATGCCGCCGCCGATGGTGAACGGGATGTAGACCTGGTCAGCCACCGCTCGGGCGATTTCAGGACGGTGTCCTGGTTCTCGTGGGTGGCGGTGATGTCCAGGAAAACCAGCTCGTCGGGCCCCTTCGCGGTCGTAGATACGGGCTTGCTCAACCGGGTCGCCCGCGTCTTTGAGTTCGACGAAATTGACCCCTTTGACCACCCGGCCATCCTTGATATCCAGGCAGGGAATGATGCGTTTAGCCAGCATCGGTATTGCCTCCATGTTCCGCCACAGCGGCCAGGGCCGTAGCCAGGTCAACCCGCTCGTCGTAGAGCGCCCGGCCAACGATGACGCCTGTCAGCCCTTGCTCCCGCAGCGCAGCCACCGCCAGGATATCGTCCAGCGAGCCGACGCCGCCGGAGGCGATGATCGGCAGGCCGGTTGCCTGGGCCAGATCAGCTGACGCCTGCCGGTTCACGCCGGTGCCGACGCCGTCCCGGTTGATATCGGTGTGGATGATGGTCTGGACGCCGAGGGATCGGCCATTTGCTGCCCCAGAGCGGCCGGTGTCAGCCCGGAGCCACTTTGCCAGCCGCGCGTCTTGACCTCGTTATCACGAGCGTCAATGCCAACAACGACGCGGGCGCCGCCGAATTTGGCGACAGCCGAGGCAACCAGCTCCGGTTGTTCGATGGCGACCGTGCCCAGGATGACCCGGTTCACGCCGGCGTCGAAGGCGTTCTCGATGGCGGCCATATCACGCAGGCCGCCGCCAAACTGGACGGGCAGGCCGGCCTTGCAGATGTTGTGCAGGGCGCCCCAATTGGCCAGCCCCGGCTCGTCAAAGGCGCCATCCAGGTTGACGACATGGAGCCAGGCCGCCCCCGCGGCTTTCCAGCGCTCGGCAGTGGCGTAGGGGTCGTCGCTGAAGGTTGTCTGCCGGTTCGGGTCGCCATACTCCAACCGGACCACCTGGCCCCGGCGCAGATCAATGGCAGGATAAATCGTAAATTCATTCATATTTTTTTTTGCCACGGATTAACACGGATTTTCACGGATTTGTTTTTTTGGTATGACGCTTGAAGGCTCTCCACAAAAGAAAATCCGTGCCCAATCCGTGTTAATCCGTGGCCAAACCTCCTCTTCAACCCGCGCTAAACGCAGGAATTCGGGTGACGTAGTTGTTGATGATTTGCAGGCCGACGCGGTGGCTTTTTTCCGGGTGGAACTGGATGCCGTAGACGTTGCCTTCGTTGACGATGGCGGCGACGGGCTGGCCGTAGTCGGTGTGGGCGACGACGGCGGCGGGGCTGGCCGTCTGGCAATGGTAGGAATGGACGAAGTAGGTGTAGGCACCGGCCGGTACCCCCCACAACAACGGATGCGGCCGGTCCACCACCAGCTCATTCCAGCCCATGTGTGGCACTTTCAACGCCCCTTCCGGGAAGCGCACCACCCGGCCGGACAGCACGCCCAACCCCTCATACTCGCCCATCTCCTCGCTGACATCAAACAAGAACTGCATACCGACGCAGATGCCGAGCAGCGGAATACCCTGACGCACCGCCTCCCGGATGGGTTCAATCAAGCCCCGCGCCCGCAGCGCCGCCATGCCCGCCCCGAACGCGCCCACGCCGGGCAGGACCAGCTTGCTGGCCCGTAGAACGTCCTCCGGCTTTTCCGTCACGAGCACCTCGGCGCCGATGAATTCAAACGCTTTCTGGGCGGAGCGTAGATTGCTGCCGCCGTAATCGATCATCGTAATCATGTCAGCGTTCCTTTGGTGGAGGGGACAGCCGAGCGGCGCGGGTCCAGGGCGACCGCCTCGCTCAGCGCCCGGGCCAGCGCCTTGAACAGCGCTTCCGCCTGGTGGTGATCGTCACCGCCGTAGAATACCTCAGCGTGCAGGTTGAAGTTGCCGCGGATGGCGACCGACTCAAAGAAATGGCCCACCAGCGAGGTGGGGAACTGGCCGATGAGCGGCGCGTGCCATTCTGCCTTAAACACCGTGTAGGGCCGGCCGCTGAGGTCAACAACAACGCGGGCCAATGCCTCGTCCATCGGCACGTAGGCGTGGGCCATGCGGCGGATGCCTTTGCGGTCGCCCAGCGCCTCGTTGAGCGCCATGCCCAGGACCAGGCCGACGTCCTCGATGGTGTGATGCGGGTCGATATGGAGATCGCCGGTCGCCTGCACGGTCAGGTCGAACAGTCCGTGGACGGCGAGGGCGGTGAGCATGTGGTCCAGGAAGCCGACGCCGGTACTGATTTGATGGCGGCCGGCGCCATCGAGACTGAGGCTCAGCTCAATCTGGGTTTCGGAGGTTTGCCGCGAGATCGTGGCCGTGCGGGCACTCATGATGGGTCTCCTGCGGCCGGTTGCCAGGTGCGCAGGGCGGCCAGCAAGCGGTCTGTCTGTTCCGGCCGGCCGACGCTGATGCGAACGCAGTTGGCCAGGCCCGGTTTGTTGAAATAGCGAACGAGGATGCCCTGTTGGGCCAGATCCGCTTTGAGTTGGGCGGCATCCCCCTGACGCAGGCGACAGAGGATGAAGTTGGCCTGGCTGGGATAGGGCTGCAAATAAGGGATGGTGCCCAGCGCGGCCAACAACCGCTCTCGTTCCGTGATAAGTTTTTCGGTTACCTCAGCCAGCCAATCCTGATCCTCCAGGGCGGCCTGGCCGGCAAGCCCGGCAGCGACGTTGACGTTGTACGGCTGCTTGATTTTCCAGAGCTGCGGCAGTAGCCAGTCCGGGAAGATGCCGTAACCGAGGCGGAGGCCAGCCAGCCCGGCCTGTTTGCTGAAGGTGCGGATAACGGCCAGATTTTCGTGTTGCAACGCCCAATCCATCCGGCTGGGCTGGGCCGCGAAGTCAATGTAGGCCTCGTCCAGCACCACCAGCAGCGGCAGGCGCAGGAGGCGGGTCAGTGACTCGTCGTCGATCAAGCTGCCGTCCGGGTTGTTGGGAGAGCAGAGAAAGAGGATTTTGGCGTTTGGTTCAGCGGCGACGGCCTCTTCGATGCCTGCCACGTCCAGGCTGAACTGCTCATCGCGGGGCACAGCGACGTAGCGACCCCCATTGACCACCGTGGAAAAGGGGTACATGCCGAAGGTGGGCGGGCAATCGATGACCACGTCGCCCGGCGCCAGGACGACGCGCAGGATGAGGTCGATCAGCTCATCCGCCCCCATGCCGGCCAGGAGGCGGTCGCTGGGCAGGCCGGTGTGGGCTGACAAAAGGCGGCGCAGGGCCGTTGCCTCCGGGTCCGGGTAGATGTGGAAATGGCGACCGCTGGCCAAAGCCGCCAGGGCGCGGGGCGAGGGGCCGTACGGATTTTCGTTGGCGTCCAGTTTGACCAGCTCGCTCTCAGGGATACCCAGACGGGCCGAGAGGACGTCAAAGGGGACAATGGGATGGTACGGCTCCATGGCGGCGATTTCCGGCCGGATAAAGCGACTGGCGGCGTCGGTCAGGTTGTTCATGCGGCGGCCTCCTCAGCCCGGAAGCGGGCGGCGCTGGCGTGGGCGGTCAGCTCCTCAGCCTGGGCGATGCGGGCCGCCGCGACGCTGAGCCTGGCCGCCGTGGCCCCATCCAAATCAATGATGCTGCTGATTTTGACAAAATCCATCACGTTCAACGGTGAGCTGAAGCGGGCCGTGCCGGCTGTGGGCATGGTGTGACTTGGGCCCGCCACGTAATCGCCCAGCACTTCAAACGAGCGCTCGCCAAAGAAGATGCCGCCGGCGTTGGTGACATGCTGGCTGAGCGCCTGCGGATCGGCAACCGCGAGGCAGAGGTGTTCGGGCGCATAGCCGTTAGATAGGTCAGCGGCCTCGACCAGCGTCTCTGTCAGGACGATGCCGCCCTGGTTTTGCAGCGAAGTGGCGATAATGTCGGCCCGGCTCAATGATTCCAGTTGCTGGCCGATAGCGCTCTGCACCTGGCGGGCTAAGTCAGGCGAGGTGGTCAAGAGGATAGCGCTGGCCAGGATGTCATGTTCGGCCTGGGCCAGCAGGTCGGCGGCGACCCAGGCCGGATCGGCCGTCTCGTCGGCGATGACGATGGTTTCGGTGGGGCCGTAGAGGCCGTCGATGCCAACCTGACCGAAGAGCTGTTGCTTGGCCAGGGTGACAAACAGGTTGCCGGGACCAACGATTTTGTCGACGCGGGTGACGCTTTCGCTGCCGTAGGCCAGGGCAGCAATCGCCTGGGCGCCGCCCAGCGGGTAAATGGCGTCCAGGCCGGTCAGGGCAGCGGCGGCCAGGATGACGTCGGGGATGCGGCCATCTTTGCCGGGCGGGGTGGCGACGTAGACCTCTTTGACGCCGGCGACCTGGGCCGGGATGACGCCCATCAGCAGCGAGGAGGGCAATGGCGCCGTGCCTCCCGGGACATAGACGCCGACACTGTTCAGTGGCAGGCAGCGCTGGCCGAGGCGGCCGCCCAGTTCGTTGGTTTCCCAGTTGGGTAGCGGTTGCAGTTCATGGAAGCGGCGGATGCGGCTGGCAGCCAGCTCAAGCGCCGCGCGCAGGTCGGCGGGGATGCGGTCGAGGGCCGGGGCGCAATCGGCCGGTTCGAGACGGAGCTGGTCCAGGGAGACGCCATCGATTTGCCGGGTCCAGTGGCGCAGGGCGGCGTCGCCGTCGCGGCGGACCTCGCTCAGGAGGCGGCTGACGGCGGCGGCGGCGCTGAGTGGTTCGCCGAAGACCCGCTCGATGCTGGCGCGTAAGCGGGGCGACTCCGGCTCCATCTCCTGGCGCCGTCTGAGAATCGTTTGCCGGGCTTCGGCTGGCGAGAGGATGTTAAGCATGTTGGGCCTCCATGTTCAGGGCGGCCAGCATTTGCTTGTAGCGGACCGGTTCCTCTTCAAAGATGTAGGTGACGGGCGCAACGATGACGCCGCTGCCGCCAATGGCCCGTAGTTCGGCGATGGTCTGGGTGAGCATCTCATTCTGGGTGACGATATTGATGGCGAACCAGTTGGTGTTGGGGTCGGGACCGGCCGGTGGGTAAACCGGCGAAATGGTTGGCCCCTGCAAACCACCCAGGTGGGGCTGCGTGCGCATCAGGGCGACGATCGCCTCCGGGCTTTCACCGCGGATGTTGGCGAAGACGAGTTGGGCTCGCTTGGCGCGTAGGTGAGCCTCGATGTACTCCAGCAGCAGCCGGCTGACCTGCAACACCTCGGGGCGTTGTTGCAGGGTTTCTTGATTGCCGATAAGGCAGCCCTGAGAATCCAGGATGATGCTGTCTTCGAGCGGGTGCAGCTGGTTGTCGCGCAGGGTGGTGCCGGAGGAGACCAGGTCGGAAATCAGGTCGGCGTAGCCGATATTGGGGGCGATTTCCAGGGTGCCTTCGACGGTGATCAGTTCGTGGGGGATGTTGTTCTGAGTGAGAAACCGGCCGGTCAAATACGGGAACTTGGTGGCCACGCGCAGCGGTTCGGGCTGCGTTGCGGCCCATCGAACCAGATCCGACAGGCTTCTGACCGAATCCCACTCGTTGGGCACGGCCAGCATCAGGCGGCATTTGGCGATGCCCAGTTCGTCGTGCAGGGTGAGCACGGGGCCGTCAGCGGCGCCATTTTTCTCGCCGAGCACGTCCAGGCCGGTGATGCCGAAGTCGGCACTGCCCTGGCGGACGCTGGTGACGATGTCGCCGGGCCGCTGCAGGATCACGGTGAGCCCGGGCAGGCTGGGGATGGTGGCGACGTATTGGCGGGGATTCGGCCGGTACACTTCCAGGCCGCAGCGGGCCAGAAACTCCAGCGAATCATCGTAAAGGCGCCCTTTGCTGGGCAGCGCCAGGCGGATATCAGAACGTTCCATAGCGAAAAGGCCTCCAGATCGACAAAAAAAAGCGCCCTTCCCGATTATCGAGAAGGGCGCTTGGGTTGACTGAGTTGCGTACGCGGCTAGCCAGCCACCAGCGATTTCTCCAATCGGGTGACGTCTTTTGTCATGCCGTGATGATGGTGCAAGTTCGCGTACAAATTCATAACGGGCGCAAGGATAACACAGTTTGGGGCTGGCAACAATTGCGCAGTTTGTACAAAAAGATTGATGTTTTATTGGGGTGCAGGGGCATCGGGGCGCAACCCGACAGGTAGGCATTCTCCTGTCGGGTTGCCGCCCCGATGCTGCGCCCGTGAGGGCGCGTTCGGCGTCAATCGGGTAGTTAGTTGGCTAATGGGAAGAACGACGTTATGGATACCTGACGCGAGCTGAGTAAATTGGCTGGCCAGCGGGAGGGGCGCGCAGGCGCGCCCGCGGTTCCGGCGGCAACCCTACAGGAGAATTCCTACCTGTCGGGTTGCGCCGGAACCGATGGGTTGCCGCCCCGATGCTGCGCCCGTGAGGGCGCGTTTGGCGTCAATCGGGTAGTTAGTTGGCTAATGGGAAGAACGACGTTATGGATACCTGACGCGAGCTGAGTAAATTGGTTGGCCAGCGGGAGGGGCGCGCAGGCGCGCCCGCGGTTCCGGCGGCAACCCGACAGGAGAATGCCTACCTGTCGGGTTGCGCCGGAACCGATGGGTTGCGCCGGAACCGATGGGTTGCGCCGGAACCGAGAAGTGAAGGCTAGCGGGCTGGGGGCCAGCCGTTGTCGAAGTTGTAGTAGAAATCCTGGAGGGGGAGGCGGTAGGCTTCGACGTCTCGTTGGACGGCCGCGGTGGGTTCGCCTTTGATGAGGACGCGGGCGAAGAAGTCAGCTACGGTGTTCATGTCGGCTTCCTTGAGGCCGAGGCGGGTGATTTCGATGGTGCCGATGCGCAGGCCGCTGGGGCGGTCCCAATCCTCGGGTTTGTCGCCGGGAATGAGGTTTTTGTTGGTGATGAGATTGGCTTCGGCCAGCTTGTGGGCGACGTCGAGGCCGCCGCCGAAGGCGCTGACGTCGGCGATGACCTGGTGGCTGCGGGTGAAGCCGCGGTCAGCCGCCAGCACCGGGATGCCGCGGTCAGCCAGCGCCTGGCCCAGCGCCTGGGAATTCTTGACGATCTGGGCCATGTAGACCTTGCCATATTCCAGCATTTCCGCGGCCGCGACCGCCAGGGCGGCAACCCGGTTGACCTGGTGGGTGGCGACCAGCACGGGGAAGATCGCTTCAGTGATCCCTTTCGTCAGGGTGCCATCATTCCACATGATCATGCCGCTTTGCGGGCCGCTGAAGGTTTTGCCGGCCGATCCGGTCAAAATTGCGACCCCTTCGTTCAATGGGTCCTGGAATTGGCCGCCGGCGATGAGGCCGGCCTGATGGGCGCCATCGTAAACAAAGGTGCCGCCCCAGGGCTGAATGATCTCGGCCATCTCGCGCACCGGTAGCGGGAACAGGGTCATCGACATGCCCATGATGACCAGTTTGGGTTGAATGCGGCCCGCTTCTTCGGCAAATTTGTCCAGGTCAACTTCAAGGGTATCCGGGTTAAAGGGGACGTCGTAGATCTCGACGCCGCGGGTACCGGCCGGTCCGTCACTCCGGTTGCTGGAATGGCCGCCGAACGGCTGGGCCGCCGTCATCACCCGATCGCCCGGCTGGGTCAGGGAATGGTAAACGGTCATGTTGCCGATCATGCTGCCCATGAGGCGGTGGTCGGCGTAGTTGCAGCGGAATGCCTTCTTGAGCAGCTCGACGCAGAGCGCTTCCACTTCGTCGATATGCTGGGTGCCGGCAAACCAGCGGTTGACCCGGCCGATATGCCCCTCAGCGGCGCGGGTGCCGATCTCTGAGGCCAGCAGGCGGCGGACGGTGGGGCTGGTCGGCGCTTCGGGCGCCAGCAGGTTGAGGCAGCGCTGGCCGCGCCATTCGTCGTTGCGTTGCACGGCGGCCAGGACTTCCTGGGCCATACCGGCCGGTCCCGCCGCCGCATCCAGCAGCTGCCGGGCGTGGCGCAAAATGCTGGGGTCGTGAACTTCAAACTGATTACTCATTTCCTCTCCTAAAAATACGCCGCCCCCCTAACCTCCGGGAGGCCCTACTGATGTTGTCAAGACCGGCGCCTACTGGGCCTCCCGGAGGCTAGGCGGCCAGCCGTTTATACACTCAACGGTGCCAGACCCATTTTCCCGCCACGAGTTTAGCCACCAATTTTTAGCAGGCGGGCCGCGTTCTCGCCTTTGAGCCCATTTTTGATCGCTGTGGACAGCGGTAAATCGTCAATCTGGCGGAGCGCGCCGGCCACGTCGGCAATTTGCTGGGGGAAGTCCGTGCCGAGCAGGATGTGGTCAGCGCCGGCGAACTGGATGGCCAGTTGCAGGGCGCCGGCGTCGGGCATGCCGGCGGTTTCCAGATAGAAGCGGCGCAGGTAAGTCGACGGCGGTGCATCTAGAGCGGCGCGCGTTTCTGGGTAGGCGTGGTAGGCTTGCTCGACGCGGCCGGCCAAAAAGGGCAATGTGCCGCCCAGGTTGCCGAGGACGATTTTCAGGCCGGGAAAATGGCTCATCACGCCGCCAAAGACAAGTTGCAGGGCGGCGATGGTGGTGTCAAACATAAAGCCGGCCATCGGCACGAGCCGGTGCTGGGCCATGCCGGTGATGTTGACCGGGCTGATGGGGTGGATGAACAGCGGCACATCCAGCCGTTCAGCGGTCTCGTAAACGGGCCAGAACGCCGGGTCGGCCAGACTCTGACCGTTGATATTGGAGAATAATTGGCCCCCGACTAAACCCTGGTGGACAGCCCGTTCCAGTTCAAGCGCAGCGGCGGCTGGTGCTTGCAGGGGCAGGGCGGCCAACGCCGAGAACCGTGTTGGCTGAGCGGCCACGATGGCGGCATAAGCATCGTTGATGGTCTGCGCCAGGTCAATCGCCCGGGTCGCCTCTTCGATGTGGAGGCCGGGAACGGAGAAGCCCAGGAGTTGATGGTCGATGCCGTGTCCTGCCATGGCGGCGGCGACGCGCTCGATCTGGAAATGTTCGGGCAGGACCAGGCTGTAGTCGCCGGCAAAGGCGATACGGCGCTGGCCGTCGGCAGTCCGCTCGATTTGGGCGGCGCAATCCCCTCGTTCCAGGGCGTTGAGGTAGGCTTCGGTATAAAAATGGGTGTGAAAGTCGAGGATCACAGTTTGTCTTCGGGTGGCGGGCCGATGTGGAGGAGGCCGAAACGGTCGCGCAGCGCTTTCTGGGCTGCTTTGAGCTCTTCAACCGGGGTGGTTTCAGGTGGCAGCCGCTCCAGCAGGGCCATCGATTCGGCGAAGAAATCTTCGAGACCGGCCGGTGAGCAGACCAGCAGCGCCCGCACCGGCTCGTCGCTCCGGTTCCAGAACGAATGGGGTTTCCAGCTGGGGCAGGTGATGACGGTACCGGCCGGGGCTTCAAACGCGTCTTCGTCCAGGAATTTAAAGGTCAGGGTCCCTTCCTGAACGCAAAAGAGCTCGACAAATTCATGCTTCGTGTAGACGGGGGGCGCGGTATGGGGTTGCTCGACGTATTCGATGACAGTGACCTGGCCACCGGTTTCTTTGCCGGGTGTCCGCACGCGAATCTTCTGGCCGGTTAATGTCTGGGTCCAGGGCGGCTCGTTCGGGCCGGCAATTAGCTCTTTACGGGTAGCGCTCATCTCATCCTCCTCCAGACTCTGGGTATCCAATTATGTCTCGCCGGGACTGACTTGTTACGAATCCGCCGCCTGAATCGCCAGACCAGCGGTAACTGAGCCAAAGGTATTGGAGCGCACGATGCGCGCCTGGCTGAATTTGCGGCTCAAAATCGTGCGGAAGATGGGGATTAACGAAGAACCCCCGGTTGTGACCACCACATCGATCTGTTCATCGCTGATGCCCGCTTTTTCCATGACCTGGCTGATGCCCCGTTGGACCATGGCGATCTCCCGGTTGATGATCCGGGGAAACTCCGCCCGATCAATCGTCAGGGCGACGTCGATGTTGTCAATCTGCATCTGCATGGTCGCGCTGTCATCCACGGAAAGTGCGCGTTTGAGCTGTTCGATTTTGGAGAAGAGGGCAAAGCCATAATTCTTCAGGACCAACGTTTCCAGGGCGGCAAACGCATCCGGATTATCGCCGCGTTCCTTGGCGTCGCTGATGACCTTGAGGTTCAGTGGCCGCGACAGGACCGGGATGGTCTGCCAGCGCTCCAGTAAATTGGCCAGCTCATAGGGGAAGGGGGCGCCTTCCGGCGAGATTTTGGATTCGGTGCCGAACTGGCGGCTGACCCGGTTGCGCATCATGGCGCTATCGATGTCGTCGCCGCCGACGAGGACGCCGTGGGTGGCCAGGATCTGGGGTGATTGGCCGATAGCGGTGCGCATGATGGTCAGATCAAGCGTGCCACCGCCAAAGTCAAACACCAGGATGGTTTCGGCGCGTTGGTTCTCGTTCGTGTAGAAGCGAGCGGCGGCGATAGGCTCTTTTTCCAGCTCGATTTCCGTAAAGCCGGCCATGTTGGCGGCTTCACGCAGCCGCTGTTCGGCAATTTCGTCGATATTCGGCTCGTCGGAGAAACGGACTGGCCGGCCCAGCACGGCGCTGGTGACGGGTTGGCCCAGAAAATGCTCGGCCTGCTCCCGGACCTGGGTCAGCAGGAGGGCGATCAGTTCCTGGATGGAGTAGAACTGGCCGTAGATGTTGGTGCCGGCATAACTTTCGTCGCGTAGCCCGGTTTTGATAGATTGGATGAGGCGGCCATTGGAGCCGACATCTTCGGCCACCACCACATCGTAGATTATCTGGATGGGGCCATCGGGGTCCGTGGGGCCGCGGCTGAGGCGGGCGACGGTGTTTTCGACGGTGCCGACGACCTTGTCTTCATAGCGGACGAACCGGCCGGTATCCTCAACCAGGTACGTTTCGACGGCAGCACGCCCGACGAGGTGCTCCTGTGATCGTTTAACATAGATCATTGAGCGAAGAAGATGAGGATCAGTCGTGTTGTATGGATCTAGGGGGATGAACTGAATCTTCCCGTCTACCATGACGGCTGCGCCCGTGTGGGTCGTGCCAAAGTCAATCCCAATTCGCATTCTGGTGCAATTTCTCCTGCCGGCTCCACACCTCTAAGGTTCGCTGGTGGGAGCCGCCACTGTCGGCGTCGGTGTTTTGAACGGTTCGGTGACAATTTCAACCGTGGCCACCTCACCCGCGGTAACGGTGACAGTAACCGTATATTCTACCTCTTGTACCCGGATAAACAACTGGTAATCGCCGGGGACCATATCCGAGAAGACAAAATTCTCCGCCAACTGCTCATCCGGGTTGATGAGGTCCAGCGGATCACCCAGGTAACTCCAGGTATTGAGGATCTCGCCCTCGCCGCCGATTTGCTGAGCGCTGATGCCGACGCCCTGCCAGGGGCGCCCTTCCGGGTCGACCAGCCGGCCGGCGATGACGCCGCGGGTGGCCGGGTTAATCCAGAGCATCGGGTTGCGGGTGCTGCCAAAGGCGTTCTCGCCGACGCGCACCTCGATGTGGAGATGGGGGACGGTGGCGGCGCCGCCCAGCCCTATTTCGGCGACCTGTTCGCCCTGGCTAACCCGCTGGCCAACTTCGACGTTAATGTTGAGAACATGACCGTAGAGCACATAAACGGGCATATCCAGCCAGGTTTCGTCCAGCTGGAGGACAACCAGGTGGCCGTACCAATCGCAGCGCCAGCCCCACCATTCATTGGCATCGGCGCCGGCGACGACGATGGTGCCGGCCGCCACGGCGAGCACCGGAGTGCCGAGATCTTCGGCGACATCGGTGCCGTTGTGTAGCAGATAGCGGCTGGCGTCATAGCCGTAGGGGAACCATTGATTGGTGAGCAGGCGGCCACCGCCGGGCAGCGGTTTGTTGAGCCAGAAATGGGCGGGGGCACCGGCCGGATCCGGCGTTGGCCACGGTTCTCCCGAAAGGTAGTAGCGATTGTAATCTGGGCGTACGGGCAGTTCGGCCGGGCAGGGCAGTGCCTCGGGCAGCCGGGTGGCCGTTTCGGTCGCTGTGGCGGTTTGGGTGGGGGTCTCGGTTGGCGTTGCTGTGTCGGTGGGCGTGGCGGTCCCAGTGGGGGTGCTGCTGGGCGCCGGCGTGGCGCTGGCTGGTGGGCTGGGAAAGGTTGTGGCCGTGGCGGATGGTGCGGCCAAAGGTTGCGGTTGGCTGGTTGCGGTCGGGCTGGCGGCAGCCAGGAGGGCAGTCGGCTGGTCCGGGGGATCGGCCGGTGCCGCGGTCTGGCAAGCGGCCAGACTGACCAACAGCATCACAACAAGAAGCGGGCTAATCCACCAAATACGCATCATCTGCTTCGCATAGCCAAGAGTAAATCATCAACTGCGTATTGTCCCCCAGCCGCCAAAAAGCGCAAGTCGAAGGTGGGTGAGGGGTTGACCAACCCGACGGGTCCGCCAACCCGACGGGTTAGCCAACCCCTCAGCCGCGCGAACAGGACCGGGACCAGTGGGCTATTGACGTTGCCCGGTCGTTTATAGGAACATTGGGCCAGGACTTTTGTACTATGAGAATGCCTCGGGGGAGGCCAGAGTTAGGGTCTGGAATATGCTGGAAAATATGCCTGATTTGAATTTTGGCGGCATTCTGCTGTTGGAACGGTTGCGCCCGCAGCCTTCACTGCTTAAATCCGCTTTGCTGCAAAGCCACCTGGCCGATCAACTCATTCACCTGGACAGCCCTGCCGAGGCGCTTTCCTCTGTCATCTTTGAGAATCTTGACCTGATTTTGCTCTCCAGTGATGTCCAGGGTGACGATAGCCTGGAATTGCTCCAGGATCTGCTGGAACAGCCGTTGGGGGCCCCCGTCATTTTTGTCACGCGACCGGATGAAATGGACCTGGCCATGGCCGCCCTGGAGATGGGCGCCATCGTCTGCGCCATCCGGACGGGCTGGGATGCTGTGCAACTGGTCCAGCTGATGTTGTTGCGGCCACAGCAGCGCAAGCAGCAGGCATTGATCACGCTGGACCAGGAGCTGGAACTGATCGAGCGGCGCGTGCCGGATGCAGCCCTGGTACGTGGCTTGTTTCGCGAGAAGAATTTCCAGGATTAAACCTTGCCAGTGTGGCTGGCCGCGCAGATTTATTGCCGCATCAGCCCTTTTTTAACTTGCCACAACTGGGCCGCCGCCGGCCCGCCAAGCAGCGTTGCTTGCCCGTAGGTTAAGCAACGACTCCCCGTCCGGCAAAGCCGATCGTAAACCCCTAATATCTAAAGTAAGCCAATATTGTTTTTCTCTGCAACCAGATGGGAGGCGGCCGTGCTTACTCGACGGATTCTTGCCGCATGTCTATTCACCTTATTCGTTAGCCTGTCAGCCTGTAACCAGGCGCCTGTTGTCGAAAGCGAAACCCATGAGACTGCCGATGTCACGGTGGTTGCGACCCTTGTGGCCGCGCCGGTGGAGGCTGTGACCGAAACAGCGTCGGCGCCCACGACTGAGGCGACGGTTAGTGTAGCGCCGGCTACGGAACCGGCCGGTTCTTCCAACTCACCCGCCGGGCTTGTCGCCATCGAACCAGGGCCAACGCTCCCCGCCGCGACGGCGGAGCCCCGGGTGGACGACCTGCTTACCGTTTCTGACCAAAGTGGTACCGCGCCGGCCACCATCAGCACCGGGAATATCCTGGCGACCAGCAACCGGCACCCTCAGATTCAGCTGGATTTTAGTGAACCGATGGCTACCGGCACGGTGCGCGCCGCGCTGGCAATCACGCCGGAGCTCCCTTTCACCCTGACCTGGGCGGACGATCAGTCAGCGGTCCTGCAGATTGACGTGGCCCTGGAGCCGGGGGGACGCTACGTTATCGAAGTTGGGCCGGCGGCACGGACGCGGGCGGGGTTGCCCATGACCTATGACCGTCAGATTGTCGTGCAGATGGCGCCTCTGGTACGTCAATTCAATGCGCCGGAATCTTCTGGTCTGGGCGAAATTTCTGTTGGTTTTAATTATCCTGTGGACGGCGAGCTTGCTGCGGCCAGCTTCAAGCTGGTCCCGGAAATCCCGGCCACGACCAGTTGGGATGAGACGTCGCACACACTGACGATTCAGCCCCGTAAACGGCTGCAGGCGGATACGGAGTATGTTCTGCTTTTTCCTGAGGGCATCCAGGATGTAACTGGTGAGTCCATGGAGATGCCGCGCCGGCTGAATTTTGCGACGGGCAAGGCGCATGATTACAGGGCGTACAATTACGAAACGCACTCGGCGCACGAACCGCTGAGTATTACGTTTAACCGGCCGGTCGACCGGCTCTCTGTTGAAAGTGCGTTCTCGCTACAGCCAGCCGTGTCTGGTGAGCTGACCTGGTCAGGTAATACCCTGCTCTTTACACCAGCCGCCGGTCATTGGGAACAGTTCAGCACCTTCCAGGTACAGGTCAAAACTACCGCCCTCGATGAAGAGGGCCAGCCCTTGCTGGCCAGCCCCCTTAGCATCTACCTCTACACCACGCGCTACGTCGACGTGGCTGATTTTGGCGATGGGCTGCCCATCCAGGCAGTCCTGACCTCCGGCCGGCGCGCAGTGCATTATCGCGGCTTCAATATTCCGGACCGGAAAGCCCATCTGGCGCTGTATGCGGTGCCGCCGGAGACGCTGGTCAGCCGCCTGTTGAGCCAGGATGAGCGCGTAGCCGGGCTGACGTTGGTGCAGAGCTGGGACCAGCCATTACGGGCTGGCGGTAATGATAATCTCGATGCGCAGGAACTGATCATCCCGGCCGATGTGCCCGCGGGTGTCTACTTGCTCACCCTGGCCGGCGACTATCACAACGATGCGATCTTCTTGCTGTTGTCTGACCAATTGCTGACTTTGAAGCAGAGCCCGGGTGAGTTGCTGGCGCTGCCGGGGACTATGGCGGAGGAACCGGCCGGTGTCCATATCTACTCCGCCTTCAACGATAGCGGCGAACTCATTGCCCAGGAAATTGCCGCCACGGCGGATCCGGTCCGCTTTCTGGATCAGGACGGCGCCATTGCTTATGTGCTGCTGCAAGCTGACGACCAGTTTGCCCTGACCGGGACCGCCGGTGATTGGCAACGCTTTGGCCGTAGTGTCCCGTTGCCGGCGCACCTGATTCACGTGGCCACGGAGCGCCCGATCTATCAGCCTGGCCAGACCGTGTTCTTCAAGGGCATCATCCGGCAGGACAATGATGCCCTGGTGGAGAATGTGGCTGCCGGTGTCCCGGTGACAGCAGTTCTTTACGACAGCCGTAACAATGAGCTGAGTCGGCAGGAGCTGATGACCAACGATTTTGGCACGGTTAACGGCGCTTTTCAGCTGGCTGACGGCGCGGCCCTGGGTGACTATCAGGTACGGCTGTCTGCCTATGACGTTACGGAACGGCTGAGCATTCAGGTTGAGGCGTATCGCAAGCCAGATTTTGCCGTTGACCTGACCCTGAGCGCAGATCGGGCGGCAGTTGACGACATAATCAATGTGACAGTTGATAGCAGTTACTTCTTTGGCGGCCCCGTCAGTGGCGCTGGCGTAACCGTCAATGTCTGGCAAGTGGCCGATTATGACTACTGGTCCAACAAACGGGTGTTGCGCAGCGGTCAGACCGATGAGGCTGGCTTGTTTACGGCTGAGTTTAGCGGCAATGAAACGGGTAAATACATTGTGGAGGCTGTTGTGGCCAACGGCAGCAGCTACACGGTGGCCAGTTCAGCAGCCATCGAGCTATTCCCGGCGGCCCACCAGATTAGTGTGCAACGGGGCTCGTATCTGCAGCAGCCGAACACACCATTTACCGTCCGGGCCACTTTATTGGACCTGACCGGCGCGCCGGCAGCCAACCGGCCGGTCGAGTTCGTCTTCTATCGCTACTCCCGTTCCAGCCATCGCTATAGCCTGGAGGCGGAGCGGCTGTCCGTCCAGACCGATAGCCGAGGGGTAGCCTCGCTGACGCTGAGTCTGCCAGAGGCGGATTGGTACCGCGTGCTGGCGCGGTCGGCTGATCCGGCCGGTCGCGTTGTTTCGGGCGAGAGGTGGTTCCTGGTCTGGTCGCGTTCCTGGCAGGGTTACCTGGCCCAGGATGAATCGCTGCGGATTTCGCCGGACCGGGACAGTTATCTGCCGGGCGATACGGCGACATTCATCATCGAGTCTGAATATAGCGGCCCCGCACTGTTGACGCTAGAGCGGGGCGCCGTTTACGACGTCCTGCCGGTGGCGCTAACCGCGCCCATCACCTTTGTCGAGCTGCCCATTCAGGCACATTACGCGCCGAACGTCCATGCCACCATCCAACATTGGGATCCGCTGGACAATGAGTTGACCCAGAGAACCTATCGCTCGGTTCCCGACCTGATGCTGCGCGTGGCGACGACAGAGGTGACCGTGCCAGCGACGGATCGGCTGCTGAATGTGGAGATCATCCAGGACAGGGAAAGCTACAAGCCGGGTGAGACTGCCAACGTAACCTTGCGCGTAACGAACTGGCAAGGGGTGCCGGTCTCGGCTGAAATTGAGCTGGCTGTGGTGGACGAGGCGATATTTGCCCTGGCGGCTGACAATGTGACGCCGCTGTACGATGCCTTTTACTTCAACCGGCCGGATCAGGTCCGCACGCTGGACAACATGCGGCCGCAGCGCAGCCTCTGGATTCCCTATGGCGGCGGCATGGGCGGTGGCGGTGGCGATTACTTTGATGGCCCACGGCGCGAGTTTCGCGACACGGCGGCCTACTTCCCGGCTCTGCGCACCGATGCCAACGGTGAGGTCCAGGTGGCGATCCCGCTGCCGGATAATCTGACGACCTGGCGGCTTACCGCTCGCGCCGTCACCGGCGATACCCAGATCGGTACGATGCAAGAGCAACTGCTGGTCACCCAGGATCTGCTGTTGCAGCCGCTCCTGCCGGCCCAACTGGTTGAGGGTGACACCATCCAGCTTTCGGCGCTGCTGCACAATCGCACGGGCACAGCGCTGACGTTGGCCGCGACGCTGGCGCTGGCGGATGAGACAGCGCTGGCATTGCACGGTTCAGCGGTGCAGGAGGTGGTGTTACCGGCCGGTGGCCAGCAACTCATCGGCTGGCCGATCGAGGCGCTGACCGCGAGCGAAGCCCTGGTCACCATCACCATGACCAATGCGGAAGGGCAAATTGTCGACCAGGTCGAGCTGCCGTTGCCGGTGGTGCGGCGGGCGGTTCACAGTGTGACCAGCGAAGCGGGCCAGCTTGGCGCTGAGCTGGCAACGACGGTGACCATACCCGACAGCGAACTGCGTGAGGCGTATGTGGCGGTGACGCTCAACCGCACTATCGCCAGCAGCCTGCTGGATGGGCTGGAGGATTTGACGGGCTACCCGTACGGCTGTGTCGAGCAAACGATGAGCCGGGCGCTGCCCAATGCGGTGGTTAGCCGGGCCTTGACCCAGCTCAACGTAGTTGATCCCGTGCGCTTTGCCAGTCTGATGCCATACATTGAGGCCAGTGTGCAGCGGCTGTATGGCTTCCAGCATGGCGACGGCGGTTGGGGCTGGTGGTTCAGCGACCCGACCCATGATTATCAGACGGCCTGGGTCGTCTTTGGTCTGGCCCAGACGGCTGAGTCGGGCTATCCGGTGAATGAAACGGTGCTGGCCAATGGCAGCGACTGGTTGGCGCGCCATCTCACGGAAATGGATGAGCGCACCCGCGCGTTTGCCCTCTACGCGATGGCGCTGACCGGCCGCTATGAACTGAATGAAACCCGCATTCTGGCGGCGGCGCCGGACAGGCTGGATAGCTTCAGCGTGGCAGCCCTGGCCCTTACCTTGCACGAAGCCGGCTATGCTGCCGAAGCCCAACAACTCGTCGATTATCTGCTGGCCAGCCGGCCGGCTGGCCAGAGCTACTGGTCGGGGGATATCGAGGATGGTTACTACACGCGCAAAACGATGGCGTCGGATGTGCGCAACACGGCTATGGTGCTGACTGCGCTGGCGCGGATCCGGCCGGCGGCACCGCAGATTGATGAGATCGCCGACTGGCTCATGGGGCAGCGCCAGGCGTTTGGCTGGGGGACCACCAACGAGACCTCCTTCGCCATCATTGCCCTGACCGATTACCTGGTCAGCCGCTCCGAGTTCAGTGAACAGGCTGCGTATGAGGTCTGGTGGGGTGATGAGCTGGTGGCGAGCGGTACCATCGGACCGGAGGCGCCGCAGGCCAGCGTGGCGATTCCTCTGGCTGAGTTGACGCCGGGGGAATTCCCGCTGCGCGTGACCCAAACCGGCCAGGGTCCCCTGTACTATCGGGTGGATACGCACCTTTATGAGCAAGCCAGCCCGGGGGCGGCGGCCGGGCCGGTAGCGGTGACGCGCAGCTACCGGTTGCCGGCCGCGGGCGAGCCGACGCTGAGCTTCCAGCCTGGTGACCTGGTGCGGGTTGAGCTCAAAGTGGTCGTGAGTGAAGCGGCGGCTTATGTGCTGGTGGAGGATAAGGTACCGGCCGGTCTCGAGCCGATCAATCCCGGCCTGGACACCAGCAGTGGTGAGGCACAGCAACATTACGGTAGTCACTACAGTTACCTGGAAATGCGCGACGGCCGGGTCAGTTTCTTTATCACCGAGCTGGCGCCGGGCACGCACACCTTTGTCTATTTCGCCCGGGTGGTGCAGAGCGGCACCTTCTCGGCTATGCCGGCCGAGATGTACGCCATGTATGACCTGACCGTATGGGGCCGGTCAGCCGGCGCTATAGTGGAAATCCCCCCTGGCGGATAGGTTTCCTTCGCGCTAGCATTCTTTTGGGCTCATGGGCCGGCCGTGGCAAGCCGGCCCTCTTTTTTGCCTTCTGGGTGGCCTGAGGAGAATTTATGAGACGACGAATTGGCTGGCTGCTGCTGGCACTGGCGGCGCCGCTCACTCTGCTGGTCTGGCTGCTGCACCCCTTACCAGCGCAGGCTGGGCCGGCGCTCATCACCATCCCGGAACTTCACAAAGATGATGGCGAGCTGATTTACAGCCGCTACGTCATCACCAACCTGGACGAAGCCGAAGGAACGCTGGTTCATACCTTTTTAGAGCCGGGCGGCACCATCCTCTGGGAAGAGGTGACGACGATTACGACCGGGGCCGCCATCACATATGATCTGGGCAGCTTCGCCACTTTGCCGTTCTTCTTCACCGGTTATGTCGAGGTGACGGCGGACGTGGCCATTACCGGCACCGCGCTCTGCGGCTCGCGCACGCCGCCCCTGGTCAGTTTCAGTGCGACGCCGCGGACGGGTAGTCCGCCGCTGACCGTGCAGTTTGCCAACGAAAGCTGCGGGCTGTATGAGACCTTGATCTGGGATTTTGGCGATGGTTCCATCAGTTTTGTCGAGCATCCGGCGCATGATTTTGCGACAGGGGGCAGCTACACCGTCACCTTGACCGCCCTGGCGCCCAATCTGAGCCGGGCTGACAGCCGGCCGGCCTACATTCGCGTGGGGCTGGCCCGCTATCTGCCCATCGTGCGCCGCTGAGGGGTAGGGGACCCGACGGGTACGAGACCCGTCGGGTCCCCTACCCCTCAGATGCTTTGCCTCTTGACATTCGCCGGCCACTTTTTCATAATAGCGCCTAATTGAATAGGTTTCTTCACCAACCAGGAGGAGTAAACCGGCAGCCTGCTGCTAGAGAAGATGGGGCCATTGGCTGGAAGCCCCCACAGCAAGAATCGGTTGAACGTCGCCTGGGCTGAATGCCGCAGAAAGCCTGAACATGAAATGGGTCAGTAGATCGGCACGGGAACGCCCGTTATAGCGTCGCCCTGATGTTGGTCAGGGTATAAAGGGCAGCGGTTGGGTAACCGGCCGGTGAATTGAGGTGGTACCGCGGAAGCAGGCGCTTTCGTCCTCTAATGGGATGAATAGCGCTTTTTTGTTGCCGGTAGCCCGCAGGCGCCGGCCCGGAGGACCCACTCATGCTTCCCCGCAAATACAACCCCAACAGCCGCGAGCCGGAATGGCGCGACCAGTGGCAGCGCCAGGGTACCTACCAGTACCAGCCTGACAGCGACGCCCCGTTATTCGCCATCGACACACCGCCGCCGACCGTGTCAGGCCAGCTCCACCTCGGCCACGTTTACTCCTACAGCCAGACCGATTTCCTGGCCCGCTACCGCCGGATGCAGGGCGACAACGTCTATTACCCGATGGGGTTTGACGACAACGGCCTGCCAACTGAGCGGCTGGTGGAGCGCCAGGAAGGGATCCGGCCGGAAGATGTGGGCCGGCAAAAGTTTATCGAAATTTGCCTGGCTACCAGCGAGAAAGCCGAAGCGGAATACCAGGCGCTCTGGCAGCGACTGGGACTCTCGATCGATTGGCGCTACACCTATCGCACCATCGACGAAGATGCGCGCCGGTTGGCTCAGGCTTCGTTTCTGGACTTGCTGGCACGGGGGCTGGCCTACCGGCAGCAGGCGCCGGCCCTCTGGTGCCCGACCTGCCAGACGGCTATCGCCCAGGCAGACGTGGCTGATTTGAACCGGCTGAGCGAGTATGTGACCATCCCCTTCACCCTGGCCGATGGCGGACTCCTGCCCATCGCCACAACGCGGCCGGAATTGTTGCCGGCTTGCGTGGCCGTTTTTGTGCATCCGGAGGATGAGCGCTTTGCTCATCTGGTGGGGCAGATGGCGCGGACGCCGTTGTCTGACCGGCCGGTGCCCATCCTGGCTGACATCGCCGCCGATCCGGCCAAAGGCAGCGGCGCTGTGATGTGCTGCACCTTCGGCGACAGCACCGACCTGGCCTGGTGGCGAACCCATGAGCTGCCCCTGATCGAGGCGATCGGCCGGGATGGCCGCATGACGGCAGCGGCTGGCGACCTGGCTGGTTTGACAGTACCGGAAGCGCGCGGCCGCATCAAGGAGCGGTTGGCTGCGGCCGGCCTCTTGCTCCAGCGTGAGCCCACTGAACAGACAGTGACAACCCATGATCGTTGCGACACACCGATCGAGTTTATCCAGACGGCCCAATGGTTCATCAACGTGTTGGATCATAAGGAGCGGCTGCTGGCTGCCGCTGACGAACTGGAATGGCGTCCGGCCCACATGAAAGCACGCTACCAGCAGTGGGTGAGCAATCTGAACTGGGACTGGTGTATCTCTCGCCAGCGCTACTTCGGCGTACCCTTTCCAGTCTGGTACTGCGACGGGTGCGGCGCCATCCAAACAGTTGATCCTGCACAACTGCCACTCGACCCGACGGCTACTCAGCCTGCCACACCCTGCACCCAGTGTGGTGGCACGACTTTCACCGGGGATGGCGACGTGATGGATACCTGGGCCACCTCGTCGCTGACGCCGCAAATCGCGGCGAATCTGCGGCTGCCCGGGGTGGCGGTTGACGCCCCGGCTGATTACTTGCCTTACGGCCTGCGGCCGCAGGCGCACGAGATCATTCGCACCTGGACCTTCTACACCGTGTTAAAGTCGCTTTACCATTTCGACCGGCTGCCCTGGCGGACAGTGGCGTTGTCCGGCTGGGGGCTGGCGCCAGAAGGGGAGGGCAAAATCAGCAAAAGCCGGACCAGCGGCGTGGTGGGGCCGCTGGCGATGATCGAGCGCTACTCGGCTGACGCCGTACGCTACTGGGCCGCCAGCACCAGCCTGGGCAAGGATTCGCGTATCAGCGAGGAGAAGATACAGGCCGGCGCCCGGCTGGTGACGAAGCTGTGGAACGTGGCCCGCTTTGCCCAGCGGTTTTTGCCGTTGG
>JACKBM010000016.1 GCA_020634575.1 Ardenticatenales bacterium | reverse complement strand
GCTGCGCGGCAGCTGGCGGCTCGACGGCGAACGGGGGCATTGCAGCTTCTGGCTCTCCCTCACCCCGCTCGTCCCGCCCCGCATCCAGCAGCTCAAGATTAACTCGGTCGGTCCGCTGTCGGCGGCCATGACAGCGGCGGCCCAACAGCTCGAAGCGTTGGTGAATCAGCCGAACAAACGGGGGCTGGACCAACTCCGCGCCCGGGGCAGCAACCGGGCGGCGCTATGGCGCCGCCTGCAGCTGGCCCATCTCCTGGCCGGGCCTGGCCAGATGGGCGCGCCTGTCAGCGGTGACGGTGAGCAAACGGTAACGCTTCATTGGCACGGTACCGGATCAGACGTTAGAGTTACACTCCATTTGAACGAAAAGGGTCGGCTAAGCGAATTTGTCTTTGCCCAAAAGCCCGCCCTGGCCTGAGGAGGCTATCATCGAGACTTCCGGCGCAACACCCCAGAATCGTTTTGAAATCGGGCTCTATTCATTTGCGGAACTGACACCTGACCCGAAAACGGGTCTCAAGATCAGCCCGCAAGAGCGCCTGGACAATCTGATCGAATCAATTGAGCTGGCCGAGCAGGTTGAGCTGGATGTTTTTGGGCTGGGTGAACATCACCGGCCGGAGTACATCTCCTCGGCGCCGGCTGTCATCCTGGCCGCCATCGCCGCCCGTACGCAACGGATCCGCCTGAGCAGCGCCGTCACCGTCCTCAGCTCTGATGACCCCGTGCGTGTCTTCCAGGATTTTGCCACCCTTGACCTGCTCTCCGGCGGTCGGGCCGAGATCATGGCCGGGCGTGGTTCTTTCATCGAATCGTTCCCGCTCTTTGGCTACGACCTGAATGATTACAACGAGCTGTTCAGCGAAAAGCTGGAGCTTCTGCTGGCGATTCGCGAACAGGAAGAGATCACCTGGGCCGGCAAACATCGGCCCAGCCTCAATGGCCAGGCTGTCTACCCCCGCCCCATTCAGAAGCCGCTGCCGGTCTGGGTTGCCGTGGGCGGCACGCCGGAATCGGTTGTCCGGGCCGCCGGCCTGGGCTTGCCCATGGCCCTGGCCATCATCGGCGGCCGGCCGGAGCAGTTTGGCCCGATGGTCGATCTCTACTGGCGCGCGGCTGACCATTACGGCCAGGACCGGGCCAACCTGCGCGTCAGCGTCAACTCCCACGGCCATATTGCCGAAAACCGGCGCCAGGCCATTGACGAGGCCTTCCCTGCTTTCGCCACTGTGATGGACAAAATCGGCAAAGAGCGAGGCTGGCCGCCCATGAGCCGTGAGCAATTTGCTGCCTCGTGCGATCTGCGCGGCGCCAACTTCGTTGGGACGCCTGAAGAGGTGGCGGAGAAGATCCTCTTCCAGCACAACATCTTCAAACATGATCGCTTTCTGCTGCAACTCAGCGTTGGCACCATGCCGCACGCCCAGGTGATGAAGGCGATTGAACTGCTCGGCACCCGCGTCGCGCCCCTGGTCCGCGCCGAAATCGCCCGCCGCACAGCCTAAACGCTGTCAGGCCAGGCAATAGTAGCCCGCCAGCCCCTCTGGATGACATTATACCCTCGATGGTATGACCATCGTCACTACGGTGAGTCAGGAGCAGACTGTAAAGTGCTTTACAGTTGCTAGCCCACCACCTTAGCCGCTAGCCAGTTTCGTATCGTCATCACGCAAGATCCAACAATCGCATATAAGTTATCCCAAGGAGACGAAATGACCTCACGACGCACCTTCCTGAAGTTGTCGGCTGGTGCCGGTCTGGCCATGTTCATGGCTCGCTGGCGCGTTCTGAACGCCCAGGCAGCCCCTCTGGCAGCAGGCTTGAGTGATCCAGCGACACAGCCCAAGTTCATCAATCCAGTGCCTGACGCTCTGGCGCCCGGCTTCAAATACACCCCCGTACCGGGCACCAACCGCTATCACGTTGGGATCGGCCCCTCTGTGCAGCAGACTGGCCTGGTGGATGGCACCGGTGCCCTGCTTGATACGCCCGTGTTTGGCTATGGGCCCAAGGGTGGCCCCTATTTCTGGCCCGGCATGACATTTGAAGTGCGGAGCCGGCGGGCTACGCGGGTTAAATGGTATAACGAACTGCTGGACCCGGTCACAAACCTACCGCTGCCGCATTTGTTCCCGGTGGACACCTCGCTGCACTGGGCCTACAGCCTGCCCGGGTACACACAATATTCAGTAGAGACAGAGGGTGTACCGGTTGTGCCCCATCTTCATGGCGGACATACCCGCTACCGTTTTGATGGCAATCCGGAATATTTCTTCAGCCCCAAATGGCAGGTTAAGGGGCCACGCTGGTTATCCAAATGGTATACCTACGACAATAGGCAACCGGCCGGTAATCTCTGGTATCACGATCATGCCCTCGGCATCACCCGCCTGAATGTCTACGCCGGTCTGGCTGGTTTCTATTTTGTGCGCGACCAGCATGACACTGGCCAACCAGACAATCCGCTCGGCCTGCCCGCCTGGCCCTATGAAAAGGCTTACGCGATCCAGGATCGAATGTTCCGGGATACAGGTGAACTATTCTACTCTGCTTACCCGGGCGACCCCTTTTACGAAGATTTCATCACCGAGATGGGCGCGACGCTCCCCGCCGAACTGTTCCCCGGTGGCGGCCCCACAGCCCTGGCTGAGTTCTTTGGCGACCATATGCTCGTCAACGGCAAGATCTGGCCGAAAGAAGAGGTGGAACCACGCCATTACCGGCTCCATCTACTGAATGGCACCGATAGCCGCTTCCTGGTTATTCGCCTTCGCGCCGTTCCACTCGGCGATACCGATTTTGCCAACGCCAGTGCGCCGCTGCCTTTTGCGGTCATCGGCAGTGATCAGGGGCTGGCTGGCGCCACGACCATGCTGGACACCCTGGTCGTCGAACCGGGCAGCCGCTATGATGTCGTCGTTGATTTCACCAATCTGGCCGGCGCGCGCATCATCATGGAAAACATCGGCGGCGACGCCCCCTTTGGCGGTGATCATGGTGACGATCTGGAGATAGACGATTTCTTCCCGAACCGCCAGACCGATCGGATCATGGCTTTCGATGTTGTTCTGCCTCGGGACAGCGCCGTCGCTGACAACTTCAACCCGGCCGCCATCAACCATTATGCCGGCAACAACGAGCCAGTCTGCTACACCCGCAAAGTCGCTCTCTTTGAGGGCATGGATGAGTTTGGCCGGCTACAGCCGCTTCTGGGTACGGCCGAACCAACCCGGGATGCCATGGGCAACATGGTCAATGGCGCGATCGCCTGGCACATGCCGACAACCGAGATACCCAACCTGAACACCACAGAACTCTGGGAAATCTACAATGCGACGGGCGACGCCCATCCGGTTCATCTACACCTGGTGAATTTTGAGATCCTGGAGCGACAGGAATTTACGGCTGATGTCATCGAACAGCCCGTCTTGCAGCACAACGGTGCCGCGGGCCTGGGTTTCCGCCTGGAAAACATCCAAC
This sequence comes from Ardenticatenales bacterium, assembly GCA_020634575.1. The sequence continues at coordinate 105,020 of JACKBM010000016.1, read as the reverse complement.
TCGGCGCCATGGTGCCCCAGCCGCTGGAATATGTCGAGAATGCGCCCAAGGATATGGTGATCGCCTTGCCCGGTCAGGTGACCCGCATCAAGGCCACCTTCGACCGGCCTGGTCGCTACGTCTGGCATTGCCACATCCTCTCACACGAAGACCACGAGATGATGCGCGTCCTCCACGTCGGCCCCTGTGCCGAGTGAGAGGTTAAGGCAACCTGACAGGTTGGGGTAACCTGTCAGGTTGCCCGACCTGTCAGGTTGGCGGTATCATCCGCGCAGCTTTGTTCCTTTCCCTTGTAAGCTTGTGTGGAGGATAGCGCCATGGGTCGTTTGTCGCCGTTGCAGCCAGCCACTTTTTTGGGGCGGATGGGGGTGGCGCGGGCCGACATCACCCCACCGGCCGGTATCCATTCCCGCGCCTGGGGCGCCGCCGCCCATGACACCGCCAGCGGCATCCACCAACCCCTGACAACCACCGCCCTCGCCATCCTGCCTGACGATGGCCCGCCTCGCCTCATCGTCGGCGCTGACATCTGCTGGATCAGCGACGTCGCCGACTTTGTCCGCTTCCGCGAGGCGATTGCCGCCGCCGCCGGCATGCCGGGCCAGATCGAAAATGTCCTCCTGGCCGTCTCCCACACCCATTCAGCGCCGCCGCTCGACCGCAGCCGGGTCAATGCCCCCGGCGGTGACCTGCTGGCCCCCTACATGGAGGCCATGCGGGACGCCTTCGCCGAGGTCACCGCTGCCGCCATCGCCAACGCCGTGCCAGCCCAACTCGTCGTCGAGACCGGCAGCTGCCACCTGGCCGTCAACCGGGACCTGCCCTACGACGACGCAGACCATTACGCTTGCGGCTTCCACCCCGGCGCCCCGACCGACACGACGTTGCTGGTCGGGCGGATCACGGAGCGCGGGACCGGCCGGATCCTGGGCACCCTCGTCAACTACGCCTGCCATCCGACCACCCTCGCCTGGGAGAACACCCTTATCTCGCCGGACTACGTCGGCACAATGCGGGAGGTGGTCGAAGGGATGACCGCCAGCGCGCCCTGCCTCTTCATCCAGGGCGCGTCCGGCGAACTCAGCGCCCGCGAATGCCATCAGGGCGAGACCGCCATGGCCGAAAAGCATGGCCGCCAGCTCGGTTACGCCGTCCTCTCAACCCTGGAAGGGATGTTGCCGCCCGACAGCCAGCTCAACTACATGGGGCTAAAAGAGTCCGGCGCCCGCCTGGCCTACTGGCGCTACGGGCCGCTGCAAGCACATCCCGGCCAACAACACCTGCAAACCGAAACGCACCGCTTCCCCCTGCCCATCAAGCCGACCTGGCCCAGCCGCGCCGAATTCCAACGGCTGCATGCGGAGACAACGGACCGGGTCCAGAAGGAGATCTACTTCCGCCGCATCATGGCCCGCCACCAGGTTGGCGACGGCGACCATTATGCCGCCGAATACACCTATTGGCGGCTGGGCGACATCCTGCTGACGACGACGCCGGGCGAGATGTACTCCCAATACCAGCGCGACCTGCGCGCCGCCCTGCCGGGCAACCCGCTCCTCGTCGGCAACCTGGTCAACGGCTCCTACGGCTACATCGTCCCGGCCGAATTTTTTAGCACCGACCTGTACCAGGCCCAGATGACCCCATTTGCCCCGGAGAGCCTGGCTGCCAGCATCGCTTTTTCCACCGAACGGCTGGCCGAGTTGGCCCGGGCCTAGAGTTGGATGGCGATGCGCCCGGCCGTCTTTGTTCTCCTCCACAGCCCCCTGGTGGGACCGCTCACCTGGTCGCGCGTTGCGGCTGAGCTGGTTGGGCGTGGCTACGAGGTGATCCGGCCGGTCCTCAGCGACCGCCCCGCCCCCGGCCAGACTTTCTGGCAAGTCGATGTCGCCGCGGCCGCCCGCCAGATCCGCGCGGCCGTAGGCGAGGCGCCCCTGATCCTGACCAGTCACAGCGGCGCCGGCCCGTTGCTGCCCGCCATCCGCCAGGCGCTGCCCAATCCGGTTGCCGCCTACCTGTTTGTCGACGCCGGCATCCCCCAGGCTGGCGCCAGCCGGCTGGATCTGATGCGCGCTGAAGACCCTGCCTGGGCCGCTGGCTTTGCCGCTGAGCTGACTGCCGGCGCGACCTTTCCCAACTGGCGCGCCCCGGATCTGGCGGCCATTTTGCCCGATGAGGCCTTGCGCCAGCAGATGGTGGCCGAGCTGCAGCCACGTTCGCTGCCATTTTTCACTGAGCCGATCCCGGTTTTTGCCGGTTGGCCGGATGCGCCAGTCGCCGTCGTCCAGTTTAGCCCGCCGTATGAGCGCTCGGTGCGCTGGGCGGAGGAGCGGAGCTGGCCGGCGTTTCGGTTACCGGCCGGTCATTTCCACATGCTCGTTGACCCGGTCGCCGTAGCTGACGCGATGTTGGCGGCGGCCAATCTGTAAACGCCATTTACCTGTTCGAGGTGAACTTTCAGGAGTACGAACCCATGAAAATTACCGATGTCGAAGCCCTTTACCTCCGCCTGCCCGAGGTCAACGCCCGCGCCGATGGCACCCAGGACACCCTCATCGTCCGCGTCCACACCGACGCCGGCATCACCGGCATCGGCGAAGTGGACTCATCGCCGCTGGTGGCCAAGGCGATCATCGAGGCGCCCCTCTCACATTTCATCGCTCAGGGATTGGCCGGCTGCGTCATCGGCGAAGATCCGCTGGCAATCGAGCGGCTCTGGGAAAAGATGTACCGCGGCTCCATCTTTTTCGGCCGGGGCGGCGCGGCCCAGCAGGCGATGTCGGGCATCGACATGGCGTTGTGGGATATCGCCGGCAAAGCGTATGGGCAGCCGGTCTACAAACTGCTGGGCGGTGGTTTCAACAAGCGGTTGCGGGCTTACGCCTCCATTCTGTTTGGTGAGACGCCGGAGGAGACGTACGAGATCGGCCGGCAATGGACGGACGCCGGCTTCACCGCCGTCAAATTTGGCTGGGGGCCGCTGGGCCAGTCCGAGGCGGGCGACATCGAGCATATCCGCCAGGCGCGCCGCGGCGTCGGCCCGGATGCCGAGTTCATGATCGATGCCGGCCTGGCCTACGACGTCTCGACGGCGATCCGGCGGGCGGGCCAGTTCGCCGAATTCAACCCGTACTGGTTTGAAGAGGCGCTGCACCCTGACGATTACGAGGGTTACGCCAAGCTGGCGGCCAACTCCCCCATCCGCGTGGCGGCAGGCGAGCAGGATGTCACCCTGGGCGGCTTCGAGAAGCTGCTCGACTGCGGCCTCGACATCGTCCAGCCAGACGTGGCCCGGGTCGGCGGGCCGACCAACATGCGCCGCATCGGCCAGCTGGCGGCCCAACGGCACAAGATGGTCGTCAACCATTCGTACAAGACAGGGGTCAGCGTGGCCGCCTCGCTCCACGCCCTGGCGGCGCTGCCGAACAGCTACTGGCTGGAATATTGCGTCGAGCAAAGCCCGCTGCGCCAAAAGCTCACCCGGCAAACCTTCCCGCTCGACGCCGACGGCTTCGTCCCCGTCCCCGAAGAACCCGGCCTGGGCGTCGACCTGGACGAAGAAATCGTGGAGCGCTATTTGGTGAGATAAGAGTTTTTTTGCCACGGATTAACACGGATTTTGCACGGATTCTTTTTTGGTATGGCCAAGCCAGGCGTACTTCCCAACCATTATCAAAAGAAATCCGTGTTGAATCCGTGTTAATCCGTGGCCCCTTCTTCAGAGGTAAACCATGGCAACGGTGAAGTTGGTTTTTGGGGCAGACGGCATTGAGTGGGAGCGGCCGGGGAAGGCGCTGTATGAGGTGGCCTTCCATTACGACGGCAGTTGGGGCAGCGCGCCGGTGCCGCTGGCGGTGATTAATGGCACGGCGGGGCCGGGCAAAAGCGTCGTCTGTTTTGGCGGCACGCACGGCAACGAGTACGAGGGCCAGGTGGCGGTCTGGCGGCTGATGCACGAGCTGGACCCGGCCCAGTTACATGGCCGCGTCATCCTGATGCCCCGGCTGAACTGGCCGGCGACGGTTACCGGCACCCGCGAATCCCTGCGTGACGGCGTCAACATGAACCGGGCCTTCCCGGGCGACCCGCGCGGCAGCCTCACCTATCGGATCGCCCATTTTGTACGGGAGAACATCTTCCCCCGCGTCGACGTCGTCCTGGACATTCATGCCGCCGGCCGCGGCCCCGAATTTGCCCTCTGCACCTCCTTCCACATGATCGAGGACCCGGCCCAGTTCGCCCAGATGCGGCTGGTCGCCGGCCTGTTTGACACCCCATTCATCCTCATCTATTCCAGCGACATGGCCAGCGGCCTGCTGACGGATGAGGCCGAGGCGCTGGGCAAGATCACCATCGGCGGCGAGTTCGGCCATTCCGAAGGGGTAAGCCATCGCGGCCTGCAACATGCCTATCACGGCATCAAAAATGTGTTGCGCTACTTCAACATCCTGCCTGGCGAGATCGTCAGGCTCCGGCCGGATGCCGCCGGCCCGCCCAAATTGGTCGAAGCGGTCGCCCTCAGCAACTACATCCCCGCCCCCTTCACCGGCGTCTTCGAGCCGATCTACCCGGTCGGCCACGCCGTCGAGCAAGGGCAGCTTGTCGGCCGCCTGTACGATTTTGACAAGGTCGGCGAGCTGCCCTACGAGGTCCACGCGCCGCGCGCCGGCTACATCCTGCTTCAGCCGTTCCAGGCTCCCGTCCCCAAAGGCGACACGATGCTCGTAATCGCCCAGGAAGTCGTTTAACCCATCCTGAGGCTCCTCAATGGGGCCAGCCGCCCGTCAAGAGCAGCCGAAGGACCCCTCTACGCCCTATGAAAGAGGCTGGGCGCAGAGCCCTTCGGCTGCCTCAGGGCAAGCTGGCGGACAACCTGGGGCAGAGCCTCACCACGTCCCCTTCGGGCGCTCTGCGCCCTGCTGTTGCGGCCTGTTTCTTGGCTCATTGAACGCGATCCGCCGCGTGGCCATACTCGAGGTGGTGTCGCTTAGTCTTAAGTAACGCTTGAGCAATCTTAAGCGCGCCGCTGTTCAAAATACCGTCGCGCCCTGCTACATTGCCCTCATAAGCGACCCGCGCTGACCACACGCCCTAACCTTCACCGGCCGGTCGCAGGAGAAAATCATGAGAGCAATGTTCAAGACACCCGCTAACTTCTTCAGCTATTCCCGCCTGCTCATGGTCCCTGTCCTCTGGGTCCTGGCCCTGTTGGGCGAAAGCTTTTGGCTGGGTATCGGCCTGCTGTACTGCGGCCTGTCTGACACCATCGACGGCAACCTGGCCCGCTGGCTCAAGCAGACCAGCCCGGATGGAGCCAAAATCGACTCCATCGCCGACCACCTGGTCCTCTTCTCCTCAGTTTTCTGGCTGCTCATGCTGCGGCCGGAGGTGATTACGGACAACATCGCCATGGTCAGCATCATGCTCACCATCAGCATCATGGCGCTGCTGGTCGGCATCTTCAAGTTCGGCCGCTTCGCTAATCTGCATCTCTACAGCTCCAAATTTGCGGCGGTCTTCCTGTATGCGCTGATCGTGTCCAGCTTCATTTTCGGCGGTTACAACACGATCCTCTTCTGGATCGCCTGTTTGTCGTATACTTTATCTTCACTTGAAATGCTGGTGCTGCAACTCAGCCAGGATCATGTCGACGAAAACATGGGTTCGCTTTTACTGGTGATGTTCCGGGGCGAGGAGGCGTAGCGGCACCGATGGAGGTACCGGCCGGTGACGCGCCCAGGCATAACGCATCGTACATTCGTCAGCTACATCGATAAATCCCGGGAGTATTACCTGGACAAGGGATACGGCAATCCGTATCGCTGGGCACATCATGACGATGTGCCCTTTGCCCGTCTACCCAAACCGTTAGCAGATTGTCGCCTCGGGCTGGTGACAACGGCGGCGCCGGACGAACAGGGCGGCAAAGTCCGCGTTGTCTACAACGGCCCCATTGAGCCGCCGCCTGACCTCTACACCCAGCATCTTTTCTGGCACAAAAAAGCGACCCACACTGATGATCCGGGCAGTTACCTGCCTATCGACCATCTGCAAGGGCTGGTGCAGACCGGCCGGTTAGGCTCGCTCTCGCCTCGCTTTTACGGCATCCCCACCCGCTACAGCCAGCGCGAGACCAATGAGCAGAATGCCCCGGCTATCCTGAACGCCTGCCGGGAGGATCAGGTGGATATCGCCCTATTGATCCCCCTCTGACCGGTTTGCCACCAGACCGTGAGTCTGGCCGCCCGCTTACTGGAAGCAGCAGGGATCCCGACCGTGATCATCGGTTCAGCCCGCGATATCGTCGAGGAATGTGGTGTGCCCCGCTTCCTCTTCACCGATTTTCCCCTGGGCAATCCGGTGGGGAAACCGGACGACAGCGCCATGCAGCAGCGCATTTTGGGGATGGCCCTGGAGCTGCTGGAAAGCGCGCGCTTTCCCCGCACCACCGTCCAGGCGCCCTTTGTCTGGGATGAGGCGGGCGAATGGCGTCAGAGTTATATGGAAATCATAAGGAGCGATCATGACGATTGATTACGACAAGGCCAGCCAAACCTATGACAACACCCGCCGCGGCGATCAAAACCTGCTGGACCAGTTCGCCACGCGCGTCGCCCTGACAGAGGAAAGCCGCGTGCTGGATTTTGGCTGCGGCACCGGTAACTACCTGGTCCAGATACGGGAACGTTTTGGCTGCGCCTGTTATGGCGTGGAGCCATCAGCCGGGATGCGAGCGGCGGCGGCTGAAAAGGATGATTCGCTCATCCTGGCAGAGGGCGACCATCAAAATATCCCCTTCGAGAGCGGCAGCTTTGACTTCATTTACATGACCGATGTAATTCATCATGTACCGGAGATGGGGCAGATGTTTACGGAACTGGCGCGGGTTCTGGCGCCAAATGGCCAGATCTGCGTCGTGACGGAGTCGCATCCGCAGATTACGGCCCGCTTTTACAACCGGTACTTCCCCTCGTTGGTGGGAGTGGAGACCGGCCGGTATCCCGCCATCGCCAGCATCATCGCCGCGGCGGCCACCGGCGGGCTGCATTTCCAGGGCCGTGAGACCATCCCGCAAAAAGAGCGCGTCGTCGACGACACCTTCATCACCAACGTACGCGAGAAAAACTACTCCATGTTTCGTCTCCTGAGCGACACCGAATTCAGCACCGGCCTGGCTGCTCTCGAAGCAGACGCCGACCGCCGCTTTCCTCCTGGCGCCGCCGGCCAAACCCTCGTCTGGCTGGCGAGGGGTTAACCAACCCGACGGGTTGGCCGACCCGACGGGTTGGCCAACCTCTCAGCCGGCGCTGTAAGAAACGGCGCCATTCCCGCTACTAATCCAATTGAATAGACGATAACGGAGCTGATTCGCCATTTATGGATGAAAAGAGACAGCAGCAGATCTTCAATCGCTGGTTGGCTGAGCACAAAGGCTTGCTCTTTAAGGTTGTGCGCGCCTACGCCTTTAACCTGGCCGATCAGGACGACCTGTTTCAGGAAATCAGCTTGCAACTCTGGAAATCCATCCCTGGCTTTCGCCAGGACGCTGCTGAATCGACCTGGATTTATCGTGTCGCCCTGAACACAGCCATCGGCTGGCTGCGGCGCGAGAAACGGCAGCCGGAGGCGTCACAACCACTGGACACTGTTGAGTACACACTCAGGGCTACCGAGATCAGACAGGATGAGCGACTGAGCTGGTTGTATGAGGCCATCAGCCAGCTCAATGAAATTGACCGGTCGCTGACCCTGTTGCTGCTGGATGGATATAGCTATCGAGAGATGGCGGCGATACTCGGCATCTCGGAAAGCAACGTTGGCGTCAAAATCAATCGGATCAAAAAGCGCCTTGTACAACAGTCAAAGGAGCTAACAGAACATGGAGTTTGAAGAGATGAAACGCATCTGGGATAGTCAAAACGAAGAGCCTCTGTATGCCATCAATGAGGCAACGTTGCAGCGACGGATTCAGGAAAAGGGGTCGTCGATCAGCTATTGGTTGTCGCTGAATGAATGGGTTTTGATCGGCGTGACCCTGTTGGCCGGCGTTGTCCTATTGGTCGACGCCATATTGGAAGGCAGCGCCTGGCACCAGATCGCCAGCGCCATCATTGTTCTGCCCATCCCGGTCTACGTGTACCTGATGCGCCAGGGCCGCCGGCAACGCGAACTGCAATTTGATGATACGATGCTGGGCGATCTGGACAAGGCGGTGGCTCAGCTTGAGTTCCGCATTCGCCAGCTCAAGGGATTCATGTGGTGGTACTGGCTGCCATTCGGCATCGGTTTCGCCATCTCCCTCTTCTACGTCAACCAATGGTATCTGCTGGTTGGCCTGATGATCCTGACCTTCGCCGGCAGCCGTTGGGAGATCCAGCGCGAGCTGAACAAGCGGCTGCGTCCCCAACGCGAAGAGCTGCTGGCCCTGCGCCGCCTGCTGCTGAACGGCTGAGGGGTTGGCCGACCCGTCGGGTTGATGAACCCGACGGGTCCGCCAACCCGTCGGGTTGGGCAACCCCTCGCCTTAGCCGGCAGCCAGGCCGAGGCGTTGGTATTGCTCAGGCGGAGCGTCGTTGGTGCGCATGAGGCGTAAGAGGTGCTGGACCATCAGCGCCTCAATGGCCGCATCCGTCAACGGGTGCTCCTGGCCCGGGTCGCTGGCAAGGTCAAACAGCAGCGTGCCAAAAGAATGCATGTCGACCCAGGGACGGGCCGGCACCTTGAGTAGGGGGCAACCCTGGGTAAAGCTGAAAGGGGGTACCAGTTCTGCGCCCTGCAGCTGTTCGGGCTGAAAACGATGGCGCATGTGGGTTGGCATCAGGGTGTATTCAAAAAGCGGGCTGTTGTCCGGCGTCGCCGGCGCCCGCATGTAGACGTAGCGGCTGTCGGTCACATTGACATGGCCGCCATGAACGCCAAAAAGGGCGGCTTCACGCACCGGGGTGTCGTCAACCAGCGTCTGGCGCAGCGGCATCCCCTGCATCTCTTCAGGCAAAGCCACAGCGAAGAACTCCAGCAGCGTCGCCGGGAAATCGATCATCTGCACCAGGCTTTGCCGCCGCTCCCCGGCCGATCCCGAGCGCGGATCCCAGATGAAGAGCGGCGTATGGGCATTTTCGTTGTACCAGGGCTCCACCAGCTTGGCCCACCAATCATGCTCACCCAGCAGAAAACCATGATCGGTGCAGACGATGAGCAGCGTATCCGCCCACAGCTCTTTCTCATCCATCAGATCCAGTACCCGGCCTAACTGGGCATCACACATGCTGAGCAGGGCTGCATATTCGTAGCGCATGTGCTCGACCATTTCCGGCGGCTCAGTGACGCGATTGTAGGGCGGCCAGTCAAAATGAGGGCCGTCATAGTTGTGCGGGTAAAGTTTTTTGTATTCCTCGTGGCTGAAGAAAGGCTCGTGGGGATCGAAGGTCTCAATCTGGAGGAACCAGTTGTCAGCAGCGGCATTGGTCTCGATGAATTCGAGGCCGAGGTTGAAGACGTGGGTCTGCGGTTGCTCGGCCGGGCTGGGCTGGTAGCTGCGGTTGAGCCAATCCTGCCGCCACATGCGCAGGGTTTCCCCGTCCGTTGAGCCAACGCCGGAACGGGTGAAGGGCGGGATGGGGAAGGGATCGTCGACGACGCCTTTCCAGAGGTCACCCTCCTGACCGCGCACAAATTCGTAGCTGCTGTAGCGATTGTGATAGGTGGCGCCGCCATCTTCCCAGTAATGCTGGTGGTCGGTAATCAGATGGGTGTAAACGCCGTTCTGGCGCAGCAGTTCGGGCATGGAGCGGTCAAACGGCTCGAGGGGGGACCAGCTGCGGTGGAGGAAGTTGTACCGGCCGGTGTGCAACTCCCGCCGCGCCGGCATACAGGGCATACTACCCACATAACAGTTGTCAAACGTCACCGTTCGCTCAGCCAGCCGTTGGAAATTGGGCGCATGGGTCCAGTCACAGCCGTATGGCGGCAGCAAGCGCCGGTTCAACGAGTCAAACATCACCATGATCGCTTTCATGATCTTCTCCTGCCTACGCCGCCACCAGCGCCGCACCCTGCCGCGCCAGCTCGACATCCTGCGCTTCCGGCAGTCCGCTGACGCCAACCGCGCCCACAGTCACCCCGGCCACCTGAATCGGCACACCGCCGCCCCAGCCGGTGTAGCGGATGTCGCCGAAGTTGGTCAGCGACCAGCCTTCCGCCCGGGCCCGCGCCCCCAGCTCACCCGATTCGATGCCCTCGCGGGCGGCAGTGAATGCTTTGTGGATGGCGTTATTGATGGCCGGCAGCGAACTGCCATCGGTGCGCATGAGCGCCATCAGCTCGCCGTGCGCGTCAACGACGGCGACGGTCGCGCCCTGGCCCTTTGCTTCGAGTTGTTGGCGCAGGGTGTCGATGATTTTCATGGCGTCGTGGTGAGAGAGTTGGGGATGCTGGTACATGGGTTACTCCTTTCATTTGCGTGCCTGAATTGTAGGCGATGTCGGCCGTTTGCCTACTGATAAAGGAGTTTGGGGCCTGGCGGCCTGCGAAAACCTTGAAATACGTCAGCAATCGCGCCAGGAGTAGCTCGGCTGCGGCACCATCGAACCCGATCCCGTAGGGCAGCGGCAATCTGGCAAAAAAAAAGCGGCCCCCGGTTTAGCCAGGGGCCGCAGAAAAATTGTCCATAGCGTCTCTCAGTGAGCAGGCCACGGGTGATGGGGCTTGGCCAGTGCGGCCGAAATAAGCGCCATCCCTGCTGCCAGTAACAGTAGACCAATTGCCAATGAGCCGATGCTCCACAACTGTGGATCAGTCACAATGGAGACACCGACCAGGGCCACTAAGAAGCCCAGCAAAAAGCTCAGTTGCTTCCACATCGTTACCTCCCATTGATTAAAAACGGTGAGATGTTTGGGTTCATCTCATGCCTGTACTTTAGGCGGGTCGGGGCAGTGACTGGATTACCGAATGTCATGTTTACCCATGAAGTTTGTCATGTTTTGGACGATCAGTCTGGGGATGGAGAACCGGCCGGTCTTCCGCCTGTTGTGCAACTCCCCACTCCTGCCATACAATCAACCTTATCGATAAAAACTATCGGCAAAGAGGAACGAGGCCGCCTATGCGATTGGGATTAATGTTAGGCTACGCGGGCAGAAAATTGGAACTGCCCATCGATCTGGTGCAGGCCGCGGACCAGCTTGGCTACTACGCCGTCTGGACCGCTGAGGCCTATGGTTCTGACGCCGTCACACCGCTGGCCTGGCTGGGCGCACTGACGCAAAACATCCACCTGGGCACGGCCATCATGCAGATGCCCGGCCGCTCGCCGGCCAATGCGGCCATGACGGCGATGTCGCTCAACCAGTTGTCCGGCGGCCGTTTTTTGCTGGGATTGGGGCTATCCGGCCCACAGGTGGTCGAGGGCTGGCATGGCGTCTCCTATGCCCGACCACTGACACGGACCCGGGAATACGTCGACATTGTCCGCCAGATTTTTCGGCGCGAGGATCGGCTGGTCCACGATGGCAAGGTCTACCAGATCCCGTACATGGGACCGGATGCGACCGGGTTGGGCAAGCCGCTTAAAAGCACCCTGGAAGCCCAGCCTGACATCCCGATCTACCTCGCCTCCATCGGCCCGCAAAACGTTACCCTCACCGCCGAAATCGCCGATGGCTGGCTGCCCATCTTCTTCTCACCGGAGAAATACGACGAGATCTACAAGCCTCACGTCGAAGCCGGTTTTGCCAAAGCAGAAAAAGCCAAATCAATCGCAGAGTTTGACATCGCGCCCAATGTGGCCGTAGTCCTCGAGGACAATCTGGACGTCGCCTACAACATGCTCCGGCCGATGCTGGCGCTCTACATCGGCGGCATGGGCGCTAAAGGGAAAAACTTCTATAACGACCTGGCCGTGCGCTACGGCTTCGAGGCCGCCGCTGCCCAGATTCAGGATCTTTATCTGAGCGGCCGGCAGGGTGAAGCGATGATGGCGGTGCCGGCGGAGTTGATTGACGAGGTCGCCCTGGTCGGTCCCAAAGAGCGGATTCGCGAGCGGCTCAGTCGCTGGCAGAACAGCGCCATCACCACCATGAACATCAGCGTCTTTAACGTCGACGCCCTACGCCTGATGGCGGAGCTGGTGCTTTAGGATGGCCCGCCAGCGCAACCGTCGCCTCCTTCCCGAAGACCTGACGCCGTACGAGGGCTGCTCGCCCGAGCCGGAAATTGGCATGGTCCCGCTGGCAGTTGGCTGGCTGGAACGCGGCAGCGAGTTTGACACCGGCCCGCTGCCGGACGGCTTTACGGCGGCGCTGCTCGCCTTTTGCCAGCCGGAGTTCCTGGTTTGCCCCATCAATGGGCGCTGGCATTGCGGGCTGGAGAACCATCCAGTGGCGCCGGTCCGGCTGGGCGCCCGCCAGATCGAGCTGGGCAAAGGGGAGATCCGGGTCATCGGCGACGAGGACATTTTTGCGGCGCCTGACCTGATTTATCATTATGTGGTTGAGCATGGTTACCGCCCGCCCGACAGTTTTGTGCGGGCAGTCTTGATGGGGCCACCGGCCGGTTCGCCGGAACACCGGGCTTACATCAAGTTCCTCCAATAGAATCGGAGCGAACAGGTAAGTCGCCTGGATCAATTTGCCAGATTCATGGCGGAAAAACGGGCCAACCAACGTTGAGTGTAACAGCGCAGCGCTAGCCTCCGGGAGGCCTTTCAGCTATTTTCCAGACTGGCGCGTAAAAGGCCTCCCGGAGGTTAGGGCGCGGGGTGAAGAGGTTTGCTGATGGCCAATAATGCAGCCATCGTCACACAGGAACTGACCTTTCATTTTGGCGAGATTCAGGCCGTCTCAGCGCTATCGTTGTCGATTCGGGGCGGTGAGGTGTTTGGTCTGTTGGGCCATAACGGCGCCGGCAAAACAACGACCATCCGGCTACTGAATGGCCTGCTCCGGCCCCTGTCCGGCTCGGCGCAAGTATTAGGCCAGGATACGGTCACAGGGGGCGTGGCGATCCGGCAGCAGACGGGCGTTCTCACCGAGACGCCTTCGCTGGATGAGCGGTTAACCGGCCGCGACAATCTCACCATCTATGCCAACATCTTCGGCGTCAATCCGGCTGATATCCCGGCCAGGGTGCAGAAGCTCCTGGCGGACTTTGAGCTGGCCAACCGGGCCGACGAAAAGGTCTCGGACTACAGCAAAGGGATGAAGCAACGGCTGGCGCTGGCCCGGGCGCTGATCCATGAGCCCCAGATCCTGTTCCTGGATGAACCCACTTCAGCGCTCGACCCGTTAGCGACCCGCCAGGTTCACGATCTGATCCGGCGCTTGAGCCGTGAGGAGGGGCGCACGGTGGTGCTCTGCACCCATAACCTGGTGGAGGCGCAGGCGCTGTGTGACCGGGTGGCGGTGCTGTACCAGGGCCGGTTGTTGCTGGAAGGCGTCCCGGCGCATCTGTCCAACCAGCTCGGGCAGGCCGGGCGGCTCACGCTGGAGACAGCGCCAGCCAGTATCCCGCCGCTGCTGGCGATTCTGGGTGGTTGGGAGAGTGTCATGGCGATTGAAGAAGGTCAGGCGGCCGGCTTCCTGACGGTCAATGGCGTGCCGCGCGAACAGGTGCCTGAGCTGCTCAATGCCATTACCGGGGCCGGCATCCCGCTCTACCGAGCCGTCCCGGCCGAAGCGACGCTGGCTGATGTCTATTTCGCCCTTCACGAGGGCGGCGGAGTGCACCCATGAACTGGCAGGCGCTGCGCGCCATCATCTACAAAGATTTGAAGGTTGTCGTGCAGAACAAGGGAGTTGTCATCCCCATTATCGTGGTGCCGGCAATTTTTCTGGTGCTATTGCCTTTGATGCTCCTGTTTGTGCCGCAGTTAGCCCAAACAGATCCGTCTGCACTCAATGATTTTACGACCATGCTGGCGACAATGCCGGCCGGGTTGGCTGAGGCGCTGGCGGGTTACAGCTTTGAAGGACAACTGACGATCCTCGTCCTGGTCTACTTTTTCGCCCCCCTCTTTCTGATTTTGCCGTTGATGGTTTCCAGCGTCATCGCGGCTGACAGTTTTGCCGGCGAGAAAGAGCGCAAGACGCTGGAAGCGTTGCTTTATTCACCGACCACAGACAATGAGCTGTTTATCGCCAAAGTGCTGGCGGCCTGGCTGCCAGCCGTTGCCGTGGCGGTTGGTGGCTTTGTGGTTTATGGCCTGGTGGGGAACCTGGTGGCCCGGCCGGTGCTGGGCGAGCTTATCTTTCCCAATCTGCTCTGGCTGGTGCTGGTCTTCTGGGTGGCGCCGGCCGTGGCCGGTTTGAGCCTGGGCGTTACCGTCGTTGTCTCAGCGCGGGCGCAGGGCTTCCAGGATGCCTACCAGATCGGCGCCCTGATCGTATTGCCGCTGATTGCCCTGATGATCGGCCAGGCAACCGGTCTGATGTATTTCAGTGTGGGCCTGGTCTTTGGCCTCGGCCTGGTCAGCTGGCTGCTGGCAGCGCTCGTCCTCTGGATCGGGGCGCGGCTGTTCCAGCGGCAATCGCTGGTAACGCGCCTCTAAGGACCCGTCGGGTGCCTACCAACCCGACGGGTTCGGGGGAACCCCTCGCCGCACGCCATCCCACCGTTATGCTACAATTTGCCCCATGACGAAACGCTCGGTCCACGAAATCCATATCCCGCCCGAGGTCGTCGCCAGCTGGCGGGCCAAGGAAGCCGCCTTCCGGCGGCGGCATGAGGCGCTGGACCTGCAGGGGCAGGAAGCGGCTTTTGTGGCCTTGATCGAAGCGATGGCAGAGCCGGGCAAACCCCTTAGCAGCAAGCGATACCGTCACGTAATGCGCCATTTTGCCCGGCAGGGTTTACCCTGGCTGGCCAAAGATCAATTGCTGCTCGTCTACCGGGAACTCTGTGCGCGTGGCTTTATGCAGGAAGACAATGAGATTGTCGTCGCCCTACAGGCCAAACCGATTCGCTCTCAGGCCGGCGTCACTGTGGTCACCGTGTTAACCAAGCCCTACCCCTGCCCGGCCGAATGCATCTTCTGCCCCACCGATGTGCGCATGCCCAAAAGCTACCTGCACGATGAGCCGGGGGCGCAGCGGGCGGAACGGCATGCCTTTGACCCCTACGCCCAGACCCACGCCCGGCTGGCGACACTGGCCCGCCTGGGCCACCCGGTCGACAAGGTTGAGCTGCTGATTTTGGGCGGAACCTGGTCCAGTTACCGGCGCAGTTACCAGGAATGGTTCATCAAGCGCTGTTTCGACGCCCTGAATGAAGTGGATTCGGTTGATTTGCCGGCAGCCCAGAAGCTGAATGTCAAAGCAGAACGGCGTAACGTGGGGCTGGTCGTGGAAACGCGCCAGGACCACATCAACCCGGATGAGCTGCGCTGGCTACGCTATCTCGGCGTCACCAAGGTGCAGATCGGCATCCAGAGCATGAATGATGAGATCCTGGCTCTGAACAAGCGCGGCCATGATGTCCAGACAACGCGGGATGCCTTCCGGCTACTGCGCCTGGCCGGTTTCAAGATTCAGGGCCATTGGATGGCCAATCTGCTCGGGGCTACGCCTGAAAGCGATGTAGCCGATTTTGGGTTGCTCTGGTCTGACCCGGCGATCCGGCCGGATGAACTCAAAATCTACCCCTGCATGCTGGTCGAGAACGCCGACCTGTACGCCTACTGGCAGCGCGGCGAATATCAACCTTACGATGAAGAAACGTTGATTGAGGTCGTCGCCGCCTGCAAGCAGCAGGTACCGCGCTACACACGCCTCACCCGCGTCATCCGCGACATCCCGACGACCAATGTTGTGGCCGGCAACAAAAAAGCCAACTTGCGCCAGATCGTGCAGGAACGGCTGCGGGCAGGGGGCACCCCCTGCCAATGTATCCGCTGCCGCGAAATTCGACGGGAAAGTGTAAGTCTCGAGGATCTGTCGTTGCGGGCAGAGGTTTACGAAACGAATGGCACCATAGAGCATTTTCTCAGCTTTGAACGGACAGATGGCCGCATTGCCGGTTTCCTGCGCCTCTCCCTGCCCGAACAGGGTACACAATTGCCATTGCCAGAACTGGCAAACCATGCCATGATACGGGAAGTTCACGTTTACGGGCCAGCGCTCACCCTGGGCGAGGCCAGCAGTGGCCAGGCCCAGCATTCAGGCCTGGGCAGTCAACTCATTTTGGAAGCCAAGAATCGGGCGCGGCAGGCCGGTTACTCACATTTGTCGGTCATCAGTGCCATCGGAACACAAGCATATTATGCCCGGCACGGGTTTGCCGAGTCTGGTCTCTACATGACAGCCTCTCTCGCGCCTCTCTAGTGCCGCAAATCCGGGCCACCAATAAACAGATGATGCCTAATCCAAAACCGCAGCCAGAGGGGGCTGACTTCTTCGTCGAACTTTTCAGTCAGATCAGAGACATCCTGGCAGTACTCGACGAACGGATGGTCATTCGCTATATCAATGAGGCGGTCCAGGATCATCTCGGCTGGCGACCAGAGGAGATGATGGGACGAGCCGCCAGCGAGTTTCTTCATCCTGAAGATCTCAGTGAAATAGCCCACCGCTTTGCTCGCATTTCCGCAGGCAGCCAAAAGCGTAAACCGGTCGTTATCCGCTTGCTTTCAGCCAGCGGCACCTATCAATTCTGGGAAGTCCTGGGCCGTGATGCCCGCACCATGCCCAATGTCAACGGCTTCGTCATCGTGGCGCGCTCCGTCCAGGACAGACAAAATTTCGAATACGAACTGCGCCTGTCAGAACAGCGGCAGCGCGCATTTCTGGCGGCCTTTCCAGACTGGATCGGCCGCGTCAGCCCGGATGGGTATATCCTCGATTTGCAATTGCCTGCCAACTTGCCCAAAGTCTACGATTTGGAGAGCTTCAAGGGTCAATATATCAGCAGCATTTTGCCGGAGTCGCAGCGGTCGATTTTCAACCGGATGCTGCGGGAGGTGGCGCAGCATAACCAGCTTGTCACCGCCGAGATCGAATTGCCCTTCGGGGCAATGAACGGCCCACGCCTGCTAGAGCTAAGGGCCACACCCAGTGGTCAAAACGAGATCCTGATCCTGGCCCGAGATGTAACGGACGAACGCGCCAATCGCCAGCAGATCCAACAGCAAAGCGATCTACTGGGGAGCCTGCACGAGCTCTCTCTAGACGTATTGGAGCACCTGGAACTGGATCGCGTGCAACAGAATATCGTGCAACGCGCCTGTGAACTTGTCGATACCGACCATGGGATCTTTTGCCTTGTCAATGAGAATGACGAGGCCCGAATTACGATAGGGACAGGACCGTTTTCGGTCGATGTCGGCCATACGCTCCGGCGCGGGCAGGGGGCGACCGGCCTGGCCTGGCAGCGCGCCGAGATCGTGGTAGTCAATGATTACCCTGAATGGGCCGGGCAACATAATCCTGGGCCGGGCACGCCGCCTCAGGCTGTAATCGGTGTCCCCTTGCTGTCCGGCCGGCGCGTCAGCGGCCTGTTTACTCTAGGCCGGATGGAGGCAGACAAACCGTTTTCGGCAGTCGAAGTTGAACTGCTGCGCCGTTTTGCCCAGCTCGCGGCCATTGCCCTGGATAATGCCCGGCTCTACCAGGCTGCTACAGCCGAGATCCAGGTGCGCCAGGCTGCCGAGGTCGAGTTACGCCGACGCGACACCTTGCTGCAAGCGGTGCGCTATACCGCTGAGGCATTTCTGAGCAGCCAGAGCTGGCAAAGCTGTTTGCCGGATGTGCTGGAACGTCTGGCCCTGGCGGCCTCGGTCGATTGTGCCTTCGTCGTTCAACATCTACCTGAAAACTCCAACAACCTCTGTTATCAGCAGCAGGCGATCTGGGTCCATCCCGATTTTGCCTACGCAACAGCTAAGCCTGAGCTGGATACGACCACATTCATCAACTGGCAAGAATCATTTCGCAACCGGCAGATGGTCTCGATCATCACCGAGAAGCTGCCACCCGCTCAGCAAGCTCAACTGCAGAAACAGGGTATTCAGTCGCTGCTATTAGCCCCTATTTTTGTGAACCTGGCCTGGTGGGGCGTCATTGGTTTTGGGGTATTCAGGACAGCGCGTACCTGGGAAACCGCGGTAGAAGACGCGCTCCAGGCTGCGGCTGACACCCTCGGTGTCGCCATGCGGCGGCAAATGTCAGATGCCCTCATGCAGCGTACCCAGAAGCTGGAAAGTTTGGGGCTGCTAGCCGGCGGCATTGCCCATGATTTCAACAACTTGTTGACGGGTGTTCTGGGGCAGACCTCATTGGTTAGCGCCAAACTGGGCGCCGACCACCCTGCCAGCAAAAATGTAGAAAAGGCCATTCAATCCACCCGCATCGCGGCCAGCCTGGTGCGACAGATGCTGGCCTACGCGGGCAAGGAAGAGTTTGTAATCGAGCCGCTGGATCTCAATCAACTGATTCAGAATAACGGCGGCCTGCTGGAGACCATCGTGCCACGTAGTGGCGAACTGACATTTGATCTGGAGCCCGACCTGCCGCTTATTGAGGGGGACAAGGGCCAGATTCAGCAAGTGGTCATGAATCTGGCCATCAATGCGGCCCAGGCATTGCCGGAGGGCAAGGGCAAGATCAATATTTGCACGCGCACGGTAAGCTGGTCCGGGCAGCAAAATCTCCATCCTTTTAATCAATGGCCTGATCTGGCAACCGGCCGGTACGTCTGCCTCCTCGTCCGGGACACAGGAGTCGGCATGGATGGCGTCACCCGGGGGCAGGTTTTTGACCCCTTCTTCTCCACCAAAACCAATGGACATGGGTTGGGCCTTTCAGCCACTCAAGGCATCATCCAAAATCACCAGGGGCGCATCTGGATTGACAGTGAACCGGGCCAGGGCACCGGCTTCTGGATCGTGCTGCCGGCGTCAACAATTACAGCTGTGGAGGAGCCGGTCACGCCGCTGCCGACGCCAACCGCGTCAGGCGCCATCCTGGTGATCGACGACGAATACCATGTGCGCGAGGCGGCCGCCGATATCCTCGGGCTGGCCGGGTTGGAGGTCATCACCGCCCAGGATGGTGTGGCCGGGCTGCGCTACTTCCAGCGCCATCATGATGAGGTCGCGCTCGTCCTGCTGGACCTGACCATGCCCAAGATGGATGGTGAGGAGACATTTCAGCGGCTGCGCCGGCTCAACCCGGACGTGAAGGTCGTTCTCTCCACCGGCTTTGGTGATCTGTCGGCCAAGGAACGGTTGGTCCATGGTGGCGTCAATGGCTTCCTGCAAAAACCGTACGATGCCCAGGCCTTGCTGGAATGTATCCAGGCTGTCTTGGAAAACAGGCGCCCGCCAAGTACCATTGGCAGCGCATAAGCTCAAACATATTCCCCGGATGACACAATCCGATCATAGAAGGAAAGATAAATGCTCAAGCCATGGCGTAAACTGACCAGCAAGGAGCTGGGCTTTTACAAAATCTTCCGTTTGCGCGAGGATCAGTATGAATCCCCGATCGACGGTGCGCAGCATCGGTTTTTTGTGCTGGAAGCGCCGGAGTGGATCAATGTGGTGCCGGTGACACCGGCCGGTGACATCCTCATGGTGCGCCAGTTCCGCTTTGGCACCGAGGAGTTCACTCTTGAGGTGCCGTCCGGCATGGTGGACCCGGAAGATCCCGAACCCGGCCATACGGCCGCCCGCGAGTTGCGTGAAGAGACCGGCTACGTGGCCGAGGAAATGATCAGGCTGGGCCGGGCCGCGGCCAATCCCGCCTTCCTCAACAACCATTGTTACACTTACCTGGCCCAAAACGTGCGCCTGGCCGGCGCGCAGCAGCTGGATGGCACCGAGCAGATCACCATCGAACTGGTCCCCCTGGCTGAGGTTCACCGGCTGATCGAGAGCGGCGCCATCACCCACTCCCTGACGATCATGGCGATGTACTGGTACGGGCAATACCTGGCCCGCCAGGCCAACTCATGACAATGCCTTACGACGCCATTTACCTGGCGCCCCATCTGGATGATGCTGTGCTCTCCTGCGGCGGCCAGATTTTTGACCGGGTCCAGGCGGGTCAGAAGATTCTCGTCCTGACCGTCATGGCCGGTGAGCCGGCAGCCGGGCAGATGAACGACTATATCGCCTCCCTGCATAGCCGCTGGGAAGTGGCAGAGAGCGCTGTCCGCGAGCGCCAGGATGAGGACATCGCCGCCGTTACCAGTCTGGGGGCTGCTTACGAGCATTGGTCGCTGCCGGACTGTATCTATCGGGGCGAGCCACCCTACTACGTGGGTGATGAAGCGATTTTTGGCCCGGTCCATCCGGACGAGATGACGGTGGTGGCCGAGCTGGCAGCCCGGATGGGGGCATTGGCGGCAGCAGAAATCATCGCGCCGCTGGCGATGGGGAATCATGTAGATCATCAGCTGGTGCGAGCGGCGGCGGAAGAGCAGTTTGGCGCCGGGCTGCTTTATTACGAGGATTATCCCTATGTCCAGCGGGATGGCGCGCCGCTGGCGGCGCTGGCGGCGGACCCGGCCTGGCAGGTCCGGAGCTGGCCGGTGACACCGGCCGGTCGCGAAGCCAAATTTGCCGCCATCGCCCGTTATCGCTCCCAGCTCAGCACATTTTTTACCGATGATGCTGATTTACGCCGCCAGGTTGGCGGTTATATGGACACGGTTGGCGGCGAACGCACCTGGCAACGAATAGGAGATAGGTTTGCTTGATTAATGACGCCATATCCTCATATAATTGTTGGGTGGCGGTACTATTGCCATCCGACGGGGTAACTTAGGCTGACGGATTTTCGTTATCCCTACCAATGAGAGCCAATGAAGACGGGGTAACTTCGGAATAATCTGACAGCGGATTATTCTCCTGCGTTTCCTATCCCGCTATGAAGCAAAAGGGAAAGATTGCATGGGCGGACTAACAACCAGACAGCTTGCGAGCCGGCAATTACGTCGACCTGCACCGAAGAAGGGCAGTCAGCTACAGCCGGGCCAGATGCTGCAGGACCGCTATCAGATCATGGGCACGCTGGGTGTCGGCGGCTTTAGCGCCGTTTACCAGGCCCGTGACATGCGCTTCCCTACTGTCACCAAGCTCTGTGCCGTGAAGGAGATGGTGAATACCGCGCCGGACCCGCAGATGCGCGAGGTCTCCATCTCCCTGTTTGAGCGCGAAGCCAACATCCTGGCGACCCTGGACCACCCTTCGATCCCCACAGTCTATGATTATTTTACGGAGGGGGAGCGCAGCTATGTGGTCATGGAGTTCATCCGCGGCAAAGATTTGGATGCCCTGGCCAGTGAGCGCAAAGAGCTGTTCGAAGAGTCCGAAGTGCTGGATTGGGCGGTGCAGTTGTGCGATGTGCTTTTTTACCTGCATGGCCAAAAGCCACAGCCGGTTGTTTTCCGTGACCTCAAGCCATCCAACATCATTCTGGACCCGTCCAATGTCATTCACCTGATTGACTTTGGTATCGCCAAGGTATTTGAGTCGGCGGAGCGGGGGACGACGATCGGGACGGAAGGGTATGCGCCGCCGGAGCAGTACCGGGGGCAGGCGGGACCGGCCGGTGACGTCTACGCCTTTGGCGCCACCGTCCATCATCTGCTAACCCTCAAAGACCCGCGGCTGGAACCGCCCTTCTCTTTCTCGGAAAGGCCCATCCACGCCTTCAACCCGAATGTCTCCCAGCCCTTCTGTGATGTGGTCATGCGCTGCCTGTCCTATAACACAACGGATCGCTACCCGGACGCCCTGGCGTTGCGTGAAGCGTTGCAGCAGATCGCCCTGACCAACCAGGAGGTGGTGACGCCGCCGCCGCTGACCCGGCCACAGGCCGGCGCCAACAACGTCGCGACTGCGGCGCCGGACACCGCTAATCTGACCCAGCGCTCGCTCAATACGCAAGCCGCCCCGACAGCCCTGAGCAAGAAACCGCCCGTCGAACCAGCGGCCCCATCCGAGACCGGCGTCGAGCCGCTCTGGACCTTCCAGTGTGAGGATGAGATCCGCTCGACCGCGGCGGTAGCCAACGGCGTCGTTTTTATGAGCGCCTACGACAACAACCTTTACGCGCTCAATGCCAGCACGGGCAAATTTATCTGGAAGTTCCCGGCCCAGGATGAAATCGCTTCGTCGCCTTACGTCCATGGGGATGCGGTCTTTTTTGGTTCGGCGGATAACCGGCTTTACGCGGTCAATCAACGCAGCGGCCAATCGCTCTGGTTCTATGAGACGGATGGACCGGTTTATTCCTCGCCACGGGTTGATTTTGACCATGTCTTTTTCGGCTCGGACGACGGCTACCTTTACGCGACCAACGCCAACAATGGCCGCCTGGCCTGGAAAGCGCAGGCGCACAGCCCGGTCCGCTCCTCACCCTGTATCAGCGGGGAGATGGTCTATTTTGGCAGCGAAGGTGGCTACGTCTTTGCCGTCGATCTGACCGGCAAGATCAAATGGCAGTTCCAGGCGCGGCGGGCAGTTACCTCTTCGCCGGCCGTCGCCGACGATCTCGTCGTCGTTGGTTCGATGGACTCGACAATTTATGCGCTGGATGCCGGCACTGGCTGGGCCGTCTGGCGCTTCCGGGCCCGGCGCCCCATCATCTCATCACCCATCATTGTGGATGACACCGTCTACATCGGCTCGTCCGACGGCCGGCTGTACGCGCTGGATCTTGATTCCGGCCGCAAGGTATGGGAATATGAGACGGAAGGGCAGATACCGGGCAGCCCGGCCGTCTGGGAAAAAGCCGTTTATCTTGGCTCAACCGATGGTAGCGTTTACAGTTTGGATACGAAGCGGGGGCAGTTACGCTGGCGTTATGACACGAATAGCCAGATTATTGGCTCACCAACGATTGTTGACGGCGTCGTTTATTTTGGCGCCACCAATCACAAAATTTACGCGCTGCCGCTCTAAACAGAATTTTCGTAGGAAGCGTACGCCAATTGACTGAGAAAAATAAGAAGCGGGACCAAGTATCAGCTGAGCCTGCGGACGCCGAAGAGGCGCCAACAACGGACGAATCTATGTCTGAAAATGTAATGGAAACGGAGATCGGGCCGGCAGTTGATGAAGTGGTGGTTCCGGAAACGTTGGTAGCAGATGGCCTTACTGGCGACGAATTGACGCAACAGCTGGCCCAGACAGCCCCACTGACGCCCCCACCTACTGATAATCCCATTATGGCCACCATTGTGGCCAAAGCGGTACCTGTCAAACCGCTCAACCTGGATTTTGCCTATCGTTGCCATATCGGCGCACTGCGGGGCCGCAATGAGGATGCCTGCTTTGTGCTGCAGCCGCAGACCGGCGGTCAGGAGCCTATGCCTCCCTTTGGCCTATACATCGTGGCTGATGGGATGGGTGGGCACCATAATGGTCACGTGGCCAGCCGGATGGTTTCGCGGATGGTGGCGGGGCAGGTCCTGGAGCGCATCTACTTACCCCTTGTCAACGAATCTGAAAACGGCCCGGAACCGGTTCAGGATGTATTACACTCTGCCGTGCAGGCAGCCAATATCGCCATCTTCAGCCCCGATCCGGATAAGGATATGGGTACGACCCTGACCATGGCGCTGGTCATGGGCAATCGCATCTTCCTGACCCACGTTGGGGATAGCCGAGCCTATTTGCTGGTGGATGACGAGCTGACACTACTGACCACAGATCATACATTGGTGCAGCGGCTGCAGGATGCTGGCCAATTAACGGCTGAAGAAGCCGAAAAGCATCCCCATCGCAATGTGTTGTACCGTGCGGTTGGACAGGGGGGCGAACTCGAGATCGATATATCGCGCAGGCCCGTACCGGAAAGTGGTAAGCTGCTGTTATGCAGCGATGGCCTGTGGGGTCTCGTGCCGGCAGACGTAATCAAGGATACGCTGCAACGTGCCGACTGGTCACTGGATGAGATGGTCGAACACCTGATCCAGTTGGCTCTGGCGGCAGGCGGTCACGACAACATAACCGGAGTATTGATCGAGTTTTCGCGATAACACGATATGCCGCAAAATGCGTTGCAGGTAACGATCAAGACATCGCACGACCAGCTCAATGCGTTACCATCCGAACAACTGATTTACCTTCTACTCAAGGTCGCCCCGGGGGAATCGGCCCAACGTCGGCGGGCGCCTTTAAACATTAGCCTCGTCATTGATCGCAGTACCTCTATGCGTGGCTCCCGCCTGAACCAGGTGAAGGCCGCGGCCAGCCTGGTTGTCGACAAACTCTCAGCGGGTGACAACATCTCAATCGTCACCTTCAGCGACCGGGCGCAGGTTGTTATTCCCTCACAGAAAGTGGGCAACAAGGTTGCGCTGGTCTCTCGCATCAACAGCATCATTGCTTCCGGCGCTACCGAAATCTACCAGGGTTTGCAGGCTGGTCTGCGTGAACTGCGCAAAGAGCGGATTGACGAGCACGTCAGCCACATGATTTTGCTGACGGATGGCCATACCTACGGCGATTCTGAACAATGTTTGTTGCTGGCCAAAGATGCGGCCGAAAAAGGGGTCAGCATGAGTGCCTTTGGCCTGGGCACGGAGTGGAATGATGAGTTCCTGGATGCGCTGGTGGCGCCTTCCGGGGGCCGTTCGGCCTTTATTGAACTGCCACAGCAGATCATCGCCTATCTGGAGAATCAGATTGAAGGGTTAGGCATGATGTTTGCCCAGAACGTTCAGCTGCAATATCGCTTTCCCACCCGCGTCGGTATCCGCTTCGCTTTTAAGGTCAGCCCTTATGTGCAGCCGGTTCCGGTAGAGAAGAACATTCTCAAGCTGGGTATGCTGGAAGGCAGCACGCCGGTCACCTGCCTGCTGGAAATCGGCGTCGGGCCACAAGAGCTGGGGAGTTTCCTGGAACTCCCTTACCAGGTCAGCGCCGAGCTGATCGGCCTGGAAAATGAGCTGGCCAGAGTCACGGGCAAACAGGTGCTCGCGGTTGTCGAATCAGCCAACACACCAGAGCTCGATCCGGAGCTGGTCCAGGCAGTGCAGGCGTTGACCTATTACCGGATGAACGAGAAGGCATGGCAGGACGTGGAAGCTGGCCGCCTGGAAACTGCGACCCGGCGCATGGAACAGTTAACCAAACGGCTGCAAGGGGCCGGGTTTCGCGAACTGGCCCAACAGGCCGCCAACGAAACACGCCGGCTGCAACAGTTGGGGTCCATGTCTGACGAAGGCCACAAGCGACTCAAATATGGGACGCGGCGGCTGTTGTCAGGCAAATTAAATGGCTAGTCTGGTTGCCAGGCAAGCTTACGTCGATGTAAGAACATTGTTGGCCAAATAGACGTCAGTCATGATTCACCTTATAATGGTTGAACCCTGTGCTGGACGGGGGCCATTAATAAGAGACAATTACAATCTGGTGGAGCACAAGGACGAGTGGAGAGGATCAGGGCAATGGTGACCTGCAAGGAATGTGGAGCAACTTCACCCGCAGGTTCTCTGTTTTGCGAAGAGTGTGGGGCCTTCTTGCTGGATCGAGAGATGCCGGCGGAACCGGCCGGTCTCGAGGCTGCCCCCTCAACTGGGCTGGCGCGCACGATAGATTATCTGCCCCAGAACGAAACCCCATTCTACGATGAAGCTGACATGACTCCGCCACCCTCTCTATTGGGGCAAAGCATGGTAGACACGGCATCCGCCCAGCAGATCACCTTTGTGATCCCCATTAGCGGCCGGCGCCTCTCGCTCAAGATCTCGGATGAAATCCGGGTCGGGCGCGCTGATCCGGCCCATGGTTATTACCCGGAACTGGACCTGACCCATGATGGCGGCGCCCAGAAAGGGGTATCCCGGGTGCATGCGGCTGTCCGTCGCTCCAATCGCGGCGTCTTGCTGGTTGATCTGACCAGCACCAACGGCACATCGCTCAACAATTTCCGTATCCCACCTGAGCTGCCCTACCCCATCAGAAGTGGTGACGAGATACGTTTTGGCCGCTTGCTTGTACACGTCTTTCTGGATTAACAATTACCTATGTCTATTTCAGTCATTGTCCATATCGCCAATGAAGAGCCGGCCCTCGGCGAAATTGAAGAACTGCCGAAAACTACCGACAATATCCTGGTCGTCCACAACCCCCGCAAAATGGATGGCCGTGACTTGCCTTACCTGGCCGATGAGGTCACCACGATGGTCCTGCCCTGGCACCGGATCATCTTCCTGGAAATTATGCCGTCCGATGATGCAGATGAAATCATCGGTTTTGTTCGTGACTAAACCTAGAAGAGTAATATGGTAGAACGCGTCCCTGATTCACTCGATAATGCCGCGCCGCAACTGGTGCTGGTCGTTGACGATGAACCGCGCATGATTCGGTTCATTCGCATGAACCTGGAACTGGAAGGGTACCAGGTCATCGAAGCGCGCAATGGTATTCAAGCCCTGGAGCAAGTGCGCCAGCATCTGCCCGACCTCGTCGTCATGGATGTGATGATGCCGGAGCTGGATGGCTTTGAAACCCTGCGGCTGCTGCGCGACATTTCCACCGTGCCCGTTGTCCTCCTGACCGTCAAAGCAGATGAAGATGACAAGATTCGGGGGCTGGAACTCGGCGCTGATGATTACATCACCAAGCCATTCAGCCCGCGTGAGCTGCTTAGCCGGGTCCAGGCTGTCCTGCGTCGCGCCAACTGGTCCGCGCCACCACCACGCACCATTCTCAAGATCGATGACCGGTTGTCCATTGATTTCAACCGGCACCAGGTCATCGTCGAAGGTGAGCGCATCGATTTGCGGCCAACGGAATACCGGCTGCTCAACCACCTGATTCAGAATGCAGGTTGGGTCGTTCCGCACGATACCCTGTTGGCCAAAGTCTGGGGTTATGAATATCGGGATGAGACTCATTATCTGCGCCTTTACATTAACTATCTGCGCAAGAAAATCGAGCCCGATCCTGCCAAGCCAACCTATATCCTGACCGAACGTGGCGTCGGCTATCGTTTCGTGGATTTTAAGAAAGACGCGTTGGCAGAAACCTGATAAACAACATGCTGCCCGATCCTGATCTCACGCTCTCGCTGGATGGCGCTGAGCTGTTTGACCTTACAAGCCATTATCTGCCCGCGCAAGAGGTCGCTTTGCTGCGCAAGGCGTTTGCTTTGGCCAGACTGGAACATGGTGAGCAGGTCCGCAAATCGGGCGAGCCTTTTTATACCCATCCCCTCACCGTCGCTTATTATCTGGCCCATTTCCATCTGGATAGCGCCGTCCTGGTGGCGGCGCTTTTGCATGATGTCGCTGAAGACACCAAGGTTTCGGTAGAGGAAATCACCCGCGAGTTTGGCCCCAATGTCGGGCAACTGGTCGATGGCGTCACCAAGCTGGATGCCCTGGAAAATGGCCGTCTCCTCTCGCCCGAAGAAAAACAGAACCACACGCTGCACAAGCTGTTTGAGGCGATGATCCGGGATGTGCGTGTCATCCTGATCAAGCTGTTTGACCGGCTGCACAACATCCGCACCATCCAATTCATGCCGCACCATAAACAGGTGCGTACCGCCGAAGAGACGCTCTCTGTCTACGCCCCCCTGGCCAACCGGCTGGGCATGTGGGAGTTAAAGACGGAGTTGGAATGGCGTTCATTCCAGGTGCTCAATCCGCTCTCTTATAACCTGATCGAGGAAAAGCTCGACGAAAGCATCCAACAACAGCAGTCGATCTTTGCCCAGGTTAGCCAGGAGATAGCGACCTGCCTGGCCCAAAACAATATTCCCTTCCACAAGATTGAACTCTCCCCGCGCAATGTCTACAGCGAGTTCCTTAGCTGCTGCCAGGAATACGATGATGAGCTGGAGCTCAGCCGGCTGGAAGTGGATCGTACCTTGCGCCTGGTTGTGCTGCTGGAAAACATCCCGGCCTGCTATCTGGCTCTGGGTCACATTCACCAGCTCTGGCGCCCGATCCAGCGTACCTTTGACGATTACATCGCTGCCCCCCGAGATAATCTTTATCGCGCCCTGCACACGACGGTCATGCATGACAATGGTCAGCATATCAAAATCCGGCTACGCACGGTGGAGATGAACATCACGGCGGCGATTGGCGTGCTCTCTCGCTGGCTTTATGCCCAGGAGCCGCCCATCTGGGGGGCAGCTGCCGACAAACGCGTCGAGGCGCTTAGCATCAATGTCAGCGACAACATCAACCTGGAACCGCAAAACCCGGCTATAGGCGTACAAAGCGTTGTCCAGGATGTTTTTAGCAACCAGATCGTCGTCTATACTCCCCAGGGCGACGCCCACGAGCTGCCCCAGGGTTCGACGGCGATCGACTTTGCTTACGCCATTCACACGGCCATCGGCCATCAAACCCGGGTCGCCTACGTCAATGGGGTTGGCACCCCGCTGAACAAGCCACTGAACGATGGCGATCGGGTCTACATTGGCAAACGTGGCCGCTCGGCCCCGGCCCGGACCTGGCTTGACGAGGATCTGGGCTATTTGCAAACGAGCCGGGCCAAATCCCATGTGCGCCGCTGGTTCAGGCGGCTATCGTCGGAGGTCGCCATCCAGGAAGGGGAACGGTTGCTCTCGTTTGAGCTGTCGATGGTGGGCTTATCCACCTATCCCCATCAATGGATCGCCGATCTGTTTGGCTATGACAATCCAGACGAGTTGTACTATGCGCTGGGCCGGGCGGAGATTTTGCCGACAAATGTGGCGACGAAGCTGCTAGCCGTCGAGTGGGATCGCGGTCTGCACCGCAGCGTGGGCACTGTCGTAGAGTCTTCCGGCGGCGAGAAGTTTGTGGTGACCCATACGGGCAACCGTGAGGTCCGCCTCTGCCAGACCTGCGGTCCGCGCCCGCCAGCCGCCATTGTCGGCTACATCCGCAAAGACGGCGGCGTCACCGTCCACCGGGAAAACTGCCACAATCTGCCCCCCGACCCCATCTCCGACCGCACCATCAAGCTGGGCTGGGGCAGCGAAGCGAACCGGGCCGTCCGCCTTATTCGCATCCAGATCGATGGCTATGATCGGGCCGGACTGATGTTCGAGGTGTTGCAGCTTATTCAGGATGAGCGGCTAAATATGAGCTCCGTTGAGGCTCATACCGGCGAAAACCAGGCGCACATCTGGCTCGATCTGGAAGTAACCAGCCCGCGTCAGCTGGTCCGTATCCTGCATCGCGCGCTTGCCCTGGTGAATGTTTACCTTGTCCATTGCATCACGGATGAGGCGGTCACGCGCAAACAACCAGTTGTCGCTCATAGTACACGCCCCTATTACAAGCCAGAATAGGGGCGGTTTTGGGCAGATCATGGAGTGGGGAACCGGCCGGTTTGTACGCTTTTCATGAACTTCTCAGCATCGCTTGACCGCCCGACAAAAACTCTTTTATAATGCCAGCCGGTTTGCTGACATTAAGAGTGGTGCGGGATCTATCGTCTCGCTTGATAAAGGACCTCGAACAAGGTCCTTTTTTGTTGGAGTAATTATGTTAAAGAAGAAATTTTTCAAGACAAAAGATGAAGTGGAAGTCACCTTCCAGTACACCGTTGATGCCCAAAAAGTGGCCCTCGTGTCTGAGTTCAATGGCTGGGAACCCATCGCCATGACCAAACGTAACGGCACCTTTAGCACCAAAGTGCGCCTGCCCAAGGACAGCGAGTTTCATTTCCGCTACCTGGTCGATGGTGACGCCTGGCATAACGACGAGGCGGCTGACGCCTACGTGCCAAACAATATCAGCGGCGACAACTCCATCGTTAAGACCTACGAGTAGGCTAACGACAGTTTGTCACTATGATGCGTAGGAAAACTGGCAGGGCCGCAGGTCCCGCCAGTTTTTTTATGAAACTCCTATAGCAGCCAGGCACCCGGTATGCTAGAATATCTGTTCTGTTTGCGTCCCGACCTGAGCCGTTGCCCAGGGGCCTGAACAGCCAACGAAAACTATTCGGCGGCCCCGGCTGCCCGCCCTACGTTTAGATGCCATAGGATCCTGCATGCCTCTTGACAAGATCGTTGTCCGCGGCGCTCGCGAGCACAACCTGAAAGATATCGATGTGGAAATCCCCCGTGACAAGCTGGTGGTCATCACCGGCCTCTCGGGTTCCGGCAAATCGTCGCTGGCGTTTGACACCATCTTCGCGGAAGGGCAGCGTCGCTATGTCGAATCCCTGTCGGCCTATGCCCGCCAATTCCTCGGGCAAATGGAAAAGCCGGATGTGGATCAGATTGAGGGGTTGAGCCCGGCGGTCTCCATTGACCAAAAAGGGGTCAGCCGCAACCCGCGCTCGACGGTGGGTACAGTGACGGAGATCTACGACTACCTTCGTCTCCTCTATGCCCGGGTCGGCACACCCCACTGTCCCACCTGCGGCCGGCCCGTTTCCTCACAATCTGCTGAACAGATCGTTGAGACAGTTGAGGGGATGGCTGATGGCAGTCGCATTCTTATCCTGGCGCCGCTGATCCAGGACCGCAAAGGGCATCACCAGCGTGTATTTGAAGAGGTGCGGCGCGCTGGCTTTGTCCGCGTCCGGGTTAATGGCGAAGTTTTCCAGGTCGATGATGAAATCGAGCTGGACCGCTACAAGAACCATACAATCGAAGCTGTCGTTGACCGCTTGATCATTCGCCAACTTGAGGACAAGCAGGGCGAAGAGGCCCAGGCAGCCCGGACGCGTCTGACAGACTCCATCGAAACAGCCCTGACGCTGGGCAAAGGCGTTGTTATCATCAACGATGTCACCGATCCGGCCAACCCCCAGGATCACATGTACTCCGAGCATCTCGCCTGCGCCTACGATGGCACCAGCGTGCCGGAAATCGAGCCGCGTACTTTCAGCTTCAACAGCCCCCACGGCGCCTGCGAGGTTTGTCAGGGGCTGGGCACGAAGAAGGCCATCGACCCGGCCCTGGTGATGCCCAATCCGAATATGACGTTGGCCGAGGGCGCTATCATCGCCTGGCCGACGGATGACAAGCAGGGTTATTACTGGCAACTCATCGAAGCCACCTGCAACCATTTTGACATCCCGACCAATGTTCCGGTCCATGAACTTTCAGATGCCCAGGTCCATATCCTGATGTATGGCAGCGGCTCGGAAGAGATTGGCGTGCGCTACGTTAACCGGGAAGGCTCCAAACGGACCTACACCACCCGCTTTGAAGGCGTCATCCCCAACCTGGAACGGCGCTATCAGGAATCAACGTCTGACTATGTTCGCGGCAAGCTGGAAGAGTTTATGATCGACCGGCCCTGCGAGACTTGCGCCGGCACCCGGCTCAGCCCCATTGCCCGAGCCGTCACCATTGCCGGCCGGTCCATCTACGAAATTACGGCTGACGCCGTCATGGGTTCGCGGGATTGGGCCACCAGCCTGCGCGATCCGCAGCGCACCCCGCTGACGCCGCGCCAGCAAATTATCGCCCGCGAAATCCTGAAGGAGATCTGCGAACGGCTGGAGTTCCTCATCAATGTGGGCCTGGATTACCTGACGTTGAACCGCACCGCCGGCACCTTGAGCGGCGGTGAGGCCCAGCGCATCCGGCTGGCCACCCAGATCGGCAGCCGTCTCATGGGGGTGATGTACGTCCTGGACGAGCCCAGCATCGGCCTGCACCAACGGGACAATGCCCGCCTTATCGCCACCTTGAAAGGGATGCGCGATCTGGGCAACACGGTCCTTGTCGTCGAACATGACGAGGATACGATGCTGAGTGCGGACTGGCTGCTCGACCTGGGGCCCGGCGCCGGCAAATTCGGCGGCGAAGTTGTGGCCGAAGGGACGCCGACCGAGGTGATGGCCAATGAGCAGTCGCTGACCGGTGCCTATCTGAGCGGCCGCAAGAGCATCCCTGTGCCGCCAACCCGGCGCAAGGGTACCGGCGAATTCCTGGTGGTCAAAGGAGCGCAGGAAAATAACCTCAAGGATATCGACGTCAAGATCCCGCTCGGTCTGTTTGTCTGTCTGACCGGGGTTAGCGGCAGCGGCAAGAGTTCGCTGTTAATCGAGATCCTGAGCAAAAAATTGGCCCAACACTTTAACGGCGCCAAAGATCTCCCAGGCAAACACAAAACCATCGAAGGGTTAGATCAGCTGGACAAGGTGATCGAGATCGACCAGAGCCCGATCGGCCGGACGCCGCGCTCCAATCCAGCCACCTATACCGGTCTGTTTGGTCCCTTGCGCGATCTGTTCGCCAATCTGCCGGAGAGCAAAACGCGCGGCTACAAGCCAGGGCGCTTCAGCTTTAATGTCAAGGGCGGCCGCTGTGAGGCGTGTGAAGGCCAGGGGCAAAACCGTATCGAGATGCAGTTCCTGCCTGACATCTACGTACCCTGCGATGTTTGTCATGGCAGCCGCTACAACCGGGAAACACTGCAGGTTACTTTCAAGGGGCTGAACATCGCCCAGGTCCTGGATCTGACGATTGAGGAAGCGGTCGACTTTTTTGAAAGCATCCCGACCATCAAACGGCGCCTGAAGACGATGGTGGATGTGGGTCTGGGCTACATCAAGTTGGGCCAACCGGCACCAACATTGAGTGGTGGTGAGGCGCAGCGGATCAAGTTGAGCCGCGAATTGTCCAAAATCGCTACCGGCCGGACCGTCTACATCCTGGACGAACCGTCCGTCGGTCTGCACTCCCATGACGTTGCCAAGCTCATCGTGGCCCTTAACAAGCTGGTCAACAAAGGCAACACCGTCATCATCATCGAGCACAACCTGGATATCATCAAGGTGGCCGATCACATCATCGATCTGGGCCCAGAGGGTGGTGACCGGGGCGGCGAGATCATCGCCGCCGGTACGCCAGAAGAGATCCTGAAGGTGCCGGCTTCTTACACGGGCGAGTTCCTGCGCCGCCACCTGGAGCGGGACAGCCTGCCAGAGCCAGGCTAAGGTCTACTACGCCCCAGCCTGATTGCGCCCGGCATCATACCGCCCCAATTCCTCGCGCACGATACGGCGCACGGTCTCTTCCCAGGCGTATTGTTGCGCGCCAATGTGCTGGCGCAAGGCGTCGTTAATCAGTGACTGATAGTTGCCGCCCCCCTGGCGATGGACCGTTTCCCGAAACCATTGCAGGATATCTGCATCCAACCGGATAGTTATCCGCTCCTTGTTGGGTTTGGCGGGCAAAAACGGCCCACGTTGCGCCTGGCTGAAGTCATACTCCTCTTTCATTTCATCATCGTCGTTTTTCATATTGATATTGCTCATGCCTGCTCGCTTTTCTAGCTGAGATCAGTCGAATCATCTGGCCACGGAATGTAAACACGACAACAACAACTCTGCCTTTTAGGTCAAGGCCTAGAATGAGGTGTCGCTCTTCTTGACTATGCTCATCGAGTTGCCACAATGCATCCTCGTCATCAAAAACACCAATGACATCGGCAAAATCGATACCATGCTTAACGATATTGACCATGGCCTTTCGATCATCCCACTGAAAAGACATGTCAAATTGTACACAGTTTGTGCATACAAATCAAGGATGTTTTCCGACTCATGTACTCAGCCAGAAATCAGATTGTCGCGAATCTGCTGGATCTCACGGTCCGAGAGGCCGATCTGGCGGGCGTAGACAAAGACGCCACCATATTGCACATCCAGATAATGGAGCAGGTCCAGCATGGCCTGTGGTGGGGCCGTCAGTAGGGCTTCATAGGTCTCAGGCGGCAGGGTCGTGTTGACCCGAAAGAGATGCCGGTATTTCGGCTTGAGTGGTTCAATGAGCGCATCACTCAGAGCGTAGTCGGCAGCGATAGTGTCGGAAGGCACACTGGCCAGCGCCAATGCCAAAGCGACCAGCAGCCCCGTCCTATCCTTGCCAACCGCGCAGTGGACCAGCACCGGGTAGCTTGCCGGATCGGCCAATAAGCGCAACACATCGCGGATTTCCGGCTGGCTGGTATCGACCAGGGCACAGTAGTAGCCGGCGACCTGGTGCACCGGAATACCTCTGGCGTAGGGCTCTCGATCAAACAGGGGATTGGGATGGTAATCGATCCACGCTTCACCGGCGAGCCGATTGGGTTCCTTTTCCCTTTCCTCATCCCGGCGCAGATCAACCACCGTTTTGAGGCCAAAATCATGTAATCTGGCCACATCAGCAGACGTCAGCGCGTGCAAGCTATCGGAGCGCAGCAGCCGATGTGGCCGAATGGCGGCGCCATTGCTTGTCTGGTAACCCCCGACATCGCGGGTATTGTAAGTGCCATCCAGCGGAATCAACCCATTCTCAGTTTTCATCATGCGCCGATCCTACTCCCAACCTGACGGGTTGCCCAACCTGACGGGTTGCCCGACCCGACGGGTTGCCACATCGATCCATTGACATTTCACACGATTTTCGTATATTATTTCACTCATGAAGCAAATCA
The DNA here is from genome assembly GCA_020634575.1 of Ardenticatenales bacterium. The sequence continues at coordinate 70,682 of JACKBM010000016.1, read as the reverse complement.
GCATTCAAATCACCGATATCACCGCGCGGCAGATGGCGGCCCTGGCCGAGCATTGGGGCCTGCCGCAGCAGCGCCACAATACCGCCGTGGTCGAACGGGCTGTGGCCACCGTGCATCTGCTGGAAGTTGGCTATGAGGATTATCAGGCCCGGCTGGAGGCGCTAACGACCGAGCCAATACCGGCCGGTTCCGCCTCCCTCCCCGCCGATGTCCAGGCGTTCGAAGCCCAATTACCTGAATTACTGCGCATCCTGGAAAATGGACTGCGCTCTGGCTACAGCCTGGTACAGGCGCTGAGCATGGCGGCGAGCGATCTGGGCGAACCGGCCGGTCCGCTCACCCAAAGCCTCGTCGACCAGGTCTCCGGCGGCATCCCCCTGCCCACTGCCCTCGCCAACTGGCAAAGCCAGCTGCCCAGCCCCGATCTCGATCTGCTTTGCGCCACCATCCGCCTGCAGCTCATCACCGGCGGCAACCTGGCCGACAAATTCAGCCTGCTGAACCAAATCCTCGGCCAGCGCCGCCGCCCCTGAAGCGGTGTCCTGGACAGCCCTGAGGTACAATGTGGCCGGGACCGGGTCGTTCAACCAACCCGGCAGCGCTTATGAAATTCGTTTACTTCATCACCCATCCCGAAGTCATTATCGACCCGGCTGTACCGGTCACCCAATGGCCGCTCGCCGACAAAGGCAAAGAACGGCTCGGCATCATGCTGGACCAGCCCTGGATCTTTGAGATCGGCTCGGTTTATTGCAGCGCCGAACAGAAAGCGATTGATGGCGCAGCTATATTGGGCGAATTTGTGGAATTGGATTATCAGATCGTGCCAGAGTTGGGTGAATTGGACCGGAGCAGCACCGGCTACCTGCCCCATGCCGAACATGAAGCCGCCGCCAACGACGCTTTTGCCCACCCGGATGAATCAAGCCGCGGCTGGGAAACGGCTTCAGCTGCCCAGAAACGAATCCTCAAAGCAGTCAGGCGCCTGATTCGCGATGATCAGAGCCATGGCCATATCGCCATCGTCAGCCACGGCGCCGTGGGCGCATTTTTACTCTGCCATCTAAAAGGGGTACCCATCAGCCGGGTCCATGATCAGCCGGGCAGCGGCGGGGGCAATTATTTCGCTTTCCGGGCGGATAACCTGGCCCTACTGCACGACTGGCGCCCCATCGACAGCGAAGCGGCCTTTTAAGCGCAGCGTCAGGCGCGGGCGGCGCCATCGAACCATCAGGCGGCCAGACCGGCCGGTTCCCGCTTCCCAGCCTGCAAATAGGCCACAATGTCGGCCAACACCTCGCCATCAGCCAAAATGCGCCGATGACCCAGCCCCGCAGTCGTAAGCAATGTTGCCCGCGGCCAGCCCGCCTTGATATTGAGCGCCGCCTCATACGGTACGATGGCGTCATCCCGGTCGTGGACAATAAGCGCGGGCAACGGGTGCTCACGCATGGTGTAACCGACACTGACCTGTTCAGCCGGCACCCCCATGCGCCGCTCCAGGTTGCGGATAATGTGGGCCTGGCTCCGCGCCGACAGGCCCAGAATCGCGGCAAAACCAGTCAACGCATCCAGCGCCCGATTAGGGCCACCCACAAAAACCGCCTGCTGAATTGCTGGCGACGCCCCGTTTGTCAGATAAAAAGCGCTGCCCACTACCCCAAAGGAATGGGCGATGAGCGCCGTAATCCCCGGGTAATGATCCACCACAGCCCCAATCGCCCGGGCATATTGATCAAAAGGTAACTTCCGACCACTGGAGTGGCCATGCGCCGGCGCGTCAAAGGCGATCACGTCAAAATCCGCCTGACGCAAGGCCGCCACCGCCGGCAGCCAGCGGCTGGCATTGGTCTCCCAACCATGGACCAGCAACACCGCCGGGCCATCACCCTGCCACCGATAAGTCGCCAGATGCCCTTTGCCGAACGGAATCTGGGTCCGCTGCGCCGTGCGCATCAGCGCCTGGTTCTCTTTGACCGGGCTGGGGTTCAGCGGGATCTGAAACAGTTCAAAGGCCAATCGGCCAGCCAGACGTGGTGATATTGCCCCCACGCTCTTAAACGTCGTGCGCAACATACGCAATTTCAGCGGTAACTTTTGCTTTTCGTTAGTCGACATCTTTTCTCCAGGCGCCATGTTGACGGTGTCCACATTATATGCCGCCATGTTGACTGCGTCAACATGCGATCCCACCGCAAGAGAGGTAAAATCAGTGGCCGGGTAGCTGGCATTTCTGGCACCCCACGAGAGTATGAGCACAGACGAAACAACGCGAAAATCCTATCATCACGGCGACCTGCGCGAAGCGCTTTTGGCAGCGGCCCAGCAGATCATTGCCGAAGAAGGCGTCGACGCCGTCACCATGCGCGGCCTGAGCCAGCGTGTCGGCGTCTCCCGCACCGCACCCTATCGCCACTTTGAAGACAAGGCCGCGCTGTTGGCAGCTGTCGCCCAGCAGGGGTTTGAGCAGCTCATCAGCGCCCTCCGCCAGGTTCGCACCGGCGACCCCACGCTCTCACCGCTGACCCGCTTCGAGCGCATGGGCATCGGCTACGTCCGTTTCGCCGTCCAGAATCCTACGGCGTATCGGCTGATGTACGGCGTGGACGCCATTCAAGCTGATGACCACCCCGCCCTGCGGACCATCATCAGCGACACGCATCAGGAGCTGATTGCCATCCTGCGTGAATGCAAAGAGGCGGGTCTCATTCAGGCGTGGCGCTCCCGCGATGTGGCTGTCACCGTCTGGTCAGCCTGCCATGGGCTGTCGCTCCTCCTGATCGATGGCCATCTACCCGGTGTCGAGGATCTGGTGATCGAGCGGATGGCCGCCATTCTCAGCGCTGGTCTGGGCGCAACAAACTAAATCAAACCGTACAAAACTATGAAAGCTGAAACATCCTTTTCCCTGAAAGACCAGCTGTTCAATCCTGAATCGGTCGGGCGGCTGACCAACTTGTTTGTGGACGCCCACCCCACCTTCCCCGGCGACACGTTTCAGGCAGCAGTCCTGGCCCGCTTCCCGGAGCTGGGACTCAAAGAGCGCATTGACCATATGACGGCCTGTCTGCGCGAGAGCCTGCCAGGCAACTACCCGGACGCCGTGGCGATCCTGCTGCAGGCCCTGCCGCCCGAGCTGGATCCAACCCTGACCGATGACGATTTTGGCGATTTTATCATCGCCCCGTATTCCCATTATGTGGCCCAATACGGCTGCAGCCGCGAACACCTGGCGCTTTCGCTAAATGCCCTGCGCGAAATCACCAAGCGGTTTTCGGCGGAAAACGCCATCCGCTTCTTCATCAACGAATTTCCGGCCGAGACTCTGGCCTTTCTGGACAATTGTGCCGGTGATGAAAATTACCATGTGCGCCGGCTGGCGAGTGAAGGCAGCCGCCCCAAACTGCCCTGGGCGCAAAAGCTCACGATTCACTACAGTGACCCACTGCCGCTGCTGGAACAACTCTACGCCGACCCAACCCGTTACGTGACCCGCTCCGTCGCCAACCACCTGAACGATATCAGCAAGCTCAACCCTGATCTGGTCGTAAGCATCCTGGCCGGCTGGCAGGCCAGCGACCAGCAGACGGCGGCAGAGATGGATTTCATCATCCGGCACAGCCTGCGTTCGTTGATCAAGCAGGGGCACGACGGAGCGCTGGCCCTGCTCGGCTATGGCGAAGCGCCAGATATCGAAATCATGGCGTTCAAGACGGAGACACCTACGGTCAAAGTGGGCGAGGCGTTCATTTTCACGCTGACGTTAAAGGCCAACAAGCCGCAAAATCTACTGATTGATTACCAGATGCGGTTCGCCAGCGATGGTCAGCGGGCGCCGGGGCAGAAAATGTTCAAACTCAAGCAGCTGGAGCTCGCTGCGGGTGAAACTGTCACCATCAACAAGAAGCATCCCATGCGGCTGATGACGACACGGCGCCTGTACCCTGGCGAGCATCAGATCCAGCTACAGATCAACGGGCAACCCTTTGACAGCCTCAGCTTCGACCTGCTGGCGTGAGGGGTTGGCCAACCTGTCGGGTTCGGCAACCTGTCGGGTTCGGCAACCCGTCGGGTTCAGCATTAGCGCTCTGTTGGATTTCCTGATTTATACCCTTTGGGGATAGTATGCTCCCCTGAACTCTGCTATAATTTAACCATGGTTAAACCAGTTTTTGCATTTTGAATAACTTGAAGTGAACCAAGGGTAAACACGGTACATGCTACAACCAACCGAGACTCTCTCCGCCGGCATCCGACCGGTGAATAACCAGCCAGAACCATCAACGAGCCAACTTGCCCTCAGCACAATCGGCCGTTTTTTACATGACCAACGCACCAATCCGGAAGCCATCCTGACCCTGGTGGCCCTGATCGGCCTCATCGTCGGCCGCGTTGCGCAAGGGTCAGCCCCACTCCTGGCGAATGGCAGTTACCTGGTCGCCTACCTGGCCGGCGGCTTCTTCGGGCTGCGCGCCGGGCTGACCTCCTTGCGCGAATGGTCGATCGACGTCGATCTGCTCATGATCCTGGCGGCCCTCGGCGCGGCCCTGGTCGGCAACCCCTTTGAAGGGGCCCTGCTCCTGGTGCTGTTCTCCATTTCCAATGTCCTGCAAAACTATGCCCTGAGCCGGACCCGCACCTCGATTGAGGCCCTAATCGCCCTCCGGCCGGATGAAGCGCTGGTACGGCGTGATGGCGAGCTCCAGGAACTGGCCATCGAACAGATTCGTCTGCATGACCGCGTTCTGGTCCGGCCTGGCGAACGCATTCCGCTGGACGGCGTCATCCTTGAAGGCCAGAGTGCCGTCGACCAATCGAGCATGACCGGCGAATCCATCCCGGTCAGCCGCGCCGAAGGGGATGTGGTCCTGGCCGGCACGATAAACCAGACCGGCAGTCTGGAAATCGAAGTCACCGCGCTGGCCGAAAACACCACATTGGCCAAGATGATCCGCCTGGTCGAGGAAGCCCAGCTGCGCAAAGCCAAGACCGAGCGCTTTGTCGAGGTCTTCGAGCAACGGTATGCGGTGCTGGTCATCGTCGCCACGATTTTGCTGATTCTTATCCCTTATTTCTTCCTGAACGAAGCTTTTGACTCGGTCTTTTACCGGGCCATGACGGTCCTCGTGGCCGCCTCGCCCTGCGCCCTGGTCATCAGTACGCCGGCTTCCGTCCTTTCCGCCATCGCTAACGGGGCCCGTCACGGCATCCTCTTCAAGGGCGGCGCTTACGTCGAGCAGGCTGCCGAAATCCGGGTTGTCGCCTTCGACAAAACCGGCACCCTGACCACCGGCCTGCCGCAGGTCCTTGATGTGGTGCCGATGGCGACCACGAAGGAAGAGCTGATGAGCCTGGCTGCCGCCGTTGAGTCCCGCTCCGAACACCCCCTCGCCGAAGCCATTGTGGCCGCTGCCGAAAAAATGGGTGCGCCCCAGCTGGAAGCAACGGAAGTGACCACGACCACTGGCAAGGGCATCGCCGCCACGGTCAATGGCCGCAAGATCGGCGTGGGCAGCCCCCGCTTCTTCGCCTCGGGCGGCATTGATGGCACCGTCGACTCTGAGGTCGACGCGCTGCAAGCGGAAGGTAAAACCACCGTAGTCGTCGGCGAATGGCATGGTGGCCGGGTGACAGTGCTGGGCCTCATTGCCCTGGCCGACACGATCCGGCCGGATGCCGCCAGCGCCATCCAAAAACTGCGCGATGCCGGCGTCGAGAAAATCATCATGCTCACCGGTGACCATGAACAGGTCGCCCACGCCATCGCCGAGCAGGCCGGCGTGGACCGCTACTACGGCGGCCTCCTGCCGGAAGACAAGCTACGCATCATCGAGGAACTTCAGCAGGAGTTTGGCACCGTCGCCATGGTCGGGGACGGCGTCAATGACTCGCCGGCGCTGGCCGCTGCGCAGGTCGGCGTCGCCATGGGCGCTGCCGGCACCGATGTCGCCCTGGAGTCGGCTGACGTGGTGCTGATGGCCAATGACCTGGGCAAACTGGCCTACGCCATCGCCCTCAGCCGGCGCACACGGCGCACCTTGCTCATCAACCTGGGCTTCGCTATGGGCATGATCGTCCTGATGCTGATTGGCATTTTCGCCATCCAGCTACCGCTGCCCCTGGCCGTCATCGGCCACGAAGGCGGTACGGTACTGGTCTCGCTAAACGGTCTCCGCCTCCTGGCCAGCAAACCAGAGTAACCGCTATACAAATCAGAAGCGCACGCCGGCCCGCAGGTTGGCGTGCGCTTTTTTGTCGCCATCGCCTGAGCCGAATCAGCCGCCTATGACTACATCCGTTGAGAATCGCCGTCTTTTCTGGAACGCCTGTTACAACGTCAGGGATCTGGGTGGCTTGCCGGCCGGTCCCGACCAGCAGCTCACCCGCTCCCACGCCTTTGTCCGGGCTGATAATCTGGCGCGATTGTCACCGGCCGGTCAAACTGACCTCGTCGCCTACGGCATCCGCACCATCATCGACCTGCGCTCCGAATTTGAGCTGGCCATCGATCCGCCCCCCTTTGCCGCCAACAGCGGCCAGCCCGGTCAACCCACCTACCAAAACATCCCCCTGCTGGATGAAACCGACGCTGAAGGGATCGCCCAGGGTAATCAGCTTACGTCCCTGGCCGACTACTACATCTTCGCCGCCGACCGTTATCAGGCCAACATCGGCCAGATCATCACGGCCATGGCCGCCGCCACAGAGCAGGGCGCCATCCTCTTTCACTGCCATTCCGGCCGCGATCGCACCGGCATCATCGCCGGCCTGCTCCTGGCCCTGGCCGGCGTCGACCACCAGCTGATTGCCGCCGATTACGCCGTGAGCAACCGCTATCTGCAGCCCGCCTTCCAAAAGACGCTGGTCGAAGAACCGGAAATCATCCTGAGCCTGTTACACCATCTGGAAAATAGCTACGGCAGCGTCCGGGGCTACTTACGCAGCTGCCAGGTAAACGATACGGATCTAAGCCGGCTCTACCAACATCTTCTCCCGTCTGCTATCCTGTAAAGTGCTTTGGCCGCGAATGGCGCGAATTTTCGCAAACTGTTGGCAAATGTCTTGAGTTCCAGGGGAATGAAACAGGCTGAATGCGGCTCCATTCCTCAAGACAAACTATGTGTGCGCAGGCTGCCCATGCAGATTTCCTTCCACAAACTGGCCGGCGTGCCGGCGCTTGATCTGGCCTATTTCTGGCGCATGCAGATCGATGGCCCGGCAGCGGTCCTCGCGGATCACGTTATCCCCGAGCTTTGCTACGACTTCCTCTACGTTCAGCAAGGCCAGCTCGCCTGGGCAGCCACGGACAGCGAGCCGCCCCAGCCATTACCGGCGCAATCCCTCCGCACCCTGCACAGCCGGGGCCATAAGCTGCACTTCACGCTGCCACTCGTGCTCTACGGCGCCCGCTTTTACCTGCGCCTGGCGGAAAACATCGCAAATGTAGTACCGGCCGGACGCTTCCTCCCCCTGAACTGGCTCAGAACGCCGGTCAACTCGCTGCCTGATTTTGCGAATCAACTCCAGCCGGCACTTCAAGCAGACCGCCAACCACACCTGGCCGGCCCGATGTTCCGCTCCGGCCTAAACGAATCCACCTGGCTGGCCGCCTACTCGCCCCGGCAGCGCCGCCGCTTCTACCAGAGCGTCTTCGGCCTCAGCCGGCAGCATCTTCTGGCCATCGAAAACCTGCACCGTTTCCTGGGACAGACCTGCAACTTCGGCGACGAGAACCCTCGCCTGATCGAATATGTTGACGACGAGGCGTACTACGATCAGCCCCACCTCAACCGCGCTTTCAGAAAAATGACCGGCTTCACCCCGTTGGCCTATTTCGAGGCCAGCACCATCCTGCAGGACAATCTGATGGCCGCTTCGTACAATGCAGCCGGTTAAGCCACGATTACAATGAGCCTATGAATTACACACCCTCCCAAAACGACAACGTGAACGACTACATCGAAGGGCTGGACCCGGCCGTCAAGCCGCTCTTCCTGGCCGTCCGCGCCTGTGTGCTGGCTGCCGGCCCCGCTTTCAATGAGAGCATCAAGTGGAAAGATTGTCTTGTCTACGCCACGAGCAAAAATCATATCCAGACTGTCGTCGGCAAAGGCAAAATCTCGCTCATTTTCCACCAGGGCGCCGCGCTGGAAGATGGTCACGGCCTGCTCGAAGGCGATGGCAAAAAGACACGCACCATGCGTATCACCAGCCCGGATTTTGACCAGACCGCCCTGGCCGACTACGTCCAGCAAACGCTGGCACAGGGGTAAGACGTTATGAAGCATTTTCAGGCAGAAACGATGATTGCAGCGCCGGCCGACAAAATCTGGGCTATTCTGACTGATCCGGCCGGTTACCCCGAGTGGGACCCTGGCATGGTCCGGGTCGAAGGCCAGCTCAGCCCCGGCCAGCAGGTCAAATTCTTCACCAAATTCAGTCCCGAGCGCGCTTTCGCCGTGAAGATCACCAGCTTCGAACCGCCTCACAAGATGGTCTTTACGGGTGGGATGCCTTTGGGCCTGTTCAAATCTGAACGGGTCCATACCCTGACTGCCAAAGGGGATGACCAGACTCATTTTCACACGGCCGAAACCTTCAGCGGCCTGCTGCTGCCTGTTTTTGGGCGAACCCTGCCCGACCTGACCGACAGTTTTGTCGCCTTCTGCGCCGGGCTAAAAGGGCGCGCCGAAAATAGCTAGCTCGCGGCGCCTGTGGTATAGATCGGCATAAGACCCCTCAGCCAGGAGGCGCTTATGCCGATGCAGACTATTGTCGAGACCAATTTCGGTAAATTACAGGGTTATTTCACGGGCCAATGCCTGCTTTTCGCCGGCATTCCCTACGCCGCGCCGCCAACCGGGCCACACCGCTTCCGCCCGCCAGCCCCGCCCGCAGCCTGGGCCGGCGTGCGGGACGCCACCCAGTTCGGCCCCATCCAACCGCAAACCCCCTCTCGCTTTGAACGGTTTCTGGGGCCAGAAAACCAGCCCCAGGCCGAAGATTCGCTCCGCCTCAACGTCTGGACGCCGGCGGCCGATGCGGGCAACCGGCCGGTCCTCCTCTACATCCACGGCGGCGCCTGGGTCTCCGGCTCCGGCTCGATGCCGCTCTACCACGGCGAATCGTTTGCCGCCCGCCACGATCTCGTCGCCGTCACCCTCAACTATCGCCTCGGCGAGGCCGGCAGCCTTTACCTGGGCCATCTCGACCCCGACTTTGCCGGCGCCGGCAACCTCACCATCCTGGACGCCATCGCTGCGCTGAGCTGGATTCGGGACAACATCAGCGCGTTCGGCGGCGACCCGGACAATGTGACCATCTGCGGCCAATCGGCCGGAGCGCATACCATCATCGGCCTGCTGACGGCACCGCTGGCCCGCGGCCTCTTTCACCGGGCCATCAGCCATTCCCTCTCCAGCCTGACGCCCCTGCGCGGCATCCCGGAGGCGGTCGCCACCGCTGCGCAATTTTGCCAGCACAGCGGCCTGACCCGCATCGCCGCGCTCCAGGAGGCACCAGTCGAAGCCCTTTTAGCGGCCCGCGGCGCCACGATGCGCGCCGCCTCGCCCTGGCGCATCCCCTGGGGCATGGTGCTGGATGGCGCGATCATCCCGGAACAGCCGCTCGTGGCGGCGGCGACCGGCCGGTTAGCCCCCGTCCCCCTGCTCATCGGCGCCTGCCGCGACGACTATCGCCCCTACCCCAGCGTCCTGCCGCCAGCCGTCATCCCCCGCGACGAAGCAGCGTTAGTGCGCCATTTTGACAGCCTCGGGTTCGATGGCGCCGCGCTGGTGCAACATTATCAAGCAACCCTGGGGCCGCTCACGCCCGTCGATCTGTTCGTCGCCGCCATGAGTGATCGCGCTTTTATCCAGCCGACCATCCTGTTTGCCGAGCGCCACGCCCGCCATCAACCTACCTACCTGTTTGACTTCGCCTGGGCCTCGCCGGTCCAAAATGGCGCCCTGGGCGCGGGCCACACCGTCGAACTCCCCTTTGCCTTCCACCGCCTCTGGACGCCCAGCACTCCTTACCAGCTCGGCGCCAGCCCGCCCATCCTGCTCGCCGACCAGATGCACGCCGCCTGGGCCAGCTTCATCCGGGCCGGCGTGCCCCGCGCCCCGGGCCTACCGGACTGGCCCCGCTACGACGACCAGACGCGGGCCACCATGGTTTTTGACACACCAGCTCATCTGCAGACCGATCCGGCCCGCGAGCGCCGCCGCTTGTGGGCCGACCTGCTAAAATAAGGAACGATGCTATGCGAAGCGAAGCCGAACTTGAAACGCTCAAAGCCGAGCTCCTGGCCCTACACCAGGCCGGCATCCAGGCCCACCTGGACAAAGATGTCGATTTTTTCCTGCAGGATATCGCCCCGGACTACCTCTCCGTTGGCCGCGGTGACATCCGCCGCCCGACCGCTGACGCCATCCGAACCCAGTTCAGCAGCTACCTGGGGAACACGGACTTCAGCGAATACGCCGATCTGAGCGAGCCTATCGTGGGTATCTCGGCGGATGGCTCAATGGGCTGGCTTATCGCCCAGGTCAAGGTCAGCGGCCAGCAACAGGTCGGGGATGGCAGCGTCCAGCCGCTGGATTTTGTCAGCGCCTGGCTCATGTTATACGAGCGGCGTGATGATCGCTGGGTCCGGCTGGCCGATGTCTCAACGTTTCGTTAGCCCCGCGTCCCCGCCCCAACCCGGTGCGACATTCTGCGTTACACTGGCGCAATCTGGCGCCTGACGCCAGCGCGTTTACCAACCCATTTGAGTAAGGAGTAGCCATGTTTTGGACCACCGTTTCCCTGACCGCCATCGCTGCCCTGGCGTTGCGAGCCAGCGCCTCTGTCCCGGCCGACGCCGAGCTGGCGCAAAGCATCGAGCAGTTGCGCCACGCCATCGGCCTCTGGTCGGCCCAGACTGATTTTCTGGGGCCGGATGGCACCGTTGCGAAATCAGTCAGCGGCAGCTACGAGTACAGCTGGGTGATGCCCGACCAGGTCGTCAGCGGCCGCAGCGACATCCCCGAGCTGAAGCAGAGCGCTGCCCTGCTGCTTTACCTCAAGCCCGCAACCCGACAGATCGAGATGGTCTCCGTTGGCGCTGATGGCCGCCTTTGGGTCATGAATGGCCCCTTTGGCAGTGAGACGCGGGTCAGCCACCCCTTCGCCACGGCCGGCGGCGGCGAAAGCCAGCTCCGCTTCACCCGCAGCAACGTCCAACCAAATAGCTTCGAATCGCACATGGAATATACGGAAGACGGTGGCCAGAGCTGGCAGCCGGGCAACCACCAGCGTTTCCAGCGGCTCCGGTGAGAGGTCGCCCCCAACCCGTCGGCTCCCCTACAACCCGACGGGTTGGGGGGAACCCCTCACCGGAGGATGGCAGATGAACGCGACGAACCTGGATAGCGCCATGCGGGCCTGGCTGGAAGGCTCAGACCTGGGCGAACTTCATACGATAGAGCTATTGCGCGATCGGCCCTGGTCGCGGGTCTGGTATGTGACTGGCGCCGGCGGCACTGGCTATTTTAAGGCGCCAGGGCCGGGCGGGCGGCAGGAAGCGCCGCTGCTGCGCTGGCTGGCCGGCTGCTTTGCCGACCACCTGCCGCCGATCATCCGACTGGACGAGGCGCGGGGCTGGAGTTTGACGGCACCGGCCGGTACCCTTCTCCGCCAGCTCCCAGACGTCGGCACCCAACACGCCATCCTGCAGCAATTCCTGCCCATCTACGCCAACCTCCAGCGTGATTCCATATCGGCATTGGCTGAACTGGCCGCTTTGGGCCTGCCGGATCGCCAACCGGCCCGGCTACCGGAGCTGCTGGCTGAGCTATTGGCGTCGCCGCATGGGCAGGCCATCCCCGATGAGCTACGGGCGCGCTGCCGGGCCGCCCTGCCGCGCCTGGCCGAGGTGTGCGCGCAACTGGCTGCCGCCCCCTACGCCATCGCCCTGGAACACGGTGATCTGCACACCAACAACATCCTGATCAACGACGGGCAAATCCGGCTCTGCGACTGGGGCGACGCCAACCTCAGCCACCCTTTTTTCTCCCTCCTGCCCACCTTCGAGAATCTTTTCCCCGGCCTGCCGGCCCACGTGGATGATCCGGCAGCGCGGGCACTGCGTGATGCTTACCTGGCGCCGTGGCAGGATCTGGCGCCCGCGCCTCAGCTCGAAGCCGATTTCCAGCAGGCGTTGCGTACCGGCTACCTCCTGCGCGCCCTGGACATGGCCTACCAACTCATTGACGCCAACGAGGCAGAGCTGTCGCGCTGGCGCCCGTTTATCAGCGATTCATTGGCCCGCTGGTTGGAGAGCGAGGCCAGGAGCACTTTCCCATGAACAATCCCCATCTGACCCCGGCAAATTTGTTGGGCGGGCGCCGTTTGCCGCCGGCCTGGGCCGCCGCCCGGACCGCCTTCATCTGTTTCACCCCGTTTCCCAATGGCTTTGCGCCCTACGTCACCGAAACCGCCCCGGAGCGCTTTTTCCTGCATAGCCCCAATAGCGAGGTACGGCTCTGCCACTACGAGGGCATCCCCTTCCTCGTTATCAGCGAGGTGTATGGCTTTCCGGTTGGGGCGACTACCGTTGAGGAGCTGGTCCATCATGGCGTCCGCCAGATCATCGGCGTGGGTTATGCGGGCGCCTTCAACGGCGCAACGATGGGCCAGCCGTTTGTCGCCACGCACACCATGGCTGACCTGCCCCTGGCGGATCATTACGGCGTGCCGGCGCTGGCGCCCTGCGGACCGGCCGGTGACCTCGAAGCCCGTCTTGCGGCCGTTCTGGCTGCGCATCACCTGACGTGGGCCGGCTACACCGTCTGGAATGGCAACAGCCTCTACCGGGAATATCCCCACATCATCGACTTTATGCGCGAACAGGGCTGCGACGTCGTGAATATGGACACGCTGTCGCTGTATGCCGTGGCGCCGGTGCTGGCCCGCGAAATTGGCGAACCCGTCCACTGCCTCTACGTCGGCACCGTCACCGACTCAGCCCAGGACGAGGCGGAAGAATGGCAGAGCGACCTCATTGAGGCGGTAGAACGCAAAGAGGCGCATCCCCATGACAGGCTGGTGCAGTTCATGGTCGAGCAGTTCCTGCCCAGCCTGGAGCAGGCCGGTGAATGAAGCGGCCCGCTATGACGTGATCGGCGATTTTTACCTGGAGTTTGTGGCTCGGGGGCTGGCGTCTGAGGAGACGCTTTTCTACCAGCTCACGGCGCATCTCCTCGAGTTGCTGCCGCCACTCGCCGGCCTGGACGTCCTCGACCTGGCCTGTGGCGAGGGGCATCTGAGCCGGCAGTTGGCAGCAGCCGGGGCGCGCGTCACCGGCGTTGACCTCGCTGAGCGCAACCTGGCCGAGGCGCAGCGCCAGACCCCGAGCGGCGCCATCCAATATCTGCAGGCAGATGCCCAGAGACTCACACCGCTGGCCGACGGCCGCTTTGACCTGGTTGTCTGCAAGATGGCGCTGATGGACATCCCCGACATGGACGCCGCTTTTGCGGCGGTGGCGCGGGTGTTGCGGCCGGGTGGGCGCTTTGTGGCTGCCTTGCTCCATCCCTGCTTTGAGACGCCGTTCACGATGCCGTTTGCGCCGGTGGAGGAGGATGAGACCGGCCGGTTCCGCCATCATCGCGTCCAGCGCTATTTTGAGGAGGGGCATTGGCGCTCCGGCGGCAGCGGCGTGCGCGGCCACGTCGGTGCCTACCACCGCACCCTCTCGACCTATCTCAACAGCCTGATTGCCGCCGGCCTGCAAATCGCCCGGCTGGATGAACCCGCCCTGGCCAGCGGCGCGCCTGATTCGCTGGAACGGCAGTGGCACCAGAACATCGCCAAAATCCTTTACATTGAGGCCATTAAAAGCAAACCTGTCTGAAAAGCGCGATGAGCGACACCACCCCAGCAACCACCGTCTCATTCTGGCAAACGCTTAACCGGGCCGTCATCACCTTGCTGGGCGTTCAGCTTCTCGGCGGGATGATGCTGGCCCCTCACAGCACGTTTTTCCCTATCTACGTGCAGGAACGGGGCTACTCAGCCATCGTCCTGGCCAACATCGCCGCGGCCAACCAGGTGGCCGGGCTGATCGCGTCGCTGGTCGGCGGCGCCCTGGCCGATTGGCTGGGGCGCAAGCAGACCTTGATCCTGGGCAGTCTCGGTTTTGGCATCGCCAGCTGTGTCTTTCTGGTGAATAGCGCCTGGGGCATTGCCCTTCTCTGGGTAGCCGGCGGCTTTTTAATTGGCCTGTACGTATTGGGCAGCGAAAGTTATTTGATGGACGTGGCCGCGCCCCAGTTTCTGGGGCTGACCTCGGCCCTGTTTAACTGGGGGTACACGCTGGGTGGCGTCCTGAGCAGCCCGCTGGCTGGGCTGTTGCTGGAACGATGGGATTACGGGCTGCTGGCCGCGGTCCTCATCGCCTCGGCGCTGCTGACGAGCGGCTGGATCAGCTTCATCCTGCCGCCATCGCCCTTGGCACAGGTGGCACGGCCGGGCTGGCGCGAGCTGTTTGGTTACCGGCCGGTCGCCGGTCGCCCTCTCATCCTGCTTTTGGCCGGCCTGCGCTTCCTGCCCACCCTTTATTACGCCATGCTGCTACTCCTGATTCCGCTGCTGCTCAATAACAACGGCGCCAGCAAGCCGGTCATCGCCCTCTACGCCACGGCCAGCTGGAGCGCCGCCTCGCTGGCCCAACTGGCCGTAGGCTACGCCGCCGACAAGTGGAGCGTCAACGGCACCACGGCGCTGACGTTCGCCGTTTCGCTGGGCAGCATGATCGTGCTCGCGCTCGGCAGCGGCCAGCTCTGGGTCATTTTTGCCGCCGGCCTGGTTGGCATTGCCGCCGCCTGGTCGCTGTCCACCCTGCTGCCGCCGCTGGTCGCCCAGGCGACAGCGCCAGCCGAAAGGGGCCGGACGCTGGGCTTCATCCATCTCTTCTGGAACCTGGCGATGATCCTGGGGGCGCTTCTGGGCGGCCAGCTATTCAGCCGCTCAGCCAGCCTGCCGTTTGTGGCGGCTATTGCGACCAACGTCATCGTCTGGCTGTTGCTCTTTCTGTTTGTGCGGGCGGTGCGTCACAGTTCGGCGGCGGGGAGCGCTGGTCATGAGTAAAATGGCGGGCCACCCGGCCCATCTTCTGCCTCTGGAAGAAGGTGTTTTCGCCATTCCCCTATGGCTTGACCACCGTCTGGAGGGGCTGCGCGGTGGACTACAGGCGCAAATCGGCCAGGCCCAACGACAGTTGCTTGCCTTTGCCCAACAGCATGATTGGTCCGCCCACATGCGCGAGCCTCTGGCCCGGGAAGTTGTCATCTTTGCCGAAAAAAAGGAGTTTGATGCAGAAATTCGCCGTCTGTTTCAGCTGGGTCCAGAGTTCGAAATCCCGGAAACCCATTGTGCCACGCTGCACCAGGAGCAGTTACTGACGGTTTCACCGGCCCTATTCACAGAGCTGTATCCGACGGGCATAGAACCGGATTCCTTCACCAAATTGCTGGTCCACGAACTGGCTCATTGGCTACATATCCGGTTGCTGGCCGGCAACGAGGAAGCCATGGGTCCCATCTGGTTCTATGAAGGCTTTGCCTTAAGCGCGGCTGGCCAGCTCAAACAGCATGCGCCGGCCCTGACGCCAGCCGAAATCTGGGCCATCGCCCGCAGCGATGAACGGCTCTCTTATCAGAACTACGTTACCGTTTTTGCTTATTTTCAGCAGTTTGCCAGCCTGCCGGAACTCGTTGCCAGGGCAGGGGATGAATCCTTTTTGGATTGGCTAAAGACGAAAGGCGCCTGATGCAGTTGACCCTCAACCTGCCAATGGCCCAGGCTCAATCCCACCGGCTGCTTGCCGGCCGATCGCGGCCATCTCAGCCTCGTTGACACCGGCCGGATTCTGCAGCGCCAGCAATTTCACCCGCAACCGTGACCGGTTGGGCCAGAGCGAACCAGCCCGGCGCAGCCCGTGAATGCGCGCCCAAACCTGCTGTTTACGATAGACCTGATAAGGCTGAAAATCATCCAGCTCTCGAGGCGCGATGAACGCCTCGCCGGCTACCAATCCGGCTGCCTGCGCTGCAGCCAGCAAAGCTGCCCCCGCTTCCGTTCGGGTAATGACGCCGCTCTGGCGGGCCTCGCCCGGGATGTCAAAAACGGCCAGGTCAGCGCACTCACTGGCCGCATCGGGGCAAAGTTGGCAGCGGAACTGGAGTTGGGCCTCGTCCGGGTTAGCCCGGTTCAGCCCGGCGCCAGAAGCAGCCCCGCCGTGATCCGTCAGCCCAAGACAGAAGTAGCTGAGCTTGAAACAACACAGCTCGTCAACGCGTGGATCGTGCCAGGCCAGGTTGCGGATGGCGGTCAGGTCGCAGGGCCGGCCGATGAAGGCAAAGCGCTGGCCGCGCGCCAGCAGTTGCCTAAACTCGCCGAGCAGCGCCACCTGACCATAAGGCGTCCCGGCGCTACCCAGAACATCAGCCCGACTGAAACTAAGTTGGGGCCGGAACCCCAGGGGGCTGCCCGGGTTCGACGCCGCCTGCAGGATAAAATCAACCTGGCCGCTTTCCAGGAGTTGAATGGCCAGGGCGTCCAACAATCCGCGGCCCTGGAGCTCAGGAGCAGAAACGCCAGCACGCTGGATGGCGAAATAAGGCCCCCAGGTGTTGTCGACGAACGGCGCGGCGGCATAGAGTGCCTCGGGCAGGCCGTGGATTTCAGTGCCGGGACAGACGGCGGCGATTTCGTTGATGGTGACCTCATCCAGAGGCAACCGGGTCCAGGGACGGAGGCGACCGGCCGGTGTCAGCCCCAGCTCCACCCGTTCCGCGCCGGCGACGCTCTGGCAAAGGCCGCAGCCGCTACAGAGGCCAGCCCTGACGATGTCTTCAAGCTGGGCAATGGTTGGGCGTTGGCGTTCATTCATAGGTTGCAACATTCCTCAAAAAAGCCGGCCGTTCCGCTTGGCAGCGAACTGGCTGGCGGGTAATATCCCTTATCGATGTCCCCGCAAAAAACAGATAAGGAAGGAATTCTCATGGATATGCCATCCGGTGTGACCGCACACGACCTCAAAACTGACCGACTGACGATGCATTATCTGGATTACGGGCCAGCCGACGGCATTCCGGTGGTGATGATCCACGGGAATCTGTCAACCGGCCGGTTCTACGAACATCTGCTGCCGCAGGCGCCGGCCGGCTACCGCTTCATTTTGCCCGATATGCGCGGCTTTGGCGACACCGAGCAGCTGCCGATTGACGCCACCCGCGGCCTGCGCGACTGGGCCGACGACACCTACTCACTGGTTCAGGCGCTGGGCATTACGGCGCCCGTCCACCTGGTCGGCTGGTCAACCGGCGGCGCGGCGATTGCGGCGTATGCGATGGACCGGCCGGAGCAGGTCGCCTCGCTCACCTTCATCGACCCGGTCTCGCCCTACGGTTTTGGCGGCGTCCACCGGGATGGCACCCCCTGCTTCCCAGACTGGGCCGGCAGCGGCGGCGGCACCGGCAACCCGGAATTTGCCCAGCGCATCGCCGACAATGATCGCTCGGAAGAATCCCAGGTCTCGCCCCGCGCCGTCATCAAAACCTCTTATTGGGCGCCCAGCTTTACGCAGGACGAGGCTCGGCTCGACATGCTGGTGGACGAAGTCTTGAAGTCAGTCACTGGCGAGGATGGCTACCCGGGCGACCTGACGCCATCCGCAAATTGGCCAGGCATCGCGCCGGGGACGCGGGGCATCCTCAACGCGCTCTCCGGCAAATATTGCGCCTGGGCCGACCTCGTCAACATCGATCCCAAACCGCCCGTCCTCTGGACCCATGGCAGCGCTGACATCGTCGTGGCCGATGGCTCCGCCTGGGAAATGGGCACCCTGGGACAGATGGGCTTGATCCCCGGCTGGCCCGGCGAGGAGGTCTTCCCGCCACAGCAGATGGTCAGCCAGATCCGCGACGTCCTCACCGCCTACGGCGAAAACGGCGGCGACGTCACCATGGAGATGTTCGAAGGCTCCGGCCACGGCCCCCTCTTCGACGCCGCTGACCGCTGGGCCGAGCTGTTTTACGGCTTTATTCAGGAATAGTTTTTTTGCCGCAGATGACGCAGATTAGGGGATTTTTTGATCTCGCGATTCGCAACTTGTTCGTGACAAATACTAATAGTCGCGAACATAACAATCCCCAAACTTGTGCTGAGCGAAGCGAAGTATCTGCGAAATCTGCGGCAAAAACCTCCCCCCGCTCTAATGACAACAGGACTTTGTCGCGCAGAAGCAGGAGGCGGTAATCGGCACGTCGGTGCGGGCCAGGGCCAGGTTGAGGCGAGCGCGCATCGCCGCCGCCTCGTCCTGCTTGCCCAGTTGCTCCAGGCAAGTGACGTAACCGTGCAGGCTCCAGACATTGTCGACATGCTGCTGCGGCCGGGGGATGGTGTTGTCCAGCCCTAAATCCGCCCGATAAATCCCCTCAGCCTCGGCCGCATGCCCCTGCTCCAGCAGCAGCGCCGCCAGGGGGTGGCGGGTCGGCATCATCCAGCCCCAGGGCTCCGCGTAGGCGAGGTGGTCATCCCGATAAACCGCCAGGCGCAGATTCTCGAAAGCAGCCTCATAATTGCCTTTGTGATACTCCACCTCGCCATCCAGCATCGCCTGGGCAACTTCCAGGATGTCGGCGCAGGTGTTGTTGAAGATGTAGCGGTGCTCATGCAGGTTACCCTTGGCAACCTGGAACGCCGCCCGCTCCGCTTCCGCCGTCTCAAAATCACCGAGCGTGGCGGCAGCAATACCCCGAGCGTAATGTAACATCGCCGTCGTGTTGCAGTACAACTCCCGGTCCTCCGGGAACGGCTCCTCCAGAATTTCCGCCCATTTGCCGAAGCGAATCAGCACATGAAGCTTCATGGAGACCATCCCCTCCAACGAGTAGGCCATGGGTGGGCGTTCGACGCGCAGGATGGCGTCATGGGCCAGCTCGCGCATCTGCTCCGCCCCTTCCAGCGCCGTCTGGTATTGGCCCAGCAGCATGGCGGCGTAAATTTTGAAATGGATGTCGTGGGCGCGATAGAAGGTGTATTCGTTCATCTCACCATCGCGGGCCAGGAACTTGTTGTTGGCGACGATGGCCCGGTTGTTGGCGATGACCGCATCGTAATAATGGCCGCAGAGGATGTCGATGTGGGACGGCATGTGGCGCAGATGGCCGGCATCGCGGATCAGCTCACGCAGGATGTCAGCGGCACGCAGCGCTTTCTCCGGGTAGGGCGACATCTCCATCACGTGGATGTAGATGTGGTAGAGGCCGGGGTGCGGCGGGCTACCGGCCGCTTCCAACTGGTCGATGGCCCGCTCCAGCACGGCAATCGCTTCCTCGGTACTGGCGTGTTCGGCCGGCCGGTTATTATGCAAGTCCCAGAGCTGCCAGGGCGTCCGATTAATCAGCGCCTCGGCGAAAAGCGTGGCCACATCATGATCATCGGGGTGAGCCTGGTAGACGAGACGCATGGCGTCAGCGAAGTCATCGTTCCAGGCGACCAGCGTCTCCTCTTCATGGATGCCGTCTGCCTGGAAGCGCTTCTCCAGGGCCAGTAACAGCGCCCCTTCGACCTCGGTGGCCGCGTCCAGGTGCTGGGAACCGGCCTGAATCGCCTCGCGGGCCGTTTTCATGGTGCGGCCGATCTCCTTCGGCGAAAAGACGCGCCATTGTTTGTTGTAATTACAGCCCACCCCGTAGCCGATGCCCCAATGGGCCATCACACAGGTCGGGTCAATGGCAGCCGCCCGTTGAAAGCAATCGACCGCCGCCTCAAAATTATAGGCGTAGGTCCAGTTCAGCCCCCGGTCAAACCAGATCTGCGCCTCCGGCGAGCTGGTGGTTACGGTGCGCGTAAAGCTCCCCAAATCGTAATAATCGTCCATCATACACCTCCAAATCCTATCGCGTGGTGAGGGGTACCGGACCCGTCGGGTGCGGTACCCGACGGGTCCACAACCCGACGGGTTGCCAACCCCTCAACCGTTCTGCGGTTAATGTTGTGGCAGGGAACGGCCCAAAAGCGTGGTCGCTACGCCGAGCCGCTGGATTTCGGCGGAGCCGCCGGCCAGGGTGAAGGCGCGGGCGTCACGAAACATCCGCTCCAGGGGCAGATGGCGGCCATACCCCTGGGCGCCGCAAAGCTGGATCGCCTCGCTGGTCACCCGGATGGCCATCTCCGAGACAAACACCTTGGCCACGCTCGACTCATACCGGTCGGTAATCGCGTTTTGCGCATGGCTGGCGGCCCGGTAAATCAGCATACGGGCCGCCTCCAGGTCGATGGCCATATCAGCCAGCTTAAACTGTATCGCCTGGAAATCGGTGATCCGCTTACCGAACTGGGTCCGCCCATCGGCATAGTTGCGGGCAAAGTCAAAGGCGCCCTGGGCAATGCCCAACGCCACCGCCGAAGCGCCCACCCGCTGGCCATTGTAGGCCGACATCAGATTGCCAAAAGCGGATCCGGGTGGCACCACCAGGTTCGCTTTGGGCACGCGCATCTCCTTGAAATCCAGGATACCCTCCTGGACGCCACGAACTCCCAACGAGGGGATGCGACCGCCAAATTCAAAGCCGGCCATCTCACGATGCACCAGAATCGCGCCAATCCCCTTCGGCCCGGGCACGCCGCCGAAGCGGGCGTAAACCAGCGTGTATTCCCGCTCGCCGGCGCCCGTGATCCAATGTTTGCGCCCGTTCAGGATGTAATCGTCGCCATCTTCGGTCGCAATAGTGGTCAGGTCGGTGAGGGCTGAGCCCGCGTCCGGCTCGGTCATGCCGATGCTCATCAGCGTTGCGCCGCTGCAAACTGTCGGTAACACCCGCCCCCGCTGCTCCTCGTTGCCGAAATTGAGGATGGTGATGGCAGCGCCGAAGTTGTGATCCACGATCAGCCGGCCGCTGATGCCGCAATGGCGGGCAACCTCTTCAATGACCAATACCGCGTCCAGCGTCGATAAACCACGGCCACCATATTTCTCGGGAATGGTCATGCCGAAGTAGCCGGCGTCGGCATATTTCTGGATCTGGGCGCGGGGGATGTGTTCGTCAGCATCCCATTGGGCGGCGAAAGGGGCGATTTCCCGCAGGGCGAAGTCGCGGGTCTGGGCGACCAGCGCCGCCTGGGCGGGCGAGAGGTCAAAGTTCATAGCCAGCTTCTCCTGAACCGTTTACAATGAGGCGGTTTGATGGTACCTGAGCCGGCGCAACGCGCCAAGGTGAGTTTATGAAGCAATATGTTGCTCTCTTCCGGGGCATCAATGTCGGCGGCAACAACATCCTGCCGATGGCGAAACTACGCGAGCTACTGACGGCAATGGGGTTGGCCGATGTGCGCAGCTACATTCAAAGTGGCAACGTCGTCTTCCGGTCTGAGGCTGGCCAGACGCGCGCGGCACTATCGAGCCAGATCAGCGCGGCGATCGAGCGGGATTTTGGTTTTGCCCCACGAATCCTCCTGCTGGAACGATCCGAACTCGAGGCAGCCATGGCAGCCAACCCGTATCCGGAAGGGGAGGACGAGCCGAAAAGTTTGCACCTGTATTTTCTGACGGAACCGGCCGGTTCCCCCAACCTCGATCTTTTGCGCGGTCAGCAGCTGGAGAACGAACGGTTCACCTTGCAGGACCAGGTCTTCTACCTGCACGCCCCAGACGGCATTGGCCGCTCCAAACTGGCGACCAACGTCGACCGTGCCCTCGGCGTCGCCACCACCGCCCGCAACTGGCGCACTGTCAGCAAACTTCGCGAGATGTTGGGGGAGTGAGGAGTGGCCACGGATTGGCACGGATTTAACACGGATTCTTTTTTGCCTGGCGGCACCTGACAGAATCAGAAATCCTATCCTAAAAAAATCCGTGCAAATCCGTGTTAATCCGTGGCCAAACAAACCTCCATCGTCGCACTCAGCTGGGAGAACGAAATGTATTTACGTGTTAAGGAAGCGTGGGAGACGAAGTATCTGGAGCCGATCAGCTTTGTGGCGGGTGAGCCGCTGACGCTGGGGCGGTGGGATGAGGAGTATCCGGGCTGGGTTTGGACGACGACGGCGGACGGCAACGCCGGCTGGGCGCCGGAACAGCGGATCGAGATCCTGGCCGATGGGGCCGGTCGCGGCAAAGCTGATTACACCGCCCGCGAACTCACTACGGCCGCCGGCGATACCGTCGCGGTCATCCACACCCTCAACGACTGGGCCTGGGTCCGCGACACGCGCGGTCGCGAAGGCTGGGTGCCGGCGGCCACGCTCGTGGAAACCGGCTATGACAGCTCATCGCTGGTCGAAGGGGAATACATCATTCCTGACTTCCAGTTCAAGAGCGGCGAGAGTCTGGCCGAACTGCGGCTCCATTACCGCACCCTGGGCCAGCCCCGACGCGACGCGAGCGGGCGCGTCTGTAACGCCGTCTGGATCGGCCACGGCACCACCGGCAGCGGCGCGGCGTTCCTGCGCGAGCAATACGCCGACGTGCTCTTTGCGCCGGGCGGGCTGCTGGATGTGGCCGACTATTACATCATCCTGCCGGACGGGATCGGCCATGGCCAATCCAGCCGGCCCAGCGACGGACTGCGTGCTCGTTTTCCCCATTACGGCTACGAGGACATGGTGCGGGCGCAATACCAGCTGCTCACCGAGCATCTGGGCGTCGGCCATTTGCGGCTGGTGATGGGCACTTCGATGGGGGGGATGCACAGCTGGGTCTGGGGTTATCTCTACCCTGATTTTATGGACGCGCTGCTACCACTGGCCAGCCTGCCGGCGGAGATCGCTGGCCGCAACCGGATGCTGCGGCGCATGGCGCTGGACGCGATTCGGCTGGACCCGAGCTGGCAGGAGGGGGAGTATGAGACGCAACCGGCCGGTCTGCGCGGCGCCGTCAACATCCTCATTTTCATGACCAGCGTGCCGCTCTACTGGCGCGAGCTGGCCCCCACCCAGGCCGCCGCTGACGAATTCCTGGCCCAGCTCACCGAGCGTCACCTGGCCATGCACGACGCCAACGATTTCCTTTACCAGTTCAACGCCTCCTGGGATTACAACCCGGAGCCGCACCTGGAGAAAATCATCGCGCCGCTGGTGGCTATCAATTCAGCGGATGACCAGGTGAATCCGCCCGAGCTGGGCATCCTGGAGCGGCTGATTAAGCGGGTACCCGACGGCAAAGCGATCGTGCTGCCGATAAGCCCGGCGACGCGGGGGCATGGCTCCCACTCCTGGCCGCTGCTGTGGCAAGAGCACCTGCCGGCATTGCTGGTCGCGACGGCGTAGATTGGCGAGGGGTTGGCCACCCGTCGGGTGGTGGACCCGTCGGGTGGTGGACCCGTCGGGTGGTGGACCCGTCGGGTGCGGACCCGTCGGGTGGGGGACCCCTCAGGCCGGCTTCGTGGCCGGCGGCGCTTTCTTTTCGACGCCCAGCAGGCGGAAGCCCCATTGCACCGCCGGCCCGATGAGCAGGGCGATGGCGATGGTGCCGATACCGGCCGGTCCCCCCAGCGCCCAGGCGATCACAAAGACAACCACCTCAAGGCTGGCCCGCGATACCCGCAGCGTCCAGCCGGTCAGCCGGGCGACGGCCAGCATCAGGCTGTCCCGCGGCCCCGCCCCGGCCTGCACGCTGACGTAAATGCCGGTGGCCACACCCAACAGAGCAATGCCGCCCAGCAGCATCACCGCCTGCCAGAACCAATGCTCCTGCTGCGGGATTAGCCAGAGAAACAGATCGCTCCAGGGGCCGATAAACAGGATGTTCCCTAACGTCCCCCAGCCGATCTGCTCGCGCATCACGATAGCCACGCCCAGCACAGCCAGTCCGGTGAATATCGTAATGGTGCCAACCGATAGATTGGTCATCTCAGACAGGGCTACGGAGAGCATTGTCCAGGGGTTCGTGCCCAAATTGGCCCGGATCAGCATCGCCACGGCCAGGCCAAACAGGGAGAAGCCAATTTGAATAATGAGGAAGTCACGGGGGAAGCTACGCCAGTTGATTGGTCTAAACATCCGCTGATGTTATCACATCCGCCGCCAGGAGAAACGGCTTTACTATGCCGCCAACAGTTGCTACAGTTGGGGAATGAATTCTGGACCTTTGCCAATGGATACGGCGATGCGAGGCGTGGACCCCGATCGTCTGCTCTACAGCCTCATGTTCCCGGCCATCATCATGCCGATGACCGGCTGGATGTTCTCCGTCTCCCTCCCCATCATTCGTGATGACCTGGGCATCGCCCCCGACGTCGCCGCCTGGATCGCCACCGCCTTCACCCTGACATTTATGATGATGATGCCGGTTTACGGCCGCATCAGCGAAGGGCTGGGCAAGCGGCGCCTGCTGCTCTGGGGCATCGCCATCTTCGTGGTGGGCGCATTGTTGGCCACCTTCTCAACCAACCTGGCCATGCTGATCATCGGCCGGGCGGTGCAGGGCTTTGGCGTCGCCGGGCTTTTGCCACTCTCGCTGGCCCTGATCACAGAGGTGTTTCCGCCGGAAAAGCGGGGCAAGGCGATGGGGCTGTTCAGCACGTCTGGCCCGTTTACAGGCGTGGTCGGCCCGATTGCCGCCGGCTTTATCGTGGCCGCCTGGGGTTGGCGGGCGTCCTTTGTGCCGGCATTGATTGTGGCCCTGGCCGGCCTGGTTGTCGTTGGCCTGCTCATTCCATCGAGCATCAAGAAGGTCAATTTCAGTTTTTTGAGCCATTTTGACTGGCTCGGCGTCGGCCTGCTGGCGGCGACGTTGACGGGACTGCTTTTCTACTTCTCCAGCCGGCCGATCACCGGCGTCGAACCGTTACGGGATTGGCGGCTGGGTGGCCTGACGTTGCTTCTGCTGGTTGCTTTTGTGCGCCACGAGCGCCGCCATCCCGACCCTTTCATCCGGCTGGATATCCTGAACAATAAATCCCTGCTGGTCGGCTCCGCCTGCGCCTCGCTGCGGATGCTGGGCATGAGCGGCGGCCTGGGCTTTGTGATGCCGCTGTACCTGCACGACATTGTCGGCCTGCCCCCAGAACACATCGGCTTCTACCTGATGGCCAACCCGGGCGCGATGATCATCTTTGTCCTGATCGGCGGCCGCCTGTCCGACCGTTTTGGCAGCCGCGTCCTGACAATGACCGGGTTTGTCATCTTCGCCACCATGATGCTGGTTTTCAGCCAGCTACCGCAGGATGTGCCCGCCTGGCTGCTCATCCTTTGCCTGTTTGGCTTCGGCATCGGCGCCGGCCTGATGCTGGCGGCGCTGCACCGGGCGGCGCTGAACGATGTGCCGGAGGCGGATCTGGGGACCGCTTCTGGTCTCTACAGCATGCTCCGTTTTCTCGGTTCAGCGGCCGGCTCGGCAGCCGGGGGTATCCTGCTCCAGTTCTACATGGACAGGTCGGGAACTGGTCTTCTGGCCAGTTACCAGAATGTTTTCCTGTGGTACCTTGGGTTTGCGCTGCTGGGCTTTCTGGCGGCCACGCAATTACCAAAATCGAAGTTCGCTTAAGGAGAACATCATGGATTACCCCTACATTTGCCAGACCTGCGGCGTGCAACAGGCGCCAACTGCGGCCCCGCCAGCCAGCTGCCCCATCTGCGCCGACGAGCGCCAATACATCGGTCACAGCGGCCAGCATTGGCTGACCTATCCGGAGCTAAAATCGACCCATCGCAACGTGATCAAGCTGGAAGAGCCAGGGCTGTACGGCATCGGCGTTGAGCCCAAGTTTGCTATCGGCCAGCGGGCGCTGCTGCTGCAAACCGAGTCCGGCAACATCCTCTGGGATTGCGTGCCGCTACTGGATGAAACCACCTTCGCCACGATTCAGGCGATGGGCGGGCTCAAGGCCATCGCCCTCTCACACCCCCATTTCAACTCGGCGATTGTGGAGTGGAGCCAGGCGTTTGGCGGCATCCCCGTTTATATTCATGAAGCGGACCGGCAGTGGGCGCTGCGACCAGACCCGGCCATCCAATTCTGGTCAGGCCAGACGCTGGAGCTGGCGCCGGGGGTGACAGTCATCAATTGTGGCGGCCATTTCCCCGGTTCCTCGGTGCTGCATTGGGCCCAAGGCGCCGGCGGCCAGGGCATCCTGCTAACCGGCGACACGATCTACGTCGTGGCTGACCGGCGCTATGTGACCTTCATGTACAGCTTCCCCAACCTGGTGCCTCTCCAGGCAGCGGCGGTGCAGCAAATCGTCGACCGGGTGGCTCCGTACCAGTTTGAACGGATCTACTCCGCCTGGTTCGGCGCCGTCGTGCCGCAGGCAGGCAACGAGGTGGTCAGGCGGTCGGCGGAGCGTTATTTGCGCCAGATTGGCGGCTAGTGACAGCGAGGGGTTGTGGGGAACCCGTCGGGTTGGTGGTAACCCGACGGGTTCCCCACAACCCCTCACCCAGGAGCAGTTCCTGATGAAAATCTTAACCGGCAAACAGATCCTCTACCTTCTCCTGGCGCTGGCCGGGGCAGTCGGTACCTGGTATTTCAACCTGCAGATGACGGACCTGTCGCAGTTTTTCAGCGCCGTCTGGGACACGCCGCTGTCCAGTTCGCTGTCGATGGATTTGCTCGTCAGCCTGTTGACCTATGTGGTTTTCATGTGGCCGGAGGGGCGGCGGTTGGGGATGAGTCCGTGGTTGCTGGTCGCGATTCTGCTTAGCGCCGGCCTGGTCGCCTTCGCCTTCAGCTTCCCGCTTTTTATGTTCTTCCGCGAACGGGCTTTGGCACGGGCGACGTGAAGAAGTTTGGCCGCTAATGGCGCGAATTTTCGCAAACCATTGGCGAAAATTCGCGCCATTAGCGGCTCAAAATCCTGTAGTCATCGGCAAAGTCCCATTGTTTCGAGGGTGAAGTGACCGTTGTAGCCAGCCCCATCCAGATGGCCGAGGAAGGCGGTGAGGTCGTAAACGTCAGGCGGTGCCGGGGCTTTGAGGTGGACATGGGTCGCGTCAGTGGCCAGCTGAGCCCAGGCAGTGGGCCGATCCGCGGGCGGGAAGTTAACCGGGTCCAGACAGAGGCCAAAACGGGGCCGGTCGGCCGCCGGCAGGGCCGCCCGAGCGGTCTGAAAGACGGCCCGGTGTTGGGCCCAGTCCTGGCTCATACCCCAATGATTCTCCAGCACAATCTGGCCGTCGAAGCGGTCCAGCGCGTAGCGTAGAAACCGGTTCAACCGTGCGCCAACAACCGGCCCGGCTAAGGCCCCATCGGACCCGCCCAGGATAATCCGCAGCAGACGCGCCCCGACCGTCCGGGCCGCCTTCACCCCCCAGCGCCAGTAGAGCCACTGGGCCGGCCAACCGGCCGGTGGCAAGCTAAAATCGGTATTGAGTGTCCAGCAGAGGCATTGCTGACCATGGGCAGCCAGTTCATCACGCAGGCGCAGCAGCGTCAGCTGCCGGTAGCGCCACAACTCACTGTTGCCGTAGGGCAACAGGCGGAAAAGAGGGCGGACAACCCGACTGAAGCGGGGCGGCGGCAGCATAAAATCGTTCAGCTCCAGCAGAGAAACGCCCAGCAAGGCTGCCCGGGCAGGCATGTCCAGCAAACTAAAACGGCCGGCGTAATAGTCGGCAGCCCAGCACCAGGAACTGATAGCCAGGCGGTCGGGCGGCAGACCGGCCGGTAACTCTTTCATGGTTTTTTCCTTTTTTTGCCACGGATTGACACGGATTTCACACGGATTTTTTTGTGGCTGGTGCCAATTGAATGAAGTTCGTTGCCCACAAAAAAGAATCCGTGACAAATCCGTGTCAATCCGTGGCTCCTCTTCCCCCCTCGTGGCGCAGGAGCCATTCTTTGCGCCAGAGGCCGCCGCCGTAGCCGGTGAGCTTGCCGTTGGAGCCGATGATGCGGTGGCAGGGGATGATGATCGAGATCGGGTTCTGCCCATTGGCGGCGCCGACGGCGCGGGTGGCGGCCGGCTTGCCCAGCCGGTTGGCGATCTCCTGGTAGGTTTGGACTTCACCGAAGGGGACCTGGAGGAGCTGCTGCCAGTGGGCTTTTTGGAAAGGGGTACCGGCCGGTGCCAATTCCAAATCAAACACCCGCCGCTCCCCGGCAAAATATTCCGCCACCTGCGCCGCCGCCAACTCCATATACGCCGTACTCACCGCCCCCAGCTCACGCGCCTCAACAAAGTAGAGCGAGGTGATTGCCTCATCCGTCCCCTTGATCTCCACCAACCCAATCGGCGACTCCACATAACTTGTTCCCATATGTTTCCTTTTTTTTGCCACGGATTGGCACGGATTTAACACGGATTTTTCTGTGGCTGGTGGCAATGGATTTGTGCCAAACGCCCCAACAAAAAAGAATCCGTGCCAAATCCGTGCTAATCCGTGGCCTCTCTTCTATCCCCCCGCAGCAGTGACGGCGAGGGTGATTTCGTTCTCGGAGTTGTAGTAGTGCGGGGAGATACGGATGGCGCCGGAGCGGAGGCTGGCCTTGATGTTGGCCGCCGCCAAGCGCTCGTACAACGTTTCGCTGGCGATACGGGGATGGATAAAGGTGACGATGGCCGACTTCTCCGCCTCACCCCGGTGGCTGGTCACCTGGAAGCCGTTGGCCGCCAGCTGCTCGCACAGCAAATCGGTCAACCCCAGCACCCGCGCCTCGATGACGTCGGCGCCTGTCTCGTGGATTTGCTCCAGGCGGGCGACCAGGCCGAAGCGGCCGGCCGCATTCTCTGTCCCTGGCTCAAAGCGACCGCCGTCGGGCAGGAAATCCAGCTCGCGCCGGAAGGCGAATGGCTCGTTGACGCTGAGCCAGCCCATAATCGTCGGCTGAATCCGCGCAAAGCCACGTTCAGAGAAGGCCATGAAGCCGACACCGAGCGGGCCCAGCATCCATTTGTGCGAACTGACGACCAGCGCATCGATCCCCATCCCGTCCAGGTCCGCGCGCAGCGCCCCGATCGACTGGGTGCCATCGACCACCAGCAACGCATCCACCTCGCGGCAAAGCTGGCCAAAGGCAGCCAGGTCAACCCGGAAGCCGTTGTAATATTGCACCTGGCTGACGGCGACGACGCGGGTGCGGCTGTCCACCAGTGGTCGCAGCTTGTCGGCGGTGAGCCGGCCATCCGGCACCGGGACCCGACGCAGCTCGACCCCCTGCGCCTCGAGGTGAGACCAGATGAGGTAGTTGGAGGGAAACTCCATCTCGCTCAGGACCACGTTGTCGCCGGCGCGCCAGGTCAAGCCGTTGGCGACCTGGGAGAGGCCGTGGGAGGTGTTCATGATGTAGGCGATCCGCTCCGGGGCGCCATTGACGAGGCGGGCTGCCAGCTCGCGGCCACGCCGGTAGCGGGGTTCGTCGATGCCGCCGGCGCCGTCACCCTGGTTGAGATGCAGCGTCGCCTGCTCAACCATGGCGGCGTGGACACGGCGGGAGATCGGGCTGACGGCGGCGTGATTGAGGTAGACGCACTGGTCGACGATGGGAAATTCCTGGCGCACAGCGGCCAGATCAAAGTGGGACATGGGCATACTTCCGGTTGTCAATTTATTTTTTGCGGAGCACGTTCAGTCTGAGGGGGCCGGTGGCCATCATTTTGGTACCGGCCGGTGCCCCCTGCAATTTTCGTGCCGCCAGATCCAGCAAATGCGGATTGGCCTCCGGGTCTTCCGGCTTCTGGTTCTCATCCAGCCAGCAGAACAGGTCGTTCAGCGCGTCCATATGCCGCTGGAACTCAAACTCGGCTGTCGACTCCAGGGCAAAACGCCCCTCACGCAAAACAGCGCCAACGGCGATATCGGCCGCGTAATCATGTTCAAAATTATAGCGACGCAGCCCCAGCGCCTCGAACCCATCCGGCCATAAGATCCCGACCGTGATGTTGACCGAAGCCGGGCGCAAATCGAATAAAAGGCCGTCCGCTTTCAAGGCGCGATGGGTTTCGTAAAGGGCATGGACCATACCCGGCGATTCCACTCATCACAACGACCAGGAAAAGAGCGCCAGGTCGAAAGCGCCATCCGGGACCGGCAGCGCTTCGGCCTGGGCCACGTAGTAGTGCAGCGAGCGCTGCAGGCGCGGCGGCCGGTTCGCCACAGCCTGGGCAACCAGATTGGGCTTGGGATCAAATGCGTGGATGATGGGGCCGAGCCGGGCCAACCGCTCGGTCAGACGGCCATCGCCGCTGCCAATTTCCAGTAACCGTGCCCCAGGCCAATGCGCCTGAGGCTGCAAATGGCGGATCTCATTATTCTGAGGGTCGTAGACGGTGGCCAAGGCTAGACCATCCCCTGAGCGATCAGGCTCTCAGCCGTAGCCAAAATGGCATCACGGGCTGAGTTGCGCGGCTCACCCAGCAGAGAGCGGCTGTGGCGGTCATCAAAAAGCAGCTCTTTGCCCAGCATATCGACGATGAGCCGGATCTGCGGATCAAAAAGAGAAGCCAGCTTCACCAGAAAATCGGGGAGCTCGCGGATACGCACTTTATAACCACGCGGTCCATATGCTGCGGCCAGAATCTGGCTAAGCTCTGTCAACCAGATGGTTTCCTTGACAGCAATCAGTCGTTCGCCGGCTATCTCCGGCTTCAACATGGCGGCGACATGGGCGGCGGCGAGATCACGCACATCGATGGACGGCAGGCTCAACCGGGCGCTGCCGGGATATTCGCCCAGCAGGCTGCGCCGCACCATGTCGATGGACGGGCTCACCCGGCTGTCATCAAGTACCGGGCCAAAGACGTAGCCAGGGCAAATGGTCACCAGCTCCATCGGCCCTGCTTCCGGCCCCTGCGCAAAATCCCAGGCCGCCTTTTCCGCCAGCGTTTTGCTCTTGCCATACGCCTGAATCTTGCCGGTCAGATCGGACCAGTCCGCCTCTGTGAAACGGCGCTTGTATTGCCTGTGTCCTTCGCTGATCGCCGAGGCAGAAGAGGTCAGCACAACGCGGCGGACACCGGCAGCCGCAGCCGCCCGCAGCACTCGCAGGGTGCCATCGCGGGCCGGTATAATCGCCTCATCTTCATGTTTTGGCGGCTTGTTCAGGACAGGTGAGGCGACATGAAGAACATAATCGCAGCCAGCGACGGCTGCGGCCCAGCCTTCATCTTGGGTGAGATCGGCGACAAAAAAGTTGAGGCGGGCTGCGGGGAAACCCAGGCCGCTGAAGAGTTGGCGCAGGCCAGGTTCGCTGGCGGAAGAGCGTATGGTGCCGCGCACCTGGTAACCCGCTTCGAGGAGGAATTTGATGCAATGTTTGGCTATAAAACCAGTGGCGCCGGTAACGAGCACGGTCTGGGACATAGGGTTCACCTCTGCCCCACAATTGTATCAGGCGCTACTGATTTCGGTTAACCGCTGGCTGAGAGAAGCCAGCCGTTCCTGTAATTCCGCCGCTTCGCCGGCAGCCAGTTTTGCCCAGGGGGCGTAGAAAAAGTTGTCGGTCGCTTCTTCGACGCTGGCCTGGACATCATAGCCGGCCGCGGTGACGGTATGATCGCCGCCCGCGGCCCCATCCAACCAGCCCCGTTCGCGCAATTCCTGCAAAGCGCCGGCCCATTCGCCGGCAGAATAGCCCCGGTAAAACAACTTCTCATCCAATTCAGCCGCGTTTTTGGCCTGGCCGCTGTGGACGAAGTTAAACGCTTCCCAGACGTATGCCGCGACGCCTTCAGCTTGCCAGGCAGCCATGTGGGCGTCATCGCGGTAGGCGTTGAAGTCGGACATGAACTGGCTGATTTGCTGCAGAATCGGGGCGTCGGGACCGGGCGCACGGCGGCGGGAGTGGGCCAGGCACCAGCTACCGGGTGGGTCGCCGGCACTCAGGCAGAGGCTGAACAGCTTGCCCAGGAGTTCGACGAGCCGTTCCAGCTCAGCGCGGGGTTGGGGAAGTGAGGGCGGATCCAGGAGTTTGGCGGTGCGGGCGCGCAGGCGGTCGAGGATGTCGCGACCGGCCGGTGTCAGCCCATACGCCTCCCCCACCCGAGCCAGCCAGCGCTCGCCAGCCAGCATCTCCAGCAGCGCCGCCACGATCCGCTCGGAAGCATAGATGTCGCGCACCCGCAAGTTGGCGACGGTCAGCGGCTCCGGGTCAAACTCAGCCGCCTGCACCATGAACCAGCCCGGGCTCTCAGCATAGCCACCGCGCACCTGCAGCAGCGGCGGCAAAGGTTGGGCGCTCAATTCCTGGATGACCTCGGGGCGCGTCTGCCGCATCGCCTGGATGATCTGCCCCTGTAGCTGTTGCGTCTCGTTGTAGAAAGCTGCGTCCCTTTTCATCGGCATCAACCTCATGCTGGCGGTCAGCGGTCGCTAACCTTGTGGGCGATCCGGCCGGGGACGGTTGCGCCCCCGGCCACCCTGCCATCTCTACTGGCCACATTGGGCAGTGGCGAGATCATAGCGAGCGCAAGGGCCAGCGCTATCAAAATCTTGCTCATTTGCCGGCCATAAGCAGGCTCGGCAATCTACTCAACCCAGACCGGACAGGTCATGCAATGCGCTCCGCCGTTGCCCAGGAAAAGCTCCTCGGACGGGAACGAATCCAACTGCCAGCCCCGTTTGGCCATCTCCGTACCGATCCGCTCCGCACCGGCAAAGCCGATCGCCCGCTTGCCCCGCTGGGTCACCACGACGTTCAGCAGGCCATCGACCCGTTCCTGGTCTGTCAGCTCAATACAATCAAAGCCGCGCTCCTCCAGGAAATCGGTGAACATGACGTGGCGTGGCTCCGCTTTGCCAGCCTCGTACAACATGCAAGGGAACACCTGGAACGATGGCTTGTGGACCAGGCAAAGCTTTTCATCCAGGACCATGAAGATGCCGTCGATGTGGATGAAGCCGAAGGGCAGAGGCACTTCCAGGAAATATTTGACATCGCGGCCCAGCACCAGATCGCGCAAGGCCCGCGTGCCGGCCTCATTGGCCCGGTCACAAAGCGAAGCCACCGCCGTATCCTCGCCGATGAGAGTGACGCCGCCCCCTTCCAGGAAGCCCGGCTGGTCAACGCCGCCGAGCACCGGCACGCCCAGTTTCTGGAAGGCCCGGCCCATCATCCGCTGATCGCCCCAGCGCCCCTTGAGATGGGGCCCCATCAGGACGGCGCCGCTCTGGAAGACCGCCGCCAGGTCACGGGTGTAGGTCATGTTAGGACGGCGATTGATAAATGAGATGGCGTCGGCATCATTAGCCAGCACTTCGGTGAGCAGGACCGTCTCCACGCCATGGGTATGGAACAGACCGCGCATCGTCTCATAGTCGTCGATGAACCGTTCCGGATCGACCGGCGCATCAAAATTGAACTCGCGCAACGTCTGCGGTGTGACCAGGTTGAGTTCGGGACCCGGCCGGTGCATCAACACCCGCTTCAGATCGCCATACGCATTGCGAACCCCGTAGCCCTTCTGTGCAGCCATAAATTTTCTCCTATGCTATTCGCTTACCAGACGGCCCAGCACCTCACGGCAGCCGGCCGCCACAATCTCTTCCTGGCCCGGGGCCAGGTTGTGGGGGTTGATGATGATTGCCCCGGCCGATCCCGGCAGCGCCCGCACGCTGATGGGCGGATCATGGTCCAGTAAGGCGTCCAAAATCGCCTGATTGCCGACATTAAATTCAGGCGGGTATTCCACACGCAACATCGGCACCTGGTAGGTCTCGCCCTTGGCGTAACGGCTGACCTCGATATGGGGCAGGTCAGAAATCGCCTCGCCGATGTGGCGGATTTGCGCTTCCCAGCGGCGCAGGTCGGCCTCATGGTCCCGGCTCAGGTACAGCTCCAGTGCCTTCATGAAGGCCACAATTTCCTCGCGGCTGATCTTCATCGGCCGACCGACCCCGGCAAAGGGGCAGCCATTGGCGGCGCACGCTTCGATCAGATCCGGCCGGCCCACGATCATCCCTGAGGATTGCGGCCCGGCAATGGATTTGCCGCCGCTGAAAATGACCAGGTCCGCCCCCATGTCGCAGAAGCGGGTCAGCGTCGACATCGGCGGGCATTCCGAAGCGGCGTCGATGATGACCGGGATGCCGTGCTCGTGGGCCAGGGCGATGGTCTGGTCCAGCGGGATGGAGTTGGGGTCATTCATGGCGATGGCCAGGTAGAAAATGGCCGCGGTGCGCTCGTTGATGGCCGCCGTCATGGCGGCGACAGGCGGTGTGCCATCGTCGCCGATCTCGACCAATGTGGCCCCGGCCAGCCGCAGGGCCTGGTCATACGGGATCCGATGGTTACTTTGCACCAGGATCTCACGGCGCATACCGGCGGTGTTTGGCAGTTGGGCGACCCGTTCCGGGTCCGCGCCGGCCATACAGGCCGCCGCCGTCAACACCAGGCCGCTCGAGGCGCTGGCACAGACATAAGCTGCCGGCACCTGCAGCATGGTCGCAATGCGCTTGCCAACCGCTGTCTGCAACTCATCGACCAGGCAAAAATGTTGCGCCGCCTCAGCCATCGCCGCCAGTACTTCCTGCGCCATGACCGACCCACCGTTCCGCGTCAGCGTCCCCGAAGCGTTGACCAGCGTACGAACACCCAATTCCTCATAAATGTTCATCCTGACCTCCTAATAACCAACCTATCCTGAGCCTCATCCATGGGTCAAGGCGCTCATCGAGAACAGGCGAAGGACCCCTTCCCCAGACCCCAACTCGTAATACTTTTCGCCGGCTTCACTTTACGCTGCCGGCTACCGGCCGGTCCTGCCTGGGCACCAGAGCGAGGTCCTTCGCCTGCTCTTAATAGCCACCGTACCCCATAAAGGAGGCTCAGGAAAAGTCGAAGCATGGTTTTGGCTGCAAACAATCGGCTGGCCCTTTTCACCAGGCCAGGCTAGGGAATCCACTTCACATCTTTGAAATTCGGTTTGCGCTTCTCCAGGAAGGCGTTGCGCCCCTCCTTGGCCTCGTCGGTCATGTAGGCCAGGCGAGTCGCCTCGCCGGCGAACACCTGCTGGCCGACCATGCCATCATCGGTCAGGTTAAAGGCAAATTTCAGCATCTTGATGGAGGTCGGCGACTTGGCCAGGATCTCCTGGGCCCACTCGTAGGCGGTGGCCTCCAACTCCTCATGCGGGATAACGGCGTTGACCATGCCCATCTCATACGCCTCCTGGGCTGAGTAATTACGCCCCAGGAAAAAGATCTCGCGCGCCCGTTTCTGACCAACCATTTTGGCCAGGTAGGCTGAGCCATAACCGCCATCAAAGCTGGTGACGTCAGCATCGGTCTGCTTGAAAATGGCGTGTTCCTGGCTGGCCAGCGTCAGGTCGCAGACCACATGCAGGCTGTGGCCACCACCAACCGCCCAACCGGGCACCACGGCGATGACTACCTTAGGCATGAAGCGGATCAGCCGCTGCACTTCCAGGATGTTGAGCCGGGGCATGCCGTCCTCATCGACGTAGCCCTGGTGGCCGCGGGTGCGCTGGTCGCCGCCGCTGCAGAAGGCGTAGACGCCGTCCTTGGGCGAGGGGCCTTCGGCGCTGAACAGCACCACGCCGATGGAGGTGTCTTCACGGGCATCGAGGAACGCCTCAAACAGCTCGGCGACTGTCTTGGGGCGGAAGGCATTGCGCACTTCCGGCCGGTTAAAGGCGATCCGGGCCACCCCAGCCGATTTCCGGTAGGTGATATCTTCGTACTCTTTTACGGTTGTCCAGTTTGGTTTGCTCATGCGCATATTTTAGCGCACCCCGTAGAGACGCGCCGCGGCCCCGTAGAGACGCGCCGCGGCGCGTCTCGCGTCTGCCAGCGCCGTGATCGGCGAACGTTGAGACGCGCCAGCGGCGGCGCCTGTACGGAGGCGTATCAGCCTATGCCGGATTGGAGGCGGCGTGGTGGAGGATGGTGGCGGCGTGGGTTTGGGCATGCTGGAGGGCGTCCAGGGGGGCGAGGCCGCGCAGGTGGCCGTCGAGGAAGGCGGCGGCGAGGGCGTCGCCGGCGCCGCCGCTGCTGCGGATCTGGTCGACGGGCGCGGCGGGTTGGTGGCTGATCCGGCCGGTTGCCCGCTCCCCCAGCGTCGCCCCGGCCGCCCCCTGGCCGATGACGACCAGTTCCGCCGGGTAGCGTTGCCAGAGCTGCGCGATCCAATCGGCCGGTGGCATTGGCAGTTGCTCGCCGCTCATGAAAAGCAGCGTGGCCGCCGCCATAAAATCCCGGTTGTATTCATCGTCAAGCCGGCTAATGGTCTGCACGTCGGTGAGGATGGGCAGCCCGCTGGCGCGGGCCAGGGGCAGCAGGGGGCGGGCGTAATTGATGTTGGTGAGGACGATGGCGTCGCAACCGGCCAGAGCCGTTTGGCAGGGACCGGCCGGATACGCCTGCTGCAACAGATCTTTCAAATCAGTATGCACCTGGCGCCGGCCAGTCGCATCGTACAGAACAACCGACTGCGCCGTCTCCGCCGCCAGCCCCAGCACAAACTCATCGGGGAGACCAGCCTCTTGTAGCCGCCCACGAATCTGCCCGGCAGCCACATCCTGGCCCACAATCGACAGGAGCCGCACCTCGTGGCCAAATCCCCGCAGGGTCAGGGCCACATTGAACCCCACCGCCGCGACGGATTGGCTGATACCGCCTTGCAGGTAGCGTACCGGCTCGTAGGCCACGGGAAATTGCCCCACAGCCACAGTGGTCTCAATATTCACATTACCGACGACTACAATTTTGGCCATATCAAAAACTCGTGTCGGAAAAATGGCCCGACTCGCGTTGAGTGTATAAACGCCAGGCGCCTAACCTCCGGGAGGTCCAGCAGCTATTGGCAAGGCCGGCGCGCAAAGGACCTCCCGGAGGTAAGCGCGGCCTCTTTTTTTAGCCGGGCAAGGTGGCCAGAATCCGGTCCAACGTCGCAACCAGGAAATCGCCATTGGCTGCGTCAAAGGGCATGGGCGGGCGGATCTTCAGCACGTTGTGCAGCGGGCCGTCGGTGCCGATGAGGATGCGCTGGCGGGCCAGTTCGTTGACGATGAAGCTGGCCTCGTCGGCTGCCGGGGCCAGGGTCTCGCGGTCGTTGACCAGCTCAATGCCCAGAAACAACCCGGAGCCGCGCACGTCGCCGATGATCGGGTATTTCTCCTGCAGGACGCGCAAACCGGCCAGCATACGATCGCCAACCTGACGGGCGTTTTCCTGCAGCGGCTCGGCTGCCAACACATCCAATACGGCAAGGCCGATGGCACAGGAGACGGTGTTGCCGCCAAACGTACTGAAAAACTCCATGCCGTTGGCAAAAGCGTCCGCGATTGCCCGGCTGGTGACCAACGCCCCGATCGGGTGGCCGTTGCCGATGGGCTTACCCAACACGACCATATCCGGCACGACACCCTGCGCCTCGAAGGCGTAGAAATGGGTGCCGATGCGGCCGTAGCCAGTCTGGACTTCATCGGCGATAGTCAGGCCGCCGGCAGCGCGCACGTGATCGTAGACTGCAGCAAGGTAGCCAGCCGGCAAGATGATCTGCCCCCCCACGCTGGGGCAGCTCTCGGCGATGAAGCCGCTCAAGCCCTCGCCAGCCGCCTGCAGCCGCGCGACGATCTGGCCCACTTCGTCAGCGTACTTTTGCGCGGCCAACGGGTCGTCAGCGCGATACTGGCCCCGGTAAACGTCGGCCACTGGCGCAGTGTGGACCCAGGCCGGGGCGCCCTGGCCACCGGGACCGTCATGTTTGTACGGGCTGATGTCGATGAGACCGGTGGTGTGGCCGTGATAGGCGCCTTCGTTGACGATCAGGTTCTTGTGGCCGGTGTAGGCGCGGGCCAGCCGCAGCGCCAGCTCGTTGGCCTCGCTGGCCGAATTGACAAAGAAACAGACATCCAGCCCATCCGGCAGGGTGGCGCAGAGCCGCTCGGCGTATTCGTTGAGAAAATCATGCAGGTAGCGGGTGTTGGTGTTGAGCACCGCCATTTGTCGTTGGCCGGCGGCCACCACGTGCGGATGACAATGGCCGACATGGGGCACATTGTTATAGCCGTCGAGATATTTTTGTCCCTGGTGGTCCCAAAGATATTGACCAAAGCCACGTTCGATCTTGAGCGGTTGCCGGTAACCCAGGCTGAGGTTGGGCCCGAGGCGGGCCTGCCGTTTGGCAAACGTCTGCTCGTAGTTGTTCTGGCAGGCGTGTTGCCGGTCCGGCGGCAGGCGCAGGATGAGGTTGGGGTCGGGGCAGAGCGATTGCCAGACATCACGCTGACTGGCCAGGCCAACGCCGGCGAAGCCGCCTCTGACATCCAGCATGTCGACGATGATCTGGAAATGGAGGTGGGGCGGCCAACCGCCATTCTCGGACGGCGGCCCCATGCGCGCCAGCTCACTGCCGGCGGGGATCGCCAGCCCATCTTCAAGCCCGGCCAGGGAGGCTTTGCTGAGATGGCCATACAGGGTGTAAAAGGGCGTGCCCGTATCCGTCTCGTGGCGCAGGGTGATCATGCCGCCATAATCCTGCGGCTGGTTGTGGAAGCCAAACTCGTGGATGGTGCCGGCCAGCGGCGCGTAAATCGGCGTGCCGGCCTCGGCAAAGAGGTCGATGGCGATATGGATGGTCCGACGCTCATCGAAGGGGCCAGGGCCGGTCGCAAACATCGGTTCGCTGTAGATGAGCCGGGGCTCGTTGTAACGGCCGATCGAGACGGTCACCCCTGCCGCCGCCATCAGGCCAAAAACGCGTTCACTAAACTCC
Source organism: Ardenticatenales bacterium (assembly GCA_020634575.1). Next base: position 32,023 of record JACKBM010000016.1, on the reverse strand, counting down.
GGTTCGGCGATGGCGGCGACGTCCCCAGGCAGCAGCGGGCTGCCAATGCTCAGGTCAAGGCTGATGGTCTTCTCCGCAGCCAGATCGCGGCCGAGGATGGGGGCAAATTGCTGCGTTTGCAGGAACCGGACTACCTCGGGCGACTGCCGCACCGGTTCCAAACCGCAGGCGGCCCGCAAACGCGCCGTCGCCATCCCGTAGGGGATTTCGGCCAGCCGGGGCAAGGTCCGCCGAATGGGCGCCTGGCTGATGGCGAGATAAGGATCATCCGGCCGGGCCGCCTGTTGGACGGCCGCCAGGCAGACGCTGGTGCAGAGACGCAGCGTGATCAGGCCAAAAAGGGCCTCAAGCTCATCGTCGCTCAGGGGGAAGGCGGCGTGGTAGCCGCGGGCTGCCTCAGCCGCGACGGCGACGGGATCATCATGGTCCAGCATGAGGTAGGCGGCAGCGATGGCCAGGTTGCCAACGGTGTAGCTGTGGACCATGTCGCCGAAGTCGATCAGGCCGGTGACCGTCTGGTCACGGCTGTCCAGGTCCGTCCCGCCGCCGACGACAACGTTGTGGTCATTGGCATCCGAGTGGATGACACTGCGGCGCAGACGCGGCAGCAGCGGCACGGTGTGCTGCTCAAAGGCGGTCATCAGCTGGTCTACCAGCACCCCAAGTTCCGGGTCCGCAATAAGATGGCGATGCTTGGCGACAACGTCGGGGCCGGCGGCGAGGTCCCAATGGAATTCACGGTGGGCTGCGGCATGGTCAAAGCCGGCCAGGGCGCCATCGAGTCGGCCGAGCTTGTGGCCGAGGTCGTGCCAGAGGGCTGGCGTCTGGCGGCGGGCATTGGCCAGGGGGGTGCCGGGCAGGAAGGTGACGAGGCGGGCGAGGTAGGTGGCACCGGCCGGTCCCGCCACGCTCACCATCTCCCCTCCAGCCAGCGCCGGCCGCAGCTGCGGGCAATAATCAATCCCCTGATCCGCCACATGACGCCACAACGCATGTTGCGCCTCGAGAAAAGCCGCTTCTTCCAACCCATTGGCGATCTTAAAAACATAGGCCGCCCCGGTGGCCGGATCCGTCAGGCGAAAGTTTTGATCCCGCTCACTGGGCAGCACTTTCAGCTCAGCCTGAATACCGTACAGCTTCTCAACCAGGGCACCGGCCTCATCAAGGCTAAATTGCGGCGTATGCTGAAATAGTTCCATGGCAAAATCCTGAAGATCTTTGCCACGGATTAACACGGATTAAACACGGATTTTTTCTTTATATCAAAGAAATCCGTGCCAAATCCGTGTAAATCCGTGGCCACTCTTCCTTCTTAACGGAAATAATCAGGTTTCCAGGTGGCGTCAAAGACGCGCATCAGGTTGCCGCCAAGGAGTTTTTTGATGGCCTCGTCGTCGTAGCCGTGGGCGACCATTTTGGCGGTGAGCTTGGGGTAGTCGACGATGCCGTTGAAGTCGGCGGGCTGGCGGTTGTTGTTGTCCTCGGGCTGGGCCAGGCGGTCGAACTCGTCGGTGACGCTGCCGTAGGGCAAGGCATCCGGGTCCGGGTCGTGGCGCGGGTAGGCGCCCCAGGTGCCCATCGAGTCCGTTGAAATGCCGACGTGGTCGATGCCCAGGAGATCGATAGCATAATCGAGGCAGCGCAGGTGGTCATCAAGCGTGGGCATGCCCGGCGTGCCGTCCCAGATCAGCGGCGCCCAGGTGGTTACGCAGACGACGCCGCCACTGGCCGCCACCGCCTTCATCTGCTCGTCGTCGATGTTGCGCGGGTTATCGACCACCGCTTTGGGGTTGGAGTGGGAGGCGATGAGCGGTTTTGTGGCGACGGCAGCGGCTTCGAGGAAGCTTTTGCGGCCGACGTGGGTCAGGTCCAGGGTGATGCCGACCGCTTCCATTTCGCGAATGAGGATGCGGCCGAACTGGGTGAGACCACCGTCGTGTCGTTCCAGGCAGCCGGAACCGGCCGGATTCTGCTCATTGTAAGTCAACTGCATAATCCGCAGCCCCAACTGCTTCCAGAGCAGTAGATTGTCCAGTTCACGGCCGACAAATACTGAATCCTGGGCCAGCATGATGTGGGCGATCTGGCCCGCTTGCTTGGCGTTGCGGATGGCGTCCGGGCTGTCCGCCAGGCAAAAGGCAGGTTCGCCGGCGATGATCTTGAGGAAGTCGCGCACCCGCGGCAGCGCGGCGGCGCCATCGTCCCCGGGCATCGGGATGGTGAGGCCGACGGCAGTCAAACCGGATTGGGCGCTGCGCTCGGTGTGGCTGATCAGGAATTGCACACAGGGATCAATGATGATCGCCTCCTGGTGCAGCTGGGCGGCATGGGTATTTGGGGAATCAGACATGGCAATCTCCGTGGGATCAAGTGGACAAACTCAGGGTCAAATAGGTCGTTCAAATGTACTTGGAAGCGGGTGTCGGGGCAAGATGGCGGGCTGCCGCTGACCGGCCAAATCCGTGGTTGACCAATAGACGACCTGCCCGCATACTGTGCCTGTTTGGCGGCTGAACTCAGGTTCGTAGTAAACGCTTTAGCGTTCCCCGTCTATCTATTCAGGAGTCTGCGGCGCGCCGATTGTGGCCTGCCCAGATAATCACAGAAGGCTAAAGCCCTTTACTACAAACCTGGCTTCGCTCGAGCAAAATTGAACCCTTTTTTGGCCTTTTTGAACAAGGATCGCTGCGTGGCCGTTCGCAGGGTGGCGTCAAGATTTTCGGTTTTCGGCCCAGACAGGTCGCTTTTTGAGCCAGTGAGATGATTCTATGCTATTTGAACTAAAACCTGAACAATACGAGCAGATCGCGCCGGTGCTGGCGGAGCAGGCGAACCATCACATTCTCTGTGCGGCGGTCCTGGCGGGGCAGAGCGAGGGGCGGGTGCTGGTCGATGACCCGGCAGCGCCACAGACCGTCATGGCCATCCGCGGGGATCGCTGGTGCTTTGGCGGCGGCGACCTGCAAAATGAGGCATTCTGGCAGGGGTTGACAGCGGAGCTGGACGCACCGACCATCTTCCCCAAATTGCCGGGCGCGCTTTTTTTCAACAGCATGACGCCGGCCTGGCAGGGCTGGTTGGCTGGGTTGGTGGCCGGGCGGCAGATCATCCCGATGCCGCGGCGGTTGTACCAGGCCGAGGCGGGACTGACGGTTGGCGATGTGGCGTTACCGGCCGGTTACCAGCTCCATTTTATGGATGAAACGATTCGCAGCCAGATTGCCGGCGAACTGCCGGGCGACGTCAGCAACGTGCTTAAGTTGCGGCAGGGGCAGGACCGGCCGGATGAGGCCGCCTTCGGCTTTGCCGTGATACAGGCTGGCGAATGTGTAGCCCAGGCGATGGTTGACTACATTGTTGGCGATCGCGGCGAGATTGGGCTGTTTACGGCGCCATCGCACCGGCAGAAACGGCTGGGCGAAGCGACGGCGGCGGCCACCATCCGCTACGGGCTGGCGCATGGACTGCGACTGATCGATTGGGATTGCACCGCTTTCAACGTCGGGTCGCGGCGGCTGGCGGAGAAGCTGGGGCTGCGCCTGACGGCTGAGTACACACAGGGCTGGTTGATCTTCAGCGAGGTCAGCTACCTGGTCAACTGGGGCTTTTATGCGGTGGATACCGGCCGGTACGCTGAGGCGCTGGCCTGGTGTGAGCAGACCCTGGCCGTCGAGCACGAGCTGGCCCTGCCATATGGCCATTATCTGGCCGGTGTGGCCCGGGCCGGGCTGGGCGAGACCGAGGCAGCGCTGACGCAGCTGCAGGCGGCAGCTACAGCCGGATTTGACGAACTGGCCGAACTGACAGAGCGCGCTGAGCTAAAACCGTTGCATGATCAGGCAGCCTGGCCGGCCTTATTGACACGTGTTGGCCAGAATCTGGGTTAAAATCCCCGGATAACTCAGGATGGTGCTGCTATGAAGATATCTGTTTACATTGCCGTCTCCCTGGATGGCTACATCGCCCGGGCTGATGGCGGGCTCGACTGGCTGCCGCAGCCCGGTGATCCGGGCATCGACCCGGACGAAGATTATGGTTACGCTGCCTTCATGGCAGATGTGGATACGCTGGTAATGGGGCGCAATACGTTTGAGACGGTATTGGGCTTTGGCGTGGAGTGGCCGTATGAAGGGACACCGCTGGTGGTTTTGAGCAACCGGCCGGTTACCATCCCGCCCGAACTGACCGGCAAAGTCAGCGCCATGGGCGGTACACCCGCCGAAATCGCGGCGGCGCTGGCGGCGCAAGGCGTCCAACATATTTACCTGGATGGCGGCGTCACCATCCAGGCGTTTTTGCGAGCTGGCCTGGTTGATGAGATGATCATCACCACCATCCCGGTCCTGCTTGGGGACGGCCTGCCGTTGTTTGGGCCGCTGGACGAAGATATCCGCCTGCAGCACCGCGAGACCCGCGCCTGGGCCAATGGCATGGTCCAGAGCCATTATGAGATTAAACCAACCTGACAGGTTGGCCAACCCGACGGGTTGGGGAGAACCCGACGGGTCCCCCCCAACCCCTCAACCAAAGGAACCACCAATGACACCTGTAGAAATGCTTATCGACCTCATCGACTTCAACGCTGACTGGCTTAAAAAAGAACTGGCGGAGATGTCGGACGAGTTGCTCGTCTGGCGGCCCGACCCCGGCGCCAACAATATCAACAACACCGTTTGGCACGTCAGCCGCATGCTCGACATCTTCCAGACCCGCTTTCTGGATGGCAAGGGGCAGGAAGATGAGCTCTATTTTGCCGACGGCTGGGCCGAAAAGCTGGGCTATGATTCGCGCGGTATCGGCATGATGGGGATGGGTTCGCTGATCGGCTACACCGCTGAAGAGATGCAGGCCATCCCAACGTTTGCCATGGAACCGCTGCTCGCCTACTTTGACGCGACCCATGAGGCAACCAAAGCATTCCTGCGGGCGCTACCGGCAGACGGTCTCCAGCAGATGCGTAAGGGATTCAGCGCCGAGCAGCCGGTCTACGCCTGGGTGCGCCATGTCTACCTGGATGAGGTTCGTCACCTGGGCGAGATTTTGGCCATTCAGTCGATGTGGCAGCGTCAACAGGCCGAGTAAGCCGTGGCCATCCAGCTAAAACGGCTGGACCATCTGGTCCTGACCGTGGCCGACATCGCGGCAACCGTTGCCTTTTACGAGGCGGCGCTGGGGATGGTGGCGGAACAGTTTGCCGGCGGGCGCATCGCCCTGCGCTTCGGCGAACAGAAAATAAACCTGCACGAACACGGCCATGAGTTCGAACCCAAGGCCCAATCTGTCCAGCCGGGCAGCGCCGACCTTTGCTTTGTGACCAGCACGCCCGTTGCGGTGGCCAAAGAGGCGTTGGTGGCGTTGGGCGTCGAGATCCTGGAGGGACCCGTGCAGAAAAGCGGCGCGCTTGGCCCCATCCAATCCGTCTACTTCCGTGACCCGGATGGCAACCTGCTGGAACTGGCCAACTACCTTTAGGTAAACCGCAGCAAGTTTTCAGATAAAGAACTGACCCGGCCTCTGCGGTTTCCTCGAGGAATCGGCAAGGCCGTGCGCGGTTTTGCTCCGAAAACTTCTTGCCGATTACCTAATCCTGAACAAGTGAGAAAGTCATGTTAGAAAAACCAGTTTTATATGGTGAGATTATTACCCTGCGCCCCATCGTCAAAGAAGATGCGCCAGGGATGTTTGCGGCGCTGGACGATGTTGAGTCGATGCGGCTGACGGGCACGCAGGCGTCCTTTACATTCGAGCAAGTCGAGGCGTTTTGCGCCCGGCTGTTCGACGACCCGGACCGGGTTGATTACGCCATCACGCTGAAAGATGACCCGGCCTACATCGGCGAGGTGGTCCTGAACGACATCGATTGGGAGAATCGCAGCGCCAGCTTTCGCATCGCCCTGGGCTCGTCGCGCTATTTTGGCAAGGGGTACGGCAGCGAGGCCACAAGATTACTGATCGATTACGGTTTTCGCGAGCTAAAGCTTCATCGCATTGAGCTGGAAGTCTATGATTTTAATCCACGTGCCCAGCATGTGTATGAGAAGGCCGGCTTTATGCGTGAGGGCGTACGGCGGGATGTTTTATTGTGGGATGGCGACTATCACAGCGCCATCGTCATGAGCATTCTGGCCCCAGAATACGAAGCGCGGTTGGTACCTATGGAATAGCGAGGATAATAGGCGGCAGCAACTGGACTATAGACAAGGAAATGACAATGCCTATTGATGCCGCCTATCTCCTGGAAACCCTGAAACAATCTATTCGCATCAACTCCGTCGTCCCGGTGGAGGAGAAGCTGTCCGAATTCATCGCCGATGAGCTGCGCGGGCTGGGCGTTGAGCCGGAGTGGCACGAGATCGCGCCTGGCCGGCCCAACGTCTACGCCATGGCCGACCTCGGCCCCGCCGACGACATCCTCCTGCTCACCGGCCACCTGGACACCGTCGACGTCGCCGCCAACTGGGAAACGGACCCTTTCACCCCGGTAGAAAAGGATGGCCGGCTTTACGGGCTGGGCTCCTTCGATATGAAATCCGGCCTCATCTGCTGCCTTTCGGCTTTTAAGACGATGGTTGAGGACAAAAGTCTGCATGGTAAGCTGGGCAAGATCGCCTTCGCCGCCACCGTCGACGAAGAAGCGTTGGGGCTCGGCGCCAAGGCGCTCCTGGACACGAAGTATGGCCAGAGCAAGGGTATTCTGCTCACCGAACCGTTCGGCGGCCCGGACCCGGCCCGCACCCTTGGCGACATCCCCATCGGCCTCACCGGCAAGGTTTTGTATAAGCTGACCGTCACCGGCAGGATGGCCCACGGCTTCCACCCGGAGCGGGGCCACAACGCAGTCGAGGCAGCCAGCAAAATTGTGGCGGCGCTGGAGCGGTTAAACCTGCATGCCCACCCGAAATATGGCAAGGGCAACTACTCCACGCTGAAGTTCGAGGGCGGCTACAAAGAGTACGCCATCGTCGTGCCGGAAAGCTGCGAGGTCATCATCACCCGCCTGACCGTCCCCGGCGAGACCCGGGACACAGCCGTGGCCGATATGCGCGAACTGATCGATTCGCTAAATCTGGATTGCGACGTCAAGATTGAAACCCCGGCCCCCTTCTACGACCCGTATCTGCTGGACACGGCCACAAAGCTCGGCCAGAGCTTCGCGGCGGCCTATACGAAAAACGTGGGGACAGCACCCAAATACGCTTTCCTCAAGGGCATCACCGACGGCAACATTTACGTCGCCGAGGGGAATATCCCGACCTACACCTTTGGGCCGTCCGGCAACGGCGCCCATGAGTGTAATGAGTATGTAACGCTCAGCTCGCTGGAGCCGGTGACGCAGACATTAATCGACACCTGTGTGAACTATTACGCGGCCTAAATCGCCGCGCCGGCTACCTCCGGGAGGTCCTTTACACGCTGCTCTTGCCAACAGCTGAAGGACCTCCCGGAGGTTAGGCGGCTGACGCTAATAACTCAACGCCCCTCGCCTGCTTTTCCCGCCATCACAGACGTATTACTCATCCTGTTCTCACTGAGCCGGGCGCAGCGGTTGCTGGCTTTTTTGTTGTCAGATCGCCTGACAGGCGTTAAAACTTTGTTGTTTACGTGTGCCACGCCCGATTTTGGGGAACCACCAGCAAGCCGATATGTCCAGTACCATCAAGGTCAACGTAACCCTGCCGGACGGCCGCACTGTCGACCTGACGTTGCCGGCCGATGTGGCCATGCTGCGACTGACACGGGCGCTGGCCGCGCGTTTGGGCTTGCCGGCGCTGGATGAGCAGGGAGACGCGTTGTTTTATGAGCTGGCACCGGCCGGTCAGCCCCCCCTCGCCGATACCACAACCCTGGCCCAGGCTCGCCTACCGGCCGGCGCCCACCTTATCCTCACGACCAGAGCAGTTGATTGGGCCACCCCGCAGCATGAACAAACCCGAGCGCCAGCCCCGCGCAGCCGCCCTCGCCGGCGCCGGCGCCGCGACAACCACCGCCGCCGGGCGCCAGTCAGCGCCAGCAGGCGACCTGTCAGGGTAGAACGGTCCGCGGCGGCGCCGCCAGTGGCAGAATTGCCGCGCCCTGAGACCACATCCCAGCATCCGCTGCAAGGCCTGGGGCCTCTCTTCTTGTTTCTGGTGGTCCTGGTGGCTGGCATCATCTGTGCCAATAATATTTTTCTGCCAAATGAGCCCCAATTTCCCACGCTACCTCGCTCCGCCAGAAACACGCCAGCCCCGACCAGCAGCCAAAGCCTGGTCTCCAGCATTAGAGGCGACATTAACGCTGCTGCCATCCACGACGGCTATCTCTATTTCACGTACGAAGGCTCAAGGCAACAGACGGTGCTCAGAGCGGCCCTGCCAGATTACTATAGCCAGCTGACGATACAGCGTGTTTTGCAGCTTTCTTTTGTAACCGAGGCACGCCAGCCAAGCCTTGTGCCGCTGTTTAACCTGTTATTCTTCTACAACTCACGCCAACAGCTCTGGCTTCAGTTGAACGATGAGCAGGTAAATGGCCGGCAACTGGCCGGGCCACCGCGCGCTGATCTGCCGCCCGTCCCCCTGGGGGCAAATGTAGCCTATGAGGCCATGGATGAAAGTAGCGGCAAACGCCTGCTTTTCCTCCAGGAAGCCAGTGGCGTGACACATAAAACCGACGCCATCCTGGCCGAAAATTGGCAGGAGCAAGCCCTTGTCAATGATGATGTCCTGTACTTTGCCGCCCGATCTGAGCTGACGGGCACAGAACTGTGGCGCACGGATGGCACTCCGGAGGGGACCCTCCAACTGGCGGATCTGGTGCCCAGCACGGGCAGTAGCAACCCGGCAAACCTAGTCATCTGGCAGGACCAGATATTTTTCAGCCTATCAACCGCGGATGGCTCAGCAGCCCTTGGCAGAACCGACGGGACATCGGCCGGCACCAAAATCGTTGCAAGTTTTGCCGATGGCGGTATGACAGAAATCAAGCAAATACACGCATTACCAGCCCACCTGATCCTCTTGACCAAAAGCAGGCTGGGCTATCATGTCGTCTGGCAAACTGACAATACTGGGACACCAGCCCACGAGCTGTTTTTGCTTAACAGCAGTCTCCCGATTGAAGAGATGGTTGTGGGTGAGGATAAAATCTATGTGCTGGCAAACTACGCCGATGGCGATCTCATGCTGGCTAAATATGACCGGGCCGACAACACACTCAACTGGATAGAGCTCTCCCCGGCACAGCAGCAAAAACCTGTCCTGTTATACGGGAAAAGCAAATTGCTGCTCCAGAATTATCCGGGTGCGGTCTGGCAACTGGACGAAGAAACTGACAGATTTTTCAGGCTGTCGTTATCAGATGTTGAGTTCTTGTTCTGGCAAACAGATGACACATTCCTGCTCATCACTGAGAATTCGGAAATCTGGCAGATGCAGTTTGAAGGCACCCTGGTCCGGCGCATTAAAGTGTATTAGGCAATGGTCCGTCACATTGTGGTTTAAAGGCTTTGAGCCTACAATGACGCGGGTCGGCTTCGACCATATCAGCGTACATAAACAGGTTACGGGCACTATGAAAACAATTGGTTTGCTAGGCGGGATGAGTTGGGAAAGCACCGAGCTCTACTACCGCTGGATCAACGAGGGCATCAAAAGCAGATTGGGTGGTTTGCATTCCGCCAAAATCGCCATGGTCAGCGTCGATTTTCAGGAGATCGAGGTGCTGCAACATGCCGGCGACTGGGAGAAAGCTGGCCAGGTTTTGGCTGAGGCGGGCCGGCAGGTCGAAGCGGCCGGGGCGGATTTCCTGCTCATCTGCACCAACACCATGCACAAGGTTGCTCCCCAGATCGAGGCGGCCATCAACATCCCCATTCTCCACCTGGCCGACGCCACCGCTGACCGTATCAAGGCCCAGGGGATCAAGCGAGTCGGCCTGCTCGGCACCAATTTCACCATGGAGCAGGATTTTTACCGCGGCCGGCTGACCGACAAACACGGTCTGGATGTGCTTGTGCCCTCACCTGAGGATCGTCAGATCATCCACCGCATCATCTATGATGAGCTGGTGCTGGGCGAGGTCAGGGAAAGCTCGCGACAGGCGTACCTGACCATCATGGACAAGCTACGCGACCAGGGCGCCGAAGCGATTATCGAGGGCTGTACCGAGATCGTTCTCCTGGTCCAGCAGCAACATACAGACATTCCTTTATTCGACACAACCGCCATCCATGCGGAGGCGGCAGTCGCAATGGCGGTACCTCATGACTGATCAACCCATTGTCATCGCTGTCAGCGCCAGCGACAGTTACACCTTCAGCAAACCCAACCAGGCCAGCATTGAATTGGTGGCGGGTCTTGGCGTGGCTGGCGATGCCCACCAGGGTGTGACAGTCAAGCACCGCTCCCGCGTTCGCCAGGACCCAACCCAGCCCAATCTGCGCCAGGTCCATTTGATGCATGCAGAATTGCATGATGAGGTGAACGGCCAGGGCTTTTCGGTCAAGGCTGGTGACCTTGGGGAAAATGTGACCACGCGCGGTCTGGACCTGCTGGCGCTGCCCCGCGGCACACGCCTGCAGCTTGGCGAGAGCGCCCTGGTCGAAATCACTGGCCTGCGTAACCCGTGCGCCCAGATTGACAATTTTCAGAAGGGTTTGCTGGCGGCCGTGTTGGACAAGGACGAGGCTGGCAACGTGATTCGCAAAGCCGGCATCATGGGCGTGGTGCTAACCGGCGGCCTGGTCCGGCCGGGTGACGCCATCCAGGTCCAGCTACCGGCCGGTCCCCACGAACCGCTCGCCGTCGTATAGGTTGGCCAACCCGGTTAGCCAACCTGACAGGTTGGGGGAACCTGACAGGTTGCAACGGCATTTCTTTGATCTATAATGGCTTTACAAACCCATGAAAAGATGACGGGACCCGTGCACCTTCCCAGTCTGAGCAAAGCCTGATTTGTAGAAAATCAGGCTTTTTTATTCTTCATTCCCAGCCCGTCATCTCGTTTCCCAATCCCACTATCCGTTTGGCAGCAGCCGGCCGGCCGGCTGCGGAGGCGAGTATGAATAGCGCAACTTACATTGCATTGGACGAAAAATATGGCGCTCACAATTACCATCCCCTGGACGTCGTCATTGAGCGGGCTGAAGGGGTCTGGGTGTATGACGTCGACGGCAACCGTTACCTGGATTGCCTGAGCGCCTATTCGGCTGTTAATCAGGGGCATTGCCATCCTCACATCAAGGCCGCCGCCCTGGCGCAGCTGGAGAAGGTGACGCTCACGTCGCGGGCCTTCCGCAATGATCAGATGGGGCCGTTCCTGCAGAAACTCAGTGAGCTGAGCGGCTACGAGATGGTTTTGCCGATGAATACCGGCGCGGAGGCGGTTGAGTCGGCCATCAAGGTGGCCCGCAAATGGGGCTATGAGGTCAAGGGCGTACCGGCCGGTCAGGCCGAAATTATCGTCTGCGCCGGCAACTTCCACGGCCGCACCACAACCATCGTCGGCTTCTCCACCGAAGCACAATACAAAGCTGGCTTTGGCCCCTTCACGCCCGGCTTCGTGACCGTGCCCTATGGCGATGCCGCCGCCCTGGAAGCGGCCATCACCCCCAACACCGTCGCCTTCCTGTTTGAGCCGATTCAGGGTGAGGGTGGCGTGGTGTTGCCACCGGCCGGTTACCTCAAAGCCGCCGCCACCATCTGTGCGCGCCACGACGTTCTGCTGGTCGCCGACGAGATCCAGACGGGCCTGGGCCGGACCGGCCGCTTTTTTGCCTGTGAGCATGAGGGGATCCGGCCGGACATGGTCATCATCGGCAAAGCGCTCAGCGGTGGCTTTTACCCGGTCTCGGCGGTGCTGGCCGATCAGCCCATCCTTGGCCTGCTCAAACCGGGTGACCATGGCAGCACCTTTGGCGGCAACCCGCTGGGCGCGGCTGTAGCCAAAGCGGCCCTCGAGGTCATCGAAACCGAGCGGCTGGTGGAACGGTCGCTGGAACTGGGCCGCTACTTCCGCGAGCGGCTGGAAGAAATCAACAGCCCCCACATCAAGGAAATCCGCGGCAAGGGGTTGTTCATTGGTATGGAGTTGCATGTGCCGGCCCGCCCGTTCTGCGAAGCGCTGCAAAAACGAGGGCTGCTCTGCAAAGAGACCCACAGCACCGTGATCCGCTTTGCGCCGCCCCTGGTCATCAGCCAGCAAGAAATCGACTGGGCGGTCGGGCAGATTGCCCCTGTGCTGCTGGAACAGGCTGAACTTGCGCCAGTAACCTGATCGAAGAATGGCCACGGATGGCACGGAAGTAATACGAAAAATCCGTGCTATCCGTGCCATCTGTGTCCCACTTCTCATCAAGGAATTGAGCGATGGCCGCATGGCCAGCCCTTTTGCCGTTTCCAACCTGTAAAGCTATACTCCGCCGCGAGCCAGCCCAAACACCTGGGCCCTGCGGAGTACCATGAGCAATTCCTACAGCGATGCCCTGCCCCTGGAGCAGCAACCCCTGCGCAGCGTCTTCACCAACAGCATGCCGGAGATCCTGGCCAGCCTGAACATCTCGCTGGTTGTCTCCACCTATCAGGCCGGCAAAGTCATCTTTGTGCGCAACGACAACGGCAAGGTCAACACCCATTTCCGCAACTTCCGCAAGCCGATGGGCATCGCCTTGAAAGGCAATCGGCTGACGATTGGCGGCGCCAATTCCGTCTGGTACTTAAGAGATATGCCGGCACTGGCGCCCAAAATCGAGCCGGTTGGCCGGCACGATGCCTGCTTCGTCCCCCGTCGTGTCCACGTCACCGGCGACATCGACATTCACGAGATGGCCTGGAGCGACGACGACGATCTCTGGATTGTCAACACTAAATTCTGCTGCCTCAGCACCCTGGACCTTGATCACAGCTTCTACCCGCGCTGGCGCCCCCATTTTGTCTCGCACCTGGCGCCGCAGGATCGCTGCCATTTGAATGGATTGGCCATGGTGAACGGCCAACCCAAATACGTCACCGCCCTGGGCGAAACCAACACGCCCGGCGGCTGGCGCGAAAACAAGGCCAATGGCGGTATCCTGATGGATGTGGATAGCAATGAAATCCTGCTGCGCGGCCTCTCCATGCCCCACTCCCCCCGCATGTACAATGACCAGCTTTACATCCTGGAATCTGGCGAAGGCAGCCTGTCGACGGTGGATTTGCGCCAGGGCACCTGGCAACACATCACCAAATTACCCGGCTTTACGCGCGGCATCGATTTTGTCGGGCCGCTGGCGTTTATCGGCCTCTCCCAGGTGCGCGAGAGTGCCGTATTTAGCGGTATCCCCCTGGTTGAACGGTTGGAAGAGCGGACCTGCGGCGTCTGGGTGGTCAACATCCAGACTGGTCAGACGATCGGGTTCATCCGTTTTGAGAGCGGCGTCCGCGAGATTTTCGCCGTCCAGGTCCTGCCCAACACCCGCTTCCCCGAAATGCTCGAATGGAACCACGAGCAGCTCGGCCGTGCCTACGTCCTCCCCGATGAGGCGTTAAAAGACGTCGCCCAAAACTAAATTTCACAACAAACGATGTGGACCCGTCGGGTTGGCGGACCCGTCGGGTGGCGGGCCCGTCGGGTGGTGGACCCGTCGGGTGGCGGACCCGTCGGGTGGTGGACCCGTCGGGTTGGTGGACCCGTCGGGTGGTGGACCCGTCGGGTGGTGGACCCGTCGGGTGGCGGACCTGTCGGATGGTGGACCTGTCGGGTGGTGGGACCTGTCAGGTTGGTGGGACCTGTCAGGTTGGTGGGACCCGTCGGGTTGGTTGGGACCCGTCGGGTTGGTTGGGACCCGTCAGGTTGGTGGGACCTGTCAGGTTGGTGGGACCTGTCAGGTTGGTTGGGACCTGTCAGGTTGGTGGGACCTGTCAGGTTGGTGGGACCTGTCAGGTTGGTGGGACCTGTCAGGTTGGTGGGACCTGTCAGGTTGGTGGGACCTGTCAGGTTGGTTGGGGACCTGTCAGGTTGGTGGAGACCTGTCAGGTTGGCCGCGCCGCTCGCGCGACGCGACCAACCCTCCGTTATCTAGCGAAACTGGGTCGCGTATAGTTCGTAGTAGCGGCCACGTTGCGCCAGCAGCTCGTCATGGCTGCCACGTTCGACGATGCGGCCGTGGTCCAGGACAAGGATCAGGTCGGCGTCCTGGATGGTGCTGAGCCGATGGGCGATGATGAAGGCGGTCCGGCCGGCCAGCAGCCGTCCCATCGCTTCCTGTATCAGCATCTCCGTCTCGGTGTCAACACTGCTCGTCGCCTCGTCCAGGATGAGGATGCGCGGGTCGGCAATCAGCGCCCGGGCAAAGGCCAGTAGCTGCCGCTGGCCCATGCTGAGCCGCTGGCCACGCTCGCCCACATCGTAGTCATAACCGGCCGGTAACCCCGCCACAAAGTCCGCCAGCCCCACCGCCTCCACGACGGCCGCGATTTCCGCATCCGTGGCCGACTGACGGCCGTAGCGGATGTTGTCGGCAATGCTGCCACTAAAGGCGAAACCGTCCTGCAGCACCATCGCCGTCTGCTGGCGCACGCTGCGCAGGGTGTATTCGCGGATATCGTGGCCATCCAGCCGAATCGAGCCTAACGCCGGATCATAGAAACGCATGATCAGGTTAGCGATGGTCGTCTTGCCGCTGCCGGTATGCCCGACTAGCGCCACCGTCTGCCCCGGTTCAGCCTCGAAGCTGATATCCTGCAGCACCAGCGGCCCATCCGGCTGGTAGCGGAAGCCAACTTGCTCAAAGCTCACCTTGCCAACGACGGGCGGCAAGGTAAGCGCACCGGGCGCGTCCTCGATTTCCGGTTCATGATCCAGAAACTCGAACACCCGCTCAGCTGAGGCCATCGCCTTCAGCACCATGCTGTAAATCCGGCCCATGGTGTTTAACGGCGCGAAGAAACGGGATTGATAAGCGACAAACGCCGCAATAAACCCAACCGTCAGATCGCCGCGCAGCACCATCCAAGACCCCACACCAACCACCAACGCTGTGCCGATGACACCGGTGAACTCGATCGACGGCCAGATCCGCTCCTCCAGACGGGCAGCCGACATAAACGTCTTGTGCGCATCTTGCGTCAACGATTCAAAGACCTCGATATTGCGTTCTTCACGGCCATACGCCTGAATCACCAGGATGCCATTGACCGATTCATTGGTCTGGGCACTGATATTGCTGACGCTGCGCCGCAAATTGCCCCAACCAGTCGACATCGTCGTCCGCATTTTGTAGACGATGAAGCCAAGCACCGGGAAGGTCAGAAAGGCGACCAGCGTCAGCAATGGGCTGAGCCAGATCATCACCACGAAGATGCCAATCAGGATAACCCCTTCACCGACCAGCGTAACCAGACCGTTTTGCATCAGCTGGCCGATGGCGGCGACATCGCTGGTAATACGGGCCAGGATGCGGCCAACCGGCCGGTCATCATAAAAACGCAAGCCCAGCTTCTGAATATGGCCAAACACCTGCTGCCGCAGATCAAACAACACGTTCTGCCCAATCACATTGGTCATCCAGACGCCATTGCGCCGACCCAACCAGCTGAACAGATGCAGCCCGGCCAACAGCAGCACCAACCGCTGCACGCCCGGCCAATCCCGCTCCAGCACACCCACATCGACCACCTTGCCGATGATGTATGGCTCAAATAGCGTCGCCAACGAGCTGCACAAGATGAAAAAGGCCGCGATCCAAACCCGGCGCCGGTATGGGTCCACATACCGCAGCATCCGCCGCATCTGCTCTCGATCAAAAGGCCGCTCTTCGACCTCTTCTAGTTCTTCGTAGAATTCCATAATGATTACCTCAAGGGTATAGCTGTTAGCTGATAGCTGATAGCTATTAGCTATTAGTGCGCTCATCCCAGCAGCGCGAGGGGCTAACAGCTGAAAGCTAATAGCTAACAGCTAACTCCCACTGATCCAGCGCCCGATATTGCAGGTTGTAGATATTGGTGTACTCGCCATCCAGCGCCAACAGCTCTTCGTGCGAACCCATCTCCACCACCTGGCCATCTTTCAGGACTACGATGCGGTCCGCATGTTTGATGGTGCTCAGCCGCTGGGCGATGATCAGGCTGGTGCGCCCTTCCATCACCTTCTCCAGCGCCTTTTGAATCAACGCCTCGGTGCGTGTGTCCACCGCGCTCATCGCCTCATCCAGCAGTAGGATGGCCGGGTCGTACAGGATGGCCCGCGCCAGTGCCAGCCGCTGCTTTTGACCACCGGAAAGACGCACGCCGCGCTCGCCGATGCGGGTCTTGTAACCGCGCTCCATCTCCTGGATGAATTCATGCGCCTGGGCCAGCTTGGCCGCCTGGACGATGGCCTCGTCGGTGGCATCCGGCCGGCCGTAAGCGATGTTGTCCCGAATGGTGGCCGAGAAGAGGAAAGATTCCTGCGGCACCAGGCCGATTTGCCGGCGCAGGCTCTCCAGCGTGACGTCACGCACATCCTGGCCATCGATCAGCACCGTGCCGGCAACCGCATCCTGGAAGCGCGGCACCAGATTCAGCAGCGAAGATTTCCCACTGCCGGTCATTCCTAGAATCGCCACAACTTCACCCGGTTCAACGGTCAGATTTAGTTGGCGCAATACCAGCGTGTCCGGTTCATCAGGAAATGCGAAGTCCACATCCTGGAAGGTGATCCGTCCCTCGGTCAGCTGGAGTTCATGTGCGGCCGCATCGTCATCAATGGTGACGGGTGCATCCAGGATCTGGAACAACCGCGGCGTGGCTGCCAGCGCCTGCCGGCGCAAGTTGATCAGCCAGCCCGCCTCATTCAACGGCCAGATCATCGCCCAGAGATACCATTGATAAGAGAAGAAGGTGCCCAACGTGATCTGCTCCAGCATGACCCGGCGGACCCCAACCAGGGCCAGAATAACAAAAACGCCGCCGATCAGTAACTTGACTGTTGGCAGCGCCCAGGATTCGATACGTGCGCGACGCAGATTAGCCTCACGCACTTCTTCGTTTTCATGGTTGAACTTGGTCGTTTCCAATGGCTCCTGGCTGAACGCTTTCACCACGCGGATCCCGCTGATAAACTCTTGCAGCACCCGGCTCATCGAACCCATCGATTTTCGTTCTGCAGCCCAGGCCGGCCCGATGTTGGCGTCATAGCGCCAGACGACAACGGCCAGCAACAGGATCGGGATCATGGTGGCCAGCGTCAACTGCCAGTCCAGCAGGAAAAGCAGCACGGTCGCGGATAAAAAGCTGAGGGTGGCTACATTGAGCAGCACAAAGCCCCAGCCCAGGTATTCCTGCGCCGCACTGGTATCTTCGGTGACGCGCGACATGATTTCGCCAGTCGGCATCTCGCGATAAAAGCTCTGCGACAAAACCTGCAAACGACGATAGAGCGCATCGCGCAGATCCTTCATCGCATCCTGCCCCACCTCCTGCTGAATCACCCACCAGAGATATTGGCAGCCAGCCCGCAGCGCGCCCACGCCGACCATCAGCAGAGCATAGCGCAGGGTCAGGCGTAATTCGCCCGAACCCAGCCCTTCGTCGATCATCTGCCCGAAAAGCCAGGGCACAATCAGATCGCCGGTGATCACCAGCAGCATAAAGGCCATGGCTGCCGCAAAGCGGTAGCGGTAGGGCCAGATAAAAGAGCGTAATCGTTTCAATTCATTCATAATCATCCCTTCAAGTCCATGACCGTTCCTCTCGAATCGTGATAGTTGGTCATGACTGGTCAGATTTCGGCAATAAAAAACCCCGCATACCATCTAATTTCGGCATGCGGGGTCTTGTTCCCAACATTAGCGTCTGGCGCGGGTTTGCTCTCAACAGAGCCACCTCCAACGGCCAGTAGACGCAATGGTCCCCAGGCATGCCAACGTACCCCCCACGTTCCCTTTGGGGAAACGCAGGGCCCCATTGGGCCGTACGCGTCCGTTGTGCATTTCTCCGTTAACCATTCAGGTGGTTCTCCAATTCAAGCGCAATAATAACAGGCTGATTCTACTAGTGGTCGCGAATAGCTGTCAAGCACCAATTCTTCGGTGCCCGTGGCGGGGCTAAGAGTTGGCGGTGTTGTGGGCACCTCAGAATGACAGGGAGAGGGGTGGTTTGGTCGGAGCGCGACGACGGGGTCCGTGGAGAGCGCTGGTTATTGGTGGTATTGCAGGCACCCGGAATGACAGAGAAGGCAAAGTCGTGGCGGAAAAAGTGGCTGAGTTACGTTGAGTGTATAAACGGCAGTCGCCTAACCTCCGGGAGGGGTTTGCGGCGATAGTCAGGATAACCACCGGAAACCCCTCCCGGAGGTACGCCGCGCGCGGGCCGCATCCTTCTACTATCTGCCCAAAGGTCGCCATGATAATTCATGATTTGTGGCGATGTCTGCGATCAGCCGCCGCCGATCAGTACCGTCAGCGTTGATGAGATAGATATCATGATTGGCGAGAAATGCCACTGCGTCACCGGCCGGTGACCAGACCGGCTTAGAATCATCAAATTGGTCATCCGTCAGCTTCCGCTGGTCAGACCCATCCGCCCCAATCACAAAAATGTCCGCTTCACCTCTCGTGCAATCATCCCCGGCATAAACAATCAGGCGACCATCCGGAGACCAATCTGGCCGGCCGCGCGCGCACGCCGCCAGCTGGTCACTCAGCGCAAAATTCGGCGCTGCCGTCAAATAAAGACCATAGCCCGCGATGGCAAGCTGCTGCCCGTCTGGCGACCAGGCGTAGGCGGGACAGACAAATCCGGTATCACCCCAAACAAAATTGGTCCTTCGGTATCCCCACCATCGCTATCCATCACATAAAGATGAAAGCCAAACGTGTCTGGATGGCCCACAAAAGCAATATGCTCACCATCTGGTGACCAGAGCGGGCACGATTCATCAACATCAGCCGTATTCGTCAATCTCACGATGTTCTGCAACGACGCATCTGCTTTGTAGATTTCAAAATTGCCAGCCATCGTGCCATAAAAGACCAGGCTTTTGCCATCCGGCGACCAGGACGGTCCGTTGGCCAGGCGGCCCTCGGGCGCCAATTCGGCCAATATCTGGCCCTCAAGATCCAGGATGACAATGCCAGCATCAGAAGAAACGGCCATTTGCCGCCCATCCGGTGACCAGCTGGCAGCATAATCGGTCACAGTATTCTCAGTCAGTTGCCTTGAAGTCTGGTCGGACAAGTCCAGGAGAAAAAGCTCTGCATCGCCATCCTGATCTGAACTGAAAAGCAGTTCCTCCACCGGCGCCCCGCAACCAACCAGTACGACGAAGCAAAGGCCAATCAGACCACGCCAAACCAAAGCTTGCGCATCCAAATCTAAACCTCCGCCAGGAACCTGCCCACATCAAATCCAGCCCGCAACAAATTCTCAATTGGCAAGAACAATGGCTGCGGCAGCGCGTCCCAGCTGAACCAATCCCAGCGGGCGCACTTGTGGGGCTCAAGAACTTCAGGCGTGCCGCCGTCGTAATCGGCCAGCATATAAAGGGTGATGTAATGTTTGCCTTCGGCGGCGAAGAAGTCGTTGGTGAAGGTGACCGGCCGGATCCCTCGCACCATCAACCCCGTCTCCTCCGCCACCTCCCGCGCCGCGCAGGCCGCCAGGCTCTCGCCATACTCCAGATGGCCACCTGGAAATTGCCAGCTGCCCGCCCCATGCGACCCTAGCCGCTGGCCCAGCAGCACCTGACCTTCTTTGTGGATGATGACAGCTACCCCGACGCGGGGCCGTTCTCCGTCCATAACAACTCCTCCAGCCGCGGCGCCTCGTCCCGCAGCAGCGCATACAACACCCAATCCACCAGCCGCCCCCGGTAAAAACAGGCCTGCCGCAACACCCCTTCCTGCACGTAGCCGCTCTTCTCCGCCAGACGCCGGCTGGCAACATTGTCGGTCGCAGTCAGCAGCGCCAACCGCGTCACATTGGGGATGGTGGCAAACAGGTAGGCAGAAAAGAGCGGCAACGCCTCACTCATGTACCCTTTGCCCCGGTCAACTGCCCGCCAAAGCCGATAACCAACTGACAGCTCCAGCTCTGTTGTCCGGCTAAAGCTGATGAGACCTACCGGCTCATCGGCCCGCGTCGTGACCAACAGTGTGCCCCGGTCAGCGCCCCACAGCCCATCCTGCCGGAAATCTGCCAGGTAGCGCTGCGGTGAGCGCAGTTCGGTATGGTCGGTCAATGGGCGTTCGCCCAACTGATTGTAAAGCGCCTGGCAGGCGCTGATTTCGGCTTCGTCCCGGAACAATCTGAGGCTGACTGTTTGGCCTCGTATCATGGTTCGATGGGGCCGCGGGCGGCCGGCAACTGACCCGCCGGGAAACTGTCAAAAAAGTCCACCACCCCGGTCTCCAGAGAATATTCCGCCCCCACCACCAGCAGATCCTCCCGCTCAATCAGATCCTCGATGATGCGCGAGCCATGCCGCAGCTGGTTGGCCGAAGCGCGGATGTTGGCTCGCACCGCCGCGGCCAGCAGCGCCTCCGGCTGCTGACGCAGATCCGTGTCAAACAACGGTTCCACGGCCGGCCGGATCCGCTCCACAATGGCCCGCAAATTAGGCGAACGCGTCTCGCCTGCCCGCGCCAGCTCACCCAACGTCGCCGTCACTGCGCCACAGCTTGTATGCCCCATCACAACTACCAGCCGGGTGCCAAACTGCTCCACGGCAAACTCCACACTACCCACCAGTGACGGCGCCACGATGTTGCCGGCGACGCGAATGACAAACAGGTCGCCCAATCCCTGATCAAAGATGATCTCAGCCGGCACCCGCGAATCCGAGCAACCCAGGATCACCGCAAACGGCTCCTGGCCCGCCAGCAACTCATGCCGCCGCGCCGCCATCCCGTCAGCCCCCTGCCCATGTTTGCCTGCCACATAGCGACGATTTCCCTCGATCAGTCGCTCCAGCGCTTTTACAGCCATCTGTTTTCTCCTTACGCCGGTGAGGGGTTGGGGGACCCGACGGGTTGGCGAACCCGACGGGTCGGCCAACCCCTCACCTTATTCAATCGTTTTCAACCTACCGTGGCGCGGGCGGGCAACCGCCAACGCCGCCGGGTTCAACACTTCAGCCGGATTGAGCTGGCCAGCGAGCCAGGCCTCTAGCTGGGCCGCGGCGATGGCCACAAACTCATGCAGCACCGCACTCACCTGCCAGCCCACGTGCGGCGTCAATAACACGTTGGGCAACTGCCGCAGCGGGCTGTCCGCCGCCAGCGGCTCGTGAGCAAAGACATCCAGCCCCGCGCCAGCCAGCTTGCCACGCCGCAGCGCCTCTACCAGCGCCGCTTCGTCGACGATAGCGCCGCGGGCGGTGTTGATAAAAATGGCGCCGTCTTTCATCCGGGCAAAATGCTCTCGGCGTAACAGGCCACGGGACTCATCCGACAGGCGCAGATGAACCGAGACCACATCCGCCGTCGCCAATAGTTCGTCTAGAGGCAGCCGGCGCACGCCAAACTCGTCAACCGCTGGACCGGCCCCGGTCCGGTCCCAGGCGACGACCTGCATCCCGAACGCCTCGGCCAGCCGCGCGATGGGCCGGCCATGGCGGCCGTAGCCGAGCAGGCCGATCGTCTTGCCATGCAGGGAGCCGCCGATTAAATGCGGCCATTCGCCAGCCGCCATGCCCTGGTGCAGCGGATAAATCTGCCGGACCAGCCCTAACAAAAGACCAAACACCAGCTCCGGGACCACCACCATCGGCATCGTTGTCCGCCGCCCGAGGGCAACAATTACGCCCTGGGCTGTCGCCGCTGCCTGGTCAAGATGATAGGCGTGGCCCCCGGTCTGCAAAATCAGCTCCAGCGCCGGGCAGGCGGCCAGAAACGCCCGATCAATCTGAGTGCGTTCCCGCAACGCGAGCAACACCTGGACATCCGCCAGCCGGGGCCAATCAGCTTCGGTCAGTGGCCGGTCCAGAATCTCGACCTCAGCCATTGCCCGCAGCCGAGCCATCGCCGGCGCCCGGCCCAGTTCGCCTTCGTGATCATTCAACACCAGCAAGCGCATCAATCACACCTCCGCCTAATTGAACCTGTCAGGTCAGGGGGACCTGTCAGGTTGGGGGAACCTGACAGGTCCCCCCAACCCCTCACCCGGAGCATACCCAAGCCAACACCGCTTGCCAAATCACATCGCCGTTTGCCACCAGCCCGGTTTATGCCCCATAATCCCGGCCAATTGCAGGATCGTCACCGAAGGAGCTCGATAACATGACCGCTGGTGCCACTTTTTTCTCACGCAGCTACAGTGAAGCTCGCCGTCGCTTTCAGGAGGCCGCTGCCCGGCAGGGCGCAGTTCTCAGCGAGTATAGGGTGGTCCCGGATAGCGCAGAACCGCTCTGTATCGATGTGGCTCATCTGGGCGATCCGTCGGCGCCGCAGGCGTTGGTGGTCTCTTCCGGCGTACATGGGGTGGAAGGCTTTTTTGGCTCGGCGGTGCAGCTGGCCTGGCTGGAGGGGCTGGCGGAGCAGCCGCTACCGGCCGGTCGCCAAACCATCCTCATCCACGCCGTCAATCCGGTCGGCATGGCCCACCTGCGCCGCTTCAATGAGGATAATGTTGACCTGAACCGGAATTTTCATGAGGGGAGTGCTGGGTATCAGGGGGCACCGGCCGGTTATGCTGACCTCGACGGCCTGCTCAATCCCCCCTCGCCGCCTTCCCCCTGGGAACCATTTCGCCTCAAAGCGATCTGGAATATCCTGCGCTCCGGCCTGCCCGCTCTCAAAAACGCCGTCGCCGGCGGTCAGTATGAGTTTCCCCGCGGCCTTTTCTTCGGCGGCCACAGCCAGTCCGCCTCAACCCGCATCATCCAGGCAGAAATCGCCGGCTGGCTGGGCGGCGCCGACCGCATCATCCACATCGATTTGCACACCGGGCTGGGCCCGTTCGCCACGTACAAACTGCTCCTGGCTGAAGACGATGGCTCGCCCCGCTACCCCTGGTATCAGCAAACCTTCGGTCCCGAGCACATCGAGCCGTTTGCCGCCGCCGATAAAACCGCCTACGCCACCAACGGCAGCCTGGGCAGCTGGCTGTTGGGCCGCTTCCCGGCGTTGGATTATCGTTTTGCTGTGGCCGAATTTGGCACCTACGATGTCATCCGCGTCCTGGCCAGCCTGCGTGCCGAAAACCGGGCCCATTTCTACGCCGACCCCGACAGCCAAACCGCCAAAAGCGCCAAACTCAAGCTCCTGGACACCTTCGTCCCCCACGACCCCGACTGGCGCAACCAGGTCGTCAAAGCCGGCCTCAACATCCTCACCCAGGCCCAACTCGGCCTGACCCAGGCTGAGGGTTGAGGCTTTTCTCGTTGGATTAAGATCTTTGGCCACGGATTAGCACGGATTTCCACGGATTTTTTGTAGTTATCGTCACACTGAAGGCCAGGCAATTCAGAAAAAAAGAATCCGTGCCTAATCCGTGTTAATCCGTGGCAAAAAAACTCTTCATCATTGGCTGGCCAGGAACTCTTCAAGGAGTTGGGCGCGCTGGTAGGTGGCGTCGGTGAGGGCCTGGACGGCGGCGGCGAAGGTGTCTGCGCCAACGTCGGCGGCAGCGTAAGGCTCGAGCAGCGTCGCCATCGCCTGGTAGCGGGCCGCCAGGGCGTCGGGATCCAGCTGGTCCGCCACCTCACGCAGGTAGTCGATGTACATCTCGTTGTAAACCGGGTCCGCGATCAGGTAGCTGATGAGCGGCCAGTTGTCGCCGATAGCGGTCTTGTCCAGCGGGACCTGGCCCATGCCACCACGGCCACCTGGCCCGCCCATGCCGCCACCACCGTCGCCGCCGGGCACTGAGCCCAACACCTGGTTGTGGTCCCAGGAGATCCATTGCAGCTGATCTGTCGCCGGATCGTGGTAGATGTAGAAGTTGTGCGTCATCCCGCCGTAGGTGTCCCAATGTTGGATGGCGGCGCTCAGGGCCAGCCAGTGCAAGAAATCCGGGACGTTGAAAAGCGTTTCCAGCTCAGCTCGCCAGGCCGCCGGGTCACTGGTACGGCTGTCGGCGTGCAACGCCTCGTACAGCGCTTCGATGTCACTCCAATCCGCCTCGTCCTCGTTGTTCTCTTTCAGGAAGCTGCCCTCAATCTGGCCCTGCGTCCCCTCAGCCAGGGAGACGCCCGAACCATCGCCTTCATAAATATTGCCGTCGTCGCTGCCAAAGACGCGATCGATCACGGTATCGTCAACAACTTCAACGACGATATAGACGCCGAGCGATTCCGGCCCATCGCCATGGTCCAGCAGGATTTCGTAGAAGGCGGTCTCGGCTGCGGGCAGACCGGCCTCAGCCAGCAGATCATAAGCCACTGTTTCACGCATGAGACTGTCATCGCTGAAGCCATTGGCCAGGGAAAGCTGTTTGAAGCCGTAGAAACGCTGGTTGTCGATCTCGGGATAGTCATCTTCAAACTCATCAAAATCCAGTTTCAGCGGCATTTTGGCGTCGCCGCTGCGCCAGGCTGAGGAGAGCGAGGAGTTGCCCTTGTAGCGGACACCCACATTGGTCCAGACCAGACCATTAAATTCGATGGTGGCTTCCACCCACATCGGGTTTTCGCTGACGAGGTCGCCCGGGCCACCACCGCCACCGGGGAATTGGCCTCCGGCCGGTGGCTGAAATCCTTCCGGCGGTTCAAAACCTTCAGGTGGCTCAAATCCCTCTGGTGGCTGGCCGTTGAAGCCCTCGGGCGGCCCTCCACCGAAACCGCCCGGGCCGCCAAAGCCACCCTGGCCCGGCTCACCCATCAGCTCCGTCATGTTAGTCTGCATCGCCTCCCAGTTTTCCGCTGAGATGGTGATGGTCATCTGGTTGACCTGGTCCTGGGGAAAGACCACGTCGTAATTGGGCTCGGCGTCGTTGGAATGGGTCTCTTCTGTCCAACCGGCCGGTCGCGCCACCCCATCAGTCTCAGCCGCGCTGGCCGCTTCATTACTCTCGTTGCCGGTCTGGCCATCATTGCCGGGCAGTTGCCCGCAGCCAACCGCCAACAGCGCCATCAGGAATAATGCTATCCAATATCGTTTCATCGTCTCATACCTTCCATTCAATGCCAGTCAGGCGCCAATCAGGCACACTTGTTTCAGGCGATTTCGTCGGTGTCCGCTTCGTCATAAAAAACTTTGAGCTGAACGCGGCCATTGGCCAGGTTCAGCCGGCCAACCTGCACCCGCTTCACCGGCAGCCCGGTTTGCTGGCGTAAATCAGCCAGCAATTGGGCCCGGTTGGCCGGTTTAATCAGCTCCATATTCTTGTAGGTGATTTTCTGGCTGGACTCGTAATGGAATCCCCAACCTTTTTCCAGAAAAATGAGTACGGCGATAATCACCGCATTGGCGACCAGCAAACGCACATAATCCTGGCTCCCGGCAATAATCGAATTCATCACCGGCAGGGCGATGATGATAAAGAGATAGGTCATCTCCCGGATCGGCACCTCGTCGGTCCGGTAACGCAGCACGGAAAAGATGGCAAACAACCCAAAGCCCACGCCGACGCTGATTTCGACACTGGTCAAAAGGCCAATCACAAAGAAAATGATCGTGTTAAAAGCCAGAAAAGTGAAAACGTATTGATGCGCCGGGGTCTTGGGATAATAGATAAAGCGGACAATAATAAAGGCAACCAGGAAGTTGAGTGAGGTGCCTAAAAGTAGATTCAACAGTTCTGCAGTCACAATGGTTCCTTTGCGTTAGCGGGTTAGCTTGCCAGACCGGCCGGTAGCCCATATTGCCGGCAAATTACAGCCTAAATGGCAATTGTGAAGAGATTGTTAAGCACAGTTTGAGAGATTAAGAAGAGATGATCACCATACGCGCCATTCAGCCAGCGGATAGGCCGTGGCTAACCCAAACCCTCAAGCGCCTGTGGGGCGCCACGCAGATGGTCTCGCGAGGCCGCCTCTTTGACCTGGCCGTCTTGCCTGGCTTCCTGGCCTGTGATGGGGCTGAGATTGTGGGGATCGTGACTTACCGGCCGGAAGAGGCCACCTGCGAAATCAGCTCCATCAATGCCCTGCGCCCGCGGCAGGGCATCGGCCGGCAGCTTTTGGCTCACATGGCGGCTCTGGGCAAAGAAAAGGGCTGGCAGCGTCTTTGGCTTATTACCACCAATGACAACCTGCCAGCCCAACGTTTTTACGAATCAGTTGGCTGGCGCCTGGCTCATATCCACCATAACGCCATCGCCCAATCGCGTCTGCTCAAACCGGAGATCCCCCTGCTGGGCCTGAATGGCGTGCCGCTGGAGGATGAGTATGAGTACGAACTGCGCCTAACCGACGACGCTTAGCCCTGCCCTGGCCTGAATTGCGGCTCGTCGTCATGACTGCCCAATGGGATCTGGGCCATCGACCGGGGCCACTCGTATTGCAGTTTACCGTTGAAGGGCGCCTGCCCCAGCAACACGTCAGCCACACCGTCGCCTTCACTGCCCGGCAGCCAGGCCGCCACCAGGCCATCTACCTCGTCGGCCCAATCGGACACAATCACCGGCCGGCCGGAAATCAACACCACCACCAGCTTGTCGCAATGCTGCCGCGCCCGGCGGATCGTCTCCACCTGGGCCGGCGCCAGGCTCAAATCAAGGCGGTCGCCCATCCCTTCGGCGTACGGCTCTTCACCGACGACAACCAGCCCCAACGGCGCCCGCGCCTCGCCAAAACGGGCCTCCGGCTCATAGACAATTTCCATCTGCTCACCGGCAAGCGCGCGCAACCCTTCCAGAATAGTCGTGCCGGGGGTGATGGCGCCAGGCCCGCCCATCCACTCAATGGTCCAGCCACCGCACTGGCGGCCGACATCATGGGCGTGGGAGCCAGCCACCAGCAGGGCGGGTAGATCAGCCGCCGCCGGCAAGGCGCCATCGTTCTTCAACAACACCAGCGATTTCCGCACCGCCTCGCGGGCCAGCGCCCGATGCTCAGCGCAGCCCACCACCTCCAGCGGCGTATCGCAGAACGGCTGCTCGAACAGCCCCAGCTGTAGCTTAACCTGCAGGATGCGCCTAACCGCATCGTCAATTCGCGCCATGGGCACATCACCGGCGTTAACGGCCTTCTCCAGCAGCTGCATGTACTCCTGCCAGCGATATGGCACCATGTTCATATCGAGCCCGGCGTTGATGCTGAGGCAGATGGCGGTGTACAGGTCTGGATGCACCTGGTTGATCGCTTCCCAGTCCGAAACCAGGAAGCCGCTGAAGCCCAGCTCGCCTTTGAGAACATCGGTGAGCAGGTATTTCTGGGCATGCATTTTGATGCCATCCCAGGAGGAGAAGCTGACCATGATGTTCAGCGCCCCGGCTTCCATCGCCGCGATGTAGGGCGGCAGATGGTGGGCCCGCAGCTCCGCCTCGTCGATAATGCTTTGCCCCTGGTCAATGCGCCAGGCGCCCAGTTTCAAGACGTTGACCATCTCATCGCCCAGGTTGGCGCTGGCCAGGGTCGGGTCATTCAGGACGGTGTCCATATCCTCCGCCTGGATGCGGGTAGAGGTTCCCCAGGTGGCCGAGCCATCGCCGATAAAATGTTTGACTGAGGGCAGGGTTGAATGGGCCGGATCAGCCCCGACCAGGCCGCGCACGTAGGCCGCAGCCATCTTTGTGATGACGCGGCTGTCCTGGCTGAACCCTTCGTAGCTGCGCCCCCAGCGAATGTCCAGGGGCAGGGAAACGGCCGGGGCGAAGTTCCAGCGAACGCCGGTTGCCGCCAGCTCACGGGCGGTGGCCCGGGCGATACGCTCGACCAGGTCAACATCACCAGCCGCGCCGAGGCCGTTGTTGTGGGGGAAGATGGTGGCGCCGCGCACGTTGTTGTGGCCATGGACAGCGTCGGAGCCATAAATCAGGGGAATTTTCAGGCGGGATTCCAGGGAGGCGGCGATGAAGCCGTTCACCATCTCGCGCCAGGTGGCCGGCGAATTCGGTTTCGGGTTGCCGCCGCCGCCGCTCAGTACCGAGCCAATCCCGTATTGGGCCACATCGGCGGGGGTGATACTACCTTTTTCGACCTGGGTCATCTGGCCGATTTTCTCGGTCAGGGTCATCTGGGCTAATAGTTCTGCGGCGCGGGCGACGATATCGGGACCGGCCGGTTGATTTCCACGTAACACAATTTTCTCACTCATTTCGCACCCTCTGGATAAACAAACCCGCTGCGTCCATCAAATAGAAACAAAAGCCACAGCCTCACCAGCCAGGCTGTGACACCTCAATCAACATGGATTCAGGGCAAACCCTTCAGATGGGCAGGAACAATAACCACAGCGGCAAATGATTATACGCTCTGGGGAGGAATTGGGGCAGGGAGATCTTGAGTACAGCGCCGGCAAACGCTGCCCATAGATGCCGCCACACCAAGGCCATCGGCCAGCCTGAATCAGGCGGCCACGGGGGCTGGCAGGGGCAGCGTGAAGGCAAACGTCGTCCCCTGCCCGGGTGTGCTGGCCACGCGGATGCAACCACCGTGCGCTTCAACGGCCATTTTGCAGAAGGTCAGCCCCAGCCCTTTACCGCGGCGCAGGGGACGGCCATCAGCGTCGCGCGCCTGATAATATTTGTCAAAAATGTGCGCCTGGGCCTCAGCTGGCATACCTTCACCATCATCGGTCACTTGAATGAGGAGCTCATTGGCTTGCTGGTCGGCTCGCAGGGTGATCGTGCCATCACTGCTCGTATACTTCAGGCTGTTGCTAATCAGGTTATCCAGCACGCGCGAAATGACAGTAGCGTCGGCGCGCAAGGCAGGCAAATCAGACGCGAGCGCCAGCTTGATCTGTTTACCGGAAGCCTCGACATCCAGGGCAAACTGTTCTGCCTTTTGCTTCAGGAGCTGATCCACCTCCAGCCAATCCATGTCCAACTCCATCACATTGGCTTCAGCCCGCTTGATGTCCAGCATCTGATTGATCATATCCAGCATACGCACAACCGAACGGCGACCGTCGCGGAGGAAGCGCTCGCTGAGTGGAGCCGCTTCCGGCTTATTCGCTGTACGCTGCAACAGATCAAAGCTGAGGCTGATCGAGGTCAGCGGCGTACGCAAATCATGGACAATCATATCGGTGAGATCATCGCGCATCGCCTCGGCGGCGCGAAGTTCACTGTATGCTTGTTGTAGCTCATAGCTGCGGCTGGCGATCTGCTTCTCAGCCCGGCGCAGGATCAGCAGCATCGCCAGGAATAACGCCCCCATAGCGACCCCGGCGATCAGCAGCCCAACCCGGCGGGCTTCGATGACACTGCTCTCCAGGCCAGGCAGCGCCTGCAGCAGGCTCAGGTAACCGACAATATCCTCGCCCTGCTCAATCGGCACGTAGGTCTGCAAGTAGGCGTCCCCCTGGCTGCCCTCGTAAAGGGGCTCAGCTGTGGCCAGCAGGCGGGAACTTTGGCCAGCGGCCGGTACGCCAAGCCCTACCGCCGCGTGCGCGACATCTGGAAAAACATAGAGTGGGGTTGAGCCATTGTCGTAGATGATTAACAGGCCGGCATCCAGGGCGGCGAGGCGGGCCGACCAGGTCGCATCCTCGAACAACATCTGGTTATCGGTCAGCAGCTGTTGATTCAAACCGTTAGCCAGCGGCGGTAGCTCAGCGCCAATCTCCAGCGCCAGGTTTCTGCTCAATGCTTCAGAGCGCGCCTGGATCTCATTGAGGATGCTGTCCTGAGCATTCTGCGAGATGAGATGGGAAGCGACCAGCGCCAGTAAGGCCGTCACCAGCAGGCCCAACGCGCCCGAGTAATCAAGCAAACGAAAATGCTTCAGCTGCTCGTATTCGACGACAAGGTTGAAGACCGCCAGCGCCGCCCCGGCCATAAGCAGAAAATGGTACATCCACCAGCCCAGGCTCCACAGCGGGAACAGAAATAAACTGAAGGTCGCCAGTGCCATCCAGGCCGAGATAAGCACCATGACCCCATCCAGCCGATCACCCGTTTCGCGCCAGGTGTTGTACAGGACGACCAGCGCCCACAGCCAGAGGCCGATGGCCGCAATATTGGCAAAAATCTGGTGGTACGGCGCGGCGACGCGGTCGATTGCGCTCAACCATTCCGGCACAAAGGCCACAACGGCCGCGAACAAACCATAGAATAGCAGGAGCCCCATGTGTACGACGCGTAATCTTTTGAGGGAAAATGGCTTTTCCGGCCGGTCCAATGAAGCCACCGTAAAGACCAGGCCACCGGAAAACATCGTCAGCCAGGCCGCCCAACTGATGCCCGGGTTAAATTGGTGGATGATCGCCGCCGGCGTGGTGATGCCGTGGATGAAAAAGAGGCCGCCCATCAGGGCAAAGGCGGTGGCC
Source organism: Ardenticatenales bacterium (assembly GCA_020634575.1). The sequence goes on along the minus strand of JACKBM010000016.1, from coordinate 1,710 downwards.
AGAAGACGGTGACGGGGCGGGCTTTGCGGGCTGAGGGTTCGACCAGTAAAAATGGCCACGACAGCCGCAGCAAAGGTGAAAAATGTCACCACATAAAAGTGGAGAATCGGGACATCCCAGATGGGATCATATTGCGGAAACAGGCGCCAGAAAATGAGGAGCGCGGCCGGCCCTATGGCGGATAGGATTGCTATTGCTCTCGTCACATGACATCCTTGGCAGATTACCAGTACTGATTTTCGCGACACCCCACCCTAGCAGAGTAAAGGCGATTGGCCCCGTTGAGAATAAGAATTTGCTCTCAGTTGCTTCGACTTTGCCGCTACGCTATAGTCCTGGGTGGGAGTGGTTGTGCCCCGGTGGGTGCCCCAGTCTTCAAAATTGGTGGCCGGTTGCGCTGAGCAAGCGGCGGTGGGTTCGACTCCCATCCACTCCCGCCTAAACAGTAAACCCATACGACAAACTCCAATACATTGCCCAGACATCTATCAAGAATATACGTATGATCCTTTCGCCTAGACTAGCCTTTCCTACCCTGGAAGAATTACTGGCCCGCTACCCCCAATCGCGCCGGCGGCAACGTCTGGAGCCGATTTACCGGGCCATGCTGGAAGAAGCGTCTGAGCTGGCCAATCCGCAGGCGCTCTGGCAGCCATTTAGCCTGAGCGAGGCGGCAGCGCTGCAAGAATGGTTTTCAGAAGAAACAGTGGCGGCGGTGTTAGCTGTCTGTACGCTGGGCCCGGCCCTGGACGAGCGGGTAGAACGGCTTAATCAAAGCGATATGGCGATGGCAGTGATTCTGGAAGAGATTGCCCTCAAACTGGTCGTCAGCCTTACCCGCGCTGTTCACACCCACATCCGCCAGGAATTCCTGGACCAGGGGCTCAAAGCCGGCCCAGCTTACCGGCCCGGCGTCGGGCGCTGGCCCATCGAAGCGCAGCGGACGGTGTTCAGCTTGCTGCCTGGCGCTGAAATTGGCGTCAGCCTGACCGAGGATCTGTACATGCTCCCGCTCCAGTCCTCCAGTCTGGTCATCCCGATCCTGGACAAGACTAAAGGGGCTCCGGACCAGCCTCCCACGGCCGAATAAACGTCTCCGGCTCCACCCCTAAAGAATCAGCGATCCGATTGATGTAGTTGAAATAACTGATCACCTGGGTCGCATCGTGGATGGCGCGGTCGTCAAAGCCAAAGCTGCGCAGGATATCCAGATCGGCTGCACCCATTGCCTGGGGGTGGCGCGTGATTTTTTCCGCGTAGGCACAGAGCGCCTTGTTGGCTGGCGAGAGACCAGCGCGGCGCCAGTTGCTGGCGATGGCGTGGACAAAGGCATCCGCTGCGTCGCTATCGGTAATCCCAAAATCGTTGCCGACCTCAGCCCGGAGGTCGTGGGCGTGAGAGCGCAGTCAGTAAACGCAGCCGTTGGCCACGGAGACGACGGTGGCCAGCATCTCCCGCTGGGCCCGGCTCAGCGGCGACGAGCCATACATGCTGGCGCTGTAGAAGCCCATTGACGCCTGCATCACCCGCGGGTTCTGGCTCATGATGCTGACGATATGCCAGATCCGACCGGCCCGTTTGAGGGCCGCCTCATACTCTTTTTTCAGCACACCGCGCGCTTTTTCGAGGGAAACAACTTCAATCCAGGGCATGGGCTCATCTCCACAAACGCAATTTCGCCTATCTTATGGCAGATAAACAGCTTAGCCA
>JACKBM010000015.1 GCA_020634575.1 Ardenticatenales bacterium | reverse complement strand
AGACGACTGGCCGCTTGCTGACACAGGGAAGCTCCGCCAGCCTGTAACCAGCGCTGCAAAGTGCTGCTATCCGTAGCCCCGGCCTGAGCGTCCTGATAAATGCCGGTACTCCAGGTGAAGTAGCGCCTGGTCTCGTCGCTCCAGGATGCCCAGCCATTGGCGGCGGCCACATGACCGCCGTTATAGCCCGCAAACGCCAGGCCGGCATCTCCCTGGGTCTGAACAAGGCGTTCGGCCAGATAGTTCATGCCCCGCTGTGCGTTGGTGTTGGGGTCGAACATATTCTCACCCGGCTGGAAATGAAAAGGCATAACCTGGAACAAGCCGGTGGCGCCGGCATGAGACAGAGCCTGGGGATCGCCACAAGACTCAATCTGCATCACCGTTGCGACCATATTGGGATCGAGATCGTGCTGGGCGGCCCAGCGCAGGATATCAGATCCCCAATAGAGCACTTCCCGGGTGAAAACGGGTGAGAGACCCGCTACTGCCTCAACCTGGACATCAAAGATGCCGGGACTATCCACATGCAGGCCAGCTGTTTCTTCAATAAGTCGCTCGCTGCCCAGGTCAAGCAGCGCTCCAACTGAGACGATGATGAAAAAGCCCACCGTTGCCAGGATGAACAACATCCTCTGATCTTCAACGCGCATATCCTGCCAAATCGACGTTACTCGCAGCAGACGGGCACGGCTCCGCCGGCGCGGATAAGGAGGGTAAATAAGTTGATCGCTATCATTCGGCGAATACGGGTAGGATCGCATATTCTTTCTCCCAAGGCAAACAAAAAGATGCAGCCGGCCGAAGACGTTTCACCGACTGCATCTCTGGATGTTGCAGGGCAGTCCCGCTGCCCAGTACAGTCAAACCATTAATCGAGATTTTTGCCCACCGTTTTTGGCTTCTGTGGGCTGCTGTAATAAGAGCGGTTGTTGCCACTCATGTAACCGGCTCGGGGCGCCCGCTGGCGCAGTGCCGAGGCAGTTGGGCGAATCGGGGAAGCCGGCCGGTAGCCATTATTTGTCGGCCGAGACGGTTCATTGCTGTTGTTATCCGCGGCTGGGGCTGAGGCTGAGGCCATACGCGCGGCGCTGGTAGCCGGTTCACCCATGCTGCGCGGGCTGCTGGCTGAGGAAGCGTAGTAGGGAACATACTCCTCTGCCGGGGCACCTGTGACCGGTGCCGGCCGCGACTGTGGTTTGGGAACAGCCCGCCGCGGCCGAGCGCTGCTGACATTATTTGTGGCGACCCGATTATTGGCTGTCGCCGGCCGCGAACTACTGGCGCGGCGGCCAAAGCTCCGCGGCTCATAATCTTCACCGTAGAGTAGTTTCTCGCCCGTCACAGTCAGGGACCCGATAAACAGAATGCGGGTAAGCCAGACCAGAATGGCGACAAACACCGGCACCGAGCGCAATAACTCCTCGCGGCTCAAGACTTCGTTGCCGAAGGGGTGGTTGAGCAAGGTCAGGGAAACGGCCCACCAGGTCATCACAGCATTCATGCTGGCGCCCAGTAACCAGGCGCCCATCAGATACCAGACCTCTTTGGGCTCGTCCGAGCCGCGCTCCGGGGTGAAGAGGCGGGCCAGACCGGCAAAGTCAATGGCGCAAAACGCAACTGCCAGAATGGTGGCCCAGCCCAGTCCCAGAAAACGAATATCACCCAGCAGGCTCCGTAGCGCGTACTGGGTGGTATCAAAGTTGAACATCTCAAAAGCGATAAGCGCGACAACCAGAATGACACCAACCATGGCGGATCTGGGTACCGCGACCTGTTTCAATAATGCCTGAAAGGGGTTTCCTGCCCGTTTGTTACGCATGTCCATAGCTCCTTCTGCTTTCTAACTACCAATAGTGTGACCCCATCCACAAGCCTGAAAGAGGAGTGGGGGCTGGTGAGTTGCCCGGCACCAGCCCCCATACTATGGGGAGAGGGGTCAGAACATCCGTTCTGGCTTTAAAATTAGCACGGCTGTTCTAAATTGTCAAGAGATTAGAACAGATTTTCTGAAATTGATTTTGACTAGAGGAAAGATGCCACTTGGCGCGGGAAAAATTAGCCTTGTGACCCTGAAATGTCACGCAAAAGACTTTCTCGGGAACCAGTGACACACTGTCAGCGTTTGGAAACTATACCAACCATACTCGTAGGGAGAGTGCAAAATGCGAAAGACAGGAGTTGTTGTTCTAATTCTGACATTGTTGGCAGCCTGTACGGCTGAACCTGAGGTCGTAGAAATTACCCGAGTCGTGACCGAGGTGCAGGAAGTTGTTGTCTCGCAAGTCGTAACCGAGGTAGTCGCGGGCGAGGAGGTCCAGGTGGAGGTGACCCGGCTCGTGGAGGTAGCGGACGTCGGCTGGCAGTTCGGCGAACCGGCCGATACAGACAACGATTTTACAGATTATGGCAATTCTCCGTTTGTGCCGACGACCATTGATAATCTGTCCACCTTTGCCCTGGATGTCGATACGGGTTCGTACACGGTGATGCGCAGTTTCGTAGAACGGGGTCAATTGCCGCCGTCTGCTTCGGTACGGGTGGAGGAGTACGTCAATTATTTTGACCAGGGCTATGCGCCGCCGTCAAGTGGCGTGTTTCAGATACACCTTGAAGGGGCACCGGCTCCTTATGGACCGGACGACAGTTACTATCTGGTTCGGGTTGGCTTGCAGGGCTACGAGGTGCCTGAAAGCGACCGGCCGGATGCCCTGCTCATCTTTGTCGTAGACGTTTCTGGTTCAATGGAACAGCCAAACCGGCTCCCGCTCGTCAAACAAAGCCTGACCTACCTGGTGGCCAACCTGCGCGATACAGATCGAGTGGGTATTGTGACCTATGGCGATACGGCCCGGATACATCTGGCGCCCACCCCGGTGCGGCAGCGTGGTGACCTGCTGAGCGCCATCGAGCAACTCGCGATCAATGGCAGCACCAACGTGGAACAAGGTCTGGCCATGGCCTATGACCTGGCCGAGCAATATGCCAGCCCTGGTCAGATTAATCGGTTGGTCCTCCTGTCCGATGGCGTCGCTAACGTCGGCAACACTGTCGCCGACAGTATTCTCCAGCATGCTGAAGATGGCATTGCCCTCAGTACGTTTGGCTTCGGCATGGACAGCTATAACGATACGCTGATGGAGCAATTGGCCGATCAAGGTGACGGTTCCTACGCCTATATCGATACCATTGATGAAGCCGTCCGTGTCTTTGATACGCAATTGACAACGACGTTGCTCACGATAGCCAGGGATGCCAAAGTCCAGGTAGAGTTCAATCCGGCCGTGGTTAGCAGCTATCGTCTGCTGGGCTACGAAAATCGGGCGGTTGCCGATGCTGATTTCACCAATGATGCCGTGGATGCCGGAGAAATTGGCGCTGGCCACAGCGTAACTGCGCTTTATGAGATCCAGCTTGTGGCTGATGCTGATCCGGAGGAATTAGCCCTCGTCACCCACCTGCGCTACCTGGATCCGGCCGATGGCGAGGTTCATAATCAACAGGCCTCGCTGGCCCCAATGGCTTTTACGTCTGATTTCGCCGCGAGCAGCCCGCAGTTCCAGCTGGCCGCTGCGGTGGCCGAATTTGCCGAGATGCTGGGTCAGAGTCCCTGGGCCCAGGACGGTGATCCAGCCCAATTGGCCAGTGATATTTTGCGTATTGCCGGTCAATTACCCGGTGATGAGACAGTGCTTGAATTTGTAAGGCTGGCCCTGGCGGCGATAGATCAAATGCCTTGATGTAGCTTTCGTGCCAGAGTGAAGGTGAGGTGGCGTCAACTTCAGGACGCCACCTCACCCCGTCAGCTATAATCAGCTATCTGTTTCTCTTTTCCTCTGGCAAACATGCATACATCTGTGAATGATGCATCTTTATTTTGGTACATCGGGCGGCCCTGGCTGGCCCGGTTGTTGTACCGGGGAGTGGATTTGCCATGATGCTCAAATCGACTGGCAAACGATTGTGCCGGCCAAAACGGCTCTTGCTACTGCTACTTTTGCTGTTGGCTGCCTGCACACCGGAACCTGAAGTCGTGGAGGTCACGCGTGTCGTGACCGAAGTGCAGGAGGTTGTCGTTACGGAGGTTGTCACTGAGGTTGTTGATGGGGAAACAGTGCAGGTGGAAGTCACCCGCGTGGTTGAAGTACAGCCTGACGTCCTGCCGGGCGTCGAGCCGCCTTTCACCGCCACTGGCAGCGAACGGAGCGGCGGCGTCATCGCGACCGCCGTGCCTGGCCCTGGCTCAGCGCCGGGCGGCCCGCCCAACCCGAATAGCACGGCTACCCCGCCTCCGCCGGCCCAATTCATCGAGTTCCGCGCTGATCCCGGCGTCAGCACGGCGGACCAAACCATCTCCACGTTTGGCCTGGATGTTGATACGGGCTCCTACACCCTGGCGCGTGCCTATCTCGAGGCCGGCCAACTGCCGCCGACGAGCACCATCCGGCTGGAAGAGTTTGTCAACTATTTTGACATGGAGTATGCGCCACCGGCCGGTTCCAATTTCAGCCTGAATCTCGATGGCGCCCCATCCCCCTATAGCGCGGATAGCTACCTCGTCCGTATTGGCGTGCAGGCCCCTTTCGTCTCGCTCGCCGAACAACCGCCCCAGTTCTACATCTTCGTCGTCGATGTCTCTGGCTCAATGGCGCTGGACGGCCGCCTGGATCTGGTGAAGGAGAGTCTGCTCCGCCTGGTTAACCTGCTCCGTCCCGAGGATCAGGTAGCCCTCGTTGCTTACCACACCCAGGCGCTCATCCCGCTGCCGCCCACGCTGGTGGCCGACGAAGCCGCTATCAACGCCGCCATTCTCGACCTCACCACCTACGGCAGCAGCTTCACCGCCGCCGGTCTGGAAATGGCTTATGACCTGGCCGCTGCCTTCGGCGAAGGGCGCCAGACGCAGCTGCTGTTGTTCTCGGACGGGCTGACCAACATTGGTCCAGCGCTGGCCGACGAGATTCTGGCGTCTGCGGCGGCCGACATTCGCTTGCATACCTTTGGACTGGGAGCTACTGTTGAAGGCGACCTGCTGCTGGAGGACTTGGCGACTCAGGGCAACGGCAGCCACGCTTTTCTCGACTCAAGCGGGGCGGTTGACGAGTTATTTGCCGCCACCTTGCCACCGGCCCTGTTGCCGGTCGCCGAAGCTGCCGCCATTCAAGTTGAATTTAATCCGGCCCTGGTGACCGGTTTCCGGCTGTTGGGCTATGAAAACCGCACCATGGTGGCGACGGAGTTTCGCGACGACGGACCGGCCGGTGGCGAACTAGGCGCCGGCCACCACGTTACCGCACTCTATGAAATCTTGCTGGTACCCGATCCGCCGCCGGCTACGATGGCCCTGATGGCCACGTTACGCTATCTGGATCCAGCCAGCGGCGCGGCGCTGGAGCAAATTGCCGTCCTCACCCCGGCCGATCTCAGCCCCACGATGGCCGCGGCGCCCGCCTCGCTGCGGTTGGCCGCGCTGGCGGCCCATTTTGCTCTCTGGCTGGCGGCGGATCGGCCCGCCACGCTGCTGGCGCCTATTCTGGCCGAAGCGGAGCTTGTGGCCGGCCAATATCCCGATGACAGCGCCGTTTCCGAACTGCTGGCGCTCATCGCCACAGCGGCTGAATTGCCCTGAAAATGAGGATTAGCTGAAAAACGGCTAGGAATCTGGTCCCAATCCTATCTATGGTTAGTACTGATTTCCCCTCGCCGGGAACTAATTTTGACCCATTTTCGTCTGACAATATGTGGGCGCGACCTACAATAAGGTCAACTGTAGCCGAGGACGAATTATCATGAGTTTTGGTATTGAAACAATTTCCCTGAATCCAATTATTACCAGCCTGCTGGTGCCAACAAAAGCAGAGTCAAGCGACCGGCCGGTCCAGGAGCGGCGGGCGCAACTGTTAGGCGTCAGGGAACCGCTCGTTGATGATCCCGTTCAGGGCTGCTTCGCTCGCGGCAACGCCGCTCTGGTGCTGGGCGACTATGAGACAGCCATCGATTATTACTCGGTTGTGATCAACTTCGTCGCCAATGACTCGCTGGCCCATCTGCGCCGGGCGCTGGCCTATCTGCAACTGGGCGATGTGAACGAGGCCGTGGCTGATTTCCAACAGGTTGTGCGCCACAGCCCTGACGCGGACCAGCGTGCCCGCGCCGAATTGGCCCTGCAGGAGCTGGCCCGCAGCCTTTAACCCCTTGTTTAACCCCGAATCTTGAGGCGCCGGCTATCACCAGATGGCCGGCGCTTTTTGTTTCGGAGGGTTGGCCGCGAATGGCGCTAATTTTCGCAAAAGAGATCTAGCGAAAATTAGCGCCATTCGCGGCCAGCTTGCTTTTTCGGCGCCAAAGCGTTGGGGCACCGTCGCCCCAGCGCAGCTTCGTTTCATGTTACAATCCGGCCAGCGGGAAATCACGGAGGATCTTCTATGAAACGGCTGATGTTGTGGGCTGGCTTGCTGGTGGCGGCCGGTCTGATTCTGGTATTGACGGAAAAGGGGCAGGCGGTGCCCGAGTTTCTGGGCACGCGGCTTGTCAGTATCGTCAACGGTGGTGGCGCTTCGAATGGGGATAGTAGTTACCCGGACAGCTCTCACAGCGGCCGGTATGTCGTGTTTGAATCCAATGCCACCAACCTGGTTGGCGGTGATAGCAATGGGGTGACTGACGTGTTCCTGCGCGACATGATCACGCAGAATGTTTACCGTCTCAGCCGCCACTCCAATGGTACCGCTGGCAATGGGGCCAGCCAGCGCCCCGTGGTCTCCGGCGACGGCCGCTACATCGCCTTCCACTCCGCCGCCACTAACCTGGTCGATGGCGACACCAACAATGCCACGGATGTATTTGTCCATGACCGCCTGACCGGCCAGACGAGCCGGGTAAGCGTGGCCACCGGCGGCGCCCAGGCCAATGCCCCCAGCTATGATCCCGACATCTCTGCAGATGGCCGCTACATCACCTTCTGGTCGCTCGCCAGCAACCTGGCTACCCTGGACAACAACGGCAAATCAGATGTGTTTGTCCATGATCGGAACACCGGCCAAACCTTCCGCGTGAGCGTCGCCAGCAACGGGCAGCAGGGCAATGACGACAGCAGCCATCCCACCATCAGCGACGACGGCCGCTACGTCGCCTTTGAATCATACGCCAGCAACTTTGTGGCCAATGATTTGGATGGCTACAAGGATATTTTTGTCCACGATTGGCAGGGACTTTCTACCATCCGCCTGAGCGTCAACATCAGCAATGCCGGCGGGTTGGGGGACAGCTACGATGCCGCCATAGCCGGGGATGGCTCGGCGGTGGTTTTTACCTCGCTCGCGGCCAACCTGGTCGGCAGCGATACCAACGGCAACCCTGATGTATTTTTGCGCGACCGGGTCGGCAACAATACCGAGCGTATCAGTGTGGACTCCAATGAGGCCCAGGCCAATGGCACCAGTGAGCAAGCGGTGCTCAGCGACAATGCCCGCTACGTCGCCTATCGTTCCAACGCCACCAACCTGGTCAGCGGCGACAGCAACAATATTGGCGATGTCTTCGTGCGCGACCGGACAGCCGGGACCACCGAGCGCGCCAGTCTGCGCAACGATGGGGGGCAGGCCAATGACGCCAGCGACCAGCCGACCATGACGGCCAATGGCGACCTGGTCTTCTTCCGCTCCAAAGCAACCAACCTGGTCAGCGGCGACACCAATGGCGTCCGCGACATCTTTGAACGGGACCGGCGCATACCGCCGCCGGAGCTGAGCTCAGATTTTTATATTGGCAAGCCGGGGAGCGAGTTTTTGTTCACCGGCCGGTATTTCACCCCCAACATCACCGCCACCGTCAAGGCCAACGAGGTCATCATCGGTCAGGTGACGGCGGATGGCAACGGCAGCTTCCAGTTCACCTTCTGCTACCTGGCCAGCGCCCCGAACGGTGTGGCGATGGTGCGGGTCGAGGCCGGCGCCCAGGCTGCTGAACAGACCGTGCGCGTGCACAGCGACGCCCCCCTGCGCGGGCCGACAGGGGTGACGCCCCTCTTCTGCCTGGCCAACAGCGCCATTCTGGACATAGGCGTTAACTTGCCTATTATCAAGCGATAGCCAATGGACCAAAAGTCCGTTGCCCGCGGGCTTAATCTGCCTGCAAGGCTCGTAAATGGACGGCCGTGCGCAGCATCAGGTCCAGGTATTCGTCGTCGGCATAGGGGGAGTTGATGTAATAGTCGGCATCGGCCAGCGCTTCAGCGTAGCGGCCAAGCTCTTGCAGGACCAGAACCCGGTTCATCCGGGCGGCGGCGTAGCTTTCATCCTCGGCGAGTAGGGCATCCAGGTCAGCCAGGGCAAGGGTGGGCTGGCCCAATTCGCGGTATTGCAGGACGGCGCGCGCCAACCGGGCTTCGCGCTGCCGGTCCGAGACTGCGTAGGCCCAGCTAAAAAGCCGGATCGCGCCGCGAATCAGGCCCCGTGAGCCCAGGCTGAGGCCCAGGACCCGCAGCAGCCCGCCAAAGGAAAAGATGAAAACGGATAGAAAATAGCGGAGCATCGTTTAGTCGATGGCGTCGTGGGGCCGCTCCGGGTCGGTGAGGTTGACGACGATTGCGTCGCTGGCCCGGATCAGATCCGCTGGCCGGATCAGGATCTCCTCACCCCACTGCCCGGTGCCCACGCCAAGGACGGGAAATTGCCGCAGGTCAGCATCGAGGAAGGAGCGGAAACCGGCCGGTTGCCAATGAAACGGCGGGATCGAGCCCACCACATAACCCGTTACCTCCAGGACAGTTTCCGGCGCCGTCATGCGCAGGTTGCGGTTGCCGACCGCTTTCTTTAACCGGCCGGAAATCACAGACTGGTCGCCGCCCACCATCACCAGGCAATGCTCACCCTCGCCGCTGGTGAACAGCAACGTCTTGACCATCTGGCGCTCCTCGTACCCCAGGGCCCGGGCCACCGAAGCCGCTCCTTTGTCGATATCGGTCGGGAACGAGGCCCGTTCGTATGGGATATTGAGCCGGTCAAGATGATCGTGTGCAGGTAATTGGCTGTCAGACATGGGACTATTGTAGCAACTTTCTCCTTTTAATGGCCGTCCAGTACACTTGCCACGGCTACCCCGGATCAACTATGATGTTACCGTGCGGATTCACCACACCGCGCCTAGCCAGAGCCAAAGTCGATTAACATTGTTCGGGGCATTATGGGGCCATCCACCAGCAGTGAGAACGGTTTGTATTTCACCACCTACCCAATACAGGTAGGGAACAAACCGCTGTGGCTGTTTTCCGCCCTTCTGACTCCCGGCGTTATTCTTTACATTGAACTGGGCCGGCGTTTTGGTTTTGTCGTCCCAATTCCCTTTTTGCTTCTGTTTGCGGCTGTCGTATTAGCCTCTTCCATAAGTGGTCGTCTGGCCAGTATCCTGGCGGCGTCACTGGCCAGTGCCTTCATCATCTACGCTTCGTCAATTGATTACGGCCCACAATCCTTGACTGGCGGCGTTCTCCAGATGGCGCTCGGGATTGGGTTGATGTTCATTGTTGGCTACAACCTGGGCTATACGCGTGATCAGAATCGCGCCCTGACCCGTTTCTTGCGTGAGCGCAGCGCGGATCTCACCAATCAAGTGGCCCGTAGCACAGCGGTTCTCTATCGAACCAACCAGGAGCTTGAACGCGAGATCGAGAGCCAGCAGGCGACGGCGGCCATCCTGCATGAGCGCGAGCAACAGTTGGCTGCCATCGTGAATAGTAACATCGACCTTATCTGTCGTTTTACCCCAGATACCCGACTCGTTTTTGTCAATGACACCTATTGCCGTTACTTTGGCCGCAGCCGCGAAGAGCTGTTGGGACATAGCTTTCTGAACCTGGTAAGCATCGAAAATGTTGATGATATCCACGAGCATATTGCCCTTCTGCTGAGCGACCGCACGCCGATGACGAGTGAGGTTCATGGGGTTGGTCCTGATGATGAGGAGCATTGGATTCAATGGGTTGATCAGGTCGTTGAAACAGCCGATGGTCAGATGCTCATTCAAGCTGTCGGCCGGGATATCACGGAACAGCGCCGAAGTGAAATGCAGCTGCGACAGCGTGATCGGCTGGCGGCAATTGGTCAGCTGGCAGCCGGCATTGCCCATGATTTCAACAATATCCTGGCCGTGATATCCATTTATGCCCAGTTATTGATCCGAGTGGGGAACATCGACGATGCCAGCCGGCAAAAGCTACAGATCATTGACGAGCAAACAGAGCGGGCCACGTCGTTAACCAACAAAATCCTTGATTATAGCCGTCGCTCCGTCATGTCCCGGCGCAGTCTGGACCTGTGTGGCTTATGGACATCGACCATCGAGATGCTCAAACGGATCTTGCCGGAGAACATTGAGCTGGAACTGGGCGAATCGCCGGGGCAATTGCTGGTGTACGGCGACGAGACGCGGCTGCAGCAAGTCTTCCTCAATCTGGTTGTCAATGCCCGGGATGCCCTGCCCGATGGTGGCCGGATTTGTATCAAAATGCGTCAGGTGGCGACGGTGCCGGACGCGCTGTTTGGCGCTGAGAGCCTGGCCGAGCCTGATGCCGGTTGGGCCGAGATCGTCGTGGCGGATAACGGCGTTGGCGTGGCGGCGACAGCGCTGCCGCACATTTTCGAGCCATTTTATTCCACCAAGGCGCCCGGCAAAGGGACAGGGCTGGGATTGGCTCAGGTTCATGGCATCATCAAGCAACATGGTGGCGACATCCTGGTCGAGAGCGAGCCGGGCAAGGGGACTACCTTCACTATCTACCTGCCGGCGTTGGCGGAAAAGACGTTGGTAGCGGTGGCGGCGCCCCCCGACGAGCTGGTGTATGGGCAGGGCGAGCTGTTGCTGCTGGTCGAAGATGATGCGCAAGTCCTGGCGGCCCTGGTAGATGGTATCAGCGCGCTGCAATACCGGACCGTGACGGCAACCAATGGTGTTGAGGCCCTGGCGATCTTAAAGAACTCCACTGATGAGATCGCCCTGGTGGTTAGCGATGCCGTCATGCCAGACATGGGCGGCATTGGCCTTCTCCAGGCGATGCAGACGGCGGCCCTCGTCCAGCCGCTTATTATCGTCACTGGCCATCCGCTTGACGGTCAGCTGGAGCAACTGCAGGCGGCGGGCCTGGCGGCCTACCTGACCAAGCCCTATAGCCTCGAACAGCTGTCTGTGACGATTGCCAAGGTGCTGGCTGGGTAATCACCGGCGTCTCCCGCTAACAAACGAATCCACAAGATTGTTGTTGTAAGTAAACGAATAAGAATGCACCGCGGCGTTCCAACGCCGCGGCCGGGCAACATCTCCTTATTCACACTTCTGGGCACACGCTTTACCAAAGAGACAGTTGCAATTCTGCAACAGGTGTTGTATCATTACAACAATACTCCCTTCCAGGAGCCAGGTTCAGAGCATGACACAAGTTGCGGATTTACAGATCAAGGGTGTACGTGATGGGCTGCTGGTCTCGGTGAAACATCTGGCGCCGGACGAGTTGGCCATCGAACTGCCCCAGGCGCTGGCAGAGCGTGGTGATTTTCTGCGCGGCAGCCGGCTGGCGCTGGATGTCGGCAACCGGCGGCTGAACAAAGCCCAGATGCTGGCGACCCAACGCGCCCTGGCGGAACTGGACATCGAATTGTGGGCCATCCTGACGACGGATGGGCTGACCCGGGAGACGGCGCGCCAGGCAGGACTGGCCACGCGGCTACCCGGCACGGCGACTGACCTGGAAGGGAATCTACTGCCGGAGCTCACGCTGGCGGCTGAAGATCAGGCCCAGACTATTCCCCAGGATTTTCCCAGCAACGGCCTCATCCTGACCGAGACATTGCGTTCCGGCCGCTCCATTCAGCATGAGGGCCACGTGGTAGTGATTGGCGACGTCAACAAGGGCGCTGAGATCATCGCCACTGGCAATGTGCTGGTCTGGGGGCGGCTGCTGGGATTGGTCCATGCCGGCGTAGCGGGCGACGAAAGCGCCACCGTCTGCGCCCTTGGGTTGGCGCCCACGCAGCTGCGGATTGCCGATAAGATAACCATATCACCGCCGGGAGCAGCCCGGCGTTTAGAACCGGAAATTGCCTCCATCCAGAACGGCCAGATCGTGGCTGAACTGTGGCGAGGCTGATTTTAGGGACGAGGCGGAAAAGCCCCGGCCGGTCCGCCCGGATCGGCCGGGGGCTTGCTTCGGCCCATTTTGCTGGCTAAGGAGATGCCAATGAGTGGTCGCGTCGTAACCATAACTTCAGGAAAAGGTGGCGTTGGCAAAACAACGGTCACGGCTAACCTGGCTGCTGCCCTGGCTGCCGGTGGCAAAAAAGTGGTGGCGATCGATAGCGATATCGGTCTGCGCAACCTGGATATCGTTATGGGTCTGGAAAATCGCATTGTCTACGACCTGGTGGACGTGGTTGAGGGGCGCTGTCGCCTGAACCAGGCGATGATTCGGGACAAACGGGTGCCGGAGCTTTATCTGATCCCGGCAGCGCAGACGCGGGACAAAATGGCGGTGAGCCCGTCAGACATGGTGTTGGTCTGTGACCAGCTGCGTGAGGAAATGGATTACATTTTGATTGACTCACCGGCCGGTATCGAACGGGGCTTCCGCAACGCCATCGCCCCGGCCGACTACGTCCTCATCGTCACCAACCCCGAAGTCTCCGCCGTGCGTGACGCGGACCGGATCATTGGCCTGATTGAAGCGGAAGAGAAAGGACCGGCGCGGCTCATTATTAATCGGCTAAAGCCGGGCATGGTGGCCCGTCAGGATATGCTCTCCGTCGAGGACATCTGGGATATTTTGCGCATCGATGTCATTGGTGTCATCCCGGATGACGAGTCAATTTTAATATCTTCTAATAAAGGGGCTCCGGTTGCCTTGAATGGCTCCACTGCCAGAGCAGCCCAGGCTTTCCGCAACATCGCCATGCGGTTGCAAGGGCAGGAAGTCCCGATGATGGATCTGGCGCAAAAAGATGGTTTCCTGGATCGGCTGCGGTCGGGAATAGCCGCCTTTAGGAGGTAATGATGGGGTGGTTTGAACGTCTGTTAGGGGGGAAACCGAAAAGCGGTTCAATCGCTAAAAACCGGCTGCAAATGGTCCTGACCCATGATCGCAGTGACATTTCGCCTGGTTTGTTGGAACTGATCAAGGATGATATTATCGACGTGATCGCCAAGCATCTGGCGGTTGACGCTGAGAGTGTGGAGATCAACCTGACCCGCACCCAGTCCGAGAGTCGCCTTGTGGCGGAGGTGCCATTGCAGAGCAACGGGCGACGCAGTTAAGAAATTGCTTTTCCGGGCCGGCTTCCGGGAAAATTAGCGATGTTTCCGAATAACACATCAGTGTGGCGGTACTTCGACCTCTGGTTGTTGGCCGCCGTTCTGCTTTTAACCACATACGGCATTGTGATGATCCGCAGCGCCATCACCGGCGCACCGGAGTTTGAAGGCTACGAGCTGCGCCAGCTTGTGTTCGCTTCTACCGGCGTAGTGGCGCTTTTTATCATCGCGGCCATTGATTACCGCATCCTGACCTCCTCCCATTGGTTCATCTATATCGCTTTTCTGGGAACGCTGATTTTCATTTTGATTGCCGGTACGCTGGGTAACTCAGCGCAGCGCTGGATCGTGATTGCGCCCGGGCTAAACTTTCAGCCCACGGAGTTAGGGCGTATCTTTTTTGCCATCACGTTTGGTGCTTTCCTGGCCCAACGGCAGCAGTATATCCACCGGTTTTCCAACACGTTGCTGGCCATTGTTTATCTGGGGGTGCCGGTGCTGTTCATTTTCTTGCAGCCGGACCTGGGTATGTCGATCCTGTTCAGCTTCATCTGGTTTATCATGCTGGTGATGGCCGGTCTGCCCATGACCCATGTGGCTGTCCTGGCAGTGGTCGGTCTGGCCGCCGTCTCGGTAGCGCTGCCTTTTCTGCAGGATTATCAGCTGGCGCGGCTGGCTATTTTTGTCGATCCCGCTTCTGATCCGGAGCAGCAGTTTAATATTAACCAGGCGCTGATCAGCATTGGTTCAGGTGGCTGGTTCGGCAAAGGTTATTTTCAGGGTACGCAGAGCCAGCTCGGTTTCCTGCGGGTGCAGCACACGGACTTCATCTTTTCCATGATTACGGAGGAGATGGGCTTTTTCTTTGGTTCGTTGGTGGTATTGCTTCTGATTGGCTTTATTCTGGTGCGGATCTTGCGCGTGGCGGCGATCACGCCGGATCCGGCCGGTCGCCTTATCTGCGTCGGCATCGCCGCCTTCCTTTTCTTCCAGACCACCGTCTCCGTCGGCATGAACGTCCAGGTCGTGCCTGTCACCGGCCTCACCCTGCCCTTCGTCAGCTACGGCGGCAGCGCCCTCGTCACCCTCTTCATCGGCATCGGCGTCGTCCAGTCGATTTTGATGCGGCATCGGAAGCAGGAGTTTGGTTAGCAGCGGTCAGTACGGGCCTCTGGCCCTTTCAGCGGCCAGCCCACTCGCTACGCTTGTTCTCAGTGGTCACTGAAAGCGAAGCGTACCGATGGCTGAAAGTGAGCGAAGCGAACGTGCTGACGGCCAGAAGCGCAGCGCGCTGACCACCAAACTCACGCTTTTCACCACCCCCATTCCCTGTTACACTCCTTCCGCTATGACTGTCAGAGTAAGATTTGCCCCCAGCCCGACCGGCTACCTGCACATTGGCGGCGCTCGGACCGCCCTGTTTAACTGGCTCTTTGCCCGCCACCATGGCGGCAAGTTCATCCTGCGAATTGAGGATACTGACCAGAAGCGGACTATCCCCGATGCGATGGAGGAGCAAATGGCCGCCTTGCGCTGGTTGGGGCTTGATTGGGATGAAGGCCCGGACATTGGTGGTCCGTTTGGCCCTTATATTCAAAGTGAACGCGTGGCGCTCTATCAGCAATATGCCCAGCAGTTGCTGGACTCAGGTCACGCGTACAAATGTTTTGCCACGCCCGAAGAGCTGGCCGAAATGCGCGAAGAACAGAAGGCCAAAGGGCTGCCGCTCGGCTATGATCGGCGTTACCGGGACACGCCGGCAGAGGAAGTGGCGCGCCTGGAAGCGGCCGGTCAAGAATATGTCATTCGCTTCAAGATGCCGCTCGAAGGCGAAACCGTCCTGCCGGACGTCATCCGTGGTGACATCACCTTTGACAACAAACAGCTCAATGACCTGGTCCTGCTCAAGGCTGATGGCTTTCCCACCTATCACCTGGCCAACGTCGTTGACGACCATCTGATGGAAATCAGCCATATCTTGCGGGCGGATGAATGGATCAACACGGGGCCGCTCCATTTGCATATTTATGAAGCGTTCGGCTGGCAGCACCCGATTTACGCTCATCTGCCGGTGGTCCTCAGCCCCAGTGGCAAGGGCAAACTGAGCAAGCGGGACCAGGCGTTCCAGGAAGATGGTCAGCAGGTGCTGGTCCAGGTACGTGAATATCGGGACAGTGGCTTCCTGCCAGAGGCCGTCGTTAACTTCATCAGCAACGTGGGCTGGTCATTTGGCGACGATACGGAAATGTACACGGTAACCGAAAGCATCCCCCGCTTTGACATTACCGGGATCAATCCATCGCCAACCAATCTACCGTTTAGCAAGCTGGAATGGCTGAATGGGCAATATATCCAGCAGATGTCGCCGGTTGACCTGGCCAAAGCGCTGCGTCCGTTCCTGGAAGCGGCCGGCTATGAGGTCAACATGGAAGCGCTGCTGGCGATTGCCCCGGCGATCAATGTGCGCCTTAAGCAGTTGACTGAGGCGGTCGAAAAGCTGGAATTCCTGTTCAAAGATGAACTGGATCCGGTTACTGTGGCTGATATTACTCACAAGCAGTTACCCCGTGAGAATGCTCTGGCAGCCTTCCGTGCGGCTCGAGAACTGATAGCTGGGCTGCCAGAATTGACGGTGGATAAGCTGGCCGATGGCTTGCGCCAGATAGGCGAAAAGAACACAACCAGTGGCAAAGCCGGCCCCTTCCTGGGAACGCTGCGCTTTGGTATCACAGGCCAGGCCGTTTCCCCACCCTTGTTTGAATCGATAGTTGCTTTGGGACGAGCCCGGACGCTAGCGCGACTGGACGAACTCATCGGCCTGCTGGCAGGCTAATTGGTTCGCCGCTACCCTTTGGCTTGAAGAGGTGGTCAGATGCTTTTCTGACCGCCTCTTTTTTGTTGAGTTTAGCGCTAAAACGAGCCGGGAAATTGCCACTTTTCATTTTGTCACAAATGTAGTTTAATAAGACAAAATCTTGATTTCGCCTTGGCTAAATCTTGGAGAGAGGTCGACGATGGTAGATCCTGCTCTGGCACTTATTGTGGCGTTTATTGTCGCTGCTCTGCTGGCGCTCATATTCTGGCCGCGTCGCGGCCTTTACGCCCGTTGGGAGCGGGTCCGCCAGCTGACGGACCGGGTCCGGCGCGAAGATGCCCTTAAACGTCTGCTGCTGAGCGAAGAAGAAGGTCAGCGCTGTTCGGCGGATACCGTGGCGGGCGCCCTGGAAATGGGTCGCAATGAAGCGGCGTTGCTGCTGCAGGCCATGCAGGCAGATGACCTGGTGCAAATGGTGGGGGGCGAGCTGAAGCTGACACCGGCCGGTCGCGAATCCGCCATCCACATTGTCCGCGCCCACCGCCTCTGGGAACACCACCTGGCCCAAGAAACCGGCTTTGACGCCACCGAATGGCACGCCCGCGCCGAAGACCGTGAACACAACCTGGCCCCCGCTGAACTTGAATCCCTCGCCGCCCGTCTGGGCAACCCGACCCATGACCCTCATGGTGACCCGATCCCTTCTGCCTCTGGCCTGTTTGGCAGCCAACGGGGCCTACCCCTGACCCAACTGCCCGCTGACAGTAGCGCCACCATCATCCATATCGAGGATGAGCCGGAGATTGTCTTTGCCCAGCTGGCCGCGGCCGGCCTGACCAGCGGCGAGACCATCAAGGTTGTCGCCGCGGACTCGGCTGAAATGACGATCTGGGCCGGCGGGGAACAGCATACCCTGCCCATAGCGGCGGCCAACAACGTAACTGTGCGGCTGCTGACAGCCAGCCAGGTTGCGGCGGCGTCAGAGGATGTACGGAGTCTGACGACGCTGACGCTGCATGAAACAGGTGTCGTCGCCGGCCTCTCGCCGCGTTGCCGGGGCGTGGAGCGCCGTCGTTTCCTGGACCTCGGCATCCTGCCCGGCACCAAAATTACCGCTGAACTGCAGAGCCCCAGCGGTGACCCCACTGCCTACCGCATCCGCGGGGCGCTGATCGCCCTGCGCTACGATCAGGCCGCCCTCATTGAGTTACGAGCCGCCGAAGAGATTGCGGCGACCGCGCTGGCCGCCTGAGGAATCATGATGAAAGAGCAAAAGGAAAACACGAACGGCACCATCGACCTCACCGATAGCCTTAAACCGGCTTTTGGGCCAGGCTGTGAGACCTGCCCGGTCCACCATGCCAGTAATCTGCGCAAGCTGGGCGTGGATATGACGGATTGGGATTATGTTGTTGCCCTGGCCGGCAATCCCAACACCGGCAAGAGCACCGTTTTTAACGCCCTGACCGGTCTGCGCCAGCATACCGGCAATTGGCCTGGCAAGACGGTTACCCGGGCCGAGGGTGGCTTTGTCTACGCGGACAGCCGTTACAAAATTGTTGACTTGCCGGGCACTTATTCGCTCCTGTCCACCAGCCTGGATGAGGAGGTCGCTCGCGACTTCATCCTTTTCGGCCAGCCGGACGTAACGATTATCGTGGTGGACGCCACCCGGTTAGAACGCAACCTCAACCTGGTGCTGCAAATCCTGGAAATCACCGACCGGGCGGTGGTCTGCCTCAACCTGATGGATGAGGCCCGGCGCCATGGGCTGGCGGTTGATGAGCGGCGGCTGGCCCGGGACCTGGGGGTGCCGGTGGTGCCGGCGGCGGCCCGCTATGGCGAAGGCATTATGGATCTGCTGCAGGCGGTGAACGAGGTGGCCTCCGGCCGAACCGTTTGCCGGCCGCGGCGGCGCTCAGGTGGCACAGCCGCTTTTCAGGCGGCCCTTAAAAAGCTGATTGGCGAGCTGGAGCAGGCGTTTCCCAATCTGCCCAACGCCCGCTGGGTGGCGCTGCGCTTGTTGGATGGCGACCAGCGCATGGCTGAGGCCGTGCGTACAGGCGAACTGGGTGATTTGCGGGAGCGGGCCGTCACCTTGCAGGCCGCGCCGCTGGAGGCAAAAGCATGAGCGAGGCGACCCATATCAGCAGCGGACCGGCCGGTCCCGCCAACGAAGAGATCCTGCGCACCGCCGAAATGTTGCGCTGGCAAGTCGGCCCCAATTTCCACGACCAATTGATGGAAGAGATCTACGCAGAGGCGGCGAACCTGGCTGACCGGGCTGTCACCTGGCCGGAAAAAGAGCGCCGCTTTGACCTGGACCACACCATCGACCGGATCGTGACCAGCCGGCGCTGGGGCTTTCCCGTCATGCTTCTCCTTTTTACCGTGATCTTCTGGCTGACGATTTCTGGCGCCAATGTGCCTTCCGGCTGGCTGGCGACTCTGTTTTTGGACAAGGGCCACCCGCTGCTGAAGTCGTTGGCGGCGGCTATGCATCTGCCCTGGTGGCTGGACGGCCTGCTGATCGATGGTATGTATCTGGCAACCGCCTGGGTAGTCAGCGTCATGTTGCCGCCCATGGCGATCTTTTTCCCGCTCTTTACCCTGCTGGAAGATTTTGGCTATTTGCCCCGGGTGGCCTTTAACCTGGACCGTTACTTCCAGAAGTCAGGGGCGCATGGCAAACAGGCGCTCAGCATGATGATGGGCTTTGGCTGCAACGCCGCCGGCGTGGTGGCGACGCGGGTTATCGACAGCCCGCGGGAGCGGCTCATCGCCATTATCACCAACAACTTCGCCCTCTGTAATGGCCGCTGGCCGACGCAAATCCTCATCGCCAGCCTCTTCTTTGGCTCGCTGGTGCCGGCTTACCTCGGCGGCCTGATCTCTGCCCTGGCGGTGGTCTCGGTAGCGCTGCTGGGCGTGGGCCTCTCGTTTCTCGTCTCCTGGGGCCTTTCCCATTCAATTCTCAAAGGGGAGGTCTCGACCTTTAGCCTGGAGTTACCGCCTTACCGGCCGCCGCGTATCTGGCAAACTATCTACACCTCGATCATTGACCGCACCATGATTGTTTTGTGGCGGGCGGTGGTTTTTGCTTTACCGGCCGGTGCCGTCATCTGGCTCAGCGCGAACATCACCATCGGCGGCACCAGCCTGGCGGCGTACCTGGTCAACTGGCTCAACCCTATCGGGGTTCTTGTCGGCCTGAACGGCGTCATCCTGGTCGCTTACATCGTCGCTATCCCGGCCAACGAAATTGTCATCCCCACCATCCTGATGCTGACGGTGCTGATGACCGGCCAGGCCACGACGGGCGCCGGCGCCGGCGTTATCTTCGAGACGACGTCCCAGGCGGAAACGATGTCTCTCTTCCAGGCCGGCGGCTGGACGATGCTGACCGCCGTCAACCTGATGCTCTTCTCGCTCATCCACAACCCCTGTTCCACGACTATCTACACCATCTTCAACGAGACCAAGAATCGCAAATGGACCGCCCTGGCCACCTTTATCCCTCTAGGCATGGGTTTCCTGGTCACCTTCCTGGTGGCCCAGATTTGGCGGCTGCTGGCTGGTTAAAAGGGCGGCCAGCTCCTCCTCCTGGTTGGCGTTTGACGGTGACTACTTCAGGCGCCCTGCGGGCGCATCGCCTGGGCGGCAACCGTTGGTGCCCCTCCCGACGGGTTGCCGCCCAGGCGAGGAACTGTTTGCCTCCAGGAGAGCCGCTTAAGCCTTCAGAACAAGCGTGCATCTTGTGAGGCTAGTACTAGGGAACGGTTGTTGCCAGGACCGTTCCTTGTTACGCTTCCCCTGAGCTATGAGTATAAGACGCCTGTTTCAGACCTTGCTGGCCATTGCCCTCTTCGCCATGGGGGTGCGGGAGACCCTGGATCCGGACCTCTGGTGGCATTTGCGCACCGGTGAGCTGGTCCTGACGACCGGCATTCCCCACGGCCCCTTTTCTTACACCTTTGCCGGGCAGCCCTGGATCGCCCATGAATGGCTCGCCGATCTGTTCATGTGGCTGATTTACAGCGCTGCCGGCCTGACAGCGCTGTCGCTGGTTTTTGCCCTGATTATCGCCGGGACATCCTGGCTGTTGTACCGGCGCTGCGCGGGGCAACCGTACCTGGCCGCATTTGTCGTGTTGCTCGGGGCGGTGGTGGCCGCGCCAACCTGGGGTGCCCGGCCGCAGATGTTTAACCTGCTCCTGGCTGCCGCCTTTGTTTTCCTGATCGAAGGTTGGCAGCAAGGCCGCTACACCGTGCGAGTTCTCTGGCTCCTGCCTTTATTGACGGTACTGTGGGCCAACCTTGCGCACAGCGGTTACCTGTTTGGCATCGTCATCATCGGTGTGTATGTAGCCGGCAGCTGGTTGCAGGGGCATTTTAGCCGCCACCCGGCCGAAGTGGGCCAGCTCAACCCGTACTGGCTGGCCGCCGCCGGCGCCGGCAGTTTCCTGGCCGCCCTTCTCAATCCCAATGGCTACAAGCTGTGGCTCTACCCGTTCGAGACCCTGGGCAGCGAGGCGATGCAGAAATTCATCGTCGAATGGCATGCGCCGGATCTCAACCTGAGCCTGTTTCAGCCTTTTGCCGTGATGTTAGGGTTAACGGTGCTGGTCTGGCTGTTCAGCAACCGGCCGGTCACCTGGATCGACGCCCTCTTTTTCTTCGGCGGCGCCGCGGCTGGTCTCACCTCCGCCCGCAACATTCCCCTCTTCGCCGTCATGAACACGACGATGCTTTCCCGCCATCTGCTCTCAGCCCTGGCCGATACCCGTGCTTACCCGTTGCTCAGCGGCGACCGGCCGGATCCCAAAATCAGCCCCATGTTGAAAGTAGCCAACTGGTTTGTTCTGGCGGTGGCCTTGCTGGGCTGTTTTGTCTGGTCGTTCCAGCGGGTCAGCAACACCCAGACGGCTATCGGCGCTCTCTACCCCGTAGCTGCGGTCGACTTCATCCTCGATTCGCCGCTCGCCGAAGCCAATGTGCTCAACAGCTATGGCTGGGGTGGCTATCTCATCTGGCGTGACCTGCCTGTTTTTGTCGATGGTCGGGCGGATGTCTACGGCGATTTTCTCTTTACCTTTCAGCAGACCAACCTGGGCCAGGCGAGCTGGCGCGAACCGCTGGAGACCTACGACGTCGACTACATCCTCCTCGAACAGGGGCACCAGATCATCGCCTTGCTGACCGAGAGCCCGGAATGGAGCCTGGTCTATGAGGATGGCGTCGCCCTGATTTTTGTTCGTGAGGGCGTGGCGTGGCAATAGCCCGGCGCCTCCCGGATTGGGGCTGGCTGCTGCTGATCGGGCTGCTGGCCCAGTTTTTCTGGTTCTGGCGCCTGCCGGAGCCGACCCACATGGACGCCTACTACTATTTGACCAACGGCATTCGTCTGGCTGAAGGGCACGGTTTTACGGAAGAGGTCATCTGGCAATTTTTGGATGAACCGGCCGGTTTACCCACGCCCAGCCATTCTTACTGGATGCCGCTGCCCTCCATGCTGGCCGCCCTCGGCTGGCTCATTTCCCCGACCTACCGCGCCGCCCAGCTGCCTTTCTACCTCCTGACCGCGACCCTGCCGCTGCTCAGCTTTGCCATCGCCAACTGGCTCTGGCGCGACCGGCAGCTGGCCTGGCTGGCCGGCCTGTTGACCGCGGCCGGCGGCTTCTACGCCTCCGTCTGGAACCAGCCGGAGACGTTTGCTCCCTTTGCCTGGGCCGGCGGTCTGTCTCTGGTATCTGGCCCTGGCCCGGACGGGCGACCAGCGCCGCCACTGGTTCGGCGCCGGTTTGCTGGCTGCCCTCGCTCATCTCAGCCGGGCTGATGGGCTGCTTTTTCTCGGCATTGGCGGGCTGCTACTCTGGCCGCGCCGCTGGGACCGGCAGACGCTGCTGGCCCAAGTCCAATCCGGTCTCTTTTTACTGGTTGGCTACTTATTGCTGATGGGGCCCTGGCTGCTGCGCAACTGGCGCGCTCTGGGCCGGCCGCTCACAACCGCCGGTTCCCAGACCCTGTTCCTGACCAACTACGATGATCTGTTTGCCTATGGACGGCAGTTCAGCCTGGCTGAATATCTTGCCTGGGGTGGCGGCAACATCCTGAGCTCCAAACTGGCCGGGTTGTCGACTGCTCTGCAAACCTTTATCGCCATCTGTGGTCTGGTTTTCCTGACGCCCCTGATTATCGTCGCCTGGCGCCAGTTGTGGCGTAATGCTGAAACACGGGTCCGAATCTTACCGTTGACGCTTTATACGGTCCTGCTCTTTGTGGCGATGTCACTTTTCTTTACTTTCCCTGGTATGCGCGGCGGTCTATTTCACTCCACGACTGCCATCTGGCCCTGGTTGATGGCGTTGGCACCGGCCGGTCTCCGGCAAAGCATCCAGTGGATCGCCGCCCGCCGCCCCAGCTGGCAACCGGCCACGGCCTGGCGCGTTTTTGCGCCGGCCCTGGTGGTGCTGGCGTTGGCCCTGACGGTCGCCGCCGGCGGCCTGCGCGGGCAGCAGGATGAGGTTGTTAGCGACATTACCCGCAGCTGGTTGAATGGCTACCGGCCGGGGCTACTGTCCTCGTGCGGGACCCGCCCGGCTTTTATTACCACACCGGCCACCCGGCCATTTCCATCCCCAACGAGCCGCTGGCTGTCATACCCTCGCCGCGGCCCGGCAGTATGGAGCGACCTATCTGATCCTGGACGAAAACCATCCGGAGCCCCTGACTGAGCTTTACCAGGCACCTGACTCTACCGCCGCTGTGACCCATATTGCCGACCTGGCAACTGTCAAGGTATTCCTGATTGGGGCTGAATGATGCTTGCCTTGCCACGCAAAAATCGTCTTGAGCTGCTGCAATTGTCGCTATGGTTCCTGGTTTTCAGTGACATCCTGCTGTTGGATTCCTGGAACATCCTGGTGCCGGCGGCGACGCTGCTGTTGCTGATCCTGTTTACGCTCACCGGCCTGGTCTGGTTGGCCTTATTACGCCAACATGGTTTCAAACTCCTGGGATCTTCATTTGACCATGGCTTACTCCTATTGTTGCTGGTATTGGTCATCGCCAGCCTGCGCTCCATTGATCCGTCACGGAGCTGGCGGATGAGCTGGCAATGGATCGCCTCGATATTGCTTTTCTACATCAGCCTGACTGTGTTTCGGGCCGGTTTTTCTCGGTCGGCATTCAGCAAGGCGCTGCTCCTGACCCTGGCTGTGGTGCTGATCGGCGCCTATTATCAGCTTTATAACTGGCTGGCGCCCTGGTATGCCGCCGGTCCCTGGCCAGATCTGCTGCCGCTGGCTATGCCCCGCATTTGGGGAACGACGGTTGGCCCCAACGTGCTGGCGGTCATGCTGAACGTGGGCACGATGGTCGCCCTGGGGCTTTGGTACGGTCATCGCGGCCACCGGCCGGTCCCCCTGTGGGGCTGGTTTGTCCTGGTCGCCCCCATGCTGATTTTCCCCGCCTCACGCAGTGGCTGGCTGGGGCTGGCGGCCGGCTTTGTTGTGTTTCATGCCTGCCGCCTGTTAACCGACCCGGTGCGCCGGGGCAACCGGCAAACCTATGTGCGCCTTGGCCTATTAATGGGCGCCGTCGGCCTGATATTGGTGACCCTGGTTATCGCCCTGCGCGGCGAAACGCTTTCTCTCAGCCGGCTTGATTCAGCCCTCTACCGGACAAATTTCTGGCAGGTCGCCCTGGCGATGTGGCGCGCCTCGCCAATCTGGGGCCAGGGGCTTAACACGTATGCCAGCTTCTATATGCAGGCCCATCCCACACCGCCGGCAACTTTGTATGTCACGGCGCACAGCATTTATTTCCAGGTATTGGCTGAACTGGGGCTGGCCGGTCTGGTTGCCGTTCTCTGGCTGACTGTTGCCGGTTTGCGCCTGGTGGCCAGATTGTGGCAAGGTGAGGTCGCGGCGCCTTTGCTGGGACTCCTGGCTGCCCTGGTCACCTATCAGGTCCATTCGCTCTTTGATACGCCCAAAACCTGGCTGATGGCGCTGGCCGCCCTCATCATGGGCGCGCTGGTGGCCCAGTTGGAACCGATACGAGAGCCAAAACGGGGTTGGCTGGCCTGGCCTAACGTCTGGCCATGGTCTGGCTCATCATCATCGCCACCGGAGTTTGGGGCTATCTGATCGGTCAACAATATTTCCTGGCCAACACCGCCCTGGCGCAAGGTTCCTGGCAAGAAGCTCGCCAACATCTGGCGCAAGCTGAAGCGCTGGCGCTTATAACGGACGTCGGTTATTGCCCTGCAGGCCCTGGTTGATGGTGCCCTGGCCAGCCAGAATCCGGACCTGTTGCCGGCAGCCATACAGAAATATGAACGTCTTGATTCAACTGGAGCCAGGCTGGAGTGCCCACCGAGCCAATCTGGCGGCGCTTTATTGGCAGGCGGGAGATACGGCGGCGGCCATCAGCATGATGGAATCGGCCGCTGCCATGTCGCCGGATGTGGTTATCTATTCGCTAAACCTCATCGTGTGGCGGGAGTCGCTGGGCCAGGCCGCCGAGCCGCTGATCGCCCAGCTGGCCAACGACGACACCGTCTGGCACCAGGCGCCATTCCTCACTGAAAGGATGGCGACGCCTGCGGCTGCCAATAACACCAGCCTGGTTTATCTCGGCCCCACTGCCGCAGAGGCAGCCGGGCTGACGGAACAGGCGTGGACGGCTTTATATGATCAATATCGTTTGCAGAGTGAACGGGATCCGTATGACAGCCGGGCTTATCTGACAGCAGGCATTGCCGCACTGTTCCTGAACCAGCCCGACGAGGCCGGCCGATTATGGCGCCGGGCCGATATTATCGATGGGATAACGAGTTCGGTGGGCCAGGGCGGCCAGATCGGTACCGAGCTAAACTTATGGCGGCTGTTGCAGCGCGAAGCATCTGCGGCGGAGATACAGCGCTTCCAACTCAGATTGGGCGAACAGTCGCCCTATGGGACCGGCCGGGGCGGCCAGGGTAGCTATACCAACATCGTATTGCTGCGGCTGCCGCCTGGCGCTTGGCGACGTTTCTATACCTGTTGCCGACCATCATTGCCGGCGGCGCCGGTTTTCCGCTGGACGATGGCTGGATTCACCAGACGTATGCCCGGAATTTGGCGCGGACCGGCCGGTGGGAATACGTCCCCGGCGTCGTCAGCGCCAGTTCGACAGCAACGCGCTCTGGACCATCTGGTTGGCTGGGGCTACCTCCTGCACCTGCCCTATTTTTTCTGGGTTTTCCTCTCCGGTGCCGTCAGCCTGGCCTGGATCGGGCTGGTGAGCGCCCGCCTCTGGCAGACGCTCTGGCCGGCTGAAGCAGACCGGGGCTGGCAGATTATTGCAATAGTTTGTGCTCATCTGGCCCCTGATCTGGGCCGCCGACAGCGGCATGGAGACACTGCTGTTCATCGCCCTCGGCCTGCAGGCGATCCTGGCCTACTACCAGGTTGGCCCGAGCCGCTGGGGGGCGGCCCGGGTGGGGCTATTGGCCGGGATGATGATCCTGGTCCGGCCGGATGGCTTCCGCTGCTGCTACTCCTGGCCCTTGCCCTGCTCGTTGGCACGCCCGGGTTGACCTGGCGGCAGCGACTGACGAATGTCCTGCTGACCCTGGCTGCGGCGGCGTTGCCGTTGATACCCTATTTTCTGTTCAACCGCTGGGCCAGTGACCAATGGTGGCCCAACACCTTTTATGCCAAACAATCGGAATATGCCATGCTCCTGGCCGAACCGCTCTGGCAGCGCTTTCTACGTTTGCTTTATTTCAGCCTGGGCGGGCCGGAGTCCGGTTGGCGCGGCATCAGCGGCGCTCATCTGCTGCTGCTGCCCGGTTTGATTGCTGCCGGCCTGAATGGGCTCCGCGCCGACCTGCGCCAGCGCCGTTTTCACTTCACGTTGCCCCTGCTTTGGGCGGGTGGCCACGTGCTGCTGTATGCCTGGCGTCTGCCCGTCACCTTCCAGCACGGCCGCTACCTGATGGCGGCGCTGCCCGTCTGGACGTTGTATGGCGTGGCCGGCTGGCTGCCGCTGTTGGCGGGGCTAAAGAGCAAGCTCAACGACCTGTGGCTGCGCGCCATCCCGCTGGTGTACGTGGCCATGGTCCTGGTCTTTTTCTTGCTTGGGCTGACGGCTTATCTCAACGACGTGGCCTTTATCAATGGGGAAATGGTGCAGGTGGCCCATTGGCTGAATGACAACACGCCTGAAGACGCGATCATCGCCGCCCATGACATCGGCGCCATCGGCTATTTCACGGAGCGGCAACTGGTGGATATGGCCGGCCTGATCACCCCCGACCTGGTGCCGTTCCTGGCCCACGAGCCCTCCCTGTTCGCCTACCTGCGCAATCTTCGGCGCCCAATACCTGGTCACCGCGCCCGGTTGGCCCTATGAGGAAATCGTCGGCATCTCCGGCGCCCAGATCGTCTACAGCACCAATTACGCCTGGACCATCGAGCAGGGGCTGAACAACATGACGGTCTATGAGTTTGTGCCGATTGGGCCGTAGTGCTTAGCCAGAGCCGTTTATGGCCGGCAACGCGAGGCGCTCAAGTGCCACGCTGGGGCTGCGTCCGCTAAAGCAGACTTGGATCTCAGTTTGCTCATAATCAGCGCCGGATCGACGGCACGATGTGGGTCCATAGCCACTAACGCGCCCAGGGCTTGGTCCATCCTGGCTAGATGGCAATCTCAGCAACATCCAAAACACTATCTGCTCCAAATTCCCAGCTTTGCCCGTATTGTAGTAGCCCCTTACCATGGGCCAGCGTTGTGCATAACCGTAAGCCCACATGAACCAGAAGAGAGGTAGATAATGTCCGGAGCATGGCGCCTTGGAATCGCTGTAGCCTTTATGCTGTTTCCAGCGATTTATTGTGGTCTGGCGATTGCCGGATTTCATGACAAATACAATGGCGATGAGCCGGATGCACCCCAGGCTGCCTCCCGGTTGACACGCTACATCATGCTCGCCGGCGCTATCATGGGGTTAGGTTTTGTCATTCTGATAGTGGGTGTCGTGCCAACCGCGGAGACGTTAGGGTATTATGCCTGTGCTCCTGTCGGCGGAGCGCTGTTGACGTTAGTCGCGTTCTCCGGAACGTATGGCAGAAAGAGATAGCTGTCCCGGCGAGATTACACCCTCAGCGGAAGCGGCGAGGCTGTCGTGCTGTCTGAAGTAGGAAAAGGGCAAAGGCCATTAGGAAATCTTAACAGCGTAACCAGTACGCGGGTGCTATAATGCTCCGGGGCTAGATGAATCAGCATGAACTGTCAGGATTTCGACAGCGCGGCGTGAAACAAGAGACGAAATTGTGTCCGAATCTACACCTTCCAATGTGAACCGGATCCCAACCGGACAGCTTTTTGGCACCAGTCCGCTCAATGAGGTTGTGCCGCAGGGCTATTTCCCCGAGATTTCGCCCCGGTTGCAGGCTGTTCTCCAGGAAATTGTGACCGATGTGGTGGCCAAGCTGGGCTGTGTCGGGGCGATGGTGACGACATTGGAGCAAGGCAATGCTTTGCCTGTCCGGGCCTATTCCCTGCGTTTTTCCGTGGATCTGCTGGAACGGTTGGAGCGCCAGGCCGGCGTCACCCTGATTGGTCCCTCTGCTGTGGTCTACCTGGACCATCCCCGCTACCGCAATAACATCAGCGCGCGTTCGGTCACTGGCCAGAATGGCCGGGTTGAGAAATTTCTCATCACCGAGAAGCTGAGTGACCTTTTTTCCCCGGTTGTGCCGGCCACGTTTGCTGACATGGTGCAGAAGATGACGGGCATTCGCCATATCATCGCCCTGCCATTTTTCATCGAGGGGCAGGTGGTCGGCAATTTGCTGGTTGCCACCCGGGATCATTTTAGCCAGCGGGATATCGACTTCCTGACCGCGTTTGGGCAGCAGGCGGCTAACGCCATCCAGAGCCAGCGCCGGCTGGATCAGATGCAGGCGCTGGAGCGCACCGTTCTTGATCTGCAGTCCCACCTCACCGACGAGACGCTGATGCTGCAAACGCTGGTTAAGGCGATTGTCCAGAAGCTGAATTATTTTGGCGCTGCGGTTGGCACCCTGGAAGCGGATGA
The DNA here is from genome assembly GCA_020634575.1 of Ardenticatenales bacterium. Next base: position 84,181 of record JACKBM010000015.1, on the reverse strand, counting down.
GAAGTTTCCCCTCCGAGCCTACTTCTTTGACCTCGCCCCAGACGCGCTGGCAAAGCTGGAGGCGCAGGGCGGCATCTACTTCGCCGGCCCGCAGACAACCAACGATTTGCGCGATCCCCGCTTCCAGACCAATCTGACCTATCACGCCATCCAGGCGGCCCGCCATAACGCGGAGAATCGCTTTTTGTTGTCCGGCTCGCTTTATGATTTTTTCCGGCCGCTGGTGAACAAGGATATCTGCGACCGGCTGCAGCGCTCGCTGGGTATTCGCGGCGTGCTGGCCTTCCCATTCTTTCTGGAAGGGGAGGTGCTGGGCAATATCTACGTCTTTTCGCGTAGTCCCTATTTCTCTGATCATGACAAGGCCATGCTTTCGGCGTTTGGCCAGCAGGCGGCCATCGGCATCCGTAACTCGCGGTTGTATCGCAAGGCGGAGGACCAGCGGCAGATCGCCCAGACGCTGGCCCGGCTGGCGTTCAGCGCCTCGGCTTACGTCCACACCTTGCGTAACCATGTGGGCGCCTTTGGCAATTATCTGATGCTGGCTGAGCACATTCAGGATTTGCCGCCAGAGCAGCGCCATGAAGTGGAAGAGATCCGGGTCAATGTCGGCGACCTGATTGATCAGACGGCCCATATCCTGGATAACCTGCACCAGCCCTGGCGGCAGAAAGCCGATGTGCCAACGGATGTTAACCAGGCGCTTTACGCGACGGTCAACAAGATTTATCCCAACCTGGTCGTGGAAGCGGGGCAGACGGTGGTGGATAGCCAGGTTGGGGTGGCCCTGATTTTTGAGTTGTCGCCTGATTTGCCCTGCGTGAATACGTCGCCGGAGATGTTGATCGAGGTGTTCAGCATCTTGCTGAATAACGCCATTGACTCGATCAAGGAGACGGCGCGGCGCGGGATGCTCTGGTTGTCGACGCGGCTGGATTCGGCCGGTTTCATTGTTGTCACCGTGCGGGATAACGGGCGGGGGATCCGGCCGGAAAATCTCAACCACATTTTTGAGATGGGCTGGAGCACACGTGAGGAAGGGATGGGCTTTGGCCTGTTCTGGCTCAAGGATTTCGTCGAAGGGCTGGGTGGCGCCATCATGGTGGACAGCAAGTACCAGCAGGGCGCAACCTTCTCCATTCGCTTGCCTGTCATTCAACCGGAAACTGTCACCCAGGTCGAAGCATAGATGGCCGAGAGTTACACGTTTCGGCAGAAGCTGCATTATAACTTCCAAAAGCAAGCTGATTTTGCCCGCAAATATTCGCCGCTATACCGGCGTATACATCGTCATGTTTCGTCCTGGCTGGATGCCGTGACGGCGGACAGCGACCCCATCGTCACCTGGTTGGAAGCGACCCTGGCGGGGCGATCCCCCTTTCTTGGCCCTAATTTGCTCACGGCAGGCTTGCATCAACGTGTGTTGGCCGATGACCCGCTTGTGGCTGACCTGGCCACTTTTTATCCCGGCTCAGCCCACTTTGGCCGGGCCAATTACCGGTTTGATATGGTCCTGCGCGAGGCTATCCTGGCGACGCGGACAAAGCTGACCCCGTTTATGCAGACGGCCAATGTGCAGACCAATGAGACCAGCCGGGGCTTCACCTGGCTCTGGCCGCTGCACTACGTGGGCTGGGAGTCGGTCCATCTGCTGGATCTGGGCGCCAGCGCCGGCCTCAACCTGGTGGCGCCGTTGCGCCGCTATGAGGTAGCCGATGTTGCCGGCCGTTCGCTCATGCGCCTGGGCCATTGGCCGGATGAGATGGCCGCGCCGCAATTCCGTATTCGCGCCCAGGGCGTTGTGCCTGATTTACCGTTGGGCGACCTGAAGCCGCTGCCGCGCATTCTGAGCCGGACCGGCATCGATATGCAGCCGTTTTATCTCGATTCGGAAGAACAGGAGCGCATCTTGCTCTCCTTCATCTGGGCGGATCAGCTGGAGCGCATGGGCCGGCTGCGTGAGGGGTTGACGGCGTACCATCAGGTACAGCAGGGCGATACGCCTATTGCTCTGCATGAGGTTTTTCTGCCGGATGGGCTGGCAGATTTTCTGGCGACGAAAGGACCGGCCGGTGACGCTCCCCTCGTCATCTACAACACCTACATGACCACTTATCTGCCTGACAAGGGGGCATCGCTGCGGGAGATTATCGGCCGGTGGGCCGCCGGCCAGCCACAGCCGACCTTCTGGCTTCAGCTCGAACCCCGTTCGGAGGCATCCCGCTTTGGCTGGTGTGCCATCACGGCTGACCTCTGGCACAACGGTCAGCATCGCCAATGGGAGCTGGCGATGGCCCATCCCCATATCACAGACCTCGAGTTCTCTGCCGCAGATCTCGCCGATTTCCTGGCCTACTGGTAAACCTGCCACGACCGTAAATCGGCTTCAATTCTGGAATTCATACTCCATTGCTGAAATGTGAGCGAGCTTATACAATCCCCTGACTTTCCTATGTAGTTTTTGGTAACTTTGTGTAGAATTAGTCCTGTGGCTCTGCCATATTATTGTTATCAATGAGACCCTTCTATGACCGTGACTAAAGAACCAGTTGGCGAACAGACCTTCAGCATTTGGCGTACTTTGCGCCTGGGCACATTTCAGGTCGGTTCGGCGATGGGTGATGTCTTGCTGGCCGGTATCTGGAACCGGATTGTGATCTCGGATTTTGGCTTGCCCGCCTGGCCCGTGGGCTTGCTTATCGCCATGCGTTATTTCATGACGCCGCTTAGCATCTGGGCCGGCAATCGCTCAGACAACCGGCCCCTATTTGGCTCTTACCGGACCTCCTACATCTGGCTGGGCCGTGGCCTGATGCTGATTGCCTTCCTGGTGTTGGGCACCGCCACCGTTGAGCTGGAAATTGCCAATTATGTGGCTGGCTGGGCGCTGGCGTTCGCCAGTTTCCTGTTGTATGGCATGGGGACGTTGCTGTCAGGTAGCGTTTTCCTGGCCCTGGTGCGGGACTCAGCGCCGCCGTCCAAGCAGGGGATCGCCATCGGCCTGGTTGAGACCATTTTGATTGCGATGTTTCCCGTCGTTGCCATTGGTTTTAGCCGGATGTTGACCAGTTATGATCGCGCCGCCTTCTGGCAGCTGCTGATTACTGTGGTGGCCATTGCCGGGTTCTTCTGGTTTTTCGCCATCTTTCGGGTGGAAAAGCGCCGGCCGGTTGCGAATACGATAGTAGATGAACTGCCTCTGCGGGCCATCTTTGACCGTATCTGGGCAGACCAGCGCACCCGCGGCTTTTTCAAATTCCTGTTCGTGGCGACATTTGCCGCCTGGATGCAGGACAACATCCTGGAACCGTTTGGCGCTGATGTCTTTGGCCTGGAAGTCGAACAGACGACCCGGCTGACCAGCTACTGGGGGACGGCGACGATCCTGGTGCTGGTTATCTGTTTTGCCATCTGGCGGCAACGGCGGCCCGAACGACAGGCGGGTGTGGCCCGTATTGGCCTGCTGATCATGGCGTCTGGCCTGGTGCTTGTTTGCCTCAGCGCCCTGATGGCCCAGACCCACGTTTTTTACGCCGGCCTGGTCATTTTCGGCACCGGTTTTGGCTTTTACACTTTTGGTGGTTTGAGCTTGATGGCGGTGATGTCGCCAGACCCGAATGCCGGCGCATACCTTGGCCTCTGGTCGATCTGTATTCTGGTATCCAAGGGGATGGGGACATTCGCGGGCGGCTTGATGCGCGATTTGGGGCTTGCGTTCGGCCTGACCAATGGCGTTACCTATGCCCTGATATTCTTTATCGCCTCAATAGGTCTGGCCGCCGCCGTCCTGATTTTGCGTAGCGAGGAGATTCTCGGTTTTGCGCGAGAGACCGGCCGGTTAGATCAACCCATCGATCTGCCCATCGGCGCCATGGATTGATATCTCAGCTTGCCGATTCTGGAGATACCCACCGGCCAACTGACTGTCAGAATTGACAAGGGGCGGCACAAGCCCATTATCCCTGAAAATCCAGCCGCAATTGGCGCTCCTGGGGCGCTTCAATCTTGCTGACGCCAACGCCCAGCAGGCGCATACGCTGGCCTGGCGGCCAGTTTTCCTGCCAGATCGCTTCCGCCAGCCGGTAAATCTCATCCCCATCATCAATGCCCACGACGACGCTGCGTTGCCGGGTGAACGTGGTGAAATCAGACCAGCGGAATTTGACCGTGACGGTGTGGGCCACCAACTCCCGGCCCTGCAGAGATTCCCCCAGACTGATCGACATCGACTGCAGCCGATCCCGCAGGTAATCGGCGTCATTGATATCTTCGTTGAAGGTGATTTCCTGGCTGATGGATTTGGCCAGGCCGGGTTCAGATTCAACCGGCCGGTCGTCAACCCCGCGCGAGCGCAGTTGTAACAGCGGCCCCTGGTTGCCGAAGGCGCCTTGCAAGATCGCCAATTCAGCGCCGGCCAGCTCAGCACAGGTGTGGATGTTGAGCTGCGCCAATCGCTCCGTTGTGCGCGGGCCAATGCCGTGGATGGCCCGCACCGGTAGCGGCGCCAGAAAATCCGCTTCCAGCCCTGGCGTCACAATGGTAAACCCTTCCGGCTTGTCATGATCTGAGGCAACTTTGGCGACCAGCTTCGATGTCGCCAGGCCGACTGAGGCCGGCAGATCGGTCTCGGCCTTGACCCGCTCGCGGATGCGGGCGGCCATCGTTGCGGGGAGGGGGGTGCCAGTCAGATCCACATACGCCTCATCAACGCTCATCTGCTCCACCGGTCCATACTCACGCAAAATGCTCATGACGGCGCGCGAGCTGCTGCGGATGAGCGGCCAGTTGTGACCGACAAATTTGAGGTCAGGGCAAAGCTGGAGTGCCCGAGCGGCGGGCATGGCCGAGCGAACGCCAAACGCCCGCGCCTCGTAGCTGGCCGAAGCGACAACGCCCCGCACATCCGGCCGCCCGCCCACAACCAGCGGGATCCCCTTATCTTCCGGATGTTCCAGGAGATAAACGTTGACGAAGAAAGCGTCCATATCCAGATGGAGGATGGCCCGGGGCCAGGGGGGCAGCCGCTCGCTCATCCGCCCACTTTAGCGGAGATGGGCGGGTTTGCCAATGGCGTTTGCGGCGAAGGTGAGGGGTAGGGGACCCTCACCCCAAAACTATCACGGCGGCGGTGGGAAGAGGCTGGGGTTGACGGCGCCGACGCCGGGCGTGACGCCGAAGTAGTGGCTGCGTGAGTAACTGCTCAATGGGGCGATGAGCTGCTGTGTCTGGTCGGCGATGTTGCTATAGCCGCCGCCCAGATACCAGACCGCCGCTCCCTTCACCTGGGGATACGCGGCGTAGAGCCAGGCCGCCCATTGGATGTCTGCCATCGCTTCGGCCGGGGTCGGGATATCCTGGTATTCCCAGCCCCATTCGGTGATCAGGATAGTGGGCCGGCTTATACCGTTGTTATCTACCACCTGGAACAAATGCTGGAAGCGTCCCACCAGCCAGGGGTAAGCGTTGCCGATATTGGTCCGATCATAGCTGTATTCGTGGAGGGCGATGGCCAGCTGATTCGGATGATCGGCGACCAGCCGCAGGAAGTTGAGCATTTGCGGGCCTTCCCAATGAAATTGCTCTGGCTCGCCGGAAGACCAGCCAAAGGCTGCCCAGCGGTAGCCGTCGCGCAGGGCCAACCGGGCCGTTTCCATGGCGAACTCGGCCAACCATTCCGACCGGTTTTTATCGACCTCATTGAGCGTTTCAATCCAGACAAGGCTGGGGTCTAGCTCTGCCGGCCAGGTGGCCAGGTGGCGCGCCCAATGCTCCTGGGCCGACTGTACCGGGGGCAGATTGTAATCAGGCACGTCAAAGCCAGTACCGGTGCGCCGGAAAACCAGGGTGTGCGGTACGCCGCTGGCCTGCATCAGGGCCTGGGCCTGCACGAGCGGTTCCGGGTCATCGACGGCTTTCAGGAAAAAGGGGATGCCGTCCGCATCCTGTCCCTGCATCCAGTCCAGCAACCCGTCGCGGTTGCCGCCGTAGCCGGTGTGGAAGCCGATTTTGTTGAGCCCCAGAGTGAGTCCCTGGTTTTGCAGCTGCTGCTGAATCGCAGCCAGATTGAGTGGCGGGGCGCCACTCAAGATTTGGGGGGCCGGCAAAGTTGGGCCGACGGAAAAATAGTTGCGCGCCACAATCGGCAGATAGCTGGTGTGCAGTTCGCTGGCGCCGGCCTGACCGGCCGGTCGCCCCCAGCTCAGCACAAACAGCAGACCCAACCCGAAAAAGACGAGCCGCCAGACACGTCCTTGCGTTCCTTTCATAGCCTTTACTCCTTTCGACAGCGAGTTTAGGCAGTGTAGATGGGATCGCCTGTAATCTGATTGTCAGTTCAGGCTATTCCTAATTAAACCTGAACGTCTTTTTCACGGTCGATAGTTCTCTGGGACTATGGGCGCTTGAGCCGGCGGCAGCGGGATAGGGAAATAATTGCCGAGCGCATATTCAGTGACCGGGTTGATCAGCCGCTGCGTCGCCCCGGCGATGTTGTTGTAGCCAGGGCCCAGATACCAGATGGCCGCCCCGCGGATTTCCGGGTAGGGCGCATACAGCTGGGCCGCCCAGGCGATGTCCTGCAGCGCCTTATCAATGTCGGGTACGCTCTGATATTCCCAGCCCCACTCGGTGATCAGGACCGTAGGGCGCGGGATGCCTTGCGCATCGCAGATAGCAAAAAGAGTCTGGAAGCGGCCTACCTTGAACGGGTATTCGTGGCCGATGTCGTCGGTGATGTAGCTGTATTCGTGCAGGGCGATGGCCAGGCGGTCCGGGTTGGCAGCGACCAGGCGCAGGAAGCTGAGCATGGCCGGCGATTGCCAGTCGACCGCTTCCGGCTCACCGGAGGCCCAGCCAAAAGCAGCCCAACGGTACCCGTCGCGCAGGGCAAATTCAGCCGTAGCCAGGGCAAATTCAGCCAGCCAGGCCGCCCGCGTTTTGTCGACTTCGTTGATGGTCTCTAGCCAGACGCGGGAGGGGTCCAGCTCAGGCGGCCAGGCGGCCATGTGCAACGCCCAATGCTGGGCGGCAGCGTCACGCGGGGGCAGGTTGTAATCCGGCGTGTCATAGGCGTCGCCACTTTTGCGATAGACCAGCGTGTGCGGCACATCGCTGTTGGCCATGATGTTTTGTGCCTCTACCAACGCGCCGGAATCGTCCACGCTTTTGAGGAAGAAAGGAACACCGGCCGCATCCAGCCGGTTCATCCAGATGCCAAGGCCATTGCGGTTGCCGCCCGGGCCAACATGGAAGCCAATTTTGACGAAGCCCAGCTCTTGTCCCCCCGCCTGTAGGTTTGCCCGAACCTGGCCAAAATCGATGGTGGGTGTGGGTGTCGGGAGCGGCGTGAAGGTCGCCGAGGGGGTGGGCGTGGTGGTCGGGCCGGCGCTGTTGGCGGCGGGCAGGAACAGTTGGTAGGTGGCATCGGGATCGGCCGGTGCGACGGTTGCCGATGCCGTCCGTGTCTGCGCCGGCGGCGGCAGAGCGGTACCAGCCGCTTCACCTGTTGTGGCGCGTGGCGTCGCGGCCAGCACCGTGGCAGTAGGCGATTCTGTGATGCCGGCGATGGCGGAGGCGGCCGGTGTCGGTGTGGCCTCTCCGTCACAGCCAGTGATGAGCCAGATTAACGTCAGCAGGATGAAGGGCAGTCCAGCCAGAATCTTGCCAGCAGGGGAGCCTTTAACCAACCTGAATCAGCTCCCGACTCAACGAGGTCAGGGAAATATGACCATCCTTTGTGATGACCACATCGTCCTCGATGCGGACCCCACCCAGTTCTGGCACATAGATGCCCGGCTCTACCGTAAAAACGTTGCCCGGCACCATCGGCGTCGTGTTGCCCTCGACGATTGAGGGTGGTTCATGCGCTTCTTTGCCCAGGCCGTGACCGGTGCGGTGGATAAAATAATCACCGTAGCCGCCGTTGACGATGACGGCGCGGGACGCCCGGTCCACATCCTGGCCGGAAGCGCCCGGCTGGCTGGCCCGGCGGCCGGCCGCATTGGACCCTTTTACCAGCTCGTAAATGGTACGCGCCGTGTCGCTGATTTCGCCGACCGCGTAGGTGCGGGTGATGTCGGAGACGTAGCCATCTTTGGTCACCCCCCAGTCGATGATGAGCAGGTCGCCGGCAGCCAGTGGTCGGTCGGTGGGTACCGCGTGGGGTGAGGCGCTATTGGGGCCGGCCGAGACGATGGGGCCAAATGCCATGCCATCGCCACCCAGATCCAGCAGGATGCCGCGCAGCCGGTTGGCAATTTCCTTCTCCGTCTCGCCAATTTTGATGGTAGGCAAGAGCATCTCAATGCCCTTCTCGGCGATGTCGACGGCGACCTGCATTTTGGCGATCTCGGCCTCATCCTTGACGCCGCGCACGGCGATGATGATCTCTTCCGCATGAACGCTGCGGAAGCCGGGGGCCATCTCCGTCAGCATGTCCAGTTCCACGACGCGCATTTGCAGCGCTTCGACACCCCATTGGGCGTTCAGGTTGAGCGCCTGGGCGGCCCGGGCAAAGGCGGCCGGGTACCATTCCTCATCCGTGTAGGCAAAGATGCGCTCCGGGGGGATGCCATCAGCAGAGGCTTTCATCGCTTCCAGGGCGGGGATGATGATGGCGGGTTCGCCATCCACCGGTAGGAAGAGGACGATGGGCCGTTCGCTGGTGTGGGAGTGGATCTCACTCACATAGTCCATGCTGTGGCCGGGGACCAGGGCGAGGCCGGCCAGCCCATGCTGGCGCGTTACCGTCATTAATCGTTGCAACCGTTCTGCGTTCATGCGTACTCCTTTCCTGACAAGGGTGGCTGGTCGCCCCTGTGTGTCGCGGGCGCCGGAGGCTCTATTTTAGCCCGACGACGGCTCCAGCTTCAATAGGGGTGTGCCCGGCTCGACGGCGTCACCGACCGCGCAATGGATGGCGGTCACGGTGCCGTCATGCGGCGCCTGAATGGGGATGACCATCTTCATCGATTCCAGCAGAATGAGCTTGTCGCCGGCTTTGACCTGCTGGTCAGGCGTGACGAGTATCTGGCTGACGACACTGGGAATGGCGGGGGACAGGGCATTGGCGGGCGCGTGGGCCTGGCCGGCGGACCGGCCGGTCTGCACCCGTTCATAACGATAATGATGCCCGTCAACCCAGGCGTGGCGTGCTGGCCCGCTGGCGCTCTGGGCGACACGTAGCAGGCGCCGCCGGCCGTCGGCTTCCTCAAAAGCGAAAGTTAGCAACGCGCCCTGCCGTTCAACCAGGGTTAGCCGGTACGATTGCCCGTCGATAGTGACGTGAGCTTCATCGCCGCGGCGCTCTGCTTCGATGGTCTGTTGGCCCGTGGGCCATTGCAATTCCAGCTTCATACGTGAGGGTATTATGCCGTCAAACGGGGATTAATGCTCATTAGGGGCGGATGAGTCCTGCGCCGTTTCTTGTTGAGCACCGTTCCCCACGGGGAAGGCTCAGGATGACAGTTGGATAGGGGTCCTTCGCCTGCTCTCAATTACCTTGGCACCCCATGAAGGAGGCTCAGGAGACAGCAGGGACGGTGGCCAGGGGCAGGGCGATGAAGAATTCGCTGCCCTGGTCGACCTCGCTGCGGGCCCAGACGCGGCCCTGGTGGATTTCGGTCAGCTCCTTGACGAGGGAGAGGCCGAGGCCCATGCCTTCGTATTTGCGGACGAGGGGATTTTCCACCTGGTAGAAGCGGTCGAAGATCTGCTCCAGCTTGTCCTGGGGGATGCCGACGCCGGTGTCGCGGATGCTGAGCCAGACCTCATCCTGATTGCGCAGGCTGATTTTGGCCCGGATGTAGCCACCGGCCGGTGTGTACTTAATCGCATTGTTCAGCAAGTTGCCGACGATCAGCTCCAGCATCTTCGGGTCGCCCATGACCAGGACCGGATAATCGGGCAAATCCAGACGGCTGACGAGGCGCTGCGCCTGAAACGTCTCATCCAGCCGCTCCACCATACCCCGCACCATCGCCACCAGGTCAATCTGCTCAGCCTGCAGGCTGACGGCGCCGGAGTCGACATAGCGCAGGTTGACCATGTCCTGGATCAGGCTGCGCAGGCGGACGGCCGCATCCAACACACTGTCGATCTGAGATTCCACCTGCGGGTCGCCGGAACCTTTCAGAAACGAGGCGTAACCCAGGATGACCGAAAGCGGCGTACGCAGCTCATGGGAGGCGATGGAGATAAAGTTGGATTTAAGCTCATCCAGCTCGTTGAGCCGCTGGTTGGCGTTGGTCAGTTCGGCGAAGAGGCGCTGCTTTTCAATGGCGACCCCGGCGATGTCGGCCAGGATAGCCAGGGTATTGACATCATCTTCGTTAAAGAGGCCAACTTTCTTATTAACTGTCTCCAGGACACCGATGGTCTTGTTGTCGGCATCGTGCATGGGGACGCCGAGGATGGATTCGGTGCGGAAATTGATTTTACGGTCGATATTGGAATGCCAGCGCTCATCCTGTTGGGCATCCTGGATGATCATCGGCTTGTTAGCGGTGAATATCGCGCCGGCGATGCTGCCGTCGATGGGGACGGCATTGGCCGTCAGGATTTCCGGCATACTCTGGTCGGCTGCCTTAAAGCGCAACTGGCGGGTTTTCTCGTCAAACATGAGCAACGAGGCGGATTGGGCGTTGGTGAGGGCAGTTGCTTCGTTGAGGATATATTCCAGTAGCTGGGACTCTTTAGTTGTGGAGTTCAGTACCCGGCTAATCTCCACCAGCCGTTGCAGCCGGTCTACCGGTAAGTTGCTATCGGGTTTGAATGTCATCCTGATTCACCGTACAAAGTTTGGTGCGTTGCCGAATGCTTAGAGCAGACCACAAAGCTTTGCCACCCACGGTATGATACGTTATGCTGTCGAGCGGCACAATAAAGCGGTATTGTTTTTCACGGATTGTAAACCAGCTGTATTGTGCATTACCGACGGTTCATGGCTTATTTTACCTCGGGGACCGGCCGGTCCGGCAAGCTGCATCATGACGCGTTACAGTCTCTATCTCCATATCCCATTTTGCCGCCATCGCTGTTCGTACTGCGACTTTAATACCTACACGACGGTCAATGATCTGCAGTCGGCCTATGCGGAGGCGCTCATGGCCGAGATCCGCCAGGTTGGAACGGCGGCCCGGGCAGCGGGGGACATGGCGCCGGTTGTACACACTATCTTTTTTGGCGGCGGTACACCGACACTGATGACGGCGGCGCAAATCGAGGCGATCCTGGCGACGGTGCAGGCAGAGTTCAGCCTGGAGCCGGGGGCGGAAATCACCATGGAGGCAAACCCGGAGACGGTCGACGAGCCCTATCTGGCGGCCCTGCGAGCGGCCGGGGTAAATCGATTGAGTTTTGGCGTGCAGAGCGTGGTGCCGGCTGAGTTGGAACTGCTGGGGCGTACGCACGATTTTGCTCGCGTACGGACGGCGGTGGCTGACGCCCGGGCGGCCGGCTTTCGGCGCGTTAACCTGGACCTGATCTACGGGGTACCGGGGCAGACGCTGGCCAGCTGGGATGAGAGTTTGGCTGGCGCCTTGTCTTTGGCACCGGAGCATCTCAGTTTGTATGCGTTGACGGTCGAGCCGGGTACGCCGATGGGGCGCTGGCTGGACAGCGGTGCTATGAGTGCGCCGGACCCGGACCTGGCCGCGGACCAGTATGAGCTGGCTGGGACGAAGCTAGGGGAAGCGGGCTTTGAGCAGTACGAGATTTCTAACTGGAGCTTGCCCGGCGAGGCGTGCCGCCATAATCTGACCTATTGGCGCAACGAGCCGTTCCTGGGGCTGGGCGCGGGGGCGCATGGTTTTGTGAATGGCGTGCGCTACCAGACGGTGCGGCAGCCACGCGTTTACATCCGCCGGCTGGCGGGCGCCGCTGAGGCGTTGGAGTTCCCACTGAGTACGGCGGTGGCCGACTGGCACCGGGAGGAGACGGGTGAGGCGATGGCGACCCAGCTGATGATGCAGCTGCGGTTGTTGCGCGAGGGGTTGGATCCGGCCGGTTTTGAGGCTCGCTTTGGTTTGCCGCTGTCAGAGCAGTTTGGTCCCATAATGGCCGAGCTGGCGGACTGGGGTTTGCTGGTCTGGCGCGGCGGCCGTCTGTTCCTGACCGACCGGGGCAGATTGTTGAGTAACCAGGTTTTCTACCGATTTCTGCCGGAATAAAAAAGCCCTGACTGGGTCAGGGCTTTCCTCTTACGAAAGAGCTGGCTACTTAGGCAGTAGCTCAGTTTGCATAAACTTGTCCAGAATGAGGCCCCAGAAAATCGTCAGGGTCAGACCGGTCAGGTGCCAGTAGGGCAAGGGAATGAACTCCGGGCCCCACATGTACTCGGCCACCGTGGTACCCAGTACAAAAATGACGATCCCATAGGTTGTTGCATAACCCAGGGCCAGCGAAATCACCAGCAAAATCAAACGCTTTACAAGCACAGTTAAACCTCCAAATCCCTGAGAGCGAAGCCGTATTTAGTCCAGCGCCCCATTTTCTCCTAAGACATCCCGGACATTTCGGGTCAGATCCTCTGGCGAGACGGGCTTGGTCAAATATTTGGTGGCGCCGGCGCGCAAGCCGCGGTTGACGCTATCCAGGTCCGTCTTGGCACTGAGCATGATGATGGGCAGCTCTGCCGTATTATCATCATTGCGCAATGTTTCACAGACGGCGAACCCATCCATGCCGGGCATCATGACGTCCAGAATCATGACATCGGGTAAGCGCTGCTTGATCTGGTCCAGGGCATCGAAGCCATCTTCCGCTTCGAGTACCTCGAACCCGGCTCGCACGAGCATTAACCGCAGTAAGGTGCGGGCCATTGGTTCATCGTCTACTACTAGTACAGACCAGGTCAATTTAGCCTCTGCTTTGATCGTTCAAAATAACCACGCTATTGTAAACAATTCCGCCCAAGTTGCAATTGAAAGAACGAATTTGCGGAATGGTACCATAGGACTATAAGTGCCGGAATTTACCCGATTTTTACAAGTTCAGTCCGACGCCTGTTCACGAATGACCAGTTTATCCTGCTCATCGTAACTGTAATGCAGATAATAAAAGCGGTCGTCGGCAAACAGTTTGGGGAGCAGCCAGTGTAGATCTTCAACGAGTGGTTGGTCAGCGAGCTCAGCCACAGGCAGCCAATGGAGTGAGCCTTCCACTGAGGCGAGGGTCTGGCGATCAGCCGTCCAACCCACAAACACAAAAATCATGATACCCTGGTCTTCGCTACCGGCGTCCAGATTGGTGATGGCGCGCAGTTTCAACTGGTCTACGGCCAGGCCCGTTTCTTCATGCAGTTCGCGTTGGGCCGCCGAGTAGATATCTTCGTCCACTTCGATGTGGCCGCCCACGCCGTTGTACATGTTGGCCCAGAGCCGCTTGGTCGGCGCCCCTTTGAGCAGCAACACATCGTCCCCATTGCGCAAGAAGATAAGGGAACGGGGCACGACCTGGTACCGTTTTTTGCCGGAGTTCAATTTCTGATCAGCTTTACCCATCGAAATGTCCACCTTTATTTGGGTAGTTTGCCTGGTTGCAAGGGCAAATCAATTTCCATTCCTTCGCGGGCCAGAACCGTGCGGGGAAAGATCTGGCGGGCCTGGAGCAGCATCTTTTCCAGCTCGTTGTCTGTGGCGTTGGGGGAATAATGAAACAACGCCAGACAGCCGACGTCAGCGGTGGCGGCCACCTGGGCCGCTTCCAGCCAGCTGCTGTGCCCCCAATCCGGGTAGCGATTACGCTCTTCCAGCGAGAAAGATGCTTCGTGAATGAGCAGGTCTGCTTTGGCAGCCAGGTCGAGCACGTTGGGATCCAGCTTATTGTCCTGGTGGCTGGTGTCGGTGCAGTAAGCGACGACGACATCGTCGCTTTCGATGCGGTAGCCAAGGCAGCCGCCCGGGTGATTCAGGTTGGCGGCGCGCACGGACGTGGCATCGCCGATGACCATATATTCGCGATGGCTCATTTCCTTGACGTGGATGTCAGCCGCCAGCTCCTTGTAGGCAAAGGGCAGGTAAGGTTCGCTGATCTGGCCGGCCAGGACCGCTTCCAGCGCCTGATTCATGCGCCGCTGGCCGACGACGACAAAGCGGTTGCGTGGCTTGAGCAGGGGGAGAAAAAAAGGAAAGCCCTGAATGTGATCCCAATGGGTGTGGCTGATGAGGATGGTGGCGACGATGCGATTCGGATGTTCCTCTTCCAGGATCTTGCCCAGGGGGCGAATGCCAGTACCAGCGTCCAGAATAATGACTTGCTGGTCTGTCGTGAATATGTCAATGCAGGGGGTGTTGGCTCCGTAACGGATAGTGTCAGGGCCTGGAGACGGGATGGTGCCACGAACGCCCCAGAAGCGGATTCGCACGATAGATTCCTTAGGCGATTGTTATGGTCATTGGCTGAGGCGAGGGAACCGGCCGGTCATACCGGCCATAGCAGCTACTCTGTATCCAGATTGCTGGCGTTTTCCAGGACCTTCTGCACACTCTGAACCAATTCCTGTGGGCCAAATGGCTTGGTGATGTAATCATCCACCCTGGCAATGTGCAGTCCCAATACCTTGTCAATACTCTGTGCTTTGGCCGTAACCATGATGACGGGGATGTGACGGAGTTCCGGTGACGCCCGCAATTTTTGATAAACTTGCCAGCCGTTTATACCTGGCATCATCAGATCCAGCAGGATCAGATCCGGCATTAGCTCAGCAACCTTGTCCAAACCTTCCTGGCCGCCGACGGCTCCAACGACCTCAAAGCCATGCTGACTCAAAATCAACTTGACCAGGTCTATCATTTCCTGTTCGTCTTCGATGCAAACAACCTTTCTTGACTCGGCCATCGTGCAAAACCTCGGTCTTTACCTCAGGAGTAGCTCCCTGGGAAAATTCGGACGGAGTGTAAACCAATCAAATCAAGCTTGTCAAATGAGTACGGGTGGGATTTGGCCAGCGGTGCGAAGCTGTCGGTGCAGAATTGTGTTGCGTAGGGCCGCTTCCTTATCAGAGAATCGCAACATGAAACTTGACAACCGTCCAATGTCTCTCCGCCATTGAGCTGCTGGCAGAAAGTCGCCAAAAACTGGTATTCATTAAGACAATCGCTTGAAAAGTTATATCCTTATTTCCGTCTAATGACAACGTGACACATTTCAGTTCAATGTCCTGGGCATGATATAGAAGTAATCTTAAATATTTTCTGACTTGCCCGCCTCTGATAAAAGGAATACAGTAACCGGCCAACGGGGATATGCCCCTCTTTTATTGCAAGTTGTGCGGCCGGCTTCACCCGTAGATGGCTTCACGGTGAGATTATGCAGAGGAAGGAAGAATGGCAGATTCATTAAACAAATACAGTTCGCGCATCACCCAGCGTGCCTCCCAGGGCGCCTCTCAGGCGATGCTGTATGGCACCGGGATGAGCGAAGAGGATATGAACAAGGCGCAAGTGGGCATCGCCAGTGTCTGGTATGAGGGCAATACTTGCAACATGCACCTCAACGACCTGGCCGCCTACGTCAAGGAAGGGGTTGTCGCCGCCGGCCTGGTGGGGTTGCGCTTCAATACCATTGGCGTCAGCGATGGCATTTCGATGGGGACGGACGGCATGAGCTACTCGCTGCAATCGCGCGAGATCATCGCGGACTCCATCGAGACGGCCATGAGCGCCCATTGGTACGATGCCAACATCTCTATTCCGGGCTGCGACAAGAATATGCCTGGCTGCCTGATTGCGATGGGGCGGTTGAACCGGCCCGCCCTGATGGTCTATGGCGGCACGATTAAACCAGGCTGTGTCGGCGACAAGGTGCTGGATATCGTCTCTGCCTTCCAGAGTTACGGCGAATACCTGGCCGGCGCCATCAGCGAAGAAGAGCGGCGCGCCATTGTCCGCCATAGCTGCCCGGGGGCCGGCGCCTGTGGCGGTATGTACACCGCCAACACCATGGCCAGCGCCATTGAAGCGATGGGCATGTCGCTGCCCTACAGCTCTTCCAATCCGGCCGAATCTGCCGAGAAAGTGGCCGAGTGCCGTGCCGCTGGCGAGGCGATTCAGCTCCTGCTGGAAAAAGATATCAAACCACGCGATATCATGACCCGCCAGGCGTTTGAGAACGCCATGGTGGTCGTGATGGCTCTGGGCGGTTCCACCAATGCGGTCCTGCACCTGATTGCCATCGCCCGTTCCGTGGACATCGACCTGACGATTGACGATTTCCAGGCCGTCAGTGAACGGGTGCCGTTCCTGGCCGATCTGAAGCCGAGCGGCCGTTATGTGCAGGAAGATCTGCACAAAGTGGGCGGCACGCCGGCGGTGATGAAATATCTGCTGCGCGAGGGGTTCCTCGATGGCGATTGCCTGACGGTGACCGGCAAGACGATCGCCGAGAATCTGGCTGATTTGCCGGACCTGACGGAAGGGCAGGCGGTTATTCGGCCGCTGGATAACCCGATCAAGAAGACCGGCCATCTGCAAATCCTGCGTGGCAACCTGGCGCCGGACGGGGCCGTGGCCAAAATTACGGGCAAGGAAGGCGAGGTGTTTTCAGGCCCGGCCAACGTGTTTGACTCCGAGGAAGAGATGCTGGCGGCGCTGGAGCAGGGCAACATCAAGAAAGGGGATGCGATTGTCATCCGCTACGAAGGGCCCAAAGGCGGCCCGGGCATGCCCGAGATGCTGACGCCGACCAGCGCCATCATGGGCGCGGGGCTGGGTAAGGACGTGGCGCTGATGACCGATGGCCGTTTCTCCGGCGGTTCCCACGGTTTTATCATCGGTCACATTACGCCGGAAGCGCAGGAAGGCGGGCCGCTTGGCCTCATCCAGACCGGCGACCTGATCACCATCGACACCATCAACAACACAATTGATGTGGCGATCTCTGACGACGAGATGGCGCAGCGGCGGGCGGCCTGGCAGATGCCGCCCTACAAGGCGACCCGCGGTACGCTCTACAAATACATCAAAAACGTGAAGTCAGCGTCTGAAGGGTGTGTGACGGACGAGTAGGGCGTTTACGCAGTTTAGTTAGTTGTTTGTGAAGAAGCATCCCAGTTGGGATGCTTCTTTTTTTTGTACGGGTGCCTACCAACCCGACGGGTGCCTACCAACCCGACGGGTCCGCCACCCGACGGGTCCGACCACCCGACGGGTCCACATCTTGGGAGTTGATTTAAACAAAATATTTTTTATAATAAAATAAATCTTTGAAATGGGCTGTTTACGTATGAAAGATTCGTTATACATAGAAGCGCTGGATCAGGCGCAGCAGCTGCTCAAGCCGCGACGGGTGGCCATTTTGCAGCAGTTGGCGGAACCGCGAACCTGTACGGAGCTGGCCGAGCTGTTCGAGCAGACGCCGCAGCAGATCTATTACCACGTCAAGGCGCTCGAGCATGCTGGTCTGGTCGTGAAGGTGGCGGAGCGGCGCGTGCGGGGGACGGTGGAGGGGCATTACCAGGCTGCGGCTCGCAGTTATTGGCTGGCGCCCGGACTGGTGGGCCAGGTTGGGACGCCGCAACAGGCTGAAGACCAGGCCAGTTTGCGCTTATTGCTCTCGCTCGTAGAAGAAGTCCAGGCAGATATTGGCCGCCTGGGTCAGCAGACTGAGGTGGGGCAGCATGTGCCGTCGTTGGGGCTGGCGGCAGAAATCTCGCTGCCGGCGGCTGTCCGGCCCGCTTTCCTGGCTGAAGTGCAGCAACTGTTCAACGATCTGGCCGAGAAATATAGTGTAGACGCAGCGGCTGGAGAACCGGCCGATCCCTTCAGGCTTATCCTGGCCTGCTACCCGGATCGCAATCTGGGTTGACCGCTGTCACCCACGCTGAAATTATCGTAACCAACCTGGGCAGCAGAGTGAGCCGATGGCGTGAAGTTCCGCAAGGCCATTCTTGTTCGGCCCAGTAACGCTTTCCCTGGAGGAAACAGATGAATGATCTTTTGCATCTGCAAGTGCAGTTGGCCGCTGCGCCGGCACAGGTCTTCGCAGCCTTGACTGATAATGGGCAATTGCAGCGCTGGTTTGCTGAGCACACCGCTGTTGATCTGGCCACCGGCCGGTATGATTTTTGGGGCCGCTACACGCCCGTGGACTTGCCCGAAGCCGAAGGCCACAACCCGCTGCATGAAGTTGTCCTCAATGAGCGGCTTGCGTTTACCTGGTCTTCTCGAAAGGTGACCACGGACGTGGCCATCACGTTGCGGCCGGCAGGTGACGGCACGCGCCTGATCTTGCAGCAACAGGCGGTCACCGCTGAGGGCCAGCCGGTGCCGTGGCTGGCTGAGGATTTCTGGTTCCTGACTCTGGAAAATTTGCGCCGCTATTTGCTGAACCGGCCGGTCACCCGCTGCGACTACCGCGCCTTCGTCAAAGGCGACATCAGCTGGTCGCTGGAAATCGACGCGCCGCCCCAGGCCATTTATGACGCCATCATCCGGCCGGACCAACTGGAACAGTGGATCGCCAGCAACGCCAGGGTCGAACCGGTTGTGGGCGGACGCTTTGATATTGGCTGGGGCGACGATGGCGGCACGAAGTTGCTTGAGCTGGTGCCGGGCGAAAAAATCAGCTTCGGCTGGGCGGCCTGGGGTGACCAGCCCGCCACGACCGTAACCTGGACCATCGCCCGCAGCGGCGGTAAAAGCCGGCTGACCCTTTTCCACAGCGGCTTCGCCCCGGATGCGGACGCCCCAGAGCAGGAAGGCTGGCTCAACTACATGGTCCGGCTACGCTCCCTGCTGGAATTAGGCGCAGATTGGTCGCCGGTGGTCAAGGCGCTGCCCGAATCCCTCGCCTTCATGTACCCAAAGGCGATGATCGAGCGCCAGGACTGGTTGATGGCCTAGATTCGAGTAGGTTGATGGGAACAATATGGCCACGGATTAACACAGATTCGACACGGATTTTCTTTTAAGAAAAGAATCTGTGATAAATCCGTGTCAATCCGTGGCTTCTCTTTTTCTTACATGCTGCGGCGATACTGGCCGCCGACCTGGAAGAGGGCGCGGGTGATCTGGCCCAAAGAGCAGAATTTAACCGCGGCCATCAGCGCCTCGAACAGGTTGCCCTGTTGCATGGCGACTGTCTGTAGTCGGGCCAGGGCCGCGGCGGCTTCGTCCGGCCGGTGCGCCTGCAGCGCCTGTAGCCGCTCGATCTGATACGCTTTCTCCTCAGGCGTGGCCCGAATCACTTCGCCCGGCACTACCGTGGGCGAGCCCTCGTCCGACAAAAAGGTGTTGACGCCGATAATCGGCAGCTCGCCGCTGTGCTTCAGGTGCTCATAGTGGAGCGACTCTTCCTGGATTTTGCCGCGCTGGTACATCGTCTCCATCGCCCCCAGGACGCCGCCTCGTTCAGTGAGGCGGTCAAACTCGATGAGCACCGCCTCTTCGACCAGGTCCGTCAATTCCTCGATGACAAAGGAGCCTTGCAGCGGGTTTTCGTTTTGGCCAGCCCCAGCTCCCGGTTGATGATGAGCTGGATCGCCATCGCCCGGCGTACCGATTCCTCGGTGGGGGTGGTGATCGCCTCGTCGTAGGCGTTGGTGTGCAGGGAGTTGCAGTTGTCGTAGATGGCGTAGAGCGCCTGCAAGGTTGTGCGGATATCGTTGAAGCCGATTTCCTGGGCGTGGAGCGACCGGCCGGATGTCTGAATGTGATATTTCAGCTTCTGCGCCCGCTCGCCAGCCCCATATTTCAGCTTCAACGCTTTGGCCCAAATGCGCCGCGCCACCCGGCCGATGACCGCATACTCCGGATCAATCCCATTCGAGAAGAAGTAGGAAAAGTTCGGCGCAAAGTCGTCGATGTCCATCCCCGCGCCGCGTAATACTCAAGGAAGGTGAAACCGTTGGCCAGGGTGAAGGCCAACTGCGTGATCGGGTTAGCGCCGGCCTCGGCCATGTGGTAGCCGGAGATGGAGACGGAGTAGAAGTTGCGCACATCGTGGTCGATGAAATATTGCTGGACGTCGCCCATCAGCCGCAGCGAAAACTCGGTCGAGAAGATGCAGGTGTTCTGGGCCTGGTCTTCCTTCAGGATGTCCGCCTGGACGGTGCCGCGCACCTGGCGCAACGTCGCCGCCTTGATCGGCGCATAGACGTCAGCCGGCAGGATTTCGTCGCCGGTGACGCCCAGCAGCATCAATCCCAGGCCGTCGTTGCCTTCGGGCAACTCAGCGTTGTAGCGGGGGCGCTCCAGACCGCGGTTGTCGTATTTGGCGCGCAACCGGGCCTCAACCTCATCCTCAAGACCGTGCTCGAGAATGTATTTTTCACATTGTTGGTCAATGGCGGCGTTGAGGAAGAAGGCGAGGATGGTCGCCGCCGGGCCGTTGATGGTCATGGAGACCGAGGTGGCCGGGTCGCACAGGTCGAAGCCGCTGTAGAGCTTCTTGGCGTCGTCCAGGGTGGGCACGGAGACGCCGGAGTTGCCGACTTTGCCGTAGATATCCGGCCGGTAATCCGGGTCCTGCCCGTACAACGTCACCGAATCAAACGCAGTCGACAGGCGCCGCGCCGGCATGCCCAGGGAGACGTAATGGAAGCGCTTGTTGGTCCGTTCCGGGCCGCCTTCGCCGGCAAACATACGTGTCGGGTCCTCATTCTGCCGTTTGAAGGGGAAGACGCCGGCTGTAAAGGGAATTCACCCGGCACATTCTCCTGCAAATTCCACTTCAGAATATCCCCCCAGGCAGAATATTTCGGCAGGCTGACCCGGCGAATTTCGTTGCCGGACAACGTTTTAACCCGGGTGGGGATGCGGATTTCCCGACCGCGTACCGTGTAGGTGTACATCTCGGCTTCATAGTTGGCGGCTTTTTCAGCCCAATCGTCCAGCAACTTCTGGTTTTGACGGTCCAGCGCCAGCGCTAGCCCTTCGTATAGCCCCGCAAGTGTCAGCGCCACCTCAGCCGGCGCGTCCCCGGCATCGCTCAGAGCCGCTTCTGTCTGGCGGATGCTGTAGAGCTGGTTGGCCAGCTGCGCCTGCTCGTCCGTCCAGCGGTTGTAGCCGCGGATGGTATCTGCAATTTCGGCCAGGTAGCGGACCCGCCGGGGCGGGATGATGTGGACTTTAGCTGATTCGCCCTCAGCAAGGTCCAGGCTCGGCGTTAGGTCGGCGCCGGTCTTGGGGCTGATCGTTTCCATGAGCACCCGGTAAAGCTGATTGGTGCCGGGGTCGTTGAACTGGGAAGCGATGGTGCCGACGATGGGCAATGTTTCTTCGGCGGCGTCCCACAATTGATGATTGCGCCGATACTGCTTTTTGACGTCGCGCACGGCATCGGGGCCGCCCCGTTTATCAAATTTGTTGATGGCGATGACGTCGGCATAATCCAGCATGTCGATTTTCTCGAGCTGGGAGGCCGCACCATATTCCGGCGTCATCACATAGAGGGCCACGTCGGAAAAATCGATGATCTCCGTGTCAGATTGGCCGATGCCGGAGGTTTCCAGGATGACAAGGTCAAACTGGGCCACTTTGAGGACGTTGAGCACCTCAGGCAGATGGCGCGAGAGGGCCAGGTTGGCCTGGCGGGTGGCCAGTGAGCGCATGTAGACGCGCTCGTTGTAGACCGCGTTCATACGGATCCGGTCGCCGAGCAGGGCGCCGCCGGTCCGCCGTTTGGAGGGGTCGATGGAGATGATGGCGATCTGGTGCTCGGGAAAATCCAGCAGGAAGCGGCGCACGATTTCGTCCACCAGCGACGATTTACCCGCCCCGCCGGTGCCGGTGATACCTAAGATGGGGGGCAGGGCGAGGCCGGCCATACGCCGGTGGACCTCGTCCATGATGGGTTGGACCAGGTCCGGCTCATTTTCTACAGCGGAGATGAGCCGGCCGAGGGCGCGGGCTTCGATCCGTCCCTTGATCTCGTGGCTGACGGCGACTTCGGTGGGGGAACCGGCCGGTGCGCTCAACGGCGGATACACCTCGTCGATCGCCTGCAGCCAGCGATCGGCGTTGAGTTGGCCCGTCGGGAAATCCGCCTTCGCCAGCAGATCATTGATCATCCCCTGCAGCCCCATGGCCCGGCCATCATCCGGCGAGTAGATGCGGGCGATGCCATAATCATGCAGCGCTTGCTGCTCCTCCGGCAGGATGGTGCCGCCCCGCCGCCAAAGATGCGGATGTGGCCGCAACCTTTCTCTTCCAGCAGATCATACATGTACTGGAAGAACTCCATGTGGCCACCCTGATAAGAGGTCACGGCAATCGCCTGGGCATCTTCCTGGATGGCCGTATCGACAATCTCCTGGACCGAGCGGTCATGCCCCAAATGGATCACCTCCGCCCCCGACGCCTGCAGAATGCGCCGCATGATGTTAATGGCCGCATCATGGCCATCAAACAAAGAAGCCGCCGTCACAATGCGGATTTTATTTTTCGGTTGGTAGACAGAAGGGTTGGTCATGGTGTTTCCTGGGAATGTGGTTCACTGGGGACATTATAGCAGCAGTCAGTACACTCGCTGTGCTCGTTTTCAGTACGCTGCACTTTCAGCACGTTCGCTACGCTCACTGTCAGCCGTCAGTACGCTGCGCTTTCAGCCGTCAGTGTCTGAGTACTGAAAGGCCGTAGGCCGTACTAACTGCCGAAAGGGCCACCGGCCCGTGCTGACCACTAAAAGTGAGCGTAGCGAACGTGCTGACCACTGAAAGGCCGCAGGCCGTACTGTAAGCGCAGCGTACTGATAGTCTCCCCGTATGGCACCACCCCCAGCACTCAGCTAGAATCCAACCGTTATGTCGGAACCAGGCGAGGCTCCGGTGTTGGCGGAGTCGGAGCCGGCACCTATCAGCGAGAATAGAGGTATTTTGCGGGCCGCGCTGCTGCTGTCGCTGGGCAATGTAACCAGCCGGCTGCTCGGGCTGGTTCGCGAGATGGTTAAAGCGCGCCTGTTTGGCGCCTCTGGCTTACTGGGGGCCTTTACCATCGCCACTTATGTGCCCAACAGCATCTTCCAGCTCATCGTGGGTGGGGAGATGGTTAACTCTTCGCTTGTCCCCGTTTTCTCCGAATATGCCAATCGAGCCGAGGATCCTGAACGTAAAGAGCTATGGGAAGTGGTTACCAGCTTCCTCAGCCTGGCCTTTTTTGTATTGACGCTGTGTGTTGTCCTGATTGAATTGCTGGCCCAGCCGCTGGCAATGTTATTGGGGGCGGACGAGTTCAGCGACCCCGCTCTGCTGGAAACAACTGTCAGCCTGATGCGCCTGGCAGCGCCGGCGGTGCTTTTCCTCAGCCTGGCCAGTCTGATCAGCGGCGTTTTATACGCCATGAAGCGTTTTACCCTGCCCGCCTTCACCGCCGCCATCCTCAACGGCACCATCGTGGTCGTGGCGCTGCTGCACGGGGACGTGAGCGGGTTGGTGTGGGGCTTGCTGCTGGGTTCGGGGTTGCAGGTCGTGGTGCAGCTACCGGCGCTGCGGGACGCACGTTTTGTCCGCATCGACTGGCGCCATCCCGCCCTGCGCCGCATCCTGATCCTGTACGCGCCCATCGTGGCCGGGCTGGTGGTCAATCAACTGGCCATTGGCTTTAGCTACCGGCTGGCTGCGGGTGAAGCTGATGAAGCGATTGCCTCCATGCAATTTGCCACAACCCTGTTGCAGTTTCCCCTAGGGCTGGTGGTCACGGCCCTCTCCATCGCCACGCTGCCGACGCTTTCCCAACAGGCCAATGGCAGTTGGGAGGCGTATCGCAAGACGTTGGCTAGCGGCATCCGCCTCGTTCTAACGCTCATTTTGCCGGCAACGCTGGGCTTGTTTGCCCTGGCGATCCCCATCGTGGCCCTGGTCTTTGAATGGGATAATTTCACGCCGGACAACACAGCGGTGGTGGCCCTGGTGTTGCGCTTTTACCTTTTCGGTCTCCCTTTCGCCGCTGTGGATCAGATGCTGGTGTTTGCCTCCTATGCCCGGCAGGATACCTGGCGACCGGCCTTAATTGGCGTTATCAGCGTTGCGGTTTACATGGTGGTGGCGCTGCTGCTGGTCGGGCCGCTCAGCTACCTGTGCCTGATGGTCGCTGATACGGTCAAACATATCGTCCACACGGTGTTGATGATCTGGGTGCTGGGGCGGGCCCAGGGTGGGCTGCGCGGTTATGGCATTGGGCCGGCGCTGAGCAAGGCGCTGGCGGCCTCGCTGGTTATGGGGGCGGTGGCTTATTTTCTGTGGGAGCTGCTGGTGAGCTGGTTACCGGCCGGTCTCCTCTGGAGCAAGCTGCTGCTGGTCGGTTTGCCCGGTCTGGCAGGCTTGCTGATTTACCTCGCCGCCGTTTTCCTCCTCGATATGAAAGACGCTCACGCCCTACGCCGGCAATTCCTGCGCCGGTAACCTGAACCGCACGCAATCTGTCACTTTCTTTCTTTGTCCTTAAGCCTAAATCGGGTAGAATGAATCATCTATTTGACATAGTTTTTTCTTCGCTTGCCTACCGGCAGGCTTCATGTGGGGACAGTTCCATCGCCAGTTGGCGCCAAAAACCAACCAATAGGGGTAAGCAACGTGTCTGATAATTCCTACCAACTGATTGTACGTACCGGCCCCAAACCGGGTCACGTCTACACGCTCATTTCCGATTCCATGGTGATTGGGCGTGATCCCAATTCTGACATTGTGATCAATGATGCCGAAGTTTCGCGTCAACATGCCCGCCTCTCCCTGATCGGCGGTAGTTATCAGCTTCAGGACATGGGCTCCACCAATGGCTCTTTCATCGATGGCAGCCGGCTGGAAGGCAATGCGGTCACACTGAAAAATAACCAGTTGATTCAGCTGGGTAGCAATGTGGAACTGGTCTACCAGGTCATTGAAGGCGTTGATCCAATGGCCACAATGGTTGCGCCGATGGGCGCCTTGCCCGGTATGGGCGCTGCGATGGCTGAAGAAGCTGAAGAAGAGGAAGACGTTGACACGGGCGTGCTGGAAAGCCCACCTGACTCCGCCTTTGACGCTGAGCCAGCTTCCATCACTGCTTTTGATGAAAAGGACGAGGAGCCAGAACCGTTGCCGTCATTCGACGAACCGCTGCCCTCGTTTGACGAACCGGTCGCCGAGATTGAAGAGGTGGCCGCCCCTGTTGAAGACGCGCTGCCGGCGTTCAACCAGCCTGCTGATGATGCGACCATGATCTTCTCAGAGTCGATGGATGAAGCTTTGCCATCATTTGACGAGCCGGTTGCGGAGAAACCCGCCGCAGCTGCCGAAGAAGTGCTGCCCTCGTTTGACGAGCCCGATCCGCTGCCCTCGTTCGATGAGCCGGAGCCCCTGCCGTCGTTTGGCGAGCCGGAGCCGTTGCCCTCTTTTGGCGAGCCGGAACCATTGCCATCCTTTGACGAACCGGCCAAGGCAGAGCCAATGATGGCCAAGAGTGAGCCGCCGCCATTGCCGTCCTTTGACCCGGAGCCGGCCGCTGCCGAAATCAGCAAGAGCGGTGGTGCCAAGAGTGAAGGCGGTGGCGGCTTCTTCAGCAACCGGCGTAATGTCATCATTGCGGTGGTTGCGGTGGTTGCTTTGTGTATCTGCTGTGCGTCATCTATTGGCGCTTATGCTTACTTTGTTGGCTTCTAGCAGTACCGAATCCGGGGACTAAAACATGCCCAAAGACAATCGTACCCGTAACATTTTGATTGGTGTTGGTGTCGCCGTCGCGCTCTGCATCTGTTGCGCGGTCAGCGTGGGCGCTTATTTTTATCTGGCGCCAGCTTCGTTCTAGAACAGATCCGGGATGTGAGACATGCCTAAAGACAATCGTCAGCGAAATATCATCATCATCGTAGCCGTTGTTGTTTTACTTTGTATCTGCTGTTCGGCCATCAGTGTGGGCTGGTACCTGCTTGGTCCAGCCGTGATGGAAGAGATGAGCCGTCTGGCCAGTTCCCTGGTATAGCTTGTCCGCTTGAAATGCAACAAAAAGAGCGCTGAGCCAAGGGCCCGGCGCTCTTTTTTGTTTCTATTATCTGGGCGGCGCTGACCGGGCTACTCCTGCTCGCGCGCTTCCTTTTCGTGGGGGCGAATGACAATCTGTTCACCCAGTTCGCCTTCGATCACCTTTGCTTCCGCTTCACTGGTCACGATGTATTCTGTACCCCGAATCGCCGCCAGATGTTTTTCCACGACATGTTTAGGGGAAAGCTCAATGAACAGTTTGCCGGCAGCCAGCAACGCCGTGAAATCATCCAATTGCCCGACGATGGGCGGGAAAATGAAATCCGGCAAGAGGTCCAGGGGGGAGATCAGGTAAACCAGCGCCCCAATTGGCAGGGCCTTCAGATAAATGGGGACTTCGCGATCCTTGAAAAGGCGCCAGACCAGTTGGGCCTGTTCCCAGGTTTCCTGTAGAAAACCAATCCGTTTACGCTGAACGTCTACGGCATGATTGACGACGGTGTCAACTCTTGACTCCATGTTGTTGTCCTCGACTTGTTTCTCAGGTTTGTTACCCATATGCACCTCTTACTACGTTGACAATCATGATCCGTTGCATCCATTTTAAGGGATGATGAGCCAGTTTAAAAGTAAACGGTGCTACCTGTCTGTATATTGGGTCCTTTCCTGTTACCATTGCCTATTCATTTAGAAACCGGAATGGCGTTTGGGGTCACAGAGCGCCGTCCCCAGGGAGCATGTCATGATCGAGTTGCGAGCGTTTGCGACCAAAGAGCAGTTGGCCCGGGCGGCGGCTGATCTTGTTCTGGCCACGGCGCTGGAGGCGCTGACGCTGCGCGGGCGTTTCCTCTGGGCATTATCTGGCGGTGGGACACCGGGACCCCTGTATGAGCAACTGCTGAAGAGTCCGTACCGGGAGCAGTTTCCCTGGGCCGAGACGCATTTTTGCTGGGGGGATGAGCGGGTGGTGCCGCCGAACGATCCAGGCAGCAACTATGGTCAGGCATGGCAGACATTTTTGGGAGTGGCGCCGGTACCGGCCGGTCACATCCATCGCATTCCTGGTGAATTGCCACCCGACTGGGCCGCGCTCGCCTATTGCGGGACGCTGGCCTTGTTGGCCGGCCCGGCCGAAAAATGGCCTCGCTTTGACCTGGTCTTGCTTGGTTTGGGCAACGATGGCCACACGGCTTCCCTCTTTCCCGGGCAACAGCTACCTGAACCGCTGAACCGGCCGGCCAGCGCCGTGACCGGGGATTATGATGGCCGGCCCGCTCACCGGGTCACGCTAACCCCATTTATCTTGAACGAGGCCCGTCAACTGCTCTTTCTGGCTACCGGCCGGGAAAAAGCGGCGGCCGTCGCGGCAACGCTTGAAGGCGAAGCCGACCCATTGAACTGGCCCGCTCAGCGGCTGCACCCCCGCCAGGGCGATGTTCACTGGTATGTCGCTGAAGGGGCTGATGAAAAGCTCCGGGCGAGCCAGGCGCAAAAATAGAGTGCCAGGAGAGGTTCAGCCGCGAATTACGCCAATGGCCGCGAAAGTCTGATTAGCGAAAATTCGCACCATTCGCGGCCAATTTTTTAATGCTGGCTGTTGACGTAGTTCCAGAGGTCAGGCAGGATATCGTTGATGTTGTAGCTGGCCCAATGGCCGTAGCCACCAGCGGTGAAGACGGTGAAACCGATCACATAGCCATCCTGGCGGACGCCGGCGTCATACCAGCCGAGCTGGTTGATGTACGCCGTGGTGCCATCTGGGCCCCAGCCTGATTCGACAAAGTAGCCCGTAAAATCCTGCCAGCCCAGGCCGGAGGGCCCTGGCCGGCCGCCAATGATGCCATCGATACCCGCCTCGCTGATGACCAGGGGGATGACCAGGCCAAGGGGTTCCAGGATGTCCCGGTAGAACCAGCGATAGCGAAACGCCAGGGCGCCGCGGTCCGGGTAGGACGGGCGACCGGGGAGGGCACCGCCGTAAAGCCAGGTGATATCCGGGGCGCTGTATTCATGCAATGAAAGGATGCCGCCATATTCCAGGGCTGTTTCGATAGCCGGGACGAATAGCTGAAACTCCTCAAATTCCGGTACGCCAGTGGAGAATCCCCCGATAGCGACTTTAAACCCATGTTGCCACATGATCCGGGTACGTTCCTGCTCAAACCGGGCGTACCAGCTCATGCCGTCCATATTAGGGTCTGGCTCATTCCAGCCTTCCCAATAATCGACATAGGCGGCGTTGGCCTGATAAATGGCCATCTGGCTATCAACCCAATCACGCGC
Organism: Ardenticatenales bacterium; assembly: GCA_020634575.1. Next base: position 56,010 of record JACKBM010000015.1, on the reverse strand, counting down.
TGCCTCTTCCGGGCTGCCGCCAAAATGCTGATTGTTGTCGTTGAACCGGCCGATGGTGATGGTATAGGGCGACACCTGCTTTACTTCTTCCAGGAAGCCCAGATCATCCACGGCCTTGATGACCGCAGGTTGCGTCCGGCGCACAAATTCCATGATGTCAGGGTCGTTGTTCCGAATGACATGCAGGCCGAGCTTACTGGGGCCCAGATTGGCGGAGGGCGGATAAATCGTGACCTGGGGCAAATACGGGGTGGCGCTGCCCAGGGTGGGTGTGATCACCGGTACGGTCGTGGCCGTCGCTGTTGGTCGAGGTGTTCGGCTGGGCAGGAATGGCGTTACGGTTGGGGTGCCGGTTGGTGAGAGCGTCTGAATCGCCCCCGGATTGGCCACGGTTGGGTGACCGGGCTGTGGCGTCCAGGTTGGCGGGACGACCTGCCCATTGTCCAGCACAATCAGCGTGGCTGTTGGCGTGGCGGAAGGGCCGGGTAGCGAGGCCGCAGCTGCCTGGGTGGGTAGTTCGGCAATAAGCGCTGTACTGGCTGGTACCTGGCAGGCGGCCAGGAGCAAGCCCAGGATGATGACGAGGATACGTTTGCCACGTTGCAAAATTGGCTCCATGGGCAGCATGGTACCATAACCGGCCGGTGCGCCAATAAAGTAGTTAGCAAATTGGTACCAAGGTGGGATAAGGTCTCATCTATTAGGTCAGTGCCTGGTAGACGGCGGCCCGGAACTGCTTGCGGATCGGGTAATGCATGGAAGGGATGCATTGGGCCATCATGATGGCCACCAGCTGTTCCTGTGGATCAATGACGTGATAGGTCTCCGCATAGCCGCCCCAGCCAAAGTCGCCGACCGAGCCAAACCAGCCACCGGCGGCCGGATCCTGCATCACCTTGACGCAGACCCCGTAGCCGAAACCATAAAAAGGCTCGGCATTATCAAACCCGACGGGCATCTGGGCCGGCGTGAGCGCATTGCTGGCCATAAACTCAACACTTTTGCGCCCGAGAATGCGCTGGCCGTCCAGCACGCCGCCATTGAGCAGACATTGGGCGAAGCGTAGGTAATCGAGCGGTGTGGAAAGGAGGCCGCCGCCGCCCCCTTCAAAGCGAGCTTCAGGACCATAGTCAACGCCGATCGTGTCGAGCGGGGTGTAGCCATCGGTTGGCGTGACTTTGTAGAGTGTGGCCAGGCGGGGCGCTTTGGCCGGATCCAGGCGAAAGCTGGTATCGACCATGCCCAGGGGGCCAAAGATCCGTTCCTGCAAAAACTGGCCAAACGGTTGATCGGTCAGGATTTCGATGAGGCCGCCGAGCACATCCATGGCCATGCTGTAATGCCAGCGGCTGCCGGGCTGGTAACGCAACGGCATTTGGGCGATATCGTTCAGGAACTCGGCGTTGCTGCGGGACGGGTCGCCGATATTGGCTTCTGAATACATTTGGTCGACTGGGTGATCGCCGAAGAGGCCGCCGTAGGTTAGGCCGGCGGTGTGGCGGTAGAGGTCCTGGATGGTGACCGGCCGGTCCAGCGGCACCAGCGCTCCGTCTTGCCACACTTTCAGGTCGGCAAAGGCCGGAATATAGGTGCTGACCGGGTCGGTCACATTGCAGCGCCCTTCCTCCAGGCAGATCATGAGGGCGGCGCCGGTAATAGGCTTGGTCATGGAGAAGATGCGGCAGATGGTGTCTGGCGCCATCGGGCGCTGGCTGGCGGCGTCGGCATAGCCATGGCAGCCCAGGTGGACCAGGTGACCGTGGCGAGCGACCAACGTGACCAGGCCGGCAAAGTGGCCGGCGTCGAGGTAGCGGTTGGCCAGCTGATCAATACGGGTCAGACGGTGCGGGTCAAAACCATGAGCGGCCGGTGAATGGAGGAGCGGCATGGGTATTTCCTGTTGCGGGCAAAGTTAAGAATTCAATGATTATACGGGAAAAATGGCGCCGACCTGACAGGTGGCGGGACGGATAGCGTTCTGTAGGCAACCTGTCGGGTTGCCCAACCTGTCGGGTTGCCCAACCTGTCGGGTTGCCCAACCTGTCGGGTTGCCCAACCTGTCGGGTTGCCCAACCTGTCGGGTTGCCCAACCTGTCGGGTTGCCCAACCTGTCGGGTTGCCCAACCTGTCGGGTTGCCCAACCTGTCGGGTGGGGGAGTTGACGGCTTGGGGGCGGGTGTTACAATCATCCCGCCGGGACGATCCGGGATACTTATGTAATGTTGGGCGCTTTATGTCCCTTGGTCTGATACTGAAACTCGCTGTTGTTATTTTCTTTTTTGTCATGTTCCTGCGCGGCTCGCGGTTGCCCTGGGGCATTGGCTTGCTGACGGTGACGACGGCCTTTTTGCTTGATGCTTTCTGGTCCACCTTTGGCTTTGCCCAGGTGCAGGAAGATCTGGGCTTCTTCTTCTTTGTCATCGGCGGCGCGCTGGTGGCGGGGGCGGCGCTCTGGCTGTGGGCCTTGCTCCGGCCGGTCGTAGCCTCGCCCGGTGGCGCCTACATTCCCACCCCGCGTTTCCGCACAGAAGATGGCACGCCGTCGCCGCAGCCCCGGGCTATGCCCGCACGTCGGGCCGCTGGCACCGCCTTCGACCGCCAGATGATGCATGAGCAGATTCGCTATCGCTTTGGGCCGGATGATCTGCTCGATCTGATGTTTGATCTGCGCATGAATGAGTCTGATATCGTGGCGCCGGGCCAACCACTGTCGAGCGCCGTCACCAACATCATTGACCTGGCTGAGGAAACCGGCATCGGCGGCGAGCTTACTCTGGCCGTCGAGCGCATCCTGACCCCGCCTGAAGCCGATAACCTGCCCCGGCTGGAGAAGTTGTCGGTTGACTCTCCCCCTACTGTCCTGCGCCACGTCCTGCTGGCGCATTTCAGCCGGGACCAACTACGCCAGTTTGCGACCTCACTGAACATTGATTGGGAAGAGCTGGGGCCGGGCGACAAAAAGTCGTTGACCCGGGGTCTGCTCCTCTATCTGTATCGGCGAAATCGGCTCGATGAGCTACTGAAATTGATTCAGGCGGCACCGGCCGGTAGCTAAAGGGGTTTCTGATGTCATCGCGGCGTATGGTTCCGTTTATTCTGGTCAACATTCTGGTCTCGGCGGCGACCGTCATCGCCATCCTCTACTGGTGGGATTCAAGACAGCCGGAAACCGAAGCGGTGGAGACGGCGCCCCAAATTGTGGCGACCTCAGCAGCAGTCGCCGAGCAGAGCGCCACGGTGTCAGCCGCCGAAAACGAGCCAACTGCCGAGGCGGATGACGGCCCCCCCACCTACACCGTCAAGCAAGGTGATACGCTTGGGACCATCAGCGTTGAATTTGATGTGCCTCTGGAAGATATCATGGAAGCCAATGGGCTATCAGATCCCAACGTTATCTCGGTTGGCCAGGAGCTGATCATCCCCATCGGCGGCATTCCCGAGCCGACGCCGGCCCCGACGGCGACCAGTGAGACAGCGGTTCTCCCCTCACCTATTCCCACGCAGGCGCTGGAAGTCGGTGAAGTGAATGTGGAGATTAGCGGCGTCACCGGCGCCGGCGAGTTGAGCCAGGAAGCAGTGACGATTACGAATCTGGGCGACCGGCCGGTTGGCCTCTCCGGCTGGAAAATCCGCACCGAGGGCGGCACCGAATATACGTTTGGTCTCTTCACCCTCTTTGGCGACGGTTCCGCCGTCATCCTGCACACTGAATCCGGCGTGGATAGCCTGGGCGAGCTCTACTGGGGCCAGACGGAATCGCTCTGGCAACCGGGTGAGACGGTGACGCTGCTGGACGCTGAGGGGAGCGTGCAGGCGACCTTTGTGGTGCCGGCGGCAGAAGAATAAACCCACCGTTGACAACGCCTCACCCCTCTGGCATAATCGCCCCCAATTGATAGCCCAAGCGTTGATGGAGACGAGTAGGCAGATACCGCTGTAAGCGAGCCCGGGATGGTGGAAGCCGGGTCAGAAAGGGTCTTCTGAATATCCCTCCGGAGCTGTTGACCGAACCGCTGTCCGCAGCGGCTAGACTCAACCGGCCCCAGCCGCCGTTATCCGGCTGACGATGATGTTGGTCATCGACTGAGTGCCCTGGCAAACTGGCCAGGGAATCTGGGTGGTACCGCGGAGTGTAAACCTTCGTCCCAAGCATGGGATGAAGGTTTTTTTATTTTCAGGTGATTTATGACTGAATTGTTGTATCCGTTAGATGCCTACTGTAAGGAATTCACGGCGACCGTCACGGCTGTGGTCGCTGGCGGGGTGGTGCTGGATCGGACCGCGTTTTACCCGGGCGGCGGCGGCCAGCCGGCTGATGCCGGCACCCTGAGCGCTGACGGGGTTGACTACCCGGTCAGCCACCTCAAACGGGTCGATGGCCAGCTGGTGCATTTTATTGATGGCCCGTTGCCGGCCGCCGGCACAACCGTCACCGGTGTGCTGAACTGGGAGCGCCGCTACCAGTTGATGCGGACCCATACGGCCATGCATATCCTCTGCGGCGTGGTCTGGCGTGATTACGGCGCCCAGGTGACCGGCGGCAACATGGATCCGCTCAAGGGGCGCATGGACTTCGAGTTTGAGACGATGTCCGGCGACCTGGTGGCCGAGATCGAGGCGGCGGTCAACGCCGAAGTGGCTGCGGCGCGGGAAGTAGCCGTGCAGATTTTGCCGCGTGAGGTCGCTTTCGAAATTCCCGACCTGATCCGGACCAAGATCAACCTGTTGCCCCCGGGCATCCAGGAAGTCCGGACGGTCGAGTTGAAAGGGCTGGACTTGCAGGCGGATGGCGGCACCCACGTCGCCAACACCCGCGAAGTCGGCCAGATCCGCATCCCGGAATACAAAAGCAAAGGCAAAATCAACAAACGCATCTACATCGAATTGGTGGAATAGGTTTTTTGCCGCAGATTTCGCAGATACTTCGCTTCGCTCAGCACAAGTTTTGGGGATTTTCTGAACGTCGCGAAAGGACGCTAAAGTGAATTCATAAATCCTGTCAATCTGCGAAATCTGCGGCAAAAAAAGAAAAAAATGAGGTTTTTAGTCAGGGAACAGGGGTATGAGCGGGCGGTCGCTTCGGGGCAGCTGCGTTATAGCCGGGACGGGGCGCCGACGGGCATTGTGGAGAGCTGGCGGTTGAATGAGGCCGTCCAGGGCTACCGGGTGTTGCGCGTGGATCTGGATGGCCGGGCGGCGGGGGCGGACAGTTTGCTGCTGCATTTGCTGCTTGATCCGGCCGGTCAGCCCGAGCGCCTCACCTTTCGTGCCTGGGCGGCCGACGGTGGCAAGCTGGAGGGCAACCTCTTTTTTGACGCCGACCAGCTCGTCTGCGGCCGGACACGCGACGGCGAACGGCTGCCCGATGTCCACCTGCCCCGGCCTGAGCCGTTGCGCTGGTGGTATCCGGCCGGTACTGGCCTGGCGGCCTTTGCCGAGCTGACCGCCGGGACGCATGAGCTGATTTACCTGGACCCTGATGCGGATTTTGCGCCCCGGCCGGTGCTGGTCTCGGTAGGGGCGGTGGCGACTGATGGGTTGGATTGGCGCGACCGGCCGGTTCCGGCCCAAAAGCGCACCATCAGCTGGGCGCAGCAGACGCGCACCATCTGGTTTGACGAACACAACTGGCCCCGCCGCATCAACGCCGGGGCCTGGCAAGCGGACGAAGTGAGATACGTCCGGCGAAACAATTAGAGGGATTTACGATTTGGGATTTACGATTTACGAGGCGCCTGAAACGTCGAAAGCAGCACGCAAACCTTTACAGAGTGCATGTTCCGTCGTGCCTCAAAGGCGTCAAGCGCCTCGTAAATCCCAAATCGTAAATCGTAAATCTATATTTGGAGAAAACCATGGGCTTTAACGATGTCAGTAACAAACCCGATTTTGTCCAGCTGGAGCGCGACATCCTGGCGCTCTGGGAGGAAAAGGGTTCCTTCGAGAAGCTGAGAGAATTGCGCGCCAAAAGTGAAACGCAATGGAGCTTTGTCGACGGCCCCATCACGGCCAACAACCCGATGGGCGTACATCACGCCTGGGGTCGAACCTACAAGGACCTGTTCAACCGTTACCAGGCGATGTTGGGCAACAAGCTGCGCTGGCAGCAGGGCTTCGATTGCCAGGGTCTCTGGGTTGAGGTCAATGTCGAGCAGGCGCTGGGCTTTGACAGCAAGAAGCAGATCCTCGACTATGGCGTGGAGCGCTTTACCAATGATTGCAAGGCACGCGTCCTGCAGTTCTCGGCCAAGCAAACGGAGCAGTCAGTCCGGCTCGGCTATTGGATGGATTGGAACGATACGGACACGCTCCTGGCGCTGCGTGAGAAGCTGCTCGAAGACCCGATGCAGGAAGTGACGATCCAGGGACCCAAAGGGCCGGTAACTGGCAGTGTAACGGAACTGGTCGGCAAGCTCGGCTCGCCTGAGGTTGGCGGCAGCTATTTCACCTTCTCGGATGAGAACAATTACACCATCTGGGCGCTCCTGAAGAAGCTGTGGGGCGAGGGCAAGCTGTATCGCGGCACGGATGTGGTGCCCTGGGGCGCTAAATCCGGGACCTCCTACTCGCAGATGGAGGTCATCGACGGCCGCCAGCTGGTCGCCCACCGGGCCATCTTTGTCCGCTTCCCGCTGCTGGATCGTGAAAACGAATACCTGCTGGTCTGGACGACGACACCCTGGACGCTGGTTGTGAACACGATGGCCGCCGTCAACGTCGATTTGAATTACGTCAAACTGCAGGCCGCTGATGGCGCCATCTACTATTTCGCCGAAGAGAACCTGAAATACCAGCGCTTGGACCGCGCCTTCAAGACCGGTCAGGGCTGGATCGAGGGCGTGCCGCGCCTGAAGACGCTGGAGCAGATCTTCAAGGAGCGGGGCGGCTACGAAATCCTCGAAGTGGTCAAGGGCGCTGATCTGGTTGGCCTGGCCTACACCGGCCCCTACGATGAGATGGCGCCGAATCAGATGCCGGGTGGTTTCCCCATCGCCAACGAATCAGCCAAGGCTGACGGGCGGACCAACGCCGCCAGCCACCGCGTTGTCGACGGCGGTCGGGACAGCGATGGCAGCGAGATCGTCGTGGCCGGCGAAGGTACCGGCATTGTCCACATGGCGCCGGGCGCTGGTGATATCGACCACAAAATCGGCAAAAAATATGACATGCCGCTGGTCGCCCCGCTGGATGAGGAAGCGCGCTTCTGGCCGGAATTTGGCTGGCTGGCGGGTAAACAAGCCAGCGAGTATGACACCAAAACCGAAATCATCGACGACCTGAAGGAGCGCGGTTTCCTGGTCCATGTTGAGCAATATCCGCACGTCTACCCGCATTGCTGGCGTTCTGGCGAAGAGCTGGTCTTCCGCCTGGTGGACGAGTGGTACATCAACATGGATTGGCGCCAGAAGATCAAGGATATCGTCGCTGACATCAACTGGTTCCCCAGCTGGGGTGAGGACCGGGAGCAGGATTGGCTCGACAACATGGGCGACTGGATGATCTCCAAAAAGCGGGTCTACGGCCTGGCCCTGCCGATCTGGGAGTTCCCGGATGGGACGATCTGGGTGGTCGGCTCGAAGGAAGAGCTGCAGGAGCTGGCGGTTGAAGGTTGGGACGAGTTTGCCGGGCACAGCCCCCATCGCCCCTGGATCGACGCCGTCAAGATCCGCCATCCAGAAAGCGGCCTGGTCGGCACGCGCATCCCGGATGTGGGCAACCCGTGGCTGGATGCGGGCATCGTGCCTTATTCGACGCTGCGGTACAACACGGATCGGGCGTACTGGGAGCAATGGTTCCCGGCCGATTGGGTGAGCGAGAGCTTCCCCGGCCAGTTCCGCAACTGGTTCTACAGCCTGCTGGCGCAGAGCGCGGCCTTTACCGGCCGGAAACCGTTCAAAAATCTCTTCTCCTACGGTCTCCTCCTGGCGGAAGATGGCCGTGAGATGCATAAATCCTGGGGCAACGCCATCTGGTTTGACGATGCCGCCGAGGTGATGGGCGCGGACACCATGCGCTGGCTCTATGCCGCCGCCAACCCGGAGAAAAACCTCCGCTTCGGTTACGGCATCGGCGATGAAGTGCGCCGTCGGGTCATCATCCCGCTCTGGAACGTCTATTCCTTCCTGGTGACCTACGCCCGGGCCGACGGCTGGACGCCGGTCGCTCTGGCCGATGTCGCTCCCAGCCCGAACGGCGCCAATGCCCAGCTGGACAAATGGATCCTCGAGCGACTGCACGAAACGACGCTGGCGACACGCAAGGCGCTGGATGGCTACGATGCGCAGCTGGCGACGGTCGGCCTGGAAGAGATGCTGGATGACCTCTCCAACTGGTACGTGCGCCGGTCGCGGCGCCGGTTCTGGCGCACCGAGGCAGATGTGGACAAGCAGGCTGCTTACGCGACGCTGTACCATGTGCTGGTCGAGTTCATCAAGTTGCTGGCGCCGTTTATCCCGTTCACGACGGAGGCGATGTACCAGAACCTGGTTTGCGCCGTTGATCCGGCGGCGCCGGAGAGCGTCCATCACCATCTGTACCCGGCACCGGCCGGTACCCTGGACCGGCCGCTGCTGGACAAGATGCGCACGGCCATCACCGTGGCCAAGCTGGGCCGTTCCGCCCGCAGCTCGGTCGACATGAAGCTGCGCCAGCCGTTGGCGGCAGCCAGCGTCTTTGTCGGCTCTGCCCAGGCGCGGGCTGACCTGGAAGAGCTGGCCGACGTCTTGCAGGAAGAGATCAACGTCAAGGAACTGCGGGTTGTTTCCGAGGTGGGTGAGCTGGTTGATTACCGTCTCCTGCCCAACAGCCGGGCGTTGGGACCGAAGTTTGGCAAGGATTTCCCCAAAGTGCGCCAGGCGCTGACAGAGTTGGACGCGGCCACGGCGGCACAAACGCTGCAAGACAGTGGCGAACTGACGCTGACGGTGAATGGCGCGGCCGTGACCCTGACCGCTGACGATGTCCTGGTGCAGACCGAATCCCGTGGTGACCTGGCCGTGGCCAGCGAAAAGGGTGTCACCGTGGCGGTGGATACCAACCTGTCAGACGAACTGCTGCAGGAAGGGTACGCCCGCGACCTGGTCCGTTTCCTGAACAACATGCGCAAGGAAGCGGATCTGGATATCAGCGATCGGATTGAGGTGGTGTATGAGGCTGATGGGCTGGCCGCGGAGACTGTGGCTAACTTCAGCGACTACATCGCCGGTGAAACCTTAGCAGTCTCCTTAGTAAATGGGGCGACGCAAAATGAGCCGTTGCGGGAAACAACCAAGCTGGGCGATAATGAGGTGACGATTGCGATTCGCAAATTAAATGATTAACCTGCGGCCGCCGGGGAGCCAGACTCCCCGGCGGCTTTCCGGGAGCATCTTATGCGCCGTGCGCCGCTGTTTCTGCTGCTAATTCTCTTTTCGACCACCTGGGTTCTGGCCCAGGCGGATGCGACGGCCCAACCGGAGCCGCTGCGGCTGGAGACGGAGGGCAAGGCCGTGCCCGGGAACATGATCGATGGGGGCCAATGGGTGCCGGTCAAACTTGAACCGGCCGCGCCGCCCGCCACGATCGACCCTGCCTCACCGGAGGCAGATGCCGCCTCTGATGAATGTTCGCTGGCGCCGGAGCTGGACCTGAGCACACAGGCCGGTGACGGCGGCCAGACCTTTACCCGCTTCATGACCACCGCGGCGAGCGACCCCAACGTGCTCTCCTGTATGTTTGGGGCGCCCAGCAGCCCGCAGGGCTATCGCTCGGTCTGGTACACCTTCACCGCCCCGACCACGGGCCGCGTGGTCATCGAATCCCGCGCCAACCCAGACTACCTCGATAACTACGACACGGTCATCATCCTGCACACGGGCACTTGCGCAGCCCTGACCCAACTGGTCTGCAACGACGATTACAATGGCTTCCTGTCGCGGACGTCCGGCTTCGTGGTCCGGGATCAGACTTACTACGTCGAGGTGGTGGATTGGCAATTTGGGGTCAATTTTGATGCCATCCTGAACCTGGTGGCCTGGATCGAGGCGCCGGAGACGGTCTGGAGCGATGACGATCAGGTCACCATGCCGGAACTGCGTAGCCGCCATGGTGCGGTGGCGGTAGGCAACCAGCTTTATGTGATCGCCGGCCAGACGGTGGTGAACAACAACCCGGTGCGGACCGGCCGGATGGATCGCTACGATACGGTGACCGGGCAATGGACCCAACTGGCCTCGATGCCCGGCCCGGATTCGTTTGGTTATTCCAATGGGGATGCGGCGGTCGTCAATAACAAGATTTATTTACCGGCCGGTTACATCGGCCTCAACGATCAGTACGACGGCACCCACTGGGTGTATGACATTCCCACCAATAGCTGGTCGACAACGGTATCAGCACCTTTCCCCTTTGAACCATCTGCCTATTACACTGTCGTGGAGGTGCCTGCGCAACAGGGTTACTACCTCATTGGCGGCCTGAACGGTGCGCCCCTCGACCCAGCCAGCCCGGCGCAGAACACCATGCTGTTTTTCCGTCAGGGCAGCGGCGTGATTGCTGACACCTGGTTCAATGTCTTTAACCCGCTGACAACGCCCCGCTATTACCACGTGGCCGCCATGCTGACCGAACCCAATGGCTGGATTTGCGTCGTCGGCGGCCTGACCACGGGCAACATCTTCCCGACACAGGGCGAGTGCTTTAATTCTTCAGGCGATTGGATCCCGATTGCCCGGCTCAACATCCAGCGCTTTGGGGCTGAAAGTGTGATTGGCCCAGACGGCCGCTGGTATGTTTTTGGCGGTTATGACAGTAGTCTTAACCTGGTGCCTGAGGTCGAGGTGTTTACGCCGCCCAATCCCGGCATTCCGTCGGATCTGGGCAGTTGGGCGGTGCTGGACCCGCCGTATAACCTCAATGCGCCGGCGCGCGCCTGGCCGCGTGGCGATGTTGTCGGCAACCGCATCTGGCTGACTGGCGGTGAAACCTACATCGATCCCAATAACACGGGTGCCGGTGTTGTCGCTCTGCCCATCATGAACTCCCTCTTCATCGTCCCGGAATTTCCCCGGCAGGCGATCCTGCCCCTGGTTTTCGCGGACCACCAGATGGGTGAGCCGAATGATACGCTGAGCAATGCCGCCTACATCCCTCTCAACACGCCATTTTTTAGCAATTTTGAGAGCAGCCAGGATTTCTACGACGTTTTCTTCTTCGACGCCCTGGCCGCGGGCAATCTGAATGTGACGCTGTCCAACATCCCATCCGGCGCGGATTATGATCTGTATCTGTATGACGCCAACAAGCTGCTCGTGCAGTTTAGCCGGAACCTGGGCAATTTGGACGAGCAAATCCAGCACAGTGGTCTGCCACCGGGACAATATTATCTCGTGGTTGTCCGCGCCTTGCCGATAACGGCGCCGCCGCCCCAGACCAATTACCGACTCTTTGTCGGGTTCCAGTAATAGCCGATGCCATCAGTTCGTATTCTTCACTTTGCCGACGCCCATATCGACATGGCCAATTACGGCCGGCATGACCCGGAGAGTGGCCTGCCGGTGCGCGTGGTTGATTTCCTCAATTCCCTGGATCAGATCATCGACTTTGCTCTGGACGAGCAAGTTGACCTGGTCCTGTTTGCCGGCGACGCCTACAAAGACCGCAATCCCCATCCGACCTTCCAGCGCGAATGGGGCCGGCGTATGATGCGACTGTCAGCGGCGGGCATTCCCACCGTCCTGCTTGTTGGTAACCATGATGTATCGCCGGCATCCGGCCGGGCTCACACGCTGCAGGAATACACCACGCTCAACGTCCCCAACGTATTTGTGGCGGATAATTTTCAGCTGCTGGGACCGGCCGAATTGGGCATACCGCTGCAGATCGTGGCCGTCCCCTGGCTCTCCCGCAGCCAGCTCCTGAAACGGGATGAACTGCTGGAGCTCAGCCACGAAGATTTCCTGACGGAGATGGAGACACGAGTTGAGGATGCCGTTACCGGCATGATTGAGAGCGCCGACCCCGAGCTACCGCTGGTGCTCACTGCTCATGCCAGTGTGCAAGGGGCCAAGTTTGGCAGCGAGCGCGCCGTGATGCTGGGGCAGGAGCTGGTGTTGGGCGGCCGCCTGGTGCGCCATCCACGCCTGGACTATGTGGCGTTGGGCCACATCCACCAACACCAGGATTTAAACGAGGGCGATCGGCCGCCAATTGTCTACCCCGGCTCGATTGAACGGGTTGATTTTGGCGAAATGCGCGAGACCAAGGGGTTTGTGCTGGCCGAATTGCGCCAGGGCCATTGTGATTGGCGTTTTATCCCCCTCAAAACGCGCCGCTTCCTCAATTACCAGGTTGAACCTGAGTCGGCGGACAGCTTTATGGCCGATGTTATGGCCCAGCTGCCCGAACCAGCGGAGGTGGCGGACGCCATCTGCCGTGTCCAGCTCACTTATCCGCGTGACTGGGAAACGATGATTGACGAAGCTGCCATCGCCGAACGTTTTGCCGAGGCGCTCAGCTTCCAACTCCAGAAAGTGCGCCAGACTGAACGGCGCGCTCGCCTGGGCGAGGATAGCGGCCTGGACGCCCTGGGGCCGCTGGACTTGCTGGAGACCTACTGGCAGACGGTCGAGATGGAACCGGCCGAAGCCGAAAAGCTCCAGGCGCTGGCTGCCGAGATCCTGTTTCGCGAAGATGAGTAGCGCATTTTTCTAGACGTGTGACGTTCCCTTATGATTCCGATCAGCCTGCAGATTACGAATTTCCTCTCTTACCAGGAAACAGCCGAGCTGGATTTCAACGGCATCCGCACGGCCTGTATTTCCGGCCGGAACGGCGCCGGCAAATCCAGCATCCTGGACGCGATGACCTGGGTATTGTTTGGCAAAAGCCGCGGCAAAAGCGATGACGATGTCATCAACCGCAAGGCGGCCCGGGACAAGGGTACGGCTGAGGTGCAGCTGGAGTTTGCCCTGGAAGGCAACACCTATCGCGTGATCCGGCGCAAACGGCTGCGGCGAGCCACCGTGCTGGAGCTGCAGATGGCCGGTGAAGAAGGTTGGAAGCCGCTCACCGAGAGCAAAGTGCGTGAGACCCAGGTCGCCATCGAAAATCTGCTGCGCATGAACTACGACACCTTCATCAATGCCAGTTTCCTGCTGCAGGGGAAGGCCGACGAGTTCACCACCAAGACGCCTAACCAGCGCAAGACCATCCTCGCCGATCTGCTGGGTGTCAGCCAATGGGAGATTTACCGCGAGCGGGCCGTGACCGAACGGCGTCGGGTGGAGCAGGAGCGGTTGCTAAAAGGGGATCGGATTGAGGGGATCAAGGAGGATCTGGCGGACCGGCCGGATCGCGAAGCCGCCCACGCCGCCGCCCAAGAGCGGCTCGAGGGCAGCGCGGCCCGTATGGAAACCCAGGAGAAGTTGCTCAACCAGGCCCGCAAAACGGACGCCATTCGCCAGCAGCAAAATCGCCAGCTGGAAACCCTGCGCCGCTCCCTGGCTGAGGTTGAAACCCGGCTGGCCGACCTGGCTTCCCAACAAAGCAACCGCGAAGCAGAAAAAGAACGGCATAGCCAGCTTTTGGCCGAGCGCGCAGCCATCGAACGGGCTTATGCGGATTGGCAGGCGGCCACAGCAGCGGCTACCACCTGGCAGGAAAAAGCCAATCAATACCATCAACTGCAAAGCCGCCGGGCGCCGCTTCTGGCCCGAATCGATGCGGCCAAAAGCCGGCTGGAAGATCGGCGCCAAACCCTGCAGACACGAGCGGAAACGGCAGCCAGCCTGCCAGAACGCATCCATGCCGCTGAGGATCAGGTCGCTGCGCTTAATCAGGAACTGGCAACCGCTCAGGCCCGCCGGACGGCGATTGCTGAGCAGGAACAGGCCTGGCTGGAAGCGCAGAATGAACTGCAGCGGCTGCAAAATGAAAGGGCTAATCTGAGCCGCCGGCGCGACGAATTGGCACGCCAGGCCCAAACCAGCACAGCTCGCGCCGCTGAGCGAGATAAGCTGACCGCCCAGATCGAGAAACTACAGTTAACCCTGCAAGAACAACAGACCAAACTGCAACAGGCTGAATCGGGCCGCCGCGAATTGAACGATTTGCGCCATGAGCTGGAACGCCGGGAACAAGAACAGCCAGCGCTCAAAGAACAGATGGATAAGATGAAGGAGCGGATGGACCGGCTGCAGAGCGAGACCGGCAGCGACTGCCCGCTTTGTGGCCAGCCATTGACCGAAGCTCATCGCCAGGAGGTTCTGGCGCAAATTAAGGTTGATGGCAAGCAGATGGGCGACGCCTATCGCGCCAACCGGAACCGGATAACCGAGCTGGGCCAGCTTATCAGCCAGAGCGAAGCGGCGAGCAAAGAACTCGTTTCTCTTGAAGAGTCGGTGCGGCAGAATCAGGCCCGGCAAACCGAGGTGAGCCTGCAACAGCGCACCGCAGCCGAGGCGGTGCAGCAATGGCAAAATGAGGGCGCACCAGCCCTGGCCGAGCTGGAGATCCAGCTGGCAGATGAGTCGGCGCTCCAGGCGCAGCAGGCCCGTGTGGCTGAATTGGCTGACATCGGCCGGCAGCGAGCTGATTTTGACCGGCAGATCAGCCGGCTCCAGAGCCGGCTGGCCCAGTCGGAGAGCGGGTTAGCCGCATTACAGAAGGATCTGTCTACCTGGCAGGAAACGGAGGCGCCGGAGCTGGCGGCTATCAGTGCGCAGCTGGCGGCGGACGATTTTGCCCAGTCAGAACGCACCAGCCTGGTCGAGGTCGACGCTGAGATCGCCGCACTGGCCTATGATGGGCAGCAGCATCAGCAGGCGAATGAGGCCCGCGACAAGCTGGCGGCGGCGCCGGAGCGGCAGCGGGCCTTGCAGCAGGCGGAAACCGCTATGCAACATGTCGAAGAGATGCTGGCTTCGCTGGCGCAGCGGTACGGTGAGCAAAAAGCGCAGCAGACTGCCTGGCAGGCCGAGGCTGATCAGTTGACCCAGAGCCTGGCTTTACTGGATGCTGACGGCGCCGTGGACCTGGCCAAATTGGAAGATGAGCTGTTTGCGCTGCGCGAGGAGCATCAAAAGGCCCGCGAGGCGCTGGCGGTGGCGGAGAGCCGCCTGGTCAATTTGCAGCAGCAGGCGGAGAAACACCAGGTATTGTTGGACGAGATCGCCCTGCTGGACCGCCGCATCCAACAGCTACGCTTGCTGGAAAATGCCTGTGGCCGCAATGGCGTCCAGGCGCTCCTGATCGAGCAGGCGTTGCCGGACCTGGAGAATCGGGCCAACATGTTGCTGGAGCGGCTGTCCGATGGCGAGATGACCATCAGCTTTGAGACGCAGCGGCAGCTGAAGAGCCGGGATGAGTTGGCGGAGACACTGGATATTCGCATCAACGACACCGCCGGGGAGCGCCCCTACGAGAATTACAGTGGTGGCGAGCAGTTCCGCGTCAATTTTGCCGTTCGTTTGGCGTTGTCTCAGCTGCTGGCACAGCGTTCGGGGGCGCGGTTGCAGACGTTGGTGGTTGATGAGGGGTTTGGTAGCCAGGATCCGGCCGGTCGGCAGCGTCTCGTCGAGGCGATTAACATCATCCAGCCCGACTTTGAGCGCATCCTGGTCATTACCCACATCGACGAACTCAAAGACGCCTTTCCCACTCGCATTGAGGTAGTCAAGGATATTCACGGGTCGCGGATTGAGGTGGCCTAGAAGTTGCCGAGGCTGACGGTGTCGTCATCCGCCCATTCGCTTGTCGCCCGCGTAAAATAGGCGATTGCCTCGTCATTTTCCCCGTCCATCAGCAGGTTCACCACACAACCTGGCCGCACCGCCGTGACATCGACAACCTGGATGTAGCGACCATATTCCGCATCGGCCGGTAGCAAATTGGCCAGCAAGTTGTTTTCGGCCGAAAACAGATCCCAGGCCAGGCAGCTCTCTGCCTCTGTCAGATGTAGTGGTAAGGCGTAGATGCCCCCTTCGACCAGATCCTGGAAGAAGTGGGTGCCGTAAGAGAGCTCCGGCGTACCTTCCTCGGTGGCGATGCCGATCTCGATCAGGGCGCTGGTGTTGTAGATGTCCGAGTAGGAGACTTTGACGCCCAGCTCGATGTTTTCGCTGCCCCACCGGCCCGGCCCCATCAACACAAATGTCTCGCCCTCCAGAATCCGGTTGAGCCGGCTCACAACCCGGCCCAGCTCAATGCGCACGTGCCGTTCGCCGATGGTGCGGTAGGTGTGCGGGTTAACCAGCACCAGGTAGCGGATGCCTTCTACGCGCCCATTGGGGATGAGATGGAAGCTATGCAGGACGATATCTTCCGGCGGCACGTCGGTAGGGAGGTCCACTTTGCCGCCATCGGCCCGCATGGAGAGCGGCCGGCATTGCAGGATGCTCAATTTGTAATCAGGATGGGGATATTTGGCCTTGACCTCAACGGTAAACTCGATGTCCACAGGTATCCCGTAAATTTTCTCCAGCCGCATTAAAGCGGTGCGCATCAATTTGATGAATTTGCGATCCTGGGTGATGGTGTCGAAGGTCAGGACATATTCCAGCTCGTCCTGGTCGCCGCCCAGGGCGACGATCTTTTGCAGGTAATCGCCCTTGTCCTCAGAGGCGACGAAGCGCAGCTCGCGATAGCTGGGTTTGAGCAGGGTTTCGGCCGGTAGGGTGGCAAAATCGTTTTTGTTGATATCGATCACGTCGATGAACTGCTGCGAATATTGGCGGATGGCCCGGGCGGTTGTTTCTGGCCGCAGGTTGGGGTGGCTGAGGGCGATCATACGTGGGTAGTCACCGCTGACCCGGTCCACCGCACGGGTGCCGATGCCCCAGACGAGGCGCAGGAAGCCATCCTCCCGGCGAATTTTGGCATTCCAGCGGAACGGATTTTGGCTGAAGCCGACCCCGGCCAGGGTGGGGAAAAAATAATGGTCGGTGACATGACCCTGCACGGCCTGGATGAGGATAGCCATGCGCTCGTCGTAGTCCAGCAGGCCGTGGCGGCGGCGGTAGAGCAGCGCGTCCGGGTTGGTGGTGCTGGCGTAAATCTGACGGATGGCATCGAGCAGTGCCTGCAGGTTTTCGTCTGGTGTCCCCTGGTTGGGGCAGAAGAAGCTTTCGTATTTGCCGGCGAAGGAGAAGCCGAAGTTATCTTCCAGCAAACTGGAGGAGCGGACGATGACCGGCCGGTTGCCCAGATTTTTCAGAATCCCTCGCAATGCCTCCACAATTTTATCCGGGAAGTTCCCGCCCATATGGGCCTGGATGATGCCGGTGTAGGCGCCGCGAATATGATCGAGCGGCCGGTATTTCTCGTTCATGAAATGGTCCAGCCCATTCACGCGGCGGAACTCATACATCACATCAGCGCCCAGGAAATAAGATTCCGGGATGACGACCGAATCACTGATATCCGGCCCGGTTTCGGGGCTGCGTTCCTGCAGCGCCTTCCACGCCAGCAGCATCCCCGCCGCCTTGCCGCCAATCTTGCCCTCGCCGATACGCCGGTCATAAATGTCCTTGAGGTCGCCAATGGTCAGAATATTCTTGGCGATACCGACATATTTCAACTGGTCGCTGATCATGCTTTTGATGAGGACGACCTTAATCTCCTCCAGGTGATGGCTGAAACGTTGCCGCTCATTCGGCGGCATACTCTCATAAATCTCGCCCTGCTTAAACAACATGGGCCAGGGCGCCAGCTCCGGGTTAAAGGTCAATTCGGCCGCGGTTGTGTCTTCCGGTTGATGCTGCAGGGAGGCCAGAACCAGCTGATCAAATAGTTCCGGGGGCAGGTTGTAGCCGAAGTAGAAGTCGGTCAGATAATCGCGGATGCGATTTTTGCGCGTCTGAAAAACGGCGGCTGACTCTTTGGAGAACGGGTCATAAATGCCTTCCCGCTCCTGAGATTCAATCGCCTTCCGCTCAACTTCCTTTTCCAGCGATTCCTCGGTGATGATGCCCCGCTTGAACAGCTCCTCACGCATCCGCGCGCGAATCCGATCAGACGCGATCGGGTATTGGGCCAGCTTAATGTAGATATCAAGGGTGGTGGTCGTGGTTCTCAGCGGACTGGTTGCCATCAATTTTGCTCCTGGGCCGGGCTTTCGGCAGGATTATAACATGGCGCCAAGAATCGCGATGATTCTGGATGGGGCGGGCGCAACCCGACAGGTAGGTATTCTCCTGTAGGGTTGCCGCCCGTCCCACTGGCGCGCCTTGGCGCGCCCTTCGGGCGAGGCGCTGGGGCGGCAACCCGTCGGGAGAGGCACCCAACGGGTTGCGCCCCAGCCCCCTGCTTGCAATCTTTACCGGCGGTGACACAATTAGGTGGCACGGTTGTGCTTCACAAACCAAAATAGGAGTAACCTATGCCCACATTATTTGCCAAAATCATCCGCGGTGAGCTGCCGTCGGACAAGGTTTTCCAGGATGAGCGCGTGACCGCCTTTCGCGACATCAACCCGGCGGCGCCGACTCACATCCTCATCGTCCCCAACAAGGTCATCCCAACGATGAACGATGTCACGCCCGAGGATGAGGCGCTGCTGGGCCACATGATGGTTGTCGCCAGCCAATTGGCCGCCCAGGAAGGCATCGCCGAAGATGGCTACCGCCTGATCATCAACTGCAATGAGCATGGCGGCCAGGAAGTGTTCCACCTGCATCTGCACCTGATTGGCGGCCGGCATCTGGGTCCGATGGTCAAGCGGGCCGGCTAGGCATTGGTTGATGGGGGATCGCCGGCCGCTGCTACCGTTGCTGTCGCTGCTTTTGCTGGCGCTGGCCTGCCAGCTCAGTGGGGGTAGCGTTACGCCCGTGCCGACATCGCCCTTGCAGGTGGTGGCCACGGCGACACCGGCCGGTCCCACCGACCCCCTCGACGGTACCGCCCTCACCGACATCCCCCGGGCGCCGCTCTCGCTCTTCGCCAGTTGGGCGCCACCCGAAATACGCGACCTGCCCGGCAGCGCCGCTACCGACCCCTTCCCCGCTCCCAACGCCATTAACAACCCCGCCGACCTCTGGCCGCTGAACCAGGCTCAGCAGACCCAGCTCTTCACGCAGGGCTACATCTTACAGCCACCCGGTGAACGCTTCTTCCAGGATATCTACCTCGAGGCGGCTGCGGATGGCCGGCCGATCTTCATCACCCCCGATCTCATCCTGCATACCACCTCGCTTGTCCTGGCTGACAGCTGGGCTGAGGTCGAAAATGGGCAGCTGCGTGATGACCTGGCCGTCCTGGTGCGGAGCCTGCGCGAGGCGGCCGAGACCGGTTGGGCAGGTTTGCCGGCAGCGGATCAGGCGGCCTTGAACCAGCTTATTGCCTATTTTGCCGTGGCCGAACTGTTGCTCAACCCCGCTCAACCCGCGCCGGAGCCCGTCGCCACCCTGGTCAACGAAGAGCTGATACTGATTCGTCAGGGGGAAGGCGTTTTCCTGTCGCCGTTGCTGCGTCAGGCTCGGGATTACAGCCTTTTTCAGCCTCCGGCCGGTTATGCTGGCACCCCTGAGCGAGCGGCTTTTTATCAGGCGGCCACCTGGCTCAGCCAGACACCCTGGACGCTGGCCGGCCCGCCGGCTGAGGCGCGCCAGCACGGCCTGGCTTTGCTGATGCTGCTGAGCACGCTGGAACGCAGCCAGAACTGGACGCGCTGGGAGCGTATCGTCACCGCCCAGGGCTTTTTCCAGGGACAACCAACCGGCTGGACCCTGGCCGATTATGCCGCGGTGGCCCGGGCGCTCTACGATGGCCGTCTGCCTGACGCCACCCAGCTTGCCGAGCGCCACCGCCTGGATAGCTTTTTATTGACGGTGACGGGCGGGGGCGCGACGGCGCCGCAGGTTTTGCATTTCCGGCCGGTCGCCACCCATTCTGACACGGCCATTCTCACTGGCCTCACCTTCAACCGGGTTGGCCTCTTCACCGGCGATCCTGGCAACCCGCCCGTCAGCGCCGCCAGCACTGAAGTCGGCCTGATCCGGGCCTTTCCCCTGGCCCTGGACGTGGCCGCTGCTTATGGCTCGGCCGAGGCGGCCCAGCTGCTCACGGCTTCGGGCGATGATCAATATGAAGGCTATCTGGCCCAACGCCAACAGCTGGCCGTGATGGGCGATGCTGCCGCCCGGACTCTGACCCTGAACGATACCTGGCTTTATGCGCTGGAGCCGCTCCTGGCAGCGCCTGGCGGTGCTGCGCCCCGGTTCATGGCGAACGCAGGCTGGCAACAGCTCCGCCTTGCCGGCTGGGTCGGTGGCTGGACCGAAACGCGCCGTGATCTGGCGGCAACCCGATACCAGCTGGCTGATCCGGCCATTTTCCAGCTTGACGCGGCGGCTTTGCCGGCGGCCGGCGCCTACCTGGCGCCGGAGCCGGCGCTTTACGCCCGGCTGGCGGCGGTCGTTGCCCAGCTACGTGGCGGCCTATCGGCCCGGGGTTTGCTCTCGGCCGCCACCGCCGCGCGCCTGACTGCCCTGGGGGCGGCCCTCAACCGGTTGCAGGCATTGTCCGAGCAGGAGCTGGCCGGCATCCCCCTGCGCCCTGATGAGGCCCGCTATCTGCGCCAGATCGTGCCGGAGCTGCTGGGGCTCACCGTGACAGAGGCCGGCGCTGCCAGTGAGGTCGCGCTCATCAGCACCCTGTACAGCGATGCCAATAGCGGCCAACAATGGCAGGTTGGCCTGGGCGCGGTGGCGCCGATCTATGTGCTGGTGCCTGACGAGGATGGCTATACGGTGGCCGTGGGTGGCGTCAACTCGGTATACGGGCTGGCCCGACCGGCCGGTGCCCCCCTCACCAACGCCGCCTGGCTCCTCGGCAACCGCCCTGACCCGGCCCCCTGGTGGGCCACCCTCACCACCCCGTAAAGACGTGCCGCTGGCACGTCTCAGCCGCTGGCACGTCTCCGGGAGACGCGCCACCGCGCGTCTCTACGATGCCACCGCGCGACCCATACGCGCCACCACGCGTCTCTACGATGCCACCGCGCGACCCATACGCGCCACCGCGCGTCTCTACGGTATCCCGAAACGCCATAATCAGATAAAATGACGCCACGCCAATCCATTGCTGGTCCGCCGGGCATCCCCCCGGTCACATCCATTCGAGCAAGCACCATGAAGAAAAAGCTCCGCGGTATCAAACGCCAGGATATCCAACTTGACTTTGACCTCTACCGGGTTCGGGTACCCATCCCCGACGTGGCCAATGCTTACCTGAGCGTGCTGGACCTGCATCCGGAAGGGAAGGATCGAACCATCCTTTTTCTGCATGGCTACGCGGGGGCGCTGGAATCCTGGGAGTTCCAGATCAACTATTTCGCCCGCAACTACCGCGTGGTCGCCCCGGACCTGCGCGGCCATGGCCAGAGCGACGCCCCCTACACCCAATACACCATGCCGGAGCTGGTGTCGGATTTGCAGGCGATTGTCGAGACGTTGGATTTCCCGGAAAAGTTCACCCTGGTGGCCCATTCCTTTGGCGGCGCCATCGCCACCGAATATGCGTATGCTCACCCGGAGCGTCTGGAGAAGCTCATCCTGATCGCCACCGCCGGTGAGTTCCCGCTGCCAAAGGCGGCCGCTCTGCTCTACCGGTTGCCCATCACCCTGTTTCGCCCCTGGTGGCGCTACCGGCCGCGCTGGGATGCGGAGCTGCATGTGGTGCGCCGTATGATGGCCAACAATCTGCGCAAATGGAAAGGCTGGGACAAGATGAAGGCGCTCACCACGCCGACCCTGGTCGTGACTGGCGAGCGGGATAATTATTTTCCGCGCTGGGTCTTTGATGATGTCGGCGAAACCATTCCCGGCGCCGAGATTTACGACGTGGGTTCCGCCAAGCACAAAGTCCAGCTGGAGCGACACCGGGCGGTTAACCGGGCTATCGAGCGTTTTGTGGATGGCGACCGCCAGCGCTCCTGGCGTGAGCAGGCAGCGGCCGACTCGCCGGAACAGGAGCGCATCTGGATTCAGCATTACAGCAAGGAGACGCCGCCGACAATCCCCATTCCCCGGCGCACCCTGCCGGAGTTTCTGGCCAGTACGGCTGGCTGGTTGCCCAAAAACACGGTCACCATTTTTTACGGCACCAAATTGACCTATCAGCAGCTGGACGAGCAGGTCAACCAATTTGCCCATGTGCTGAATGGTCTCGGGGTGCAGAAAGGGGATCGGGTGATGCTTGTTTTGCCCAACATGCCCCAGCTGTTAATTGCCTTTTATGCCACCTTGCGCATTGGTGCGGTGGCGGTGTTGCCCAATCCGGATGCGGATCGGGAACAGATCATGCAGGAGATCGGGCAGACATCGCCGCGGGTGCTGGTGACGTTGCAAGGTTTTGCTCAGCTGGCCGAGCAGATTCGGGAACACACGCCGGTGGAGCATGTGATCGTGACCGATATCCGGCCGGTTGTCTCCAACCGCACCTACCGCATGTTGATGAGCCGCTGGGGCCTGGGCGTCTACGACGAAGCGGATGATGGGCAGAAGCTGGGGCTGCAGATGATTGAGATGATGCAGGATGCCCCGATTACGCCGCCCCGCAGCGACGTCAAGAGCCGTGACCTGGCCGCCATCCTCTTCACCAGCGGCACCACCGACGAACCCAAAGGTGTCTGCCTCAGCCATTACAATCTCGTCGCTAACACCCTGCAAACCCGCCATTGGATCCCCGACATGCGCTACGGCGCTGAAGTGAGCCTTTCCGTCATCCCGCTAATCCACAGCTATGGGCTGATCAACGCCATGAGCCTGCCGATTGCTATTGGCGCCATGATCGTGTTGCTGCCGGTCTTTGATGTGGAGCAAGTGCTGGAACATATCAAGACCTACAAGCCATCGCTGTTCCCCGGCGTGCCGTCGATGTACACCGTCATCAACCAGACACCCAATGTGCGGGAATATGGGCTGTCTTCGATCAAGGCGTGTTTAAGCGGCGCGGCGCCGTTGCCCGTTGAGGTGCAGGAGGCGTTTGAGAAGCTGACGCGAGGCCGGCTGGTGGAAGGGTATGGGTTGACGGAGGCGTCGCCCGTGACCCACGCCAACCCGCTTTATGGCGTGCGCAAGCCAGGCTCCATCGGCATCCCGCTGCCCAACACAGACGCCAAGATCGTCGATTTGTTGAGCGGCGCGGATGTGGGCGTGGGGCAGATTGGCGAGCTGTTGATTCGTGGCCCGCAGGTGATGATGGGCTATTGGCAGGCTGGCGAGGCATACCGGCCGGATGACGCCTTTGCCGGCGACTGGCTGCGCACCGGCGACGTTGCCGTCATGGATAGCGATGGCTACTTCCAGATCGTCGCCCGCAAGCGCGACACCATCTTTTTCGGCGATTACAGCGTCTACCCACGCGATGTCGAAGAGGTTATCTACGAGAACAACAAGGTGATGGAAGTGGCCGTGGTCGGCGTCGGCACCGAAGCCGGCGACCAGCGCGTCAAGGCGTTCGTCGTCCGTCGTCCCGGTAGCGACCTGACCGAAGAGGAGCTGCTAGCCCTCTGCCGCCAGCGGCTGGACCCATACGCCGTCCCCTGGCAGATCGAGTTCCGCGACTCCCTGCCCAAATCCTTCATCGGCAAAGTCCTCCGCCGCATGCTCGTCACGCCAACGCCGTCTGTGGATGGAAGCGGGGAGGAAGAGGCCACGGATTAACACAGATTTGTCACGGATTTTTTCTTGGGTGGATTTCCGCTAAGCTGATACAAAAGCGGGCCAGACATTTGTTGTCTGGCCCGCATCTTTTTCATTTTCAAGCGCGTAACTCTGTGGCGTAGCCCTTATCCGCCCGAGCACCGCCCCTGTCAGTCCGAGCGCAGCGAGGATCAGCCCCGGATGCGCTCCAGGATCATCATCATCATGATGCCGAGGATGGCCCGTTGCTGGCTGTCCGCATCGATGTCACCCAGCTTCTCCACCTTGAAATGGCTCTCAAACATGGCCGGCTCTTTGGTTACCTTGAAGGCCGGCTTTTCACCCTGGGTCACGTTGTAGACCGGGTTGAAGACATAGCCGGCAAACATACCGATGATCGGGATCTCCGAGAACATCGCGTCCATCACGCGGGTGAAGGCGCTTTCTTCGTGGATACTGAATTCCAGGGTGTCGCCATCAAAAATGTCGTAGTGCGCCTTCCACAGGGAGCGGGCGCCATGGCGTTGCACGGAGCCCACGCTGCGGCCGCCTTCATCCACAAAATTGTAACGGGCCGAGAAATCAATCACCTTGTTGGCGTTGATATGAAACAACACTTTGCTCTGGCTCTCATCACTGAAGACCGAAATCGCTTCCTTCAATTTGAACATCTTCTGCTTGACGTAGAAGAGGGTCCGGCCGCTGGCGTCGGTCACCGACGCCTGATTGGTCAGGCTGATTTTTTTGAAGGCCACATCAATGGGGAACTGAATGTTCTGCACCACGGTGTAAGGCTGGGCAGCGGTGCCGGCAAATGGTTGGTTCGTCATAAGATTCTCTACCTCATTACATAATCGACAATTTGAAGCATTTTAATGGGAGTTGGGCGCGAACCGGCCGGTCCCCTCTGGTCCTTTAGTCCTACTGCCCGATGATCTCTATCACCAGGTTATCCGGGTCGCGGATGATGAAACTGGGCGCGCCGGGTGTCCAGGGCCGGTACATTGGGACACGTGCTTCGGCCAGGAAAGTGTAGGCGCTGGCCAGATCCGGGGTCATCAGATCAAAGGAGTAGGTGGCTTGCTGGCCATAGGGATGGGGATCGGCCGGGGCGCCGGCGTAGGGCAATAGCAGCAGCCGCTGCTCGCCCAGCCGCAAATGCACCGCATCATCCTCGATGTCGGTCACCACAAAGCCGAGGAGATCCCGGTAGAAGCGCAGCGAAGCAGCTTTATCGGTACAAAACACATTCCATTCACCCGGACTGAAAACAGGTTGATTCATGATCCCACTCCCTGGCAACCTGACTCGACCCCCAAACGCACGCTTGACAGGGTACAGATTGGGCCCTATCCTGTCAATCATGTTGCTTACAAACACCGTTCAGACCCAGCTGCGCTCGCCGCGCCCGCTTTGCGCAAAGGCAAAGGGGCGAATTCAGGTTGCGTAGAAGCTGGAAAAGAACGCAATTCACGATTACAATGAGCGCCCCCTAAAAGGGCGCTCTTTTTATTTGGTATATTCCGGGACCCACCGTGGGTTGGCCATGTATGGCCGCCACCTTCCGGTGGGCCAACGTCTTGGAGGAATCATTCATGCGAATGAGTAGAAACTTTAGCCAGACTTTGCGCGAGGCGCCTGGCGCTGTGGAGGTTGTTAGCCATCAGTTGCTGGTTCGGGCTGGCTTTATTCGTCAGCTGGCTGCCGGTATTTTTAGCTATCTGCCCCTGGCTTACATCTCCATGGAAAAGATAAAGGACATCATGCGGGCCGAGATGAACCGCATCGGTGGCCAGGAAATGATGATGCCCGTGGTGCATCCCGCCGATATCTGGCAGGAGACCAATCGCTGGTATGAAATCGGCAGTGAAATGGGCCGTTTCCTGGACAAAAACGAGCGCGACATGGTTCTGGCCATGACCCATGAAGAGGTGGTAGCGTCGCTGACGCGGCAGGAAATCCATTCCTACAAGCAGCTGCCTAACATGATCTATCATATCCAGACCAAATGGCGCGACGATCCCCGGCCCCGGGCCGGCCTGATTCGGGTGCGCGAGTTCCACATGCTGGACAGTTACAGCCTGGATGCCACCTGGGAAAGCCTGGACGAACAGTACCGCGCCCATTATCAGGCTTATTTCAACATCTACAATCGCTGCGGTTTGCCGGTTGTGGCTGTGGCCTCGGATGTGGGCATGATGGGCGGCAGCATGGCCCATGAGTACATGTACCTGACCGAGATCGGCGAGGATACGTTGCTGCTTCAGGATGAGAGTGGTTACAAGGCCAACAAGCAGATCGCTGAATTCATTAAACCCAAAGCGGAGCCGGAAGAGCTCAAGCCAATGGAGAAGGTGGCCACGCCCAACACCAAGACCATTGAAGCGCTGGCTGAGTTCCTCGGCTTGCCCAAGTCCAAAACGGCCAAGGCGGTTTTTCTCATCGCCACCGTACCCGGTGAGAGCGACAGCGGCTTTGTCGACAAGTTTATCTTTGCCATCGTGCGCGGTGACATGGACCTGAACGAAACCAAATTGAGCAACGTCATCAAGGCCAAAGAGATGCGGCCGGCCCACGAGGAAGAGATCAAGATGACCGGCGCTGTGCCCGGTTACGCTTCCCCCGTCGGTCTACGGCTCAAAAATTGTCTCGTGGTGGTAGATGACATTGTGCCCGAGTCGCCTAACCTGGTAGCAGGGGCTAACGAGGCAGGTTATCACCTGCTCAACGTCAATGTTGGCCGCGATTTCCAGGCGGACATTGTGACCGACATCGCCGCGGCCAATGAAGGTGATCTGGATCCGATTGGGGGCCGGCCGATGTACACCTCGCGCGGTGTGGAGGTTGGTAACATCTTTAAGCTGGGTACCACCTACACGGAGGCACTTGGGGCCAACTTCCTGGACCAGAATGGCAAGCTGCAGCCGGTCATTATGGGCTCGTACGGCATCGGCGTCGGCCGGCTCCTCGCCTGTGTCGCCGAAGAACACAACGATGAGCACGGCCTTATCTGGCCGATCACCATCAGCCCCTACGAGGTGCACCTGGTGGCTCTTCGCGGCGGTTTTGAGGAAGCCGATAAGCTGTACGAAGCGATGAAGGCCGCTGGTCTGGAAGTGATGTACGATGATCGGGACGAGAGCCCCGGCGTCAAGTTCAATGATGCTGACCTGATGGGTATCCCCGTGCGGGTGACGATCGGGGGGCGCTCCCTGAAAGAGGGTGGCGTCGAATTGAAGCTTCGCCGCGACAAAGATAAGCAGATGGTCGCCCTGGACGAGGCTCTGGCTACTGTCCAGGCAACTGTGGCCCAACTTTACGCGGAGATTGAGGCCAGCGTGGTCGAAGTCCCGTTTGAAGAGTAGTTTTTCAGGCGGTGGTGCTGGTGGAAGCCGGCCCACCGCCTTTACCGCTTTCCTACCACCAACCCTGGTGCTTGCCGATCCGGTAAAGCCCTACCGTAATCATTAACAGGATGGCCAGCGGCAGCAGCCGGCCAACCAGGCTCAGCGACGTACCGATAACAGCCCCAAAAATACCGAAACGCGTCGCCAGGAAGGCGACCGCGATGACACCCAGCGTGACCCACAACCATTTCGGCACGGCGTTGGGGATGCCCTGTCCCGGAAATTGGGGGCGGCGCATGGGCCGTTCACGCTGATCGGCGCTGCTCGGGATCAACGTGCCGTCCTCGGACCATTGCCGCTCACAGCCACGGCAGCGAAAGTGGGCATTGGAGAAGCGACTGGGGTAACGGGCATCCCGTTCCAGGATAATATCGCCACAATATTTGCAATCGTGCCCGGTATCGTTCCAGATGTTCGGCGAACTCATACAAGACCCATTGTACCGGAAAGATGGGGGAGATGCTGAAGAGATTGCTGGATTAACGCCAGTTCGCAGTGTGCGGCGAACTGGCGTTAATCTCATATTCATTCATTTGTAATGGCGTTCAGCTCTTCGCGACATTCGCAGGCTTCGCGAGACTCATCGCCTTTGATCAGCAGCCCATCATACTCGCCGCCCAGCCCCTGGGAGAGCCAGCCACCCATGGCGAAGGGGATGGGGCCGTCCGCCGCCACCCAGCGACCGTTGTAGGTGCGGGTGATGTGGACGTGGGTACCGTTGGAGAAGCCGCCTTCGCAGGAGGGATGGCCCAGGGCGTCGCCGGTGTTGACGTAGGTGCCGGCGGGTATTCGGTCGCGCGTGGCCAGATGCATGTAGGTGATGACCCAGCCGGTGCCGGTGAAGCCATCCCCATCCAGGTCGACCACCACGCCGCCAAAATCACTGTAGACGACGAGGCCAGGCGCCATCGCCGTGATCCAGTCATCCGAATCGTAGCAACCGAGTTGATCACCGGCCGGTACAAAATCCAGCGCCGCCCAGGCTGAACCGCCGGCCCAGCCGCCATGCGGCCCGCCCGTGAAATACCAGGTCTGCCCACGCGGCCAGGGCAAAGCCAGCTCCGGTTGGGTCAGGCCGGTTGGCCAGAGCGGGTCAACTGTGTAGGCAAAGGGGCTGCCAAACATCCAGTTGAAGGTGGCGAAAAAGCCGTCAGGGCCGGCATCTGCCTGCCAGCCGGCCAGGGTCGAACTGTCATGGGCGCCCAGCATGTTCTGCGCGCCGGCCGTGCCCGAGTTGATGCCCGGCGCAAAAGCCAGCCGGTTGCCATCGCCCAGCAAAAAGCTGCTGATCCCGCCTTCGCTGTGGCCATAGTAGCCCCAATTTAATTCATTGGCGGCCGCGGCCAGCTGGAAATAGAGCGTTCCCGGCGTACCGGCGCGGGTGAAGCCCAGGGCAAAGCCGGCGTCGGCCACTCCCTGGCCCGTCACCCAGCCGGTGCGATGCTCCAGCAGCGCCAGCAGGACGCGCGGGCTGACGCTGAAGCGGCGTGCTACCAGTGCCAGGATCTCCGGCCCTTCCAGGAATTGCCCCTCAACTTCCTCGCCATAGGTCAGCAGATAGCCATTAAACTGGGCCAGAAAATCACGCACGTTGAAATCCTGCAGTGAGGGCCCGTAAACCACCTCGCTGTCCGGTAACAGCTTGAAGTCCGGCCCATAATTTTCCGAGCTGCCCGGGACCAGTAACACCTGGCCCACGCTGATGAAATCCGACTCATCCAGTCCATTGAGCGTCGATAGTTCTTCAATAGAGGAGCCATACAACTGAGCGATGTAGCCCAGCGTCTCGCCGCCGCTAACGACATGGGTGATGGTCGCGGCCTGGGCCTCAGTTTGCGGGGCGGTCGGGTTGGCCGTTGGTGTGCCGACGTAGGTGGGCAGCGGGGTTAATGGCTCCAGGCGCGGCGCCGGCGTAAAGGTGCCGGGCAACGGGGTAGGCGGGTTCAGGGCCGGGTCGCTGCTGCTGCTAAACGGCCGGGTCACCGGCGAAGTCGGCGGCACGATCAGAGCAGCGGGCGTGGCGGCGGTCGTAACCACCGGATCGGGCCGTTCGCAGGCGGCCAGCGTGAGCAGGAGGAGGCAGCAGGCAAGGAGAGTTCGGGCTTTCATGGCCCGTATTGTAGCCAAAAACGGCGAATCGGCAGGGTGAGGGGTCCCATCAACCCGACGGGTCCACCACCCGACGGGTCCCCTACCCGACGGGTCCACCACCCGACGGGTCCACCACCCGACGGGTCCACCACCCGACGGGTCCACCACCCGACGGGTCCACCACCCGACGGGTCCACCACCCGACGGGTCCACCACCCGACGGGTCCACCACCCGACGGGTCCGCCACCCGACGGGTTGGCGACCCCTCAGCCATCGGGCTAGAATTGCGGCCGTCTGAAATGTAATCTTGCGGGATGGTCTGGCTCACCGGCCGGTCCCTCGCCTCGAAGGTCTTTTATATGCAAGCCAATTATGTGCAGCGGCTGCGCTTTCAGTTCAGCAAGGACGGTCCCGCCCGCTACATCAGCCATCTTGACCTGGCGCGCACCCTGGAACGCGCCTTTAACCGGGCCCGTCTGCCCGTCGCCTACACGCGCGGCTTTAACCGGCGGCCCCGGATGCAGTTCGCCACGGCCTTGCCGCTAGGCTATACCAGCAGCTGTGAGCTGGCCGATGTTCTCCTGGCCGAAGCGCTTGAGCCAGCTGCGGCCCAGACGCAGATGATGTCCCGGATGGCGCCGGGGCTGGAAATTCTGAGCGTTTGGGAAGTGCCGGCCAAAGCACCCTCCTTGCAGGCGTCTACGCTCAATTCGACCTACCTGGCCACCCCACTGGACCCGGTTGATCGGGCTAACCTGCAGGCCGGGATCGACGCCATCCTCGGCGCCACAGAGATCCTGCGTGAGCGGCGCGGTAAGTCGTATGATCTGCGTCCTCTCGTTGAAGCGCTCTGGCTGGACACTGAGGCTGCGACTGGTTTGCGTATTGGCATGCGGCTGGCGTTGCAGCCTTCCCTGACCGGCCGGCCCGATGAGGTCCTGGCCGAACTGGGGCTGGACCCGCTGGATGTGCGCGTTCACCGAACAGAGCTCGTGATGGCGGAGATCGAGGTGCAGTGAGACGCAGCGGGCGCTGGTTGGCCGGCCTCCTGGCCCTGCTGCTGTTGAGCTGCAACCTGAGCAGCACGCCTGGGCCGTTGCTCACAACCTCTACGCCTTCTGCGTCTGCCGTTACCCCCATACCAACGCCGACAGCGAGCCTAGCCCCGCCACCAACCGCCACACCGGTGGCAGACACGGGGTGGGAGCAGTTACAGATCGGCCTGGAGCGGCGCTGGCTGCGCTTGTTGGCGCCGGACAGCGGCCGGCTGCAGGAGCAAATCTACCTTCTCCGTCTGCAACCCGAGCAATTCACCTTCGACATTGGCTACCGGCCCGGCGAGCCGCTACCGCTCAGCGATTGGCAGCGCGAGCGCGAGGCCCTCATCGTCATGAACGGCGGCTTTTTCACCGAGAAATACCTGGCCACCGGTCTTGTCATTGCAGATGGGGAGCGCTATGGCTCCAGCTACGTCGGCTTCGGTGGCATGCTGGCGATTACGGCGGAAGGGTTTGTGGAATTGCGCTCGTTGCAGCGGCAGCCGTACCGGCCGGATGAAGCGCTCCAGGCCGCCCTACAGGCCTTCCCCATGTTGATCACCCCCGGCGGCCAGCTTGGCTACCCGGATGAGGATGGCAACCGGGCCCGCCGCAGCGTCATTGCCCAGGACCGCCAGGGCCGCATCCTCCTGATCGCCACCAGCCTCGGCTCTTTCACCTTACATGAGCTGGCTACCTTTCTCCTGGCCAGCGACCTGGACCTTGACCGGGCGCTCAACCTCGATGGTGGCACCTCAACTGGCCTCCTGCTACGTGAACCGGAAGAGGGCATCAGCGCTTTTGTCCCCTTACCCACCGTGATCCTCGTATCGGAATAGCCTCAGCGTGGGCTGTTATTAGTGTGAACCGGCCATCACAACCCGGATCGCCCTGGCAGTTGGCCCCTCTGAGGCTTCTCCGCTCAGGTCTGGGATAAAATCGGCCTGAACCCGGTTTGACATCCCCCGCAACCCTGACTATAATTCCAAGTCGCTGAACTGACCCCTTTACAGGTTCAACACAGCAAAATTACCAACTGCAATGTGGTTGTTCACCACACCATCATTGTCAGAGCAATCGGCATCACGCGTGCCGATTTTTTGCGGAGGTTTACGTGTACGCAATTTTTGAAAGTGGTGGCCGGCAATACCGCGCCGAAGCGGGGCATTCTTTCAGTGTTGATAAGCTGCCCCACGAAGTCGGGGATCAAATTGAATTCGACAGCGTACTGCTCGTTGCTGATGAAGATGGGGTCACCGTGGGCGCGCCTGTCGTCCCTGGCGCGGTTGTTAAGGCGACCGTCACCGAACAGTATCGTGATAAGAAGGTTTTTGTCTGGAAATATCGCCCCAAGAAGCGGTATCGCCGGCGGGCCGGTCATCGGCAGCCCTACACCCGGCTGCGTATTGACTCAGTTTTGTTTGACGAAAAGGCAGCACAAGGAGAGTAGTCATGGCTCATAAGAAAGGCGCGGGCTCAACCCGCAACGGACGTGACAGCAATTCAAAGCGGCTCGGTGTCAAGAAATATGGCGGCGAGGTGGTTATCCCTGGCAATATCATCGTGCGCCAGCGCGGTACCCGGATTCGCCCCGGCAACAATGTCGGTCTGGGCAATGATTACACCATCTTTGCCAAGGCTGAAGGCACCGTTCAATTTGAGACACGCCTGGGCCGTAAATACGTCAGTGTTTTGACGGCGGAGGCTGCTGAGTAATGAAGAAAGATATCCATCCCCAATGGTATCCG
Source organism: Ardenticatenales bacterium (assembly GCA_020634575.1). Next base: position 24,108 of record JACKBM010000015.1, on the reverse strand, counting down.
GATGCCAAGGTGATCTGTGATGGGGAAGTCGTCATGACTGTCGGCTCCACCCAGCCGGAGATCCGGGTAGACATCTGGTCCGGTAACCATCCGTTTTACACCGGTCAGCAGCGCCTGGTGGACACCGAAGGGCAGGTTGATCGCTTTATGCGTCGTCTGCAGCGCCGTACCGAAATTCGGGAAAGCCTCGTCGAGCAGGTTGAGCAAAGCTCCCCGACCACGCTCGAAATTGGGGCGATGGGCCTGGGTAAGCGCGTCGAAAATGCGTTGGCCGATGCCAATCTGACCACTGTCGGCGATGTCTTTGAGCTTCTGCAGTCGCAGGGCGAGGACGGTCTGCTGGCTTTGCAGGGTGTGGGCCAGAAGGCGCTGATCGACATCAAGCGTTATTTGCGAGCTGAAGGGCTGATTGAGTAGCCGCCGGTTCGTCTGATTACGCCAACCGATTCAGGTAATGACAAGGCAGATGCGATTTCGTATCTGCCTTTCTTTTTTGCAGGAGGAAGTATGAGCCGTTCCATTGGCGGGCAGATCGAGATCATTTGTGGCAGCATGTTCAGCGGCAAGACGGAGGAGCTAATCCGGCGTCTGCGCCGGGCAGCCATTGCCAAGCGGAAACTGCAAGTCTTTAAACCCATCATTGATACCCGTTACCACGTCACCCGCGTAACTTCGCATAACGGCCTGGCTTTTGAGGCCGTGCCTGTGGAATCCTCCGCCCAGATCCTGGAGATACTGGACGCAGACACAACCATTGTTGGCATTGATGAAGTACAATTTTTTGACATGGGTATCATCTCGGTCTGTGAGACGCTGGCGGATCGAGGGCTGCGCGTCATATGTGCGGCTCTGGACTCGGATTTTCGTGGCGAGCCGTTTGGCCCCATCCCGCACCTGATGGCCCGGGCAGAAGAGGTGACCAAGCTGCGTGCCATTTGTGTTATCTGTGGCGAACCCGCCTGCCGGACCCAGCGCTTAATTGACGGTGATCCGGCCGCCTATGATGATCCCATCGTCATGGTTGGTGCTGCTGAAGTGTACGAGGCGCGCTGCCGCAGTTGCCACGCAGTGCTGCCCAGCCGGGCCAAGGAGAATGGGGATGGTTAGTCTGCAGGATAACGTTGCTCACATCCTGATCGACAATGCGACTTTACAGGGGCGGATCAGGGAGTTGGCGGCCCAGATCGAGAAAGATTATGCTGAGGCCGACGATCTGCTCATTATGTGCGTCCTGAAGGGCGCCTTTATCTTTTTGGCCGATCTCACGCGCTATCTGCAGCGTCCCCATGCGGTGGATTTCATGGCGATTTCCAGCTATGGCGCCGGGGTTGTTAGCAGTGGCGCCGTCCAGATCATCATGGACCTTAAGCAGGATATTGCTGGCCGTCATGTACTTATTGTCGAAGACATCATCGACAGTGGTCATACGCTGAGCTATCTGCAGCGACTGCTCCTGGCGCGTGCGCCAGCCTCGCTGCGCATCTGCACCCTGCTGAATAAGCCCAGCCGGCGCGAAGTGGATGTGCCGGTCGATTACATCGGCTTTGACATCCCGGATGAGTTTGTGGTTGGTTACGGGCTGGATTTCGACGAGCATTATCGCAATCTGCCGGACATTGCCGTCCTGAAACCCGAAGTGTTTGCCCACCTCTTTGCTGACGACAATTAAGCGAGGGTGCTTTCATGAGCCAGGTTGATTCTCGCCCGGAACGGCCGCTGCTTTACCCTGACTGGTTGCAGGCGCTCCGGCCGGTCCTGCTGGCCCAGTCTGAGCCAGTTTTCCTGGTGGGTGGGATTGTGCGCGATATTGTGCGGGGGGCTGAGGGGCATGACCTGGATCTGGCAGTGGCGCGCCGGGGGATGCGTACGGCCTACAAGCTGGGCAATGCGCTGGAGGCGCCAGCCTATGCATTGGACAAGGCCCGCGACGTTGGCCGGGTCGTGCTGCCAGGGACGACGATTGATGTGGCTCGCTTCCGGGGCGAGACATTGGTCGACGATCTAATGGACAGGGATTTCACCATCAACGCGATGGCCCTACCCGCCGCGGCGGAGCAGGTGAGTGAACTGGTGGACCCGTCAGGGGGCCTGGCTGACCTGCAAAACGGCATCATTCGTCAGGTGGCGCCGACTGCGCTGACCAGTGATCCGGTGCGTGCCCTGCGGGCCTTGCGGCTGGCGTTGCAGCTGAATTTCGCCATCGAACCGGTAACCTGGGCCAGCATCGCAGCGGCCCGGCCCTTGCTGCCAGACGTTTCCCCTGAGCGGCTGCGCGACGAACTGGTTACGGCGCTGCTATTGCCAGAGCCGGCCGCTTTTCTCGAGCAACTGGCCCTTGCCGGCCTGGCCTCACACCTGTTGCCTCCCCTCGCCGATACGACGGCTGCCTTACTCACCAACCTGGCCCGCCTGGAAGCCGCGTGCGACGGAGCTGACGCGACCGCTCTGGGGTTACCAGCCGAAACGATGGCGTTGCTGGCTGCTCATTGGGCACGGCCGGTGGATGGCGGGTATAGCGGCCGGTTACCGCTGCGGCTGGCCGCCCTGCTGAGCCATCTGGCGCCGGCCCAGGCCGAGAAATGGCTGCGCGATTATCGCTTCAGCAATGAGGTTTGCCGGCATGTTCGCCTTGTGGTGGCGGAGCAGGGGCGGCTGCTGGCGTTGTTACCGGCCGGTTCGCCTGACCGGCGCCAGATCTACCGCTACTTCAAAGGGGTGGCTGCGGCCGGCCTGGACATTGCTGCTCTGACAGTGGCCCGGCAGCTGCCGGGCGAGGCCGGCAGTGCCAATCCGGCCGACTCGCTATTCAGCCTGGCTGCCACGCTGGCGCATCATTATCAGCACCATTTCAGCGACACCATCGCACCCACGCCACTGCTCCGGGGCGATGAGATCATGCAAGCCTTTGCCCTGCAACCCGGTCCCCTGGTCGGCGAACTGCTGGCCCGCCTGGAAGAGGAACAGGCAGCTGGTGAGCTGAAGACAAAAAAAGAGGCACTGGTTTTCCTCAGCGCCTCTCTGAACTCCTGATCCGTAAACTCGTTTAGAAAACGCTGGTTGTTGGCCCCTGCAAATGATGCAGGAGTTCGCGCCGCGTTTCCCGATCTTCCTTGAAGCGACCGAGGTAGGCACTGGTGATCATGCGAGCGTGCTCTTTTTTGACGCCCCGCATGACGGAACACATGTGACTGCCTTCCAGGATAACGGCTACCCCTTCCGGCTGCAGGATCGCCTGGATCTGCTCAGCGATCTCGTTGGTCATGCGCTCCTGAATCTGGAGACGCCGGGCATACATCTCCACAATCCGTGGAATTTTGGACAGACCAATGACCTGGCCATTGGGAATGTAGGCGACGTGGGCCACACCGTAAAAGGGCAGCATATGATGCTCACACATGCTGAAAAATTCGATATCGCGGACGATGACCGGTTCATTGTATTCAACCGGAAACAGGGCGCCGTTAACCAGTTTGTCGATGTCGACATGGTAACCACCCAGCACTTCATCATACATGCGGGCGACCCGGTCTGGCGTGCCCAGCAAACCATCGCGCTCTGGATCTTCACCTACGTTCGTGAGAATCGTGCGTACTGCGCTTTCAATGGCCGTCTTGCTGCCACGGGCAGGGCCATTTATATCAATCATTTTGACGGCGGTACCATTTGTGTAGCTGCCGTTAGTTACCAAATCTGGCATTATTTTCTCCTAGGGTCGCTAAGTCCGTTCCAGAATAGTCGACAATTGTTGGATAAATATTTGATTTAAGCTGGACGAACGGAAATCTTGACCCAGACTTTAGACGAAGCCAGAGCGCCGCCTCTTACCAAAGCAGATAGCGTGCAGGCAAACTGGTGTTGGCGCTGATCAGTTGCTAAATACGTGGTGACAATGCGGGCAGCTAGCGCTGCTGGCGGGGATGTCCCTGTCGCACTCCGGGCAGGCGAAGCTAAACTCGATCCCGCAGCTGGGACAATGACTATCTGTCTCGCCGACGGCGCCGCCGCACTCCGGACATAGCTCTTGCTCGCAATGGGGGCAGGAATGGCTGCCAACTGGAATGGTTTTGCTGCAGTTCGGGCACTCCCAATGATCCCGGGCCGGATCATCGCAGCGCGGACAGAAACTCTCTTCGGCAAAGAGGACCATCTGGCAACTGGGGCAAATCTGGAGGCCGCAACTGGGGCAGGGGCCCTGCAGCGGGTCGAAGTAGCTACCACATTCCGTGCAGGCCACGATTTTGACAACGTCCAACCCGGCGGAGACTGTCTGGACGATGCGGGCGGATTCGCGCTGCTCGATAATGAGCTCCTGACCGCAGTTGGGGCAGGCCTCTTCGCTGAGCAGCACCATCGTCTGGCACTGATCGCAGTAGACGCGGAAGAGCGCGTGACAGTTGGGGCACATATCACTGCCGGCGGTCAGTTCGAAATCGCAGAGTGGGCATTCAAAGAAAAGCTGGGTATGACAGTGGGGGCAGACCTCATCGTCATCATCGACCGCCTGGTAGCAGCGCGGACAGAAGGGCTGGCCGCACTCCCGGCAGAACGCATCGATGGGATAAACCGGTTCGCCACAATCAGGGCAGGGGATGAACTCTTCGGTTTTTTCCGGCCGGTCTTCGGCCGGCTCTGGCGACAGGGCATCATCAGCCATTGTCTGGTTCCTGTGGCGAGCTATTCGCGAGTGTTGCGGCGAGTTGGCGACCGGCCGGTGACAAAAAGAAACGGGCCGCCGGGAATTTCATGTTGCTGTCCAGCAGCCCCGCTGAACGCAGCGCTTCAATATCAGCCAGCGCTGGCGTCGCCACAATTTTGTTGGCAGCCGTATGGTAAAGCCGGAAGACCTTCTGCCCCTCAATATCCCGGTGACCCTTGAGATGATGGCCGCCACTCAGATCGCGCAGCAGTTGTTGCTGCGCTGCTGTCAGGGCAATCATCGCTTCAGCCAAGATTCTCGACAAACTCATGCAGCCGGCGTTGCGGGATTTTCTTGTATTGGTCCGGAATGATCTCGGCCATCTCAGCCTCAGTCAGCCGCAGCGCCAAAATCGCCAGCGCATCCTCCGGGTCCTGCCCGTAGGCCAGCTTCTGCTTGCCGTTTTTCATCTCGAAGAGATACATGTAGTGTGGGTTGCTGAATGAACTCATGCTAATAGCTATTAGCTAACAGCTATTAGCTGTTAGCTTGAATAAAATGACACTATGCCTTCGTCAACGCCCCCGACAAATCCTGCTTCTCCCGCTCGTACAACTCTGGCATCCCGGCATTGACCTCTTCATCGTATTTGCCGGCGAGCAAGTCGTTGTAGAACTGGTAATCAATTCCCTTGAGCTTTTCGTCGTCGGGGTAGCGGTGGTAGTTTTCCTTGGACATCAGGCTTTTGCCTTCGGCGATGAGCTGATAGCCCAGAGCGGAGCCAGGGTAGGGAGCGTAATAAGAGATAGAGGGAATGGCGCGCTTCATGTATTTAACCATGCGCATCGTCTTGAAGGCGTCCTCATGGGTCTCGCCGGGGATGCCCAGCATGATGTTGGTCCAGAACTTGGGCGCTTCCCGCCCTTCCGCTTCCATCTCATCGCCGATCCGTTCGAGCAGATCGATGGCGAAATAGTTGTCCGCCTCGGTGCACTCCTTGTTGAGCAGCCGCAAAATACGGTCGCTACCCGATTCAAAGCCGATGGAGACCAGGTTCCAGTTGGTTTCCTTAACCAGCGCCTCGAACAGATCCGGCCATTGGCGCACGGTGTCAGCCCGGGCGGCAGCCCAGTACGGCCAGACCTGGTTAGCCCGTTTGGGATATTTCTCGATCCATTCCTGTAGCCAGGTCGGATTCTGGAAGAACATCGAATCATGGATGACGACGGAGCCAACGCCGTAGGTATCATCCAGGGCGTTGAGTTCGTCGATGACCATGTCTACCGGCCGGCGGCCCATGTTGGGGATGTAGGAGGCTTCATTGCAGAAGACACATTGCCAGGGGCAAACACGGCTGGTTATGATGGTGGCGACCGGCGGCGGCCCCCAGCCACATTCTGGTTCCAGCGGCCAATTGAAGCTCTTCTTGAGCTTACGGCTGGCGGGTTGGGGCCAGAGCGTCCGGTCTATCGCCGGCCATTCCGCCATGGAACGCGCCCCCTGACCCAGAAACAAGCGGGGAAAATCCTGCGGCCTGCGCACGAGATCGACGATCGACTTCTCGCCCGGGCCCTGGCAGATCTTGTCGATGGCGCTAACCGCCTCCATTTCGTCTGGGGCGACGGTGGCGTGCATGCCGCCGGCCAGGACCAGGCCTTGTGGATTCACTTCTTTGAATAGCTCGGCAGCCCGTTTGGCAACCGGGAAAGTGTAGCTGCGCACATTCATGAGCAGCATCTCGTAGCCAACCAGCGCCTCGCGTACCTCGTCCCAGGTGGTGCAAGCCCGGGTGGAGGCGACATCGGTCATGATGCCTTCCTGGTGCATGATAGTGCGCAGCAAGCCCAGACCGTGGTCCTGCCATTGTTCATGCGGCCCGTGCGGGTTTACAAGGTCACCCAGGTCACCCAGGTCCAGCCAGAGAATGTTGTTCTGCCGTTTTTTCTTGCCGAAACCGGAAAATAGTTTCATTCCACAACCTCAATCAAGTCGCTTGCGGCCATTAAAGCCCGCTTCCAACTCATGATAGTAAGCGACTTTGCTCTCACCATAGCGCCAGCAAAGATAGACTTCCTGACCGTCAATCTCGGCCAAAAAATCGATCAGACCGACATTAATATCTTTCACCACCAGACCATAGGACCTTATTTTATTGACCAACTGGTCGATGGCCAAAAAATCAGCTGTGGCCACGCTTAGGTCCGCGCTGCCAATATTACTCTGAAGATCGCCGATTAACTGGGCGTTTTCTGTACGGATTGATGCTGCCCGGGCGGAGCGGTCAACCATTTCGGCAACCAGGGGCCGAATGATGGGGAGCAGGGCATTGGCTTCAGCGACGGTGAAAAGACGCGACATCATCTTCCTCAGGGACATAAAAAGCGGGACATCTGCTACAGATGCCCCGCTCCTATCAGTTACAAAAAGAAACGACTTAGCCGCAGGCGCAGCCACCTTCAGCGGCACCGGCCGAACCAGCCGTCTTGAACGAATGACCGCAGCCACAGCTGGAAACGGCATTCGGATTGTCGATGCGGAAACCGCCACCCATCAGACTGTCTTCATAGTCAATGGTAGCGCCTTGCAAGTACATCATGCTGGTCGGATCCACAAACACCTTGACGCCAGCCATCTCGACGATGTGGTCATAGGGCCGGGCTTCTTCTTCCAGGGCCATGCCGTACTGCAGACCGGAACAACCACCGCCCGAAACGAATACACGCAGGCCATAGTCCGGGACATTTTTCTGTACCAGTAAATTCTTGATTGTGGCCGCAGCCGCTTCCGTCAGGGAGATCGTAGTTTTTTGCTCGACAACGCTCATAATAAATCACCTTCATCAAGTGCTAATTAGCGAATGATAGTTTCGGGATTTTAGCAATGAAGCGGACCCGTGTCAATTTTTATGAGAAAGATCATAAAAATACCTTTCATCACCCTAAAAGTTTCGCCATTACCTTAAAAGATCGAATCGGCCGGTTCTCGCTCTGGTAATCTGCCCCTCAATTTGTTATACTGCTCTTTGTAGAACAAAAGTTCTAATTTATCTGTTTTGCTTCCCATTGGCATGAGGTGAATGTCAATACAGGAAACTCCAAACCAACCTTTCAGTTTAAGGAGAAAATGATGTCTGAAGTAAAAGCGTACCCTCATGGGACCTTCTCGTGGGTTGACCTGGCTACGACGGATGGCGCCGCTGCGAAGGCGTTTTATACCGGGTTGTTCGGCTGGGATTCGTTTGATATGCCTCTGCCGGGCGGCGGCGCCTACACCATGTTGCTGCAGGCTGGCAAGAACGTGGCTGCCCTGAGTGAAATGAGCCCGGAGATGGTGGCCTCCGGCATGCCAACGGTCTGGAATTCCTACATCACGGTGACTGATGTTGATGCGACCACGGCTCAGGTGGCGGCGTTGGGTGGCACTGTCCTGGCTGGTCCCTTTGATGTGATGGATGCGGGCCGCATGTCAACTATCCAGGATCCAACTGGCGCAGTGGTCAGCCTGTGGCAGACCACCGGTCATCGCGGCGCGGACCTCTTCAACCTGCCTAACTCCCTGGGCTGGAATGAGTTGGCGACTCGGGATGCTGAGGCGGCCAAAGCATTCTATACGGCCCTGATCGGCTGGCAGCCGGCTACTGACGAGAACAACTACACGGTCTGGCTAAACAATGGCCGCGCCAACGGCGGCATGATCATCATGGACGAAAACTGGCCTGACGTGCCGCCGCACTGGATGGTCTACTTCGCAGTAGCCGATGCGGCGGCGACCGTTGCACAGGCCGAGGCTCTGGGCGGCAAGATTCACATGGGGCCGACACCGGCCGGTGACATCGGCACCTTCGCCCTCATCGAAGACCCCACCGGCGCCACGTTTACCGCCATCCAGCTAAACGAGCCGGATACGGATTTGCCGGGGGAGTAGCTGTTGGCTGTTAGCTCGGTCGCTTTGCTCCCTTTTCAGCGGTCAGTACGGGCCGGTTAGCCTCAAAGACACCGGGTCGCTTCGAACGTTGTTCATTATGAACGATCTTCTGAGCGACCCGGTGTCTGCGAGCGGCGTCAATCTAATAGCTAATTTCCCCTTTCGTTGTTACAATTCCGCCTGTTTTGACACGTTCATGCGTGCCCGGCCCGCCCTAATCTGACGGGTAGATTTTCAGCCGCATGAAGAAGGGATTGGACAATGCTAAAGACACACGCTTGCGGTGAGTTGCGCAAGGATCATATCGGCCAGACCGTCACCCTGGCCGGCTGGGTTAACAGACGGCGAGACATGGGTGGCGTTATTTTTATTGATTTGCGCGATCGGGCCGGCAAGGCCCAGATTGTGGTGGACAGTAGCCGCTCAGCTGAGGCATTTGCTCATGCGGAGCAGATTCGCTCGGAATATGTCATTCAGGTCACTGGCGTGGTTTCACAGCGACCGGAAGGGCAGGAAAACGAGGCGATGGCCACAGGCGATATTGAAGTGCTGGTGGATGAGCTGGCGGTTCTCAATGCTGCCAAGACCGCCCCGTTCCCCATCGACCGCGAGGCCAATGTGGATGAAGGGTTGCGCCTCAAATACCGCTACCTTGACCTGCGCCGTGAGCGGCTGCAGCGCAACCTGACCGTCCGGCACAAGGCGATCAAATTTATCCGCGACTTCCTCGACAAGCGCGGTTTCCTCGAGATCGAGACCCCTATCCTGTTTAAATCGACGCCGGAAGGGGCGCGGGATTACCTGGTGCCCAGCCGGGTTCATCCGGGCAAATTCTACGCTTTGCCGCAGAGCCCGCAGCAGCTCAAGCAGCTGCTGATGGTTGCCGGCTACGAGCGTTACTTCCAGATCGCCCGCTGTTTCCGCGATGAGGACCAGCGCAAAGACCGCCAGCCGGAATTTACCCAGCTGGATATGGAAATCAGCTTCGTGCAGCGGGATGACATCCTCGACCTGATTGAAGCGCTGATGGTCGGGATGGCCAAAGAGGTCAGCCTCGTTCCGTTGGCTTCCGAGGAGTTCCCCCGGATCAGCTATCGCGAGGCGATGGACAGGTATGGGACGGACCGGCCGGATCTCCGCTTTGAAATGTTCCTGCATGATATCGGCGATATCGTCGAGGAAAGCGCCTTCCAGGTATTTCGCGACAACGTAAAAGCCGGCAAGGTGGCCAAGGCGCTCTGCGTGCCCGGCTGCGGCGATTACAGCCGTCGCCAGATCGACGAGCTGGAAGCCATCGCGAAAAAGAATGGCGCTAAGGGGATGGCCTGGATGGCGATTAAAGCCGACACAGGCGAGATTCGTGGCTCCATCGTCAAATTCTTTACCACGGAACAGCTGGCTGCCCTCACCGAACGGGTCAGCGCTGAGCCGGGTGACTTGATTCTGCTTTCCAGCGACACCCGTTACGTGGCCAACATCGTCCTGGGCGCCCTGCGCGATGAGATGGGGGAGCGGTTAGGTCTCAAGGACAAGAAGGCGCTCTCATTCTGTTGGGTCGTTGACTTCCCGCTGTTTGAGGAAGAGAAAGAAGGCGACCATTATGCGCCCAGCCATCACATGTTTACCTCGCCCAAGCGGGAGCATATCCCGCTGTTGGACAGTGACCCACACGCGGTCCTGTCCGAGCAGTATGACCTGGTTTGCAATGGCTACGAAGTGGCCGGTGGCTCCATCCGAATCCATGAGCGGGCCTTGCAGCGCAAGATCATGGAGCTGATCGGCTTTTCAATCGAGGATGCCCAGGATCAGTTTGGCCATATGCTGGAGGCGTTTGAGTACGGCGCGCCGCCCCACGGCGGCATCGCCCCCGGCATTGACCGGATCATTGCCCTGATGTGCGGCGAGCCCAACATCCGCGAAGTGATGGCCTTCCCCAAGAGCCAGCAAGCGGCGGACCTGATGGCCGACGCCCCCTCCGTCGTCGCCCAGCACCAGCTGGATGACCTCCACATCGCCCTGGCTATGCCGGAACCGGCTGCGGAGGAGTAGGGCGCAGAGCGCCAGAACGAGTACATAATGAGGAAGGGGTTGGTCGCACTCAGCGACCAACCCCTTTTTTGCTCTCGTTCTGGTGCTCTGCGCCAGAATGCTTGCTCTTGGGCGCTCTGCGCCCTGCTCTTAATGTCTCGGTCCCGCTACGAAACCCATTCATGCGCCCCTTCATCGGCCTTTAACCAGCGGGTTACGCCGATAGCAATGACGGCTACCAGGGCCGCGAGCAGGAAGGTCTCGGCCAGGACCTGAACAGTGAGCCCTTGCAGGGCGGTTTCCAGGGCCTCGCCGAAGGTTGGGTCGGTGATGGGGGGGAGTTCGAGGCCGGCGCGGAGGCCGTTGAAGCGGTATTGGCCCCAGGCGGTCAACATCGAGAGGCCAACACTCATGCCGAGCAGGCGGAAGACGATGACCAGGCTGGAGGCGATGCCGCGCTCGCCATCCGGGGCGGCATTGATAATCGCCGCGCCCACTGGCGCCGTCACTAGCCCGAAACCGACGCCTAACACTGCCAGATGCCAGGCCATCACGCCTCGCGACGTCTCCGGGGTCCAGTTGAGGCCGACCAGAGCCAGGCCGATGAAGCAGAAGGTCAGCCCTACAACCGTCACCAGTCGGTATTCGCCCGCCCGCTCCGTCCAGCGACCGCCGACGATCGTCAGGATGGTCATGGCGCCGGTCATGGCGCTGAGCAGGGTGCCGCTGAGAATGGCGGACCGGCCGGTATCCACCTCAAGCACATTGACGATCAGCGGCACCGCCACCATGCCGATAATCAGCATCAAACCGACAAAGAAGTTGATCAGCACGGCCGGGCTGAAGTTGCGCCGGGCGAAAAGGCTCAGGTCTAGCATCGGCTGACGGCGGCCATCCCGCCTGAGGCGGCGTTCACCCCAGATGAATAGCCCCAAAAACAGTGCTGCAGCAATGAAGTAGGGGACCGTGCGCGTCGCCGAAATGCCTTCAATGTCGCTCAGGTTTTCGGCAAACTGGGCGGCGCCGCTATTGGAGAGGCCGATGTTGAGAGCCAGCAAGGCCAGGGTCAGGCTGATAGCGCCCCCCCAATCCAGTTTGGGCGGCGTCTCCGGCTGGGGTAAGTCACGCAGGGCCCACCAGGCCAGGCCGATGCCGATAATGGCCAGGGGGATGTTGAAGTAAAACTGCCATTGCCAGGTCAGGAAGCGGACCAGCAGGGCGCCATACAACGGCCCCCAGACCCAGCCGGAGGTCTCCACGGCGCCCAGGATGCCGAGGGCTGAGGCGCGCCGTTCCGGCCGGTAAATATCCGCAATCACAGCCATGCTGACCGGCACCATCGCCCCACCGCCCAATGCGGTCAAAACGCGCCCAACCAGGAAGATGGCATAGGTGACGTCCTTTTGCGTGAGTATGTTGCCGAACAGCTCGTAGCCCGGCGGCAAGGCGGCGACCAGCCATTGGCCCATTTGCAGCGAGTAGGGAATCCAGATGGAGCCAATCAGGAATAGCGCCATCGAACCGATGTAGACGGCGCGCCGGCCAATGATGTCGCTGACCCGGCCGATAAACGGCATGACGCCGACGTAGGCGATGAGGTAGGCGTTGACGATCCAGGCGACCTTGTCCAGCTGGTCGGGTAGGGTGATGCCCAGGTCGGCGATGATGGGGCGCAGCATAGTGGTGACCACGGTCAGGTCATCCGCGGCCACAAAAACGCCCAGCGCCACGACCCACAAGATTGTTCTTTGCGTAACTTTCATTAGAGGCAGGTTTTTTTGCCACGGATTAACACGGATTTAGCACGGATTTTTTTTTTACTGGATCAGGAAGTTTTTCACTTGAAGTGTCTATTAGCGAGACTGTTTTGCCCTGATGTATGATGCCGAAATGGCCAAAAAGCAGAAAAATCCGTGTTAAATCCGTGCTAATCCGTGGCCACTCTTATCCCCCTATCTGGGGTTCGGTAATGGTGACGGGTTCGTTGAAATTGAAGAAGCGCAGGAGCCATTCGGCCGGTTCTGCGCCGGCGCTGTCGGTTTTGAACGACATCTGCACAATTTGATACGTTTCCGTGTCAACGAAAAACTCAATCTCGACCGCGTCCTTGCCGGCCAGGCCGCCGAGGATCGCCTCGACACGGGCGCCGGCGGCGGTGGCGGTAATGCGATAGCGTTCCACGCCGCCAAAGGCACTGGTGCCGACCAGGCGAGCGTCGCTCAGGTCTTCCTGGAGCAGGGGGCGCCAACCGGTTTCCGGGTCAAAGAGGGCGGCGGGGTCAAAACCCCAATCAGCGGGGAGTTGTTCCCACTGCTGATTGAGCGGATTAGTGATGTATTGGTTGTCGCCCACGCTGATAAAGCCGATCTCCAGGGCTGCGCCGGAGGCGGCCACAGCCAGGGTGCCATCGATGCTGCCCGGGGAGCCGAAGACGCCGCTGGCGCTGGTGAAGTTGAGTGTCTGTCCCGCGTCGATGTAGGCTGGGCCGCCGTTACGCGTGATCTCGAACGCGGCGGATTCCAGTTCGGTCATGACGTCGGCGGCACGGCTCATGATGGCGGCGGGATCGGGGGTGGGGGATGGTTCGGCATTGGCGGCAGCGGGGGTACCGGCCGGTTCATCCGCATCACCCCCGCAAGCAGTCAGGGCCAAAAGCAGCCACAGGGTTGCGAGCAAAAGAACTGCCAGACGACGACGGCCGCCTGACCAGGTGACAGATGTCATAAAAAGAAATCCTTCACGATGGCGGAAATTTCGGCGATGATGATGTGCCAGGGCATATCGCCATCGCTGGTGACCAGCATCTCCTGGTCATTAATCTCCAGGGCGACGACTCCTTCGACATAGGCCAGGGCCTGGGCTAAGGGTGAACCCTCTTCCATGGCCTCAACCGATTCGTACTGCTCTAAAGGGCGGTCACTTAGCTTCAAATTGGTGGTGAAACGCATCACATCTGGCGCTTCAGTTGCTTCTGTTTCAATCTCCATGTACTCGGACATGGTGGTTATCTCCTGTCAGAATTAGTCTGGGGCGATTATAACATGGGGGCGGCATGTTGATGACAATTGTCACAATCATCCCGGACATTCGACAGTAGGGTGATCCCGGCCTTTCTGCTTTACTATAGATGAACTTCAACAACGACAGCCACTAAAAATTGGCAACAGGAACTTTCCTTGAGGGATTGGAACACTTTCAGAAATATGTAGGCGGGTTCGGGGTTGATGCTTCAAATGATAATTGTCCAGCTGTCACGGACAATTATTCCGGTGCCCAATCGGGCAGTTAACATGCTCATATTCAAGGAGAGTGTACAGGCGAGCATGGAGCCGTACAGTTTACATTCTCTATTGCAGTGGCAGGGCTGAGCCGCCACAATTCGTGGACCAGAAGTTCAGGCATGGTTCCTGAATGGTCTCTCGCCCTTGTAGGGGCATAATGCTCGTAACTGCTACTGCAGGTTACAGCTGAATAAATTTCAACCAATGAAGTCCCCCAACGTGCGTTGGGGGACTTTTTATGTGCAAATACGTATTGCCTCTGCCCTTGAAATATGCTTTACTGCCAATGGGTGGGCTTTTTTCCTGGCGGCGGCCACGTCACAGGATTTCTACCCATTGTGTGGGGGGACAACATCTGTATCAAGGTCAGTTGTTCGGGAACAATGATTCACCCAGGGCTTCTTCTGTCACACAGGAAGGAGCCCTTTTCGTTTGCATATTCGCCGAGAAATGGCGGGCTGCAATAACCGGTGCGGATCGAGTATAATCTGGCCATAATCTGAGAATTCAATCATCGAGGATGGTTAGTATGAACAAGTTTTTTAGTTTTGCGGCGGGGGCATTGTGCGGTGCTCTTATTGGTGGGGTGACGGCCCTGCTACTGGCCCCGGAATCCGGTGAAGATCTGCGTAGCGGCGCCCGGCAGCGTTGGGAAGATGCCCTGCGCGAGGCCCGGCAGGCAATGGATGATACCCGTCGTGACCTCGAAGCGCAGTTTGAGAATATGAAGCAGTACAGCTAAAGCTGAGCCGGCGCCGCCCGCCCGGGCGGCGCTGATATTGCGGCTAGTTTGTGTCGACGGCTACCCAGTAGCTGCCGGTATCCTGGGCGAACGGGGTTTGGGGCATCACGATAAGTGTCCCGCCCTGCGGACCCAGTTCCCCTTGCCAGATCCCCTGATTCAGTTCGGTCAAATCCAGAAAGGTGACGGTGTTGGTGGCATCATCGACCAGGACGACGGACCAGTATTGGGGCAGCTGGCTACCTACCGCTATGAAGCCTTCAGCCAACCAGGTTGTATCTGCCGCTTCATCATCACCGACGTAGCCAAGGGCGTCGATGCGGATGTCGTCCAGGGCCAGGCCGTGGCTGGGGATGCCGGCATCTGTCTGGATTTCAAAACGGATGAGCACCGGCCGGTTCCCATACTGCGCCAGCGAGATCCGCTCCTCCACCCAACCGTTCTGGGCTGTTAGCTCTCTCTCGCTACGCCCATTTAGCGCCGGCCCGTAAACGCCGCTGGATTGATGGTCCAGCGGCAGCAATTCCCACGACGCGCCGTTGTCCAGTGAAACCGAGACGTAGGCGAAATCGTAATCTTCTTCCAGGTCATACCAGGCGCGGAAAGACAGCACGGCATCGTTGATGCCGGTCAGGTCGAAGCTGGCCGTGAGGTGGCTGTTGGTGTTGTCGACGCCGGGGGCGAACCACATCGTTGGGCCGCTGAAGGGATCGACATCGACGAGGGGGGCGGTTGTGTCGCCGGCAAAGCGGATGGTGACCGGCCCGCTGGCATCCACATCCAGATAATGGACGCCAAACTGGGGCAGTGTGCGGCTGATTGATTGGCCGAGGCTGAGTGAGGTCTCGCGGTCTGGCGGCGGCAATGTCAGGCTGCGATAGCCGTAACGGCTGTCCAGTTCCGGCCGGTCCAGCAAATTGGCCACGGCCCATTCCGCCAGAAAAGTTTGCAGCGAGACGTCAGGTAAATACCCTTCTAGCACCGTCTGCACCGCCTGCATCCCATTGCCCGGCACCCGAGCCAGTTCCTGCACAGCGGCATCCCCCAGCTGTTCCCACAAATAGGTGCTGAAAAGATAGGCGGCGGCGTAATGGGCGAAGACGTTGTCATCATCGTAATCCCAGCTGTTTAGCTGGGTAGAGGGTTCGTCCAGGTAATCCAGCGCGGAGGCAGTGTTGAGGCCGACGTAGATCTCCGCCAGCTGAGCCATGCCTTCATCCAGCCAGACCGTCTCGTTGGCGTCCAGGTTCCATTGGGCCAGATGCTGGAACTCATGGACGAGCGTCCCATAGTACAGGTCGCTGCCCGGCGTGAGCGAATCCAGGTTCATGTAGATGATTTCCTGCTCGTTAGATGTCGGGATCACCGAGCTGGGAAACTCATCCGAGCTGTCAAAGAAGCCCAATTCACCGCCGACAAAGCTGTCCAGGTGCAGAATGCTGAAACGGGGATCATTGTCGATACCCGGAGTCCAGGCGCCGCCGAACAGGTTGGCGATGCGCGGGTAATATTTGCTCTCAAATTCGTTGGCGACTTCGACGGCGCGTGCCTGGTCAAAATTGGTGCCTTCCTCGAACCAGAAATAGGTGTGTTCGGTGATGGCAACCAGCACGGCGGTTGCCCGGCCCGAATCGGTGATGAAGCTCTGCGTGTCGCCGACGGAATAGGGTTCAGCGGGGCGCAGCCGTTCACCGGGGTGGACCGAGTCCAGGCGCAGGGCGACTTCATAGAAATCATTTATGGGGTAGTTGGCGCGCAGGAGCTGTTCGGCCCAGGTGTGGGCAGCGGCCGGTAAGGGGATCTGCACGATTTCCGCCGGCACCGCAAAACCAGGCAATGGCGTCGGCACGATAGCTGCCGTTGTGGCCGTGGCTGGCGGGTTTGTCGGCGTCGCACCGAGCTGGGTCAGGGCCGACGGCGTTGAGCTGGGCGTCGGCGGAAGCAACGTCGAGGTGGCGCCCAGGGGTGTCGGCGAGGGAAAGAGGTCAGCCAGGACATCGCCACCCGACTCCTGCGTCAGGTTGTATTCTTCGATGCGCCGGTCCACAACCGTCAGACCACTGATGGCGATCCCGGCCACGCAGATGCCGCACAGAGAAACCAGCAGGCAGCCGCTGAGAATATAGACAAGCCAATTATTTCGTTTTTGCTGAGGTGGTTGATACATAAAAATGCCTGAGAGATAAAAATATCACCGGTTAGGGTAACGGTTTTTGGGTCGGTCTGGCAAGACTTTCACGAAGGATTCAGGTAAGCGGTGACCCTAAGAATCCGGTTCGATGGTGTACTGGTAGGCGGCCGCATGGCTCGTGACCGGCGTCAGACCGGCGATGATCAGGATCGCTTCATCGAAATCCTGATCCAGGGCGATAGTCCAGTTACCGGTGTTATCTTCGCCCAACGTCAGCAGCTCGACGCGCACGGCCGCATCACTCAGGTAGATGAGCTGCAGGCTGTAGCGCTGTGGCAGATGGTTTTCATGGCGCAAGAAACCGGCCCCGATCCAGGGACTTGTGGCTGATTCCATGTCGTCGCTGAAGGCCAGCTCGGGAATGGTCACATCGTCGACGGCAAACCCGGTCAGGTGGATGGCGTCGTCGGTGACGTATTCAAAACGGACCAGGATCTCCTGGCCGGCGAAGGGGGTCAGGTCCGCTTCCTGTTGAATCCAGACGGGAGCCACGCCGCCGCCGCTGCTGCCGGTGAAAGCGGGGCCGAAGCTGTTACCCTGGGGATCCTCACTGGTCATAGCGTCTGTTTCCAGTAACTCCCAGCTGGCGCCGTCGTCGTCAGAGACGGCCAGGTAGGCGTAATCCCAACCCTCTTCGATGTCGAACCAGGTCCAGAAGGAGAGGGTGGCGCTGGTGAGGGGGGTGAGGTCGAACCGGCCGGTCAGTGTCATATCTGACTTGTCGGCCGGCAGCGTCGACCAGAAAGCGCTGCCGCTGTGAGCCGAGGTGGCCAGCAGCGGCACCCGCTGGGAGCCGGTGAAATTCAACCGCAGCGGCTCATCGCCGCGTAGGCGGATGAAATCGGCGCCGTACTGGGCCACGCTGCCGCTGACTTCGGCCGGGAAGCGGCGATGGTCCTCCGCCAGCTCCAGTGCCGGCACATCGACCGTCTCATAGCCCCAGACGCCGGTTGGGCGCTCAATGCTGACCAGGTAATTGGCGACCAGCCAGTTCTTGAAGAAATCGTCAGCACTCAAACCGGTACCGAGAGCGGCGAGCAGGTGGTCAAAGCCTTGCAGCCCATCTCCCGGGTCCCGGTTGAGCGCCTGGGTGGCTGCCTCGCCATACTGTTCACGGAAATAGTTGGTGAAGAGAAAGGCGGCGGCGTAATGGGCGCTGACCAGGTCGGGATCATAGGTCAGGTTGGTGAGTTGGATGTCGGTGTGCGCGGCATAATCGGCCTCGCGATTCGGCTCCAGCCCGTTCAGGTGCAGGGAGAGTTCCGACATCCCTTCATTCAGCCAGGCCGCCTCGTTGGGGTCGGTGTTCTGGTGAATGAGGTGCTGCATCTCCTGGGCGACGCTGCCAAAATATTCGTCGCTGCCCAGGTCGCGGGATTTCATGCTGATGTAGAGGATTTCCCGTTCGTTGGAGTAGGGATTGACGGCCTGGACGTAGCCATCAGCCGAGTTGAAATAAGCGGCGGCGATCCCCCCGATTTCCTCAAGGTGGAGGATGTGGACGCGCGGATCGCCATCGATACCTGGCCGATTTTCCTCACCAAAAAAAGCCCGGTGCGTGGGGAGAAGCTGCGCCTCCAGGAAATTGACCGCTTCCGTGAGTTCATCATCCCGTACCCGCATTCCTGTTTCAAACCACATGTAGAGTTCAGCCGAGCGATACCGAAGTTGGGCCTCGACCGTGACGTTTTGGCCCGCATCCTGATCCTTGTACCAGAAGGTGGCGATATCGCCGACTTTGTATGAGGTTGGCGTTGTGACAGCGGTCCGTGGGATGGGGCCGCTGCCGGTCAGCCGTTCAGTCAGATCCGCCAGGTCGCGGGGCGGGATAGTGACGTCATCTAGCTGGTCCAGGAGGTCGAGGGCGTTGGCGGTGGGGGGCTGGCGATCCAGAGGTGGGGGCGGGCTGGTGGAGCGGTCACAGGCGCTTAGAAACAGCGCCAGAAGCAAACAGGTGAGCAGACAATTGCGCATGGGGAGATGATACCCGATTCAGAAGTTGGGGGAAATGAGAAAATCGGGCCCGCGGCGCAACTCCAACCGGCCTGCTGTGTTATCATTCCTTGTAAGGAAAGGGTTTCAGCCTGAGGAAGTTTATGAGACATGCACACATTGTTGGTTGGGGGAGTTTTTTGCCCCAATATGCCCTGACCAACGACCAGATCGCGGAGATCGTCGACACGAACGACGAATGGATCGTGACCCGGACGGGAATCCGGGAGCGGCGCATCGCTTCACCCAAGGAGACGACGGCGACGCTCGGATTTAAAGCGGCGACGCAGGCGTTGGCCGTGGCCGGCATCACCCCTTCGCAAGTGGATCTGATCATTGTGGCGACTTCTACACCAGATCATGTATTCCCGTCAGCGGCCTGCCTGGTGCAGGATTTGCTGGGCGCCAGCAAGGCGGGAGCCTTTGATCTAAGCGCGGCCTGCTCCGGTTTTGTGTATGGGCTGAGCATGGCGGCCAACGCGATTGCCACCGGCTCCATCAACACCGCCATCGTCATTGGTGCGGAGACGATGTCCCGCATTGTGGATTGGTCAGATCGGGCCACCTGCATCTTGTTTGGCGATGGTGCTGGCGCGGTCGTGTTGCAGGGGTCGAATGTGCCCGGGGGCGTGCTATCTACCTCGCTGCGCTCGGATGGCTCCGGCGGTGATTTGCTGCGCTTGCAGATTAATTATGACAGTTATTTGCCGCACCTGGGGCCGGAATTTTCCAGCAATGGGCACGGGCCGCACAAAGGGCCGGGCCACAAAAGCACCATTGAGATGAACGGTCGCCAGGTGTTTCGTTTTGCGACGAGTATCATGGCGGACATCGTCAAGGATGTGTTGGACAAGGCGGATCTGGATGTGGAGCAAGTGAGCCTGGTCGTGCCCCATCAGGCCAACGAGCGGATCATCAGTACGGCCGCCAAGAAGCTGAAGATGCCGATCGAGAAGTTCCACATGAACCTGGAGGTGACGGGTAACACGTCGGCTGCCTCCATACCGCTGGCTTTGTGTGACGCCATCGACAAGGGGCGGATCCGGCCGGATGACAACATCGTCTTTGTCGGTTTTGGCGGTGGCTTAACCTGGGCGGCGGCGGCGATTAAATGGCTGGGGACGGCGCCGGAAACGGGCTGGCGGGACCGGGAATGGAAACGGGCCCGTTATGTGCTGGCGCGGGGCCGTTCGCGTATGCGCCGGCTGGGGCGCCGTGTCCTTTCTGCGGTTGGCAGCTATCCGCTGGAGGAAAACGATCGCAAAGAGAAGCGGCGGCAAGAGGAATAAGAGCGGCCACGGATACTTCGCTTCGCTCAGTACAAGTTTAGCACTGATTCAACACGGATTTTGTTGAGGCCCTCCCCATTTATTTGGGGAGGGCCTTTTTGTTTAACTTGCCATGTTGGCGGCCACCGCGCCGATTGTTTGGATGGCGCGGGTGATGGTGGCTTCGTCGGCGCGGGTGAAATTGAGGCGCATGGTGTTGAGCCCCTGGGTTTTGGGATCGCTATAGAAATATTTGCCAGGGACGAAGGCGACCTTCTGCTCGATGCATTGCCAGTACAGCTTTTCGGCGTCGGTGCCCTCGGGCGCCTGGGCCCAGATAAACATGCCGCCATCCGGCCGGTTCCAGCGATAACCTGCCGGCATGTGGGCCTCCAGCGCCGCCAGCATCGCATCCCGGCGGGGTTTGTAGAGGGCGATGATTTTGGGGAGCTGCTGGGCCAGATAGCCACCGCGCAGATATTCGGCGGCGATCGCCTGGCTGAAGGTGTTGGTGTGCAGGTCGGCGGCCTGCCGGGCCATGACCAGGGGCCGGAACAGATCTTGCGGTACTGTGCAGAAGCCGACGCGCAGCCCTGGGGCAAGGATCTTGGAGAAGGTGCTCAGGTAGATGACGTTGTCCGGCGCCAGCGCCTGCAGGGGCGGGAGCGGCTCGCCGGAGTAGCGCAAGGCGCCATAAGGATCGTCTTCGATGATCAGGGCGTCATGTTCCTTGATGATTTCGGCGATCTCGTGGCGGCGGCCGAGGGGGATGGTCCGGCCGGTCGGGTTCTGGAAGGTCGAAACCAGGTAAACGAACTTGATGTTGATGATTTCCAGTACGCGACGTAACGAATCCGGGATCAAGCCATCGTCATCCGTTTCTAGCTGGACGTAATCCGGCTCATAGGCGTTGAACGCCGAGATGGCGCCCAGGTAGGAAGGGGCCTCGATGGCCACATTGTCCCCTGGCGACAGCAGGATTTTGCCGATCATATCCAGGCCCGATTGCGAACCGTTGAAGACCAGGATGTTCTCGAGTTTGGTCTGTACCCCCTTGGCCTCCGACAGGTAATCGACAAGGGCATCGCGCAGGGGGCCAAAGCCTTCAGAGACATCATATTGCAACGCGCTGGTACCGAACTCAGAAAGGACGGTGTCTGTCAGGTCGGCAAAGATATCCATGGGGAAGCTTTCATCAGCCGGGATGCCGCCAGCCAGGGAAATCATGCCGGGCTGGTTCACCACTTTCAGGATTTCGCGGATGATATTGACATCCATTTTTTGCATACGGTTGCTGAGTAGACGTTTGAGATTGGCCATGGAAACCTCGACTTGTGTTTTGGGTTGACTGGCAGAGATTAACATAGAGTCAGTTGGCGGGGTAGTGAGGAAGATCATACCTGCGGCACCATCCAGTCAGCCTGAGGGAGCTACCCGTAGCGGTACCGGGCCGCGCCACTTTTTTATGCAACCTTCACGCCGCTGACGGGTGAAATTCACACGGCTGCGGGGGGCGCCATGTTATGATTGGCGGAGAGGATGCCAATGAAAGGACGGGTGCGTAACGGTATTTTGAAGACGTCCCTTGCACGCCTGGCGCCGGCCTTGCTGCTCAGCAGCTGGTTGACGCTGGGGCTGGCTGGTTTCCTGCTGGTGCTGTCGGGACGAATCACTCTGGCCCAAGTTGGCATCCCCCTCTTTTTATCATTCATCCTGGGAAGCATGGTGGCTCTCTTGTTGCTGGTCTGGGTACGCCCTGGCATAGAGTCAGTGCCACCGACGGCTGCCGAAACTGAGATGCCGCCGGCGCCAAAGCTGGATGGCTTGAGTGATACGGCACTCATCGAAGCACAGCGGCTGGAAAGCCTGGGCCTTTTGGCGGGTGGTATCGCCCATGATTTCAACAATCTCCTGACCGGAATGCTGGGACATGCTTCATTGACCCAGGCAATGCTTGAGCCGGATCATCCGGCCCAGGCCCAGGTTGGGCGGATGATGGCGACGGCGGGGCGAGCGGCCGATCTGGCCCAGCAGTTGCTGGCCTATGCTGGCAAGGCGGACCCGGAAATTAGTTTGCTGGATCTGAACCAATTTTTGGGGGAAAGTGCCCGTCTGATGGAGACGGCGTTGCCGCGGCGGGTGGAGTTGGTGGTGCAGCCGGCACCAGATTTGCCGTTGATTGCCGCGGATCGGGGCCAATTGCAGCAGCTGTTGATGAATCTGATTTTGAATGCGACGGAGGCGATGCCACCGGCCGGTGGCCAGATCCTGATCTCTACCCAAAAACAAGCTATCAACACAGAATCCCCCATTCTCCTCGCGGATGGCAGCTGCCTGCTGGCCGGCCACTACGTCTGCCTGGTTGTCCAGGACAATGGCAATGGCATGGATGCCGCCACCCGCGACCAGATTTTTGACCCGTTTTTTACGACCAAGGCACGCGGGCATGGTCTGGGGCTGTCAGCCGCCCTGGGAATCATGCAGAAGCATCAGGGTGGTATTCAGGTGCACTCACAGCCCGAGCAGGGCACAACCTTCTGCCTCTACTTCCCGGCCCAGCGCCAACGGCGGCGCGCCGCGCCGGTACCGGTTGTGAGTGTGGGCGATCTACACGGCACGGTCCTGATTGTTGATGATGATCACGACGTTCGCCGCGTCGCGGCTGATATCCTGAGTTCACAGGGGATGCGCGTGCTGGAAGCCAAACATGGCCAGGCCGGCCTGGATTGTTATCAGGCCAACCAGGGCGCTGTCGATGTCGTTCTGCTGGATGTGAAGATGCCGGTGCTGGATGGGGAAGATACCTATCGCGCCCTCAAGCAGATGGATCCTGACGCCCGCATCATTGTTTCCACCGGCTATGGGGACGCAGATGCCAGTGCCCTCCTGGAAGAGCTGGGCGCCTCCGAGTTTCTTTCCAAGCCGTATGATTTTGACGCCCTTGTCGGCAAAATGCGCGCCATGGTGAGGGGTTAGCCAACCTGTCGGGTTGGCCAACCCGTCGGGTACCCCACCCGTCGGGTGGGGTACCCCTCGTCGCTCAATGCGCCGTTCCCCCAAAACGATTACAATCGGACGCATGACGAAAGAGACGGTGAAACCTGGTTCAATGGCGGTCTGGCTGGAGGCGGCCCGGCCGCGCACGTTGGTGCTGGCGTTTGCCTGCATCATTCTGGGCGCCTTTCTGGCGGCAGCCGCTGGCGCCTTTTCCTGGCCACTTTTGATTCTCTCCCTGCTGACGGCCACCTGCCTGCAAATCCTCTCCAACCTGGCCAATGATTATGGCGATTCGGTCCATGGGGCCGACCACAAGGAGCGCAGCGGCCCGCAACGGGCGGTGCAAAGCGGCGCCATCGCCGCCGGGACGATGAAGCAGGCGATTGCCACTACGGCCGGGTTGGCCGTTGTTTTTGGGTTGGCGTTGATTTTGTTGGCCTTTGGGCTGGCCGGCCTCTGGCTGGTCCTGATTTTTGCCTTGCTGGGGGCGGCAGCCATCTGGGCAGCCATCGCCTACACGGCCAGCAGCCGGCCCTACGGCTATGTGGGTTTGGGTGATCTGTTTGTGCTGATTTTCTTTGGCTGGGTTGGCGTGGCCGGCAGCTATTTCCTGCATACGGCTGCCCTGAGCGGCGCCATCCTGCTGCCGGCGACCAGCTGTGGCTTGCTGGCGGTGGCGGTGCTGAATGTCAACAACATCCGCGACATCGAGTCTGACCGTAAAGCGGGCAAACAATCGATTCCGGTTCGGCTGGGCCGAGAGCGGGCCCGGCTTTACCATTGGACGCTGCTGGTGGGGGCCGTGCTTGGCGCCATCGTCTACGTGCTGCTGCAGCCGGGCAATGCCTGGGAATGGCTGTTCCTGTTGGCGACGCCCTTGCTGTTGCGGAACGGGTTGGCCGTGACGCGGGGTGAGACGGCTGCGGAACTGGATCCATATTTGAAGCAGATGTCGTTGTCGACGCTGGCTTTTGTGATTTTGCTGGGGCTGGGGCAGTTGTTGTCGTGATGGCGGCGGAGCACGAATTCTGGATGCGACAGGCGCTGGC